>DATLXH010000112.1:0-10231 GCA_035576005.1 Thermoanaerobaculia bacterium | reverse complement strand
GTGCAAACGGAAGAATCCGTTCGTCGTACGCGACGATCTCTCCGTCCAGGATTGCCGAACCGGAAATGTCTCGTGATGCGGCCTCCACTTCCGGGAATCGATGCGTGATCTGATCAAGAGTTCGTGAGTAGATCCGCACCTCTCCGCCGTCAGTGTGGATCTGAGCACGGATGCCGTCGTACTTGTCATCGGCGAGTGCGCCCTCGCCGAGCTGGCCGACGATGGCGGCAGGATCTTCCTCCGGTTGCGCAAGCATCAATGCGATGGGATGGAACAACGTCATCGAGACGGATTCGAGCGTTCCAGCCCGCGCAAGAAGTGCTGTTGCTCCCAGATCTCCCGAGAACATATGTGCCTGCCGGACCGCGGGGAGCGGTCTGGCGAACGCCCGTGCGATGGCACTCTCGACGAGCCCTTCCTGTAACCCGATTCTGAACTCGCTAAGCAGAATCTTGACGATGAACCGAGCTTCGGCGGAGCCAAGCCGGGCAAGAAGTGCCGCCAGAATTTCTCGCTTCTTCGTCGATCCGGAAATCAGCGCCAGACGAGCAAAGCTGTCCGCAACTTCTCCCAGCGTGACGTTGGAAGAGACCATTCCGCGCGCCCCGAACAATTCCGCGACCGCGTCGCCCATGTCGCCGTGTCGCTCAGTGGAGCCGAGCTCGTTCCAGGGAGCGCCAAGCACGTCCGACACTGCGTCTGCGATCGTGGCCCATCCGACTCCGGTGACTTTCTCCTCTTTCCGTGGAAACGGACTTCCAGAGAAAAAGACCACTGCGCGCTCCAGGTCGGGGTCGTCGAGCCTCGAAATGTAATCCGCGAGAATCTGCTCTTTGACGCTTTTTTTCGTGGTGGCCGAGATCTCTTCGGCGGTGCGGACGAAATCAGAAAACATGGACTGAGCGTCACTGCGAGTTACGTTCCCGCGCTGTACGAAGAGCCTCGCGCCGAGATGCCGCCCACCGCCATCCGGCAACTGCGTTAGAATCCGCGCCGTTAAGCCCGCATTTCTCACAGACCGTCCCCGTGAAGCGGCGGATAGCGGCCTGTGTGCTTCGTTGCACAACGGTTTCACTCCTCGACAGAGTGTCGACTATGCCTTCGTCGCAAAACCGTCGTGCGCCTCGCATCCAGACCACTCTCCACCGCCTCACGACGACGTTCTGTGAGAAATGCGGGCTAGAATCCCACCCGGACACAAGGATCGAGAAGATGAAAACAAGAGTCACAGTAGTTGGCGGTGGCAACGTGGGAGCTACGCTCGCACAGAGAATTGCTGAAAAGGAACTGGCGGATGTCGTTCTCGTCGACATCGTCGAAGGCGTCCCGCAGGGCAAGTCGCTCGACATGCTCGAGTCGGCGCCGGTGGAGAAGTTCGACGCGAAACTCATCGGTACGAATGGTTACGAGGAAACCGCGAATTCGGACCTGGTCGTGATCACAGCGGGTCTTCCTCGCAAGCCCGGGATGAGCCGGGACGATCTTCTCTGGAAGAACGAAGAGATTGTTGCCGGGGTCACCGAACAGATCGTCAAGCGATCCCCTGACTGCATCCTTGTCGTTGTGTCGAATCCTCTGGACGCGATGTGCGAGGTAGCGCGGCGGGTTTCCGGTTTCCCGCGCGAGCGAGTGATCGGAATGGCGGGCGTACTCGATTCAGCTCGCATGCGTGCTTTCATTGCCATGGAGTTGAACGTGTCGGTCGAAAATACCCACGCGTTCGTTCTTGGTGGACACGGCGACACGATGGTTCCCCTCCCGCGCTACTCTACGGTTGCCGGGATCCCGATCACCGAGCTCATGAGCAAGGAACGAGTCGATGCGATCGTGGAGCGGACGCGTAATGGCGGAGCAGAGATCGTGAACATACTCAAGACATCGGCCTGGTACGCGCCATCATCGGCGACCGCCGAGATGGTCGAGGCGATCCTGAAGGACAAGAAAAAAATTCTTCCCTGCGCCGCGTATCTCACGGGGGAGTATGGATTGAACAATCTTTACGTTGGCGTCCCCGTCAAGCTCGGAAGCCGCGGGATGGAAGAGATCATCCAGATCAAGCTCACCACGGACGAGCAGGCGCAGCTTCGCAAGTCCGCCGACGCGGTTCAGGAACTCTTCGAGAAGCTCAAGACGAAAGCCGCGTAAAGCAGTAAGTGCCGGGTCGTGGCTTCCTGCATTGGTTAGATTCGTGAATCGTAGATCGTGCTAAGTCCTCGCTACACGAGGGTCTCCATCACTTTTTCGCCGGAGTTCCACATTGTTCCTCAGCTTCGGGATGACACTCGGGTCGTGGAGATCTCGATCTACGCGGAGTAGTTGCGTTCGCGAATGATTGAAATCGCGCCTACAATCTGAGCGAGACAGAGACCATGAAACGCCTCGTCATCGACATCGAAACCGTAGGTGCCCTCTGGGAGGATCTCGATCCCTATGTGCGCGAGTATCTGATCAAAGGTATGAGCGAGGGCGAGGCGGAAGAGGCAAAGCGAAGTGGCGGGCTCTCGCCATTTCGCGGCAGAATCGTCGCGATCGGTGTGATCAACCCCGATACTGGACGTTCCTGCGCTCTCTACGAGATTCCGGGTCAGAGCGAGCTTGTGACGCGGCGCGAAGGTCTTCGAACTCTCATCTCAGGATCGGAGAAACTGATTCTCGAGAAATTCTGGGAGCTCCTCGGCCGGGACGACCGGTTCATCTCGTTCAACGGTCGTCAGTTCGACGGCCCCTTTCTCATGATCCGTTCTGCGATCAACGGCGTCATACCGAAGCGTGATCTCGTCGGGTACCGCTACCGCTTTCATCCCAACTGTGACCTGCGCGATGTGCTCTCGTTCTGGGGAACCGTCAACGGCAGGCAGTTCAAGTTCAACCTCGATCTCGCGTGCAAGGCGTTCGGAATTGCTACTTCCAAGAGCGACGGTATGGATGGACGGGCCGTCGAATCGATGTATCGAGCCGGACGCTATGAAGCGATTGCAACCTACTGCCTGGAGGATGTCCGCGCCACAAGCGAGCTTTATCTCAAGCTCGTGCCGACACTCCTGGTCTGGGAACAGTCGTTCCGCGATTCAGAAGCGCGATCGCTGCGCAGGCTGACGGGAACGAGTGAGCTGACGAGCCAGCCCGATGAAGCGATCACTCCGGAACAGACGTTTCTCGATTCCATCGCCGAGAGCTCTCTGCAGCTGAGCAACTCGCTCGAGGAAGAGGCCATCTTCCAGCCGAGCCATCTCGCTACCGAACGGCACGGCGCTTCGATTCTCGAGAAGCTGGCGGGACCCAAACGTGACGAGGAAGCCGAAGCTGAGGCCGAAGCGGTGTGATTCGGATCGACATTCGATCGCACCGTCACGACATCAGGCAGCGGGACGCCATGGCAGTGAGCATTCAGAGTGGAAATGGACAGTGGAGTTGGAGAGGGATCCAACTGTGAAACTTTTTCGTGGACATCTGTTCTCTCCCACTGCAAACCCCTTCGAGCGACCTACCGAGAATCACATCGAGGTCGCCGACGGTTATGTTCTTGTCGATGACTCAGGGTTGATTGCGGCCACCGGTCATTTCGACGAGCGTCCATCAAATCCCGATCTGGAGGTCGTAGACCGGGGGCGGGATATCCTGATCGTTCCAGGATTTGTCGACACCCACCTCCACGCGCCCCAGCTCGAGATGATCGGTTCGTATGGCGGACATCTGCTCGAATGGCTGAACCGCTACACATTCCCGACCGAGGCACGGTTCGCTGATGTAAATCACGCGCGAGAGATTGCTTCGGCTCTGTTCGATGAGCTGCTTCGTCATGGGACGCTCACGGCCCTGATCTTTTCCACCGTGCACGAGGGCGCTACATCGGCATTCTTCGAGGAAGCTGAGCGTCGTGGTGTTCGCGCGATCATTGGCAAGACGATGATGGATCGGAACGCGCCGGACAACCTTCTCGAGGATCCCGAGGAGTCGTATGAGGCGAGCCGGCGACTGCTCACCACCTGGCATGGGCGCGGGCTGCTGCGCTACGCAATCACGCCGCGATTTGCCCCGACATCGACCCCGCGATTACTCGAGCTTGCAGGGAAGCTGAAGAGGGAGTTTCCCGACGCGTACGTCCACACGCACATATCGGAGAATGTGGCGGAGGTTGCGTGGGTCAGGGAGTTGTTCCCGGAGGCAGACTCCTACGCCGAGGTTTACAGGGAAGCAGGGCTGCTGGGGGAGAGGAGCATTCTGGCGCACGGAGTCCACCTGGAAGACCGCGAGCTGACCCTGCTGGCGGCGACCCGGACCAAAATTTCGCACTGTCCGAATTCGAATCTTTTCCTGGGCAGTGGACTCTTTCCACTCCGGCGGATTCTCGACCATGGTGTGGAGATCTCCCTGGGAAGCGATATCGGGGCGGGCACGACTCCGTCGATGTTCACGGCCATGGCAGACGCTTACAAGGTGCAACAGGTCCAGGGCGTGTCGCTGACACCATTCCAGCTCTGGTACCTCGCAACACTGGGAGGCGCGGAAGCACTCTGTATGGGCGATGAGACCGGGAGCCTCGAGGCAGGAAAAGATGCAGACTTTAATCTGCTCGACCTTCGCGCGACGTCGCTTTTATCGCTGCGAACCGAGGGGGCGGAGTCGCTCCAGGACCTGCTGGCGGGACTCATCTTCATGGGAGATGATCGCGTGGTTCTTCAGAGTTACGTGAAGGGAAGGCTGGTCTCGAGCCGGACGTGAGGGACGTGTGAGGCGTAACGGCGGATAGCTTGCGGCGTCGGTGGCCTTGTGTTTGAAAGTGTTCGGTGTTGGCTTTTCCCGCTCGACAACTCCTTTTTGGTCAACCGCCTCGAGGGTTTCATGCGCCCCGCTTCGGGTTCCTTGTCCGTATGCATTTTAACGCGATCGCCGTTGACTTGGAACCTGACACGATCGAGAGGGAGCTGTCCGTCTCTTGGAGTTGTACCCGAACAAAGAGCTGCCCCGATAACTAAAGGCGTGGGCTTGCATCTCCTGAGTCCGGCTCCCGTTCCCGTCGACAATTGAAGGAGTATTTCGTCGTCATCCGATTGAGAGAAGGGCCGGCCTCCCATTCTTCCGACATCTAGGCATGGCTGACCTCGTCCGACGCCGTCGAGGCAGCAGGAGCGCTTTTTTCGGTAGCTCTGATAACTGCGCAAACAAGTTGAACAGAGATCCCAACTCTCTGAAGAGCGCAACGTGAATGTGTGCGTATCCAGGTCCATCTCTCGAAGGAGACCCTCGTGAGTCTCGAGCTCTTCCTTGATGAGGAGCTCGAGACTCCTTTTCTAGGCTGCGCCTTCTCTCCTGCATCCGCAACGCAGGCTGTATGCTGAGATCAATGGCAGGCTTCCACCCGTCGCAGCCGCTTAAACAGTCTCTGCTGGCGAAATGGTTGTCGTCTGTCAATCGCCGCGTGATTGCCCGCGAGGCGATCGTATGCTCGTTTTTCATCGTCGCCGCAGTTCTGATGACATGGCCGCTTGCCATTAATCTGCGGACCGCGATCTCGGATCCGGGTGATCCGTTTTTTACGACCTGGGCGATTGATTGGGACTACCAGGCCCTCCTGGGCCGCGTACCGTTGTTCGACGCGAACATTTTCTCGCCCAACCGCGTGACGCTGGCACTTAGCGAAAACATGCTAGGCCTGGCGCTGCTGGCATTCCCACTGCTCGCCATCGGTATTGAGCCACTAACGGTCCACAACATTGGAGTACTCGCAGCTTTCGCGGCCTGCGGCTATTCGATGTATCTGCTGTGTAGGTGGGTTACCGGTGCGAGCGGCCCGAGCATCATTGGCGGCGTCTGTTACGCGTTCGTGGGCTTTCGCTTCCATCATTTGCCGCACCTGCACTTTCTATGGTCAGCATGGTTACCGCTTCTTCTTCTCGCTACCCTCTTATACGTTCGGCGTCCCACCATCACACGAGGCGTAGCCTACGCCCTCGTTTTTCTCATGAATGGCCTTACGAGCCTTCACTGGTTCGTCTTCGGCGCCGTTGCCAGCGTATTCGTCGTTGTCTTTCTCGCTGCGCCGACAGGCCAGGGGCGCTCGCCGCGCTATTGGGGCATATTCGCCGCGGCGTTGTCGGTCGCGCTGCTCTGCATGATGCCCGTGCTGCTCCCCTATCAGGAAGTGGCGCGCCTCTATGACATTCAGCGCTACTTCGGCGACGCGCTGCCCAACAGCGCAGAATGGAGTGACTGGCTGGAACCCAACTACCAGAACAGGCTGTACGGTAAATGGAGTCGGCCGGAAACCTTCAGTCACGAGCGGACACTATTTCCGGGATTCCTACCCTCACTGCTGGCGATCTGGGGCTTTTTCTACTCGCGACGTGAGCACGTTTCAAAGGCGATGACGATCACAAGATCGGAATCGTTCAGCGACGCGCCCATTCCACGCCTGACACTACGCATTCTGGATGTGATCACCATCGTTGCCGGCATTACCGCAGCAGTGGTGTCCATCGTGGGTGAAGTTCCCATCCGTATAGGTTCATACAATGTCGCGATCATCCATGGGCCTTCCACTCCGCTGCTCATTGCTGGAGCGGTCCTTCTATTTCGTTGCTGGTTTGAAGTGCCTGCCTTGCACGTTCATCCTCATTTCCGCGGTTTAAGAGAGGCTGTTCACTCCTCGCGCCACCCCGTGCTGGTTTGGGGAGTATTGGTCTGGTTATGCGTTGGCGTGTTCGGGGCTCGTGGTTTACGGGGGATTTTCCACACGTTCCTCTTCGAGCATCTAGCTGCCTTTCGCGGTATTCGCATGCCCATTCGTTGGGCGATGGTGGCGTATGTAGGCGTTGCTTTGTTCGCGGCTTTAGGCGCCAATCGGATCATTTTCGGAAAGAGACCGCTGACGAGATTCGCGCTGAGCGCGCTACTGGCGATGGCGACGCTTGCTGAATTGCGCGTCGCACCGATGCGATGGTACCTGGCTCCTCTGGAACCGCCTCGCGTCTATAGCTGGATTCGCGACCTGCCACTCCGCGGTGGCATCTTTGAAATGCCAATGACGCAACAGTACGTTTATTGGTACTTGTGGTTCGCAACGATTCACCATAAGCCTCTCATCAACGGTGTTTCCAGCTATCTGCCCCCGTCGTACGGCACGTTAACGGAAGTATCTGAGAGAACACCGCTATCCGACGCGTTGCTCGACTCGCTTGAAGCCAGTCGCTGTTCGCTCATCGTGGTTCATCAATCTCACCTTGGTACTCGTGCGCCGGTCATTCGAAGCTGGTTGCAGGCGATGATTGCAGCGGGACGTTTGACGTTCATCAGACGCTTTGATCTCGGCGCGCGAAGTGACTACGTCTTCGCGCTGACGCGCATCGAGCCAGACGCCATTCGATGGCGGGAGCCCGAAGTTCCCGATCCCTCCGGCCGTACTCCGATGATGAACCTGGACGCCTTCTTAACGGAAGCCGACCCATGGACGTATGGGCGCGACCCATACGTATCGATGGACGCGAGACCGCTGGGAACTTTCCGCGGGAAGCTCGAGGTGTCGGGATGGGCGGTCGCTCCTGAGGGAATTCGCGACATCAGGCTGCGATTCGCAAATGGCCGCACAGTCGTTCCCGCGGACGGACACGAACGTGCCGACGTCACATCGATTCTGTATTGGTTCAAGTCAACGAAGGCCGTTGGATTCTCCAAAACGTTCGATGCGCCGGTTCGCGGTGTCGACGGCGAAACGGACATGCAGGTTGAAGTCACGACCAACGCTGGCCGCCGACATCGAATGACGCCCTTCTGGTTCAAGTGGTATCCGCCGTTGACTTCGAAAGTCGTGTGGAAGGAGCCAGCCCTGTCCGATCTGATCGGCCGTCTGGGCCACGGCGCTGAAGAACTGGAAAGGCTCACAACGGGCAACGCCGCGATCACTGATTTCACACAAGACCTTTGGCGTGACCCGGAGATCGAAACAGATCGTCAGTTCGTCGAGCGCGTTGCTTCTACGCTGCTTATACGGGCTCCGGACGAGAGAGCGGTGAGCCGATACCTGCGTCTGCTCGTTGACGGCGCATCACGAGACCGGGTCATTCGTGAAGTAATCGGATCGTCCCAGTTCCAGCAGATGTACGTGGAACGTGGAGTGGCTGTTGCGCCGTAGTTCCTGTGCAGAGATCTGATCCGTGAAGCCACCATTGGAAAGCCACCACATTTAGGGCCCACCACGGCCTTCAAACTTCACGCCGATAGGGACTTAGTCACCCCTCCGTCGCCGCGACGCTCGACGGTGTGAAGCCATTCGGCGACGGGAGCGGGAGCGGCAAGTGGGGCGGGGGACGTGCTTGGCGTACGAATTGCGCTGAATCGTTGCATTTACGCGAGGAGGTTCGGCAGACATGACACATTCATCGAACGTTTCCAGACGGTTAGCTCTTTCGGTGCTGATCGTCGTCTTTTCAACGTTGTCCGCTTTTGCCCAAAGCTGGCCTACGTGGAGTACATCGAGCGACATCAGAAACGGCGCCCGAGGCAGAATGACCGGCTCGGTGACCGACATCGGCTCCGGCTCGAGGTTCCAGATCGCGCCCGACGGAGGAGCGAGTGGAACAGTTAGCGTGACCGGTGACTCCCTCGACACTCAGTACATCGGTTTCTCGGATTCCAACACGTCCTCAGATACTCTGACTGGATCTTCCGGTTTCACCCGGTTGCGGGTCGGTGATCGGGTGGAGATTCGCGGCTCAGGCACATCGAACCGCGGCATCGCCGCCGAGCAGATCACGCTTCTGGGCCGGCAGCTCTCGTCGCGACCCTCGTCAACATCGCAACTCGGCGCGAACCAGATCGAAGGCGTTGTCAGACAGGTGAGCACAGATGGAGCGAGGCTGACATTAGAGAACGATTCGAGACGAATGTTCACCGTCACAGGAACGACCCAGACGCCCGTTTATTACCGCGGCCAGACGTATGAGATGCGAAATATCGAAGTGGGCGATCGCATCCGGGTAGACGTGGACTCAACGGCAAGCGGCAATGTGCGCGCGCGGTCGATCGATGTCATCTCCAGCGTGACCGATGTGGCGGCTTCGCCGAACGATGGCAGGCGTGTGACATCGCTCTACGGCCGGGTAACGAGAGTGGATGCGCGATCGGAGAGTTTCCGGATCGACACCTCGCGTGAGCGGGACATCCGGATCGACGCGAAGGTGGCCACTGATGAAGCGGGCCGCGCCTTTCGGATCGCCGCGATCCGGGTCGGCGATGTTGTCGAAGTCACAGGGGACTATGACAGCGCGAACCTGTTCCGCGCAAGCACCGTGCGCTATGGCGACACAGTCCAGCGCGACGAGGACAGGGACAGGGACCGGGAAGACCGTTTCCCCACACTCGGCGGCACCGGGACAACTGAGCCCGCGGGTGAGTACGTTACCGTGATTCTCTACGGCTCCGTATCTGAGGTCCTGCGAGAAGGAGAGACCCTCGGGTTTCGTGATTCGGCGACCGGGAAGACTCTTCGTCTCATGATCGACGGTGACTTTGCTGTCCGAACCAAGAATGGTAACTACGTAAATGCAAGCTCGCTGAAAAGCGGTGACCAGATTGCGATCAAAGCCTTCCGGGATCCATCCGGGCGAACCATTGCCCAGACTGTTCGGTATCGATAAAGGAAAAGGCGGAGCGAGAAATCGCTCCGCCCGCCCTTCCGCTGACATGGCGACTTTGACGGTGACACCGAGACGATGACTCCGAAAGACTCGGACCTTCTTCCAGGCGCCAGTGGACCCAACACCACCGCACCTCGAGCAAACTACAAGCCGCACGAACAGCTGCGTCAGGCCCGTCGCTCTGCGTCAATCCATGACGCGATCGACACGATCATCTTTGTGGCCGTCGATGCGCTCTTCCTTCTCTGGCCACGAGCGCATATCCCCTTTTTATCCCGCCGGGCTTCGCTTCTCATCCTTCTGATCGCAAATATCTCGCTGATCGGCTTCTGGATCCGCACCCGATGGCTGCCGCGCTGGCGCGCCAAGCGAATCTCCGAGACCTGGACCGAAGAAGAGCGCTCTCGTTTCGGAACAACCAGACAGCCCGACCGGTCTGACCGAAAGAACCGTTCCTAGCCCGCATTTCTCACAGACCTTTGTCGTGAGACGACGGATAGCGGCCTGTCTGCTTCGTTGCACGGCAATTTCGCTCCTTGACATAGTGTCGACTATGCCTTCGTCGCAAAATCGCCGTGCGCCTCGCATCCAAGCCACTC
>DATLXH010000111.1:35000-48693 GCA_035576005.1 Thermoanaerobaculia bacterium | reverse complement strand
AACGCCATACCGCGAAGCCGGCGTTGACTACTACGAGAAACGCTATCAGCAAAAGCTATTCAACTCACTCGAAAAAAAAGCGCTTACCCTCGGTTACCAGCTCACTCCACTTCCTCAATGAAAAGTCAGTTCATCAGAAGCCAAAGCGAACTTGTCTGTCAGACTGTCAATGAAAGAGCGGGAGCGGGAACGACTCCCAGACCCTTTCCCGAACTCTCTGCGATACTCACCACAGCTGGTTACGCCCCCTCCCGCTCCCGCTCCCGCTTCCGGTTTTTGATTCTCCCAACTCGAATGACCTCGGATTGCGAGTGACTCTTATGGGGTTGCGGGCCCAGCCCGCGCTCTGAGAATCTGAGAAAATGTCGAAACTCCACACACTCCACTAGAATGAGGTCTTCCACCATGGATCAAATCGCGCAGCAGATCCGACGAATCATTCTCGAGCAGTCGAAGCGCGCCAGCGTCGGTCACATCGGGTCGGCACTCTCCGTGGCAGACATTCTCGCCGTCCTTTACGGCCGGGTGCTGCGCGTCGAACGAGCCGATGACCACGAGCGCGACCGCTTCGTACTATCGAAGGGTCACGCCGCGCTCGCACTTTACGCCGCCCTGCACCTCAAGGGCCGCCTCGATGAGCGCGCCCTCGGCACATTCTGCGCGGACGGCACCTCGCTGGGCGTCCACCCGGACACGGTCCTGCCGGGGATCGACTACTCGACCGGCTCGCTCGGTCATGGTCTCGGTGTCGCCGCCGGCTACGCCCTAGCGGCCCGCAAACAGAGCTCCGTCCGGCAAGTCTTCGCGCTCCTGAGTGACGCCGAATGCAACGAGGGCTCAGTGTGGGAGAGCATCGCATTCGCCGCGCACCATCGGCTCACGAACCTGGTAGCCATCATCGATGCGAACGGCCAGCAGGCCCTCGGCTACACCGACGAGATCCTTTCTTTCTCGCCGCTCGCCGATCGCTGGCGGGCGTTCCAGTGGGACGCGCGCGAGGTCGACGGCCACGATCATGAACAGCTCGCCGATGCGATGTCGCGCCCCTCCGTCGGCGGCGCACCGCGCGTCGTCATCGCCAGAACCACGTTCGGAAAGGGCGTGTCATTCATGGAGCGGCAGGTCAAGTGGCACTACAGCCCGATGTCCGACACTGAGTACGCGAACGCCCTCGGCGAGATTGGAGCAGGGCGATGAGACAGTCGTTTCTACGCCAGCTCACCAACCTCGCGGCGCAGGACGAGCGCGTGATGTTACTGACCGCCGACCTCGGCTACATGGCCGTCGAAGTCTTCGCTGATCGCTTTCCCGACAGGTTCCTAAACGTCGGCGTCGCCGAGCAGAACATGGTCGCAGTCGCAACAGGTCTGGCACAGGATGGCTTCATCCCGTTTGTGTATTCGATCGTGCCCTTCGCTGTGCTCCGCCCGTATGAGTTCATCCGCAACGGCCCGGTACATCATCGATTGCAGGTACGAATCATCGGCGTGGGCGGCGGCTTCGAGTACGGGCACAACGGTTTCTCGCACTACGGCCTCGAGGACCTCGGCGTAATGCGAGTGCTGCCGGGTCTCACGATCGTGGCACCGGCCGACCGGGAGCAGACGGTCAATGCGCTCTCGGCGACATGGCAGCTCGAGGGGCCGGTCTACTATCGCCTCGGGAAAGACGAAACGCGCATCGTGCCTGGACTCGAGGGCCGCTTCGATCGGAACCGATGCGTGCAGATCGGCAGCGGCTCGGACCTCCTCGTTATCTCCATCGGCGCTATTTCGACTGAAGCTGCCATCGCCGTGCAGCGATTGACGAAGGAAGGTGTCAGCGTTTCACTTGCGATCGTGTCAACATTCAACGATGCCAGTGCCGATGAACTTGGAGTTCTCCTTGCGCGTTTTCCATGTGTCGTCACCGTTGAGGCGCACTACATTAACGGCGGCCTTGGCTCCTGGGTGGCCGAGGTGATCGCCGAACGTAAGCTGCCTGTACGGCTTACCCGCTGCGGGGTGCGTCAGCTGGCGATCGGCCAGACTGGCAGTGAGCGGTACATGAACCATCTGCATGGTCTGTCGTCCGAAGCGATCCACGACACCGCGTTCGCCGCGTTGAGCCAGGCGACGACGCCGGCATGACGAAGCTCAGCGCGATCATCGCGTGCTACCGTGACGGTCCCGCGATTCCGGTCATGCACCAGCGTCTGACCGAAGTCTTCACGCGCCTTGGCGTCGATTACGAGATCATCTTCGTCAATGACAACAGCCCTGACAACGCGCGCGAGGTGCTCACGGCGCTGGTGCAGCGTGACCCTCATGTTATCGCGGTCAATCACGCCCGTAACTTCGGATCGCAGAGCGCATTCACCAGCGGGATGCGCATCAGCACCGGTGACGCGGTGGTGCTGCTGGATGGTGATCTGCAGGATCCTCCAGAGTTGATCGCGCAGTTCTACGAGAAGTGGCAGGAAGGCTTCGAGGTAGTCTACGGCGTACGTGTCAAGCGCGAAGCGACGATGTTCCTCCGGGTGTCGTACAAGCTTTTCTACCGTCTCTTCCGTGCCGCGTCATACGTGTCGGTGCCTCTCGATGCCGGCGACTTCTCACTCATCGATCGGAAAGTCGTCGACGCACTCAACTCACTGCCGGAAACTAACCGATTTTTACGGGGACTGCGTGCCTGGGTCGGCTTCCGCCAGACGGGTGTCCCGTATGTCCGGCCGGAGCGAATGTTCGGTGTGACGACCAACTCGGCGCTCAGGAACATTGGCTGGGCGCGGAAGGCGATCCTCTCGTTCTCGTATGTGCCGCTGGAGTTCATCACCTGGATCGCACTCTCGACGGTCGCCACATCGGCGCTGGCGATCATCTACCAGATTGGGCTGCGACTCCTGCGACCCGAAGCAACCCCGAGCGGCATCACGACGTTGATCGTAGTCATACTTTTTCTAGGTGGCGTGCAGCTGCTCTGTCTCGCAATCATTGGCTCGTATCTGGCGCACATCTACGACGAAGCGAAGCGTAGGCCGGCGTACATCGTCGAAAGCATTCTGCGCGCAGGGCCGCCGGAGGTTAGGCCTCCGCAAACTTCGCAGGACCCCGATGTCTCCCGCTGAGTTGCTCGCCACGACCTGCGTCATCTGTGACACGAAGGACGGCGCGACGGAGCTCTACCCTGCGAGCTTCAGTCGCGACGCGTTCAGCGCGCAGGTCTTCTCGGCGCGCAGACTGCCAGATCGTATTCACTACCGGATGGTTCGATGCAATCGATGCGGGCTTGTGCGGGCGGATCCGGTCGCTTCGAACGAGGAGCTCGCAGAGCTGTACGCCGGCAGCCAGTTCGACTACGCCGCGGAAGTGCCCGCGCTCCAGCGCACCTACGGACGCTACTTCCGAAGAGCGCGAGCTTTGGCCGGCAACCTCGAGTCAGTTCTCGAGATCGGCGCCGGGAACGGGTTCTTCCTCGAAGTCGTGTGCGACGAAGGAGTCGCCAACGTACGGGGTATCGAGCCCAGCACCGCCGCCATCGCAGCGGCCCGTGCCGACATTCAGCCCAGGCTCGTTGCGGACGTCCTCCGGCCGGACATCTTTCCGCCGGAGTCGTTCGATCTCATCTGCGCGTTTCAGGTACTCGACCATGTCCCCGATCCACTCGACTTTGTGCGACAGTGCCACGCTCTGCTGCGCCCACGCGGGCTGGTCTTGCTTCTGATGCATGACGTCGAGTCATGGAGTGCAAGGCTCATGGGCGAGAGAAGTCCGATCATCGATATCGAGCATACGTACCTTTACAGCCGCACAACGATCGCGAAGCTCCTCGAGCGTGCCGCGTTCACGGTCCAGGAGTCGGGCGCGGCCGTCAATACGTTGACCCTCTCGCACCTTTTGCACCTCATGCCAATCCCGAGGCCGCTCAAGCGCGCTGCTGCTGCGGTGCTGCAGCTGACACGCGTTGGCCGCCTCCCGATCATGCTCCCGCTCGGCAATCTCTACGCGATCGGACGGAAGGTCTGACGTTGGCGAAACGCGCTCTCGTTACTGGAGCCGCCGGCTTCGTTGCGGCAAATCTGGCGCGTCGGCTCATCGCCGAGGGCCACGACGTGCAACTCGTCGTGCGACCGGGCTCGAACCTGTGGCGCCTCGAAGGCGTGCAGGCGCCCGTCGTGGAGGTTGAGCTCGCCGACAGCGGCGCGGTGTCGGCCCTCGTGAACGACGTCCGGCCCCAGTGGCTTTTTCACCTCGCTTCGCACGGAGCGTACTCGACCCAGAGGGATCTCGCGCGGATCGTGACCACCAATCTCCTCGGCACAATGAACGTCGTGAACGCTGCGGCGGCGTGCGCCGTCGAGCATGTCGTCTGCGCCGGCTCCTCATCTGAGTACGGATTCAAGGACCACGCACCCTCAGAGGATGAGCTGGTCGAACCGAACAGCGACTACGCTGTTACCAAGGCCGCCGCGACGATGTATGGCAGCTACGTGGCCCGTCGCAGCGACCTTCGCGTAACGACGCTCAGGCTCTACTCGGTGTACGGGCCCTTCGAGGAACCGAGCCGGCTCGTCCCGCAACTGCTGTTGCACGCCATGCGCGGCCATCTGCCTCCGCTCGTCGATCCACGGACCGGGCGCGACTTCGTCTTCATCGATGACGTCGTTGACGCGTTCCTGCGCGTTGCAGCCAGTGATGATCGAAAAGACGCGGTCTTCAACGTAGGGACCGGGCACCAGAGCAACCTGGCTGACATCGTGGCCATCGTTCGTGAATTGTTCGGCGTCGCGGCCGAGCCGGTGTGGGGAACGATGGCGCAGCGGAGTTGGGACACGAACGTCTGGTCGTGCGACAACCGGCGCATCCAGGCGGTACTCGGTTGGACGCCTCGTGTCGAGCTTCGCAAGGGTCTCGACTTCACGATGCGCTGGTTGCGCCAGGATGCGACGATGCTCGAACGATACAGTGCAATGTCGCGTTTGGCACCGCAGTCGTAGCAGCCCGTGCTGGATCGGCAGCGAATGTAGCTATCATGTCTCCGTGCAGGAAGAGCGCCGCGGCCAGATCCGAATCGCCGCGACGACAGCACTACTTGTCGCGATCGCCATCGGCATCGCCCTGACGGCCGCGATCGTCTGGAACCGCGCTTATCAGGTTGACGAAGTCGAGCACATCCACGCCGCGTACAACATGCGTGACGGTCGGATGATCTATCGCGATTTCTGGCAGGGGCACAATCCGCTACTGTACATATTGCTGGCGCCCGTCATCGACGTTCGTGACCCCGTCAGCAGCTTCCGCGCGGCGCGGATCGTGACCGGACTGTTGCTGTTGGCGACCATCGGCCTGGTGGCGTACTGCGGCCGCGGGCTCGGCGGCACCAGCGCAGCACTGGCAGCAAGCGCGCTGGCGCTCTTCCACACCACTCTCGTCGAGCGGGGCATGGAAGTGCGGCCTGACGGAGCACTCGGTCTCTGTACGATCGCCGCTCTGGCGTTTGAGATTCGCGAGCGCGAGCGTCCTCTCGTCCGATACTCGACGCAGGCGATCATTCTCGGAATCGGTTTCCTTTTCACTCAGAAAGCCGTGTTCGCGACTGCAGCCTTCGGTTGCCTCTGGCTCGTGAACGCCTGGCGGGAGCGACGTGCCCGCATCGTGTTGCAGCCGGTCCTGCTCTGGTTCATGCCGCTTGCCGCCACGATCCTCATCATGCTGCCGCTGGGTTGCGCGGCCGACTTCATCCAGCAGAATATCGTTGACGCATTCTTCGCCGGTGCGGGCGCGAAGGAACGGGGCCGCTTCAGCCCGCTGCCCGGGATCCTGAACGAAAGCCTCCGCAACCCGCTGTTCGTGCTGCTAGCGGCGGCTGGTGTGGCCTGGTGGGCCACGCGGGGCTCGCGCAGGCTGGCGTTTCCCGCGTTCCTCGCGGTGGTACTGACGCTATCGCTCTGGGCCAATCCATTTCCATGGCCATACGTGCATGTGGCCGCGCTACCAGTTCTCGCCGTCGCTGCCGGCTGTGCACTCGCCGCGCTCGATCGCGGCTCGCGCGCCGTCGTGACCGTCGGTCTTGCGCTCGCGATGGCGACGAGCATGCCGCGGCTCCTCCAGGACGCGGCGCGGGGCACCGACTCGCAATTCGCCCTGCTGCGTGAGATTCAGCGCGTAACGGCTCCGGATGACCGGCTCTTCGATCTGGTCGGACTCTATTTTCGACCGGATGCCTATACCTCTGCCTATGCGATGAGCGGCGAGCTCCTCACATGGTACGCACACGGCGGATTCGCTCGAATGGTGCCAGAGCTGCGGCGCAATCTATGCGCGGGTGTCATCCTCAACTACCGGACGAGTGCATTGGGAAACGAGGAGCGAATGTTCATCCGAACGCATTTCGTGCACTACTGGCGAAACCTTTTTTTGGCCGGCGCGGAACTGACCGGTGCACCGCGAGACAGTGTGGTGCAATTCGAGTCATTGAAGTCTCGCGCGTACCGGTACGACGGTGACGGCGCAATCACAGTGGACGGCGCGAGCTTCCTTCGCGGCACGTTGGGGACAGGCATACATACGATCAGGATCGAGCGCGAGTCCGCGACGCCGTCGCGACTCATCATGGACACGCCGGCACCAGTGCCAGCCCGTGCGCTACCACTCACCGATCTGTATGTGAACTTTGATTAAGGGCCAAAAGAGAAACGCTCGCGGAGTCTGTTCATCGGCATCCCCTCTGCTGGCAATTTCCGACTGCACGTGAAAGTAAAGGAAGGACTTCAGTAATACGGCCTCCCCGTTCGACATCGTTCCTGGTTAGCCGAAGACAACCTTCCGCGGAAAGGAGACCTACCGTGCACGGTCGTTTCAAAACTTCCGCCTTGCGCTATCCTAGCTTGGTGAATCGCGATGAGATCATTCGAGTGCTGCGCGCGTTCGAGAACTCGGGTCTCGAGTACGTACTTATCGGCGCCACGGCGATGGGATTTCACGGTCTCGTGCGTGCGACCGAAGATCTAGACCTCTTCATTCGCGCCACTCCCGACAACATCGAACGGCTTCGAGTGGCGCTTCGAGATGCGTACGATGACGACCCTCATATTGAGCAGATATCGACGTCTGACCTGCTGGGCGAATACCCCGCCGTCCGATACCATCCCCCGACCGGTGATCTTTACTTCGACATTCTCACGCGCCTTGGAGAAGCCGCGCGATTCGAGACGGTCGACGCAGAAACCAGGGAGGTGGAAGGCACGCGCGTCAGCGTGGCGACGCCCGCCGCTCTCTACCTGCTGAAAAGGGGAACCGCGCGACCGAAGGATCACCAGGATGCAGCCGCCTGCTCGAGCGATTCGATCTCAAGGATGAAGACTGAGGTGCCCGTGCAGCGATTCCGCTCGATCGAGGAAATGAATGCCGCGCCGGTACGCCCGAATTCGAGCGGGGATTTCGAGCGGTTTCTGCGGCACTGCGCGCGCTACTGGGCAATCGCTCCGAGAATCTATCCACGCGGAGTCTTCAGGTTCCGTTCTATCGAAGAAGCTCAGCGAGCTCGCGAACAGCATCACCGTTAATGTAGACGTCGAACAGACCAACAGGGAGTGAGCTCATGGAGTACCGTCGCACTGTCGCCGAGAGCGCCTCGGAGGATCGACTCCAGAAACTCATCGAAGAACGCCTGCAACCGGGGGCGGACAAGAGAAGGATCGACAAGCGAATCTGGGACCTGTTCGGCGAAGAGTGGTGCGTCATGTTCACCGACCTGGCCGGCTTTTCCCGCGGCGTCGCCCGGTTTGGGATCATCCACTTCCTTCAGACGATCTATGAATCCGAGAGGCTGCTGATCCCGATCATCGAGAGGCATGACGGAATCCTGCTCAAGGTTGAAGGGGATAGCTTCCTGGTCATTTTTCGCAACGTTCAGAAAGCTCTCACCGCGTCGATCGAAATGCAGCGCCGTCTGGAAGCGCACAACCTCGACCGGACGCCCGAGGAGCAGGTGCTTGTCTCAGTCGGGCTGGGATTCGGCTCCGTTCTCCGCATCGGAGACTCTGACGTCTTCGGGTTCGAGGTCAATGCTGCGAGCAGACTTGGCGAGGACGTAGCCAGGGCCTCCGAGATCCTGGTGACCAACGCCGTCCGGGAAGCGTCGGACAATGCCGACGGAGTGACATTCGAGGCGATCGATGATGAGCCCGTGGGAGCGGACAAGGCGTATCGGGTCGCTTACCGGGACTGAAACCGCGGACCCCCAGGTCACTTGCGTCATCCGCCACGCCTACCACGGCCTGCTCAAGCCGTACGGTCGCCTCTTCTTCACGAACATCGCAAGCCCGAATCCCTACCGGCCCCTCATCGAATACCTCGCCGACTGGGTCCTGGTTGAGAGAAGTGATGACGACATCCGAAGGCTGTGTCGCGACGCCGACGTTGCCGAGGATCGTGTGAACATACGGCGCGACGAAACGGGGCTGGCGCTGCTAGTGGATGTGACCAGATGACAAGGCCCGCGGGAACTTTCTCATCTCGTCCGTCTACTCGTCATCACGGAACGACGACGAACGTGAGCGAGCTTGGAACTTTGATGACGGAAACGAGCCCGTGAACTCCCTTGGAGAACGAGATCAGAACTTTAATCCTCCCGCGCTGTTCGAATTCCGGGCTGAATCATTCCAAAAGACAAGGAGATCCTATGAGGAGACGCGTGGTGTTACTGATGTTCTATCTGCTCGGCGGTTGCGCAGGGACTGATCGATGGCTACGTCCGGCTCCACTCCTAGAACCGGATAACGCCAGGACGCTGGAGTCTCCCTTTGGGGATACAGTCACAATTCGATGCACTCAGTACTCGCGTGAAAAGTACGATCAGACCAAAGGCCGAGTCTGTCTGTATCAATCTGTTGAAATCAGCACCTCTCCTTTTGTCACCGTCACCAAGGATCAACGGAACCAGCTGAGCGACCAGCTCATCAGCATCGCCGATCGAAATTGTAGAAACTTCATAAGTCGCGCCTTCGCTAATCGGTCCGGCCTGGACACAACCAAAAACGTTCTGAAAGATGCAGCGACGGGGCTTGCAGCCGGCACCGCCAGAACGAGCCCAGCATTGTCAGCGGCGCTCGGCTTCGCGAATCTTTTTACCGGGAACGTCGTCGACAACCTGAACGCGACTTACTACTTACGCGACACGTTTCCCGCGCTCAAAACCGCGATTGAAGCGGCGCGCGCTCAACAGCTCAAAATCATCTTCCAACTGAAAGAGAAAGAGGTCGTTTCTCACTCACTTTGGGCAGCGCTTGGCGAGGTTCAGAAGTATGGCGATCTTTGCTCCTTCGACACCGCCATCAGTGAGCTTACTGCCAACTCCAATGCGGAGAAGGAAGATGCTGACGACAGCCTGAAAGCGGAAAAGCTAGCCGAACGGCCTTAGAGTTCAACATCGGGCAAGGTAGGTCTCGCCCAGTTCTCGACAGACGAAAGTGAGGCGTCGGAAACTGCCAAAATGACCGATCCCCAGCCATTGACGGCTGGTTTAGCGCGACAAGGCTCGGACGCGGGCAGACGAGCTTACCCGCGTAGGGCTCCCACCTTGAACGCAAACGCGAGCGCCTGTTCCAGCCAGGCCAGGCGCTGCGAAGGCGTTGCGGCCAGCGATGCGTCGAGCGAGCGCTCTTCTGCGGCACGAAAATCGCCGCGCCATTCCGCGCTCGAAGGCGTTTCGGGTGGGCCGTGTGTGCCTGCGTCAATCGCCATGGCGCCTCCTGGCGATGGTCTCGAGCTTTTCGATGTCGAGAAGATCCTGCGGCCGCCCGGCGACGCGTTTCATGGCGATGAGGTCCTCGAGCGATGCGATCCTGATCGCGCGACCGCAGAGTTGTACGATCTCTGCGCGCGACCAGAGTTCGTCGAACGGAATCGGCTCACGCGCGAACAGATCAACAGTCAGCAGAGGGTTGCTCGGATCGCGCATCGTGAAGACCTGGAGGTTACGCCTCTCCACCCACTCTCGCCGGGTTTCGGGGTCGGCGAAATCGGCGGCGTTCACCGGGAGCAATGGACTCAGGCCCCGCGCCGTCAGAGCTTCGATCGCACGTCGCAGGTTCTCGGTCTCAAGGTCCAGTACGAGATCGATATCGACTGTGAGCCGCGCATGGCCGTGAATGACCACGGCCACTCCGCCCACCACGACGAATCGCACGTTGGCGTCATCGAGATACGCCAGAAACTCTTCAATCATCGATTCGGAGGATAGCAGGCCTGGGGGATGTCCCCGCACGCGACGCTGACGAGAGTAGAAGTACCTCTGGACGTCAGGCTGCCGAAATCTCGCGCCCGCTACGCGCTTAAACTCAGGTGGAGGGCTCGCTGTGGCGCGGGCGCGCTCGCAGTATGTGCACCGACAGACCAAGGGTGTCTGTCCTACAAATCGAGTAGGGGACGGGGCTCATAGGCCCCGCCTCCCTCTCACACCACCGTACGTACGGACCCGTATACGGCGGTTCGTCAGTTTGGAAGGTGCTGCACGTTTTGCGGCGCTAGAGAAAATTGCTCGCCAGCAGTTGGCTGCCTTCGAGGCTTCACCTCGTCCCCAGCCAATCCGCCCATCCGAAGATGCTGTCGGGGTCATTGCCTTTCTCGATCCGCTACTCCGCTCCTTCTACTTCCGACGTTCGGCCCTTCGCGATCTCTCGCTACTATGGCCTCTGCTGACTTCTGGCAGGAACTTCCCCCGCCAGACCTCCCCGGGTAAGAACGACCACCTTCCCCGCATGTACCCGTCGCATCTACGCCGCACGCCCTTGGTGCCATCGGGCTTCGAACTGTTTTGCGCTCTCGCCCAGCGTGCAACGCCTCTATGCGCTTCGTGTTCCTCGGGTCGCGGTTTTGCCTCCGGCTTCCTTCAGACCCCGCCTCACGACGACGCCCTTGCCTTCAGCTAACGGTTCCTGTCACCAAGGTCCGTAGAGGACTTTCACCTCCAAGTAGTCGCCCATGCCGGGCGCACAAAGAGAAACGCCCGCGGTTTCCCGCGGGCGTTTCATAATCCGGCAACGTCCTACTTTCCCACGCAGTCACCCACGCAGTATCATCGGGGCTGAGAGGCTTAACTGCCGTGTTCGGAATGGGAACGGGTGTGACCCTCTCGCTAAAATCACCGGAAACTTTGATTTAGTGGTCGTTGTGTGCCCGCCTGCCAGCCCTCACGTCGTGCAGACCGTGGCGCGCTGAGTAAGCGGAACACTGTTCATTGAATATGGGGTTTCCAAAGATGTTTGCTTTCTGCAGTTTCGCATCAAATCAAGGCATTTATGGTCAAGCCAAACGACCGATTAGTACAGGTTAGCTTAAGACTTTACAGCCCTTACACACCCTGCCTATCAACGTGGTCATCTACCACGGGTCTTCAGGGAGATCTAATCTTGTGGTTGGCTTCCCGCTTATATGCTTTCAGCGGTTATCCATTCCCGACCTAGCTACCCAGCGATGCCCTTGGCAGGACAACTGGTACACTAGAGGTCGGTGCATCCCGGTCCTCTCGTACTAAGGATACCTCCACGCAAATCTCCTCCGCCCACAACAGATAGGGACCGAACTGTCTCGCGACGTTCTAAACCCAGCTCACGTACCGCTTTAATCGGCGAACAGCCGAACCCTTGGGACCTGCTCCAGCCCCAGGATGCGATGAGCCGACATCGAGGTGCCAAACCCTGACGTCGATGTGAACTCTTGGTCAGGATCAGCCTGTTATCCCCGGCGTACCTTTTATCCTTTGAGCGATGGCCCTTCCATACAGAACCACCGGATCACTAAGGCCTGGTTTCCCATCTGCTCGACTTGTAGGTCTTACAGTTAAGCTCTCTTCTGCCTTTACACTTGACGGCTGGTTTCCAATCAGCCTAAGAGAACCTTCGCGAGCCTCCGTTACGATTTGGGAGGCGACCGCCCCAGTCAAACTACCCGCCTGGCAATGTCCCGGATCCGGATCACGGACCTCGGTTAGAACTTCGGTACGATAAGGGTGGTATTTCACCGTTGCCTCCACCGAACCTAGCGGCCCGGCTTCATAGGCTCCCACCTATCCTACACATAACGCACCAAAGTTCACTGCCAGGGTGTAGTAAAGGTGCACAGGGTCTTTCCGTCTAGTTGCGGGTAGCTGGCATCTTCACCAGCGCTACAGATTCGCTGAGCCCCTCGTGGAGACAGTCCCCAAATCGTTACTCCATTCGTGCAGGTCGGAACTTACCCGACAAGGAATTTCGCTCAATTTGTTGCTTCCACGGGTTACTTCACTCGATTGTGAGCAGAAGGAAATTCGTCTCACAACGAGTCAATGGTGGGATGGTCATTTCTGCCACCCTCTGCATGTCGCCATACAGTTCGGACTTTATCTTCATCGACGACCTCGGCTTGAAATCGTGATGTCTGACGTAAAGTCTCTGAGGATTTCGAATCGGTTACTAGCCGACCCGATCTTTCCTGCTGATTATCTGCACTCCATGCATTGTCACTGCCGCGATTCGACTCGCGACGAGTAGCAGGAGATACTCAGACGTTCCAGCATATAGCCAGATTTTACTAAGGCAGCGTTACCAACCTTAGGACCGTTATAGTTACGGCCGCCGTTTACCGGGGCTTCGGTTCGTAGCTTCGCCTTGCGGCTAACCACTCCCCTTAACCTTCCGGCACCGGGCAGGAGTCAGGCCCTATACGTCGTTTTCGACTTTGCAGAGCCCTGTGTTTTTAGTAAACAGTCGCTTGGGGCATTTCACTGCGACCTGCCGATGCCGCGGACGCGAGGTCTTTGACACCAACAGGCACACCTTCTTCCGAAGTTACGGTGTTAATTTGCCGAGTTCCTTCACGAGGGATCACTCACGCGCCTTGGAATGCTCTTCCCGTCTACCTGTGTCGGTTTGCGGTACGGTCATCTCATGTCTGAAGCTTAGAGGTTTTTCTTGGCAGCCTGGAATCACTGACTTTGTGCGCTTGTGGCGCTTGACGTCACGTCTCGGGATTGATGTCCAACTGGATTTGCCTGGTCAGACTCCCTACACGCTTGAACCTACACTTCCGATCGTAGGCCCAGCTATCCTCCTGCGTCACCCCATCGCAACATGATCTGGTACAGGAATGTTCACCTGTTTTCCATCGACTACGCCTTTCGGCCTCGCCTTAGGGACCGACTAACCCTGAGAGGACGAACCTTCCTCAGGAAACCTTAGACTTACGGCGAGTGTGATTCTCACACACTTTATCGCTACTTGTGCCGGCAGAGTCTCTTCTGAACGGTCCACCGGTCCTTTCGATCCGACTTCATCCCGGTTCAGAATGCTCTCCTACCACCTGACTGATCCGAAGATCTGTCAGATCCGCAGCTTCGGTACCACGCTTGAGCCCCGTTACATTATCGGCACGGAGCCACTTGACCAGTGAGCTATTACGCTTTCTTTAAAGGATGGCTGCTTCTAAGCCAACCTCCTGGCTGTCTGTGCGTCTC
The DNA here is from genome assembly GCA_035576005.1 of Thermoanaerobaculia bacterium. Classification (GTDB taxonomy): domain Bacteria; phylum Acidobacteriota; class Thermoanaerobaculia; order Gp7-AA8; family Gp7-AA8; genus DATLXH01. Next base: position 35,223 of record DATLXH010000111.1, on the reverse strand, counting down.
CACATCCTTTTCCACTTAGCGTGAATTTGGGGACCTTAGCTGGCGGTCTGGGTTGTTCCCCTCTCGACGACGAAGCTTATCCCCCGCCGTCTGACTCCTGCGTATTGCATCGTTGGCATTCGAAGTTTGGTTGGATTCAGTAACCCGGTAAGGCCCCTAGTCCATCCAGTGCTCTACCACCAACGTGGTCCGCGCAAGGCTATCCCTAAAGATATTTCGGAGA
>DATLXH010000111.1:0-30000 GCA_035576005.1 Thermoanaerobaculia bacterium | reverse complement strand
GGCGTGACGAAGAAGGCTAGGACCAGAGCCTTGACAAGAAATATCGCGGCGATGACGAGGGCCGCCCCGTCATAGCGTCGTTTCGACGTCTCATCCTCAACGACGTAGGGGGGCTCTTCGGAAGAACAGAGGATCGTCGTCAGCGATTTTACCGGCGGCTCCATCTCGTCAGGATAAAGGAGGGACGCGCTCAACGACGCGCCAAGCTTTGAAGTGCGGCCGCAGCAGCTGCCGTTTTCCGTGTCACATCGCCACTGTGCAGCGGTGTGGAAGCCACTCCTCGCCATTATCATGACCGCGACATGCCCCGAATCTCGATGGTCATTCCGGCTTTCAACGAGGAACGATACCTTCCGTTCCTGCTGAATAGTATCGACGTCGCTCGGCAGCGTTACACAGGGACGGCCGCGGAGGTCGAGGTTATCGTCGCAGACAATGGATCAACGGACCGCACCTCCGAGATCGCCCGCGCACGTGGTTGCCAGGTTGTACGCGTCGAGAAGCGATCGATCGCAGCCGCACGAAACGGCGGATCTACCGCCGCCGGGGGAGACATTCTGGCCTTCGTGGATGCCGATTCGAGGATCCATCCGGAGACGCTCAACGTGATCGAGCGGACGATGGCGTCAGGCCGAGTAGTCATCGGCGCCACGGGGTTCCGCTACGACCGGATGTCGTTCTCCATGTGGATTCAATTCATCCCCGGGCTGCTCTTCCTCTACCTGTCCCGCCTCGATTCAGGAGTTGTGTTCTGCCGTCGTTCCGATTGGCAAGCGGTGGGCGGCTTTGAGGAGGATCGGCTGGTGGCCGAGGACATCCAGTTTCAGGCGGCGATGAAAAGACTGGGCCGCGGCCGCGGACAAAAGTTTGCCCGGGTGCGCGGCGCACGTGCGTTGAGCTCCGCTCGCAAGTTCGACAGCTACGGCGACTGGCACTATGTCACCAATGGCTTTCAAGCGCTCCGATGGCTGGTGACTGGTAGAGGTTCGTTTGCAAAGTTCATCCAGCGCTACTGGTACGACGAGCGACGTTAGTCACTCGCGTGGTATGCAATGCCCAGGCAAGAATCCGACGATGACAAGGCGGCGGATTCTGAAACCAGGGATTTCTGCTATACCGATCGTATGCGTTTCATCGAGTTGAGCCACACCATCGAGCACGGATTGATCACCTATCCGGGGCTCCCCGCTCCCAGCATCAGCGATCACCTCTCCCGCGAAGACTCGGCGTCGCGGTACGCGCCCGGAACGACGTTCCAGATCGGCCGGATTGAAATGGTCTCGAACACCGGCACGTATGTCGACGTTCCGTTTCACCGCTATGCCGACGGCCAGGATCTGACGGAGGTCGGCCTTGACCGCCTCGCATTTCTCGAAGGGATCCTCGTTCACGTCCCGGATGGCACTGGCGCCATCGACGCTCGCATGTTCAAAGGGGTTGCAATCAGGAACCGGGCGATCCTGATCAGGACCGATTGGTCGAGCCACTTCGGTACGCCGGCCTACGGAGTGGGGCATCCATACCTCACCTCCGATGCGGCGACCCTGCTCATCGATGGGGAGGCATCCCTGGTTGGAATCGATTCGCTGAACATCGATGACACGACCGATCTCGCCCGTCCCGTTCACTCGGCGCTCCTCGGCGAAGGCATCCCCATCGTCGAACATCTCACCAATCTCTCGGCGCTGCCTTCTTCAGGATTTCGCTTCCACGCTGTACCGCCACGCATCCGAGGTTTCGGTTCTTTTCCCATTCGGGCATTCGCTACCATGGAGGACCGTCAGCCATGAGCTCAACGTACATCCACGGCACCTATCCGGCCGAGCAGCAGCGCCTTTCGGTGATGAACAGCGGAATCTTTCAAGGACCAGTTCGTTAATTCGACGGGGAACTCATAGTGACGAGAGCAACACGAACGATCAGGATCGGAACGGTCCGAATCGGCGGCGACAATCCGATCGCCGTCCAGTCGATGACCGCCACACGCACTCAGGATATCGAGGCAACGATCCGTCAGGTACGTCTGCTCGATGCGGTGGGCGCGGATATCGTCCGTATCGCAATCGACTCCGCAAAAGATGTCGACGCGTTGCGCATCATCCGGAACGAGACCTCTGCGAACCTCGTCATCGATCTTCAGGAGAATTACAAACTCGCCGAAAAGGTTGCCCCTTTCGTTCAGAAGCTTCGCTACAACCCCGGACACCTCTATCACCTCGATCGCGCTCAGCCGATCGCCGAGAAGGTCAAGTACCTCGTCGGCATCGCGAAAGATCACGGATGCGCGTTGCGCGTCGGCGTGAATGCGGGCTCGGTCGATCCCGACAAAGTCGCCAAGTACGACAAGGAAGATTCGATCACTCCCATGGTCGAGTCCGCCCTCGATCATTGCAGCCTTCTCGACGACCTCGGATTCGACCAGTACTGCGTCTCGCTCAAAGATTCGGACCCGAACAAAGTGATCGACGCGAACATCCGCTTTTCGGGTCTCCGCCCCGACGTCCCTCTCCATCTTGGAGTCACCGAGGCCGGAATGCCTCCGGACGGGGTGATCAAAACGCGCATCGCATTCGAGCAGCTGATCACCCGCCAGATCGGCGACACGATTCGCGTATCTCTGACGCTGCCATTCGACAGAAAGGGAGAAGAGATCACGATCGGAAGGCAGATCCTGGCCGACATCGCCGAAGGGAAATTTCGTTCCGTCCCAAGGTTCGAGCAGAAGGGACTCAACATCATCAGCTGTCCTTCATGCTCGCGGGTGGAAAACGAGGAGTTCATCAACCTGGCCGAATCAGTCCGCACGATGAGCGAATACGCAAAGACGTACAACATCACGATTGCCGTCATGGGATGCAGGGTCAACGGGCCCGGCGAGACCGATGACGCTGACCTCGGCATGTGGTGCGCGCCGAGTTTCGTCAACCTCAAACGGGGACCCGAGTCTCTCGGTCAATACCGATACGACGAGATCCTTGGTAAGCTGCGGATCGAGCTCGACCGATTGATCGACGAGAAACAAACCGTCCCCGCTGGCTGAGGTGTGATGTGACTCGTTTTGGATATGCGCTGCTGTCGCTGGTTGTGCTCGCGACTGACCTATTTACGAAATGGCTCGTGCTCAAGAACTTTGCGATTCACGAATCGAAGACAGTGATCCCGGGACTTTTCCAACTCGTTCACGTGCGGAACCCGGGGGCCGCGTTCGGGATCGGCGCGAACAGCGACTCGGCTCTCGTACCTCTGCTTCTCAACGGCGGCGCGATCGCTGTGTTCTTCATCGTCGTCGCCTACTCGCTCCGCACAGCAGTAACGGAGCGAGTTCTCCAGCTTGGACTCCATCTGATTCTGGCTGGCGCAATCGGTAATCTCATCGATCGTTTCCGGCTGGGGTCGGTCGTCGACTTTCTCGACTTTTACGTAAGCTCCGGAGGCCGCGAGCATCACTGGCCAGCGTTCAATGTCGCCGACTCGGCCATCTGCATTGGCGTCGGCCTGCTGTTTCTCGACATGTGGCGGAAGCCAGAGCCGTCTGCGACACCCGTGCGATCCTGAGCTCGCGGCTGAACGAATGGCTCCGGCCATTGCTCGCGCGACGTGCTTCATCAACAAGGAAACCGTCTCAACGCCACCTCCGTGAGACTTCGTCGTTTTGAGCTCGGGCGCTCACAAGAATCGTCTATCAAGCGTGGTCCTGTGATAGACCTTGTTCGATGAGTAATCAGCAGGAGGGTCGATGGGGGCGCATCTGGATGGTCGCCGGCGTCCACTCCCTCGCAGCACTGGCCTTCCTCAACCCCGTATATACCCGGCCCGACTCGGTCGGGATCTACTCGTACCTCCGTTCGATGGTGATCGACGGCGATCTGCTCTTCCTCAATGAATGGGCCGGCTTCGGCCTCATCGCTAATGGTGCGCCATTCTTCAAGGAAGTGACACAGTTCGGTACGCTGGCGAACCACTGGTGGATCGGGACCTCGCTCCTGAGCTCTCCGTTCTACCTCGTCGCGCACTTTCTTTCCGCGCTGCTCGGGAATGTTCCGGATGGTTTCTGGAAGTTGTACGCCCTCACGCTCAGCTGGACTACAGTCGGCTTCGCCCTCGTCACCTCGCTGATCTGCGAGAACGTGATGGGACAGCTGACCAGCCTTTCCCGCACCTCCAGATGGACTCTGATCGCAGCCCTCTGGCTTGGCACCCCCCTCTTCTGGTACGAGTTCCGTTTTCCGCTCGGCTCGCACCTGGCTGGGGCACTCTGCGTCGCCGTGCTCTGCAAAGCCCTCGTCGATGATTCGAGGCGATCGAGCGACCATGCCGCAGTTGCGATCGGGCTCGCGCTTGGACTTGCGACTGCTACCAGAATTCAACATATCGTTCTGGCTGCCGCCGTTGTGATCTATGCGATCCGGCTTCGACGACCCGTCCGATTCTATCTACTCGTCGCAGCCGGCGTTGCTCCAGGACTGATGCTGCAGGGTGCTGCGTGGTGGGTCATCTACGGCAGCCCTCTTGGTCCCCTCGTCTCCGGAGCGAATGCCAGCGGATCGACATGGATGCCTTTCCATACGATCGCAGTCTGGCCCGTTCTGGTTTCGAGCTATCACGGCCTGCTGCCGTGGTCCCCAATCGCAGGACTCTGCATCGGAGGACTGCTGAGCGCCGTCTTAACAAAGAACGATGCAGACCGCAACCGTAAGGCGATCATCCTCACACTCGCTGTGATGTTTGCGCTCGAGTGGTTCGCCAACGGAACAGGTGATCGCTATTTTTGGGGCGGCATGTCATTCGGAGCACGTCGCTTCGTCGACCTTGCTTTGCCTCTGTCAGTGGGACTTGCTCTCTTCTGGCAACGTTTCCCCAGGATGCTGACAGTCATCGCAATCGCGCTCTCGACCATTTGGAGCATCTCGCTCACAACGACCGCCCTCAGTGGAAGACTGGAGCTTGCCCGCGATGTGACACCTATCGAGCTGCTCTCCGCGGGCATCAACCCTGTGATGAGCGGCCTGCGCGAAGCCATTTCACGTCCCGAGGCCAACGCTTTTTCACCACTGCTGTCGTTTGTTGCGTTCCTGATTGTTGGGTCGATCCTCACCCTTCTCGCACTGGCAGTCCGTAGTCCGGCCTGGGCCACGCGGATGACGTGCGCCGTCACGATCGGCGCGGCGGCTCTGGTCATGTTCGCATTTGCCCCAACCCGAAGTAGAGCATCGCTCGACCTCGAGCGTCTCGAGATCGACCGCGAGGTTGCGGCCCGCTCAGGTCCACTGAACGATCAGCGGACTCTCCTCGAGGACGAGGCTGCGTACTACGAGCATCGCGGCAAGAGAGCCCGGGCGCAGGCTACACGCGCGGAGATCGAAGGGATCGATCGAAGGTTGCAGGAGTTGCATCAGCGACCCACCGCTGGGCAGTGAAAGCTACGCAGCAATCTCACCGATCGGACCATCGATGATCAGTCGCGGCTCCGTCATCTCCTGCACCTGCTGCGCGCTGACACCGGGCGCGAGCTCGATGAGCTGCAAGCCTGCGGATGTCACGTCCATGACGCAGTAGTCCGTGATGATTCTGCTCACGCAGCGGACACCGGTGAGAGGAAGTGAGCAGTTGAGAAGGATCTTTTTCTCCCCCTTCTTGGTCACGTGCTCCATCGTGACGACGAGGCGCCTGGCGGAGGCCACAAGATCCATCGCCCCTCCCATCCCCTTAACCATAGCCCCTGGAACCATCCAATTCGCGATATCGCCCTTTTCCGATACCTGCATCGCCCCGAGAATCGACAGGTCGATTTTTCCACCTCGGATCATTCCGAAGGAGTCAGCCGACGAGAAAAACGACGCGCCCTTCATGACGGTTACCGTCTGCTTTCCGGCATTGATCAGATCCGGGTCGACCTGTTCGTCTGATGGAAACGGCCCAAGACCGAGAATCCCGTTCTCTGACTGAAGGATCACGTCCATTCCTTCAGGAATGCTGTTGGCTACCAGTGTTGGTATTCCGATTCCAAGATTCACGTAATACCCGTCGCGAAGCTCGCTTGCAGCTCGACGAACAATCTGGTCTCTGGTCAATGGCATAGGGCCTCCGACTCACCTGAATGCGTCTCACTCCACTAGTGGAGTGTGTCGCAGTCCAATACAATAACGACTCTGCTTCCATTCAAGGCCGATAAATTGCGTTTGCAGGAGCTCACTAGTTCATTGAGGCACTCTCCTCCCTCCCGGAGGCTCGAGCTCCTCGCCCTTGTTCTGCTGTTCGCAGTCGTCGTCGCTGCCGTGAACCCTCGAGGAGAGTTTCCGCTCGACGATGACTGGGATTTCGCGTTCGATACCTGGACCTGGGCGGAGACTGGAAAGTTTCAATTCACACCGTTCACCGCAGCTACGTTGCGGGCACAAATCGTCTGGGGAGCTGCCTGGTCGAAAGTTTTCGGCCGGTCATTCGAAGTCCTGCGTGCTTCGACGCTCTGTCTCTCGCTGGCAACCACGCTCCTGTTCAATGTTTTTCTTGCGTCGTTGCGGGTCCCTTTCAAACCGAGAGCTCTCATGACCCTCTCGCTGCTCTTTCATCCGATCTTTTTCTGGGCGTCATTCACTTACATGACCCATGTCCCGTTCGTATTCCTGTCGCTCGTGTCGCTATGCCTGTTCCACACGGCCATCACGCGCAGAAGCGATTGGTTTTCCGTACTGGGGGCCACTGCCGTCGTGCTCTCCTTTCTGGTCCGGCAGGTGGGAGTCGCAAACGCGATTCCTCCAATCCTTGCATTGATTCACCTGCGACGAGAGCTCGGAGTCCGGTCTGCGCGACTGGCACTCCCTCCAATCCTCGCGATCATGATTTTCGTCGCACTATTTGCCTTCACATCCGTGCTTGTTCCTTCGGCTGAGGAGCACAAGGTCCACCGGAAAACGGTCGAGTGGACAACGCAATCGGTCCTACGGAACTTCGTAATGATGCCGTCGCTCAACACAGCATTCAACTTCATGACCGGTGCCCTGTTGTTCCTCCCCGTCGCCACAGCCGCAGCGCTCTCTCGTCGTTCCTGGACGCGGCGATGGGTGCTTCTTTCAGCCTCCTTGGTTGCACTTTTCCTCATTCCTGCCACCACGATGATCCGAGTGCGCAACGCCTTTCCCTACCGTAACGGCGGAAACGTGTTCGCGAACCTCGGGCTCGGACCTCAGACACTGCGCGACACCTTTCACCTCGGATATCTCTATCCGCCCGCGCACCTTGGCAACCCTGCCCGGGCCGCTCTCACACTCCTGGCCGCAGTGCTCGGTGCCGGGCTGGTCGTATTGTTGATTCGCAGCGCGAGTGAGCGTCACGTCGAACGCGACCGACTCGCTGTGATCCTCGCCTCCTATTCGGCTTTCAGCGGAGCCTTCATCCTCTGCTTCATGAAATTCTTCATGGATCGTTACTCTCTCGACGCCCTCTGGAGCCTCCCGATCCTGGGCGCACTGGTGGTTGACTGGTCGCAGCGCAGGACCCGTTGGACCGCCGCCATTGCGGTCGCCGTCGTCGCCATTTTTTCGGTGACCGCCACACAAGAGTACCTCGCCTGGAATCGTGCGCGGTGGGACGCTTACCGCTTTCTACGAAAGGGCGGAGTCACTCTCGAGCAGATGGACGGCGGCTATGAAATCAACGCATTTCTTGCGCTCAAGACGGGCCGCAAGGATCTCGGTAAACGAGGCTTCGCAGTCATGGATGACCGCTACCTCATCACATTCAACCTCTTGCCCGGATACAGGCCTCTTGCCGGCTTCCCATACCCGCGACTATTCGGCGCTCGGAAGGGATACGTGTTTGCGCTCGAACGAAGCGATCCGGCTAGGTGAGCTTCAGCTCTTGCGGGTAGTTCGCTGCTCGATTCGTTTTTCTCGAGATGCCACTACTACCCGATGGACGAAGATCCCGGGCGTGTGCACGTTGTCCGGGTCCAGCTCACCGACTTCGACGAGTTCTTCGACCTCCGCAACACAGATCCGGCCAGCCGTTGCCGCCATCGGATTGAAGTTGCGTGCAGTCTTCCGATAGACGAGGTTGCCAAGCCGGTCTCCACGCCACGCCGCGACCAGCGAGAAGTCGCCGACGATTCCGCGTTCCAGGACGTAGTTCGTGCCGTCGAACTCGCGCGTTTCTTTCCCCTCCGCTACGACCGTTCCGAAACCAGCAGGAGTAAAGAAGCCCGGGATGCCGGCGCCGCCCGCGCGCATTCGCTCGGCCAGAGTTCCCTGCGGCACAAATTCGACCTCGAGCTCGCCCGACAGGAACTGCCTTTCGAATTCTGCGTTCTCTCCAACATACGACGAAACCATCTTTCTGATTTGTCTGGTCTGGAGGAGCAGTCCCAGACCCCAGCCGTCAACGCCGGCGTTATTGGAGACGCAGGTGAGTGACTTCACCCGGGACTTCACGAGCGCGCCGATTAGATTTTCCGGGATGCCGCACAAACCGAAGCCGCCCACCACGAGCGTCATTCCATCGGTCACATCGCGGACCGCTTCCTCAGCGGAGTTGACGACCTTATTCATCGTTACCTGTCACTCCCTCGCACAGGTTCAGTGTAGCGCTCATGTCTGGTCAGGAAAGATCCCGGGATAGCGCGAAAGGTCGATGAAGGTACCAACAAAGCCGCACTTGCTGCAGACTCTCATGAAGCAACAGCCTCCTGGGGATCAGATCAGTTCGACAATCATCGCTGCGGCCTCGCCGCCACCGATGCAGATGGCGGCCAGTCCACGCTGCTTGTTCCGATCCCGCATCGCGTGAATCAGTGTAACGAGAATTCGAGCGCCGCTTGCACCGATGGGATGCCCGAGAGCGACGGCACCACCGTGAACGTTGAGCTTTTCGTAGGGGATCTTCGATTCCTTCATCGCAACCATTGCCACGACCGCAAACGCCTCGTTCACTTCGAAAAGATCGATGTCCTCGACACTCATCCCGGCTTTTCCGAGAACGAGATCAATGGCTCGAACGGGCGCGGTCGTGAACCATTCGGGCTCCTGGGCAACGCTGCCCTGCGCGATGATCCGCGCGATAGGCTTCAGTCCATTCTTCGAAGCGTGCTCAGCCGATGAGACTATGAGAGCTGCAGCCCCGTCGTTGATCTTCGATGAATTTGCTGCAGTCACGCTGCCACCCTCTTTCTTGAAAGCGGGTTTGAGCGACTTCATTTTGTCGAGAGGTGCGGCGAACGGCTCTTCGTCGTCCGCAACGACGGTCTTTCCTTTCTTCCCTGAAACTTCGACGACTGCGATCTCACTCTTGAATTTCCCCTTGCGGGTTGCATCCTGGGCTCGCGTGTAGGACTCGAGCGTGTAAGCGTCCTGCTCCTCCCGCGTGACTTCGTACTTGTCGACGCAGATCTCGGCGCAGCTTCCCATATGTTTGTCGTCGTAGGGATCCCAAAGACCATCGTGGACCATGAGGTCGATGACCTTGCCGTTTCCCATTCGCAATCCGCTGCGCGCGCCTGGAAGCGCAAACGGAACGTTCGACATCGACTCCATCCCACCAGCGACTGCAATCTCGTAATCGCCACAGCGGATATCGTTGGCCGCGAACATTACGGCTTGAAGGCCCGAGCCGCAGACTTTGTTGATCGTCACGGCGGGAGCGGAGACAGGAATGCCTGCACCAAGGCCCGCCTGCCTTGCAGGCGCCTGACCGATCGCGGCCTGAAGGACATTCCCCATGATGACCTGCTGGATCTGCTCCGGAGAGACTCCCGCAGTCTGCAATGCGCATGAGATCGCAGTGGAACCGAGCTTAGGGGCGGGAACTGAGGAGAGTGCGCCCATGAACGATCCAATGGGAGTCCGCGCAGCGCCGAGTATGACGATTTCTTTCATGGAATCTCCTGTGCTTCAGGGCCGGTGAGTTCTGCGTCTGCATTCTGAATCTGCATTCCGTATTCTGCGATCCGCATTCTGCATTCTGCATTCTGCATTCTGTCTTTTCACCCTCTGCTATCATCCCATCAACTTCTCTGTGAGGTGTTTCATGCCCGTTTCTTCCATTACAGATCGCAAAATTCATGTCCAGCCGTCGGACGTTCACAGCGTTCTGTCGAGTCACATGCTCGCAGACGGCTACGACTTCGTCATGGACCTCACCAAGTCGCAGGGTTCATGGGTGTTCGATTCGCGTCGCGGCCGGAAGCTCCTCGACTTTTTCTCCAACTTCGCATCGTGCCCTATCGGCTACAACCATCCCCGGTTGATGACCGAGGAGTTCCGCGAGCGTCTGCTGGCAGCATCGATCAACAAGCCTGCGAACTCCGACATCTACACTACGCAGATGGCGGAGTTCGTCGACACATTCGCCCGCCTCGCGCTCCCCCACTCGCACTCGAAGCATCTCTTCCTGATTGAGGGAGGCGCGGCTGGAATCGAGAACGCGCTGAAAGCGGCGTTCGACTGGAAGGTGCGGAAGAACTTCAAGCGCGGGATCAAGGAAGAGCGCGGGCGACAGATCCTCCACCTCAAAGAGGCATTTCACGGCCGCACCGGCTACACACTCTCACTGACGAATACAGCGGACCCTCGCAAGACGCAGTACTTTCCGAAATTCGACTGGCCGCGCATCGTGAACCCCAAGCTCACGTTTCCCGCCTCGGACGCGTCGCTGGCCGATGTGGAACGGCTCGAAGATGAGTCGATCGCCCAGGCCAAGAAGTTTCTGCACGAGCGCAAGGACGACATCGCTGCATTCATCATGGAACCAATTCAGGGCGAGGGTGGTGACAACCACTTCCGTCCCGAGTACTTCCGGAAAGTCCGTCAGCTTTGTGATGAGAACGAGATGCTGCTGATTTTCGATGAGGTGCAGTCGGGAGTCGGCGTTACCGGAAAAATGTGGTCGTTCCAGCACTTCGGTGTGGAGCCTGACCTCTTCGCCTTCGGCAAGAAAACCCAGGTCTGCGGGTTCGCTTCGAATGGGCGAATTGATGAAATCGAGGACAACGTCTTCACGGTTTCATCGAGGATCAATTCGACCTGGGGCGGAAATCTCACGGACATGGTCCGCTCGCAGCGTTACCTCGAAATCATCGCCGAGGAGCGGGTTGTCGAGAATGTAGCAACCGTCGGAAAACACTTTCTCACTGGACTCGAAGCGATCGGTCAGCAGTTCCCGGGAATGCTGACGAATGTTCGCGGCCGCGGACTCATGTGCGCGTTTGATCTTCCCAGCGCTGAGATTCGAGACAAGACAATCAAGGAGATGGCAAAGAACGACATGATCGTTCTGTCGTCAGGCCAGCGATCCATTCGCTTTCGACCAGCCCTGACTCTCAGCGCCGACGAAGCGAGCGAAGGATTGCAACGCATCGAGAGCTCGATCCGGCAGATCGCGTAAACGGCGGTCGCACCCGTGTCGTCCCTGGGCCATTTAACAGCGGGTGCGCTGCGCCTGAGAGAAAGAAACGATGTGTCGTCCCGAGCTTGGGCGGAGGGGTGGGAGGGGCGAGGGATCTCGCAAGCTTCTACTCCGGTCCCATCAATGCGACGGTCGCTGCGTGGGGCCGTAAAAAGCCGCAGCTTCGGATCGCTGATGTCCCACGGTTTCGCCGTGAGCCTCTACGTTTACGCTACCAAGTCCGGTGAACGGCGAGAGTCCGACGCGAGACTGGAATCTGTTCCGCAGCTGCACGAAGACTCGCAGGCCACGCTCGTCGATCAGGATGTACCGGCGTAGAAGCTTGCGAGGTCCCTCGCCCCTCACGCACGCCCACCCAAGCTCGGGACGACACCGGCGTTTCGTGACGACCTTTGGGAAGCCGGCTCAGCTCTGACGGACTGCGAGACCTTCAGCGCTCGGGGCCGATTCCCACTTCGTATGCGGTTTGCGATTGAGCACGAGGTACTGCCACAAGAGCTGCCCGTAGGTTCGATACGAGAAGCCGCGCCGTTCGTAGAACGGTGCGAGGAGGCGCTGGAGCGCCGGAAGGTTATAGAAAGGGACCGTCGGAAAGTAGTGATGCTCGAGGTGATAGTTCGAGAAGAGAAACGCCACGTCCCAGAACCTCGAACCCTTGACCAGAGTCGCCCATTTTGCAGGATCCGCCGGATCAATATCAAAGTGCTGCCCGAGCCGGTTGAGACCAAACGCCACCGGGAACACGAAAAAGACCGGAACCATGTAGATCTTCCACGCCAGCGGGAAACCCGCGAGGGCGATGAGCACGCCAAGAACCCCGAGGTGAAAAAGGATCGTAACAAGCCGCTCCCGCTTGATCGTCTTCTGCAACTCGATCGGATAGCTGGCGGACTCAAGGCGCGCGGCCCGGAAGTAAATCGAAAAAAGCGCTGGCGTGAAATACAAAGCCTTGAACCAGCGAGCGTTGATCTTCGGTGAAAGGTAATGACGCTTCGGATCCTCTTCGAAAGAACCAAGGCCGGCATGATGGTCGAGATGCCATCGGGTGAACTGACTCGAAGAGATTCCGCTCGGGATGGAGTAGAGGAACCCGATGAGCCGGTTCTTTCGATCATCGTGCGTGGCCAGTACGGTCCGATGAACGACCTCATGAAGCATCACGGTGAAGTTGAAAATGGCAAATCCTGAAATCACGGCGAAGGGAAGCCAGAGGAACCAACGATCGAGATTGGCAATCAGAACGCTGGACAATGCGAGGACGGCGAAAAGCGCAACCGCGATTGCCGCATGCACCACCGGCCTTCGCACATGCAGCTCGCGAAGGGCCTCGGTCGGAATCTCCCGACCCAGGGCACTTTTGAGCTCGTGGCTATTGTCGGCGTAGTGGTGATTCATCGAGTGCATTCAACGATCTTACGCGATCATTTATTCGCACAAACCCGCCCGGATTCTACGCTTTGACTCCCGGTCCGATGGCCTGATGAACTGTTAATGAAAGGAGCGGGAGCGGGAGCGGCCCGATCTCGCTCCCGCTCCCGGTCTTTGCTTGTCTCAATCAACTGACCCGGGGTTGGACTCCCACGGGCTCGTGGACCACCAGGATCAGTCGACCCTTCTCGCAGCGGTTACACTTTGCCGAGCGCGGCGCATTGTCGTGCTCAACTAATCATGCTGGTATTCCGAGACCCCCTCAACCAAAGTGACCTGCCCACTGGATGCATCGCCACGATCGGTAACTTCGACGGCATGCACGCCGGACATCAGGAGATCGTGCGATCGCTCGTGGAGCGGGGACGACAGAAGGGAAAGCCGAGCGCGGTCATCACGTTCCACCCTCACCCGCTCTCACTGATCGCACCAGATCGCGCTCCTCGCCAGATCACGACGCTCGAACAGAAGGTCGAGATTCTTGAAGCACTCGGGGTGGACGGACTGCTCGTCATCCCGTTCTCTCATGAATTCTCCCGGTGGACCGCCGACCAGTTCATCAAAGAGTTCCTTGTGGATAGTCTCAAAGTCGCCGAGATCCACATCGGACAGGACTTCTGTTTCGGCGCGGGAAGGCAAGGAAATTTCGCACGATTGAAAGAATGGGGAGACCGCGTCGGATTTCGCGTCGAAGGGATTCCCGAAATCCGCATTCGGGGAATTCGAGTTTCGAGCTCGGTGGTGCGATCGACCATCGAAAAAGGTTCGATGAGAGCCACCGCCCTGGCCCTCGGCCGGACATATTTCATCGACGGACGTGTCGCAACAGGGCGTCGTCTCGGACGAAAGATCGGTGTACCAACCGTGAACGTCGATCCGGAGAACGACCTCTTTCCCGGCCGAGGCGTTTATGTGACGTCGTCGCGTTTCGCGACGTTCTCCAGGTCGTTCGAAAGTGTGACGAATATTGGGATCCGGCCGACGCTGTACGAGAACTATGCGATCACGATCGAGAGTCACATCCTCGACTTCGACTCCAACGTCTACGGCGATACGGTGCGTGTGTACTTTCACAAGCTTCTCAGGCGGGAGCAGCAGTTTCAATCGGCGGTGGAGCTGAAAAACCAGATCCGGAATGACATCGAGAGATCGCGACTTTATTTTCTGAAGCACCCTGTCGACACGACTTACGGCTGAGCTCGAGCTGCTCACGTTCTCGCGGCATCGTACGCATGAAAGCTCACGCGAGGAGCGAGCCTGTTCTGCGCTGATGGTTCAAGAGGAGTCATCAGATGATGTATCATTCATGCATCAGAAAGGTGGCGCGCATGAGGACTACCATCAATCTCGATGAGCAGTTGATCGAGGAGGCAAAAAGGGTGACCGGGACGCAGGAGCGTACCGCCTTGATTCACGATGGGCTGCGGGCGCTGATCGCGAAGGAAAGCGCCCGCAGGCTGGCGCGATTGGGAGGAAGCGACCCTCGCGCGAAGGCTCCGCCGAGGCGACGCCCGTCCTGATTCTCGTCGACACATCGGTCTGGATCGATCATTTTCAGAAAACGATCCCAGCACTCACGGCCGCACTCGAGAGCGAGGATGTCGTGGTGCATCCCTTCGTCATCGGCGAGCTCGCTTGCGGGGTACTCAGAAGGCGAGCGGAGATCCTTCATCTTCTTTCACTACTTCCCGCAAGTATCCTCGCAAGCGATGCCGAAGCGCTACGCTTCATAGAGCTTCACCGGCTCATGGGAAAAGGAATCGGCTACATGGACGTGCACCTTCTCGCCTCAGTGATCCTCCGCGAGACGACACGCCTCTGGACGCATGACAAGAGACTCGGTGCCATCGCAGGGCGACTTCGAATCGGGTACGAGTCGTAGCAATGCGCCGTTAACCCGCATGTCACACAGACCTTCGCCGCGAGACGGCGGATAGCGGCCTGTCTGCTTCGTTGCACGGCAATTTCGCTCCTCGACATAGTGTCGACTATGCCTTCGTCGCAAAATCGCCGTACGCCTCGCATCCAAGCCACTCTCCGCCGTCTCACGACAAAGGTCTGTGAGAAATGCGGGTTAGGGCGAACCCTACCTCACCTGCCAGTCAAACGGCGGTCGAGGCGCTCGAGGATCTTCGCGGCGGCGCGCCCGCTGACTATGGGGTCGCCATCGCGAACCTCGTCGGTCGCAATTCCGCAGGCGGCCAGCAGCCTCGAAGCACGCGCCGCTTCAACCCCCTCGGTCACTCCACCTGCGCAGGCCGGCGTTCCGCGCAGGCTGAGCAGACGCGCTGCCATCCGGAGGAAGTTCGAGCCGGTCACGGTTCGATGCGGCTCAACCCTTCTGGTCACAGGGTCGACCGGGAGCAGGCGCAGAGCGAGAGCGCGGATCAGTTCATCACGTCCGGCGACATCCGTATCGATCGCAATCGGCGGTTCGGCCAATCGCTGCGCGAATCGAACTGATGAAAGCTTCCAGTAAATCAGGACGGAAAGGTTTGCGCGATTAATCGACGGCGAGTCGAGCGCCTGCTGATAGTGGCGCGGCATGTTCGAGTCGGTCCACTGCTGTTTGAGCTCATTCAGCCGCCCGGCGAATGGCGCATCCGGGCTCTTGCGCATCACTCTCTCGTACCGGTTGATTGCGTCCTGATAGCGACCCTTTCCCGCATCGATCTCCGCAAGGGCCTGCTGAATCTCGTCGCTCTCACTTCCCTCTCCCGTGATCAAGGGATCAAGCTCACGGCGCGCCTCGTCGAATCGTTTGAGCTCGATCAGACGCTGCACGAGGAGCGTCCTCGCTGCGCGCGAATCCTGCTCGAGGACGAGCGCGGATCGCAGCGACCTGATCGCCTTCTCATCTGAGCTTTCGTCACGCGCGGCGGCGAGTCTCGCAGCGAAAAGTTCTTTCCGAATCGTCTCGAGCCGGTTCTTCGTTCCGGCAACTTCGCCACCCTGCAGCTCGGTTAGCGCGCGCGAGTAGAGCGTGAACGCATTCTCGAGATCGCGGCGGAGATACGCCAGCTCGGCCGCGTACAACCCGGCAGCCGGAGCAGAACCGACGGCTCTCACATCTTCGATGAGAAGCTGAGCGCGATCGAGCTCGCCCTGCTCCATCCTGACAGCGGCAAGAGCCAGCGTGGCCGGACCGTATGTGGGAGTCCTGCCCAGGATCTCGTTGAAGCCACGTTCCGCCTCTTCGATTCGGCCTTCAGAGAACGCTTGCCAGGCTTTATCGAATTTGGGAGCGATCCTTGGAACAGCAGTCGCTCCGGCACGCGGGTCGATCAGGGCTCGAGTTGCCACCCTCTCTACAGGAGGAGCCGTCGCGACTGGCGCCGCGGACTTACAACCACTCAGAACGGCCAGCGCGAGGAAGAGTAGTACCCCAGGCAGCATGGGCGCGGTTCGTTCCGTTCTCTGATTTCGAATCAAGTTCACTCCCGCTGACTCCTGTTCAGGATAGTCACGATGCTGGCGGCCGACATTTCTTTGGGCCCGCTCTCGATCCATTGCACACCCTGTTCCGAGCGTAGCCATGTCATCTGTCGCTTGGCGTACGCTCTGGTTCGCTTCTCGGTCTCTTTCTGCGCCTCCGCTATCGTGCGGCGCTCGAGCAGCACATCAACCGCCTCGCGATACCCGATGGATTGAAAGGGGCGGCATGACGGCGCGTACCGCTCGAGGAGCGCCGCGGTCTCCTCGATGAGTCCCGATTCGTACATCCGTCTGACCCGTGCATTGAGTAGAGGTACAAGCTCTGCGCGCGGCATGGTGAGCGCAAAGTGCGCCACCAGAGGTGAGGGAGTTATGGAGGGACGCTGCCACTCCGAGATTCGTCGCCCACCCTGCATGTAGACCTCGAGAGCTCGCTCCACGCGATATCGATCGTTCATGGAAACGACGCGGGCCGTGGCGGGATCAATCCTTTTCAGCCAGCGATGCAGCCGCTCAGCCCCGCCGGCCCGAGAGGCAATCATCCTGAGCCGCGCGCGAAGAGCGTCATTCGCCGGGGGCATATCAGAGAGCCCGCCGAGGAGAGCGCGAAGATAGAAACCGGTGCCCCCAACGAGCATCGGGGTCTTTCCACGCCCGCGGATTTCCTCACAGACGGAGCGCGCACTTCGCGCATAGTCGGCAGCGTTGAAATCCTGATTGGCATCGACGACGTCGAGAAGATGATGCGGAATCCGGGAACGAAGCGAGCCAGCAGGCTTCGCACTGCCCACATCGAACCCTTTGTAGATCTGCACGGAATCGCAGTTGACGATCTCTGCCCCGATCTCCAAAGCGACGGTTACGGCAGTTTCCGACTTACCGATGCCGGTCGGACCGCTCAGGATGATGAGGGGAAATTCCACAGACCAGACATCGTCGCACGGCTCTACGTGCTTTCCGCGACATCTCGAAAATCTCCGGTCATCCGTTCGTGCGCGGGAAGTGTCTCCGGTCATGTTCGTCAGAAAGCATGTTCCGAAGGTGGGCGCGACAGTAGATTGTCCCTTTTCGAACAGGGGTCCTGCAAACAATGCATCGATGCGTTGTCAGAGCTTTCGGTTTGCGCACCACGCTCATGACTCCGCCGGCGGCGAGCAGCAGGACTCCAAGAACAGCAGCCCTGGAGAGCAGCTCGCTCGAAGCGATCTCCGCAACAGACGACTCCGGAAGCGTCTCGCGCAGCACATGCATAGCCAGGACGACCAGAATGACCCATAGACCGAGGCGGAACAAAGTTCGCGACATGCAGCCAGGATTGTCATGTACCCACTCGTGGAGTGTCAATTTCAACCGTCACAAAAAGACCAGGATTCGAGAATCGAACTCGAACAGCACCGTTTCGGTCCGTCCTGTAGAGTCTGACTCCGCGCGACCGAAGGCGGCTCACAACCTGGGCCTGAGGGTGACCAAAGCGGTTACCTCGTCCGCATGAGATAACCGCAAGTCGAGGAGCTACGGCATCGAGAAGTGCTTCCGTGGTCGAGCTGCCGCTTCCGTGGTGAGCCACCTTGAGAACGTCACTTCTCAGGTCTTCGTTCTCACGACTCAGCAACGCTCTCTCGCCATCCTTCTCCATGTCACCGGTCAGCAGCAAGCTCCTGCCGGCTGCACGGAACCGGAGGACAACCGAGCTGTTGTTCTCGGAAGCTCGGCGAAAGCGACCCGCAGGCACCAGAGTCTCGATCGTTGCACCGTAAGCCTCGCCCCTCTGGCCTGACATAGTTTCGCGACGAGCCGGCGGAGGACGAGGATCCAGTTGCAACCGCGGCAATTTCTCGGCAAGCCGCACGACCACGGACTTCCGCCACGCTGTTTCGATCAGCGAAGCTCCACAGGGGCTCGAGAGATGTCGTCCGGAGATCCAGAGCTCTTTCACGTGAAGCCGCTCGAGGACTTCCGGCAGACCTCCGCAATGATCGGGATGAGGATGCGTGAGCACGATCGCATCGAGCTGAGTGACGCCACGACCGAGAAGGTCGGGAACGAGACCAGACCGCGCAAAGCTCACTCGATTGTTCCCGCCATCGACCAGAATTGCGTGACGGCCTGTCCGAATCAGTATTGCGTCACCCTGCCCGACGTCGAGGAATTCGACCTGCGGCACTTCCACGGAAGCGAGCAGGATGGATTTCGCGACACTGGCGATTGGCACCGTCAGAAGAATGATGACGCTGCCCATCGCCTTCAACCTTCGGAGATGGACGACAGCAAGAAGGGACAGGACAAAGGCGGCCTGAAGAATCATCAACGGAGGCGCCGGAAGCGACCTCGACAAACCCATCAAACTTATGGTCGCGTTCAAGTGACGGCAGAGAGCGTCGAGCCATTGAATGATTTCGAGTACGGGAATCAGCGCCGCCGGGACCGTCACGAGGAGAGCACAGGCGAGCGCAGAAAGAGCAAGCATCAGCGTGAAAACAGGGGCGAGCACAATGGTGAGCAGCGACGACCCTACGACGGCATGATGGAAGAAGTAGAGCGTCAGCGGGATTGTCGCCACCTCGGCGCCAGCACCGAACGCGACGAGTCGCAGCAGTCGGTTCCTGCAGTTCAGGGCGAGCGGGCCGCCGATGAAGATGAGCCCTGCAGTTGCCGCGTAGGTCAGAGCGAATCCCGCGTCAGCGAGCTCCTCCGGGTGGACGATGAGCCTCAACAGTGCGGAAACGAACAGGAGGTTGGCCGAAGAAGTCGGGCGGTGACAGATCCGTGAGAGCGCGTACAGCCCGATCATCCACGAGCAACGCTCGACAGATGCCTCATGGCCGGCGAAGACAGGCGCGGCGATGCCGAGCAGGAGCAGGATCCAGTCAGTGAGGCGAGGCGATCGCAAAAACGACAGAGCACGGGAAAAGGCTGCCGCAGCCAGCGCGATCTGCATACCCGAGAAAACGAGGAGATGATAGGTGCCGGCCCGCTGATAGGAAACCTTGACCTCGGCTGGCAGCTGATCGCTCCGCCCGAGAGCCAGCGCCTGCACCAGCGCGACTCCGCGCGCTACGTGAGGATGGCGGGCGGAAAATTGATCGAGCCGGGCACAGATCATCCTGTTCCACTGGCGCGGGTCCCATCGGCTCGTCGTCCCGGCATACGAGATGAGCCTGGCCGACTTCACATGGACGGAGTAGGCTCCGCTCTCTCCACGGCGGAGGTGACCACGGACCCGAATCATCGCACTCGAAGGGCTCGGCAGCGGCGGCTCGACGTACGTGTAAATCGTCACGCCGGATTTGATCAGAAGACTGCCATTCACCGTGAACTGGTCGGAGCGGAGCCGTTGTTCGCCAGCCTCACCAGGCCTCCACCCGTTCCTGAGCCTTGCTTCAACGTCAACGAAGCGGGAGCTGTCGGCTCGATCCAGCTCGAGGCGCTCGTGCTCGAGGCGCTCTTTACTGACGCCGCCTGTCCACAAGCCACCAGCGAGTGACATTACCAGCAACGTCCATCGGATGCGACGCTCCGATCGCAAAGCGACAAAGAGAAGTAGCGACCCGGCGAGCAGAGCAGCCGCCGATTCGCAGGGATCGATCAGCCAATCGGATAAGAAGAGTCCGGTTGCGTAAAGGAGAGCTGGCAGTGCTGCCGGAAGAGGGGACTCATTCGACACGCTCGAACGAGGAGAGAGTTTCCACGTGGTGGGTGTTGGGAAACAGATCCAGCAGGTCGAGCGCGGTTAGCGACCATCCGCGCCGGGTAAGCAGCGACGCGTCGCGAGCAAAGGTTACAGGATCGCAGGAGAGATAACAAATGCGCGTCGCGCGAGTGCCATCAATTGCCTCGATGACCTCGGGATCCAGTCCCGCACGCGGCGGATCCACGACTATGAGATCGACACTCGTCAGACCTCGCTCGAGAAAGGTCTCCACCTTCTCTCCGAAGAGACGGATGTTCTGATACGGCGCGGCGTTCCTCTTTGCGAAACGATGCGAGACGGCCGCGCCTTCGACGCTGTAGACGACGTCAAAGATCTGCGACAGAGGAAGCGAAAAGAACCCCACCCCTGCGTAGAGATCGAAGGCCACATTCTTCGCTCTCGTCGCGCGAGCAGAGGAACCGACGAGCTCAACGAGCTTCGAGAGCAGATGACGGTTGACCTGGAAAAACGCTTTCGTTGAGAGCGCAAATCTGAACGCGCCGACCTCGATGGAAACCGCCACTCCTTCGGCATCATCATCGGAAGACAGATCGAAGGATTGTTCGTTCTCAAAGCACTCGATCTGTGAAGCCG
Organism: Thermoanaerobaculia bacterium; assembly: GCA_035576005.1. GTDB lineage: Bacteria > Acidobacteriota > Thermoanaerobaculia > Gp7-AA8 > Gp7-AA8 > DATLXH01. Next base: position 9,458 of record DATLXH010000111.1, on the reverse strand, counting down.
TGCCTCGCTTCGCCAGCGCAGTGACACGCCTGAGGTTACGAATCAGGGCGGGACCGACAACTTCGCACTCCTCAGGCAATGGGACGACCGTATGACTGCGCTCAGCGAAGAAGCCAACCTCTCCCTGAGCGGAGATCTGGAGACGGCTGCGGAGCCGATACCTCAGAGGTGAGGGATGAAGTGTGATGGGAGGTAAGTCGCTCGCGGGAAACTTTCCAACACGCTCCAGGGAGCTTCGAAGGATCGCTTCTTTCGCGCGTAGCTGGTGGTCGAGACGAAGTGCCGTCCAATCGCATCCACCGCACGTCTCGGCTACGGGGCACGGCTCGAGCCGGCGCGCCGGACTTCTTTCCAGGATCGTCGAGGTCGCACCGCGCGCGAATCCGCGCTTTACCTCCGTGATCTGTACCTTGGCGACATCGCCCGGATAGAGTGAAGGAACGAAGATCGGAAAGCCGTCTATTTTTGAGAGTGACTCGCCGCCGGCAACCAGCGTGTGGGGACGCACCTCAACGACCTGACCGACACGAACCGGAGCGTCCCTCTTGTCGCGTTTGCTCACCAGTGGAAGTGTACGGGCGAAATCAGGCGTCGTGCACGGCCGTCAGGGTCAGCAGCTCCTCGGCAGAGAAGTTGTACTTCCGTCCGCAGAACTGGCAGACGACTTCTGTTCCACCATCTTCCCGGATCATTTCCTCGAGCTCACCCGGCTCGAAGAGCGCGAGCGGAGCGAGTGCACGCTCCCGGCTGCAGGAACAACGGTAGCTGAGCGGAACATTGAAGCTCGGGTCGACCGGTTTGTAGTCCAGCCCGTCGAAAACCGTTCTCACTGCGTCCTCGATCGACATTCTGTCGAGTAATGTGCTCAGCGGCGGAGCTTCCTGGATTCTCGTCTCGACCAGCGCAATGGCCTCGTCGCTCGTGTGGGGAAATGCCTGAACGACGATCCCTCCCGCAGCGGCGACACCAGACCTGCGATTCAGCACCCCGAGCATGACTGCAGAGGCGATCTGCTCGCTCTGCACCAGATAACGGGAGACCTCTTTCGCAACGCCTCCCCCTTCGAGGGCGACCTGCGAAGTGTACGGGCGTCCTTCGGGCGGTGTACCGCGGACTACGGTGAGGATTCCCGAGTCGCCTACGGCATGGCTCACGTCAAGGTTCTCCCCTTCGGGCCGCGGATTGCTCACGTATCCCCTCGCGTGTCCCTGCACGGTTCCTTCGCCGATCACGACGCCGAGAGGTCCGTTTCCTTCGAACCTGAGAGTAACCCGCTGTTGCCTGACGCTCTTCTCGAGCAGCCGCGCGAGAAGAATCGCCGCCGTCATCGTTCTCCCCAATGCATCTGCCGCAACGGGAGACAGATCGAGAATCGATCGAGCTTCTTCCACCGTCTGCGTGGTCTGAGCGCCAAGGATACGGAACCCGCCGTTGAGCGCCATTCCCTGCATGAGCCGATCTGAACGTTCCATGAAATCCTGCAACGCCTCGTCACTCTCAATTGTTTCTGACGCCTCAGGCGGGCGGGAGCGACGATCGCCCGTTTGCAGCAAGCGCGTGGGGGTCGTGACGCCGCTACCGCATTCACCGCGAAATTGTGCTCGCCGTCGGATATCCTTGCGGCTGGAGGAACTCATGAAAAACTCTCTCATCCGCCTCGCCCTCGCGATCTCTTCCACTTTGCTCGTCGCGTGCAGCGTGGAAAAGACCTCGTCTGAAACTTACGAAGTGAAGACTCCTTCGCGCGAAGAAGTGAACCGCAAAACAGAGACCGCCAGGACGAATGCCAGGGAGGCCGGAAAGGACATAAAAGAAGGAGCCAGGACTCTGGGAGACGAAGTGCGTGAAGGCGGAAAGGCCGTCGCACAATCCGAGACCGGCCAGGAAATCAAAGAGGGAGCCAAGGTGGCGGGAGCAGAAATCAAGGAGGCCGGACGGGAAGCCGCGAGTGCTACAGGACGGGCGCTGGAGCGGGCGGGCAAGTCCATGCAGAAGCACGCCAAGCCGGGGGATCAGCCTTAGCCCGCATTTCTCACAGAATGCGAGCGCAGGGACGGACGGCGTGCGTCCGGTACCCTGTCCCTGACCGAGAAGACTGTCGTCGGCCATCGCTTTGGACGAGGGTTCATGCCGGGATGCAGAATTCCTGATGCGATGTCTGGGTGCCGGACGCAGGCCCTGCGTCCCTACACCCGCCCCGGTTGCTCTCGACACAGTGTCAACTATGCTCTCGTCGCGAAACCGTCGTGCAACAAAGCAGACAGGCCGCTATCCGCTGCCACAGCAGAAGGTCTGTGAGAAAAGCGGGTTAGAGATTCTCCAGCACATGCTGGAGCTCTCATCACGCGTCAGCAAGTTCGGCGCATCTACGCGCCTGCTAGAATCGTCAAATGACTGACGGGCAGGATTTGCTATCCGAGATTCCGCTCTTCAAGCTGCTCGATCCGCGAGAGCGGCTGGAGTTGATGCAATCACTCGAGCGCAAGCGGGTAGAACGCGGCAGCACCGTCTTCAGCATCAGCGAGCCTGGCGATGCTCTCTACATCGTCGCCTCCGGGCTGATCGAGATCTTCGTCAACGACACCATTGGCACCAGGATCGTTCTCGCTGGGTGTGGTCCGGGCGAGATCTTCGGTGAACTGTCACTGCTTGATGGAGGTCCGCGGACGGCGAGTGCCGTCGCAATCGAGGACTCCGAGCTTTACGTGCTCGACAGGCCAGACTTAACCCGGTTCCTACAAAATCATCCCGATGCTGCCCTCGACCTGCTCGCCACGATGGGACAGCGAATCCGCTCGACAGATGAGCTCCTCCGGAATCCGGCGTCGCGGAACATCAACGACGAGATCGAGATGCGCTCGACGCCGGTCGAACGGGCGGCCGATGCGATTGCGGAGTTCAGCGGAAGCATCCCTTTTTTCTTTCTGAATCTTCTATGGTTCGTCGTCTGGATTGGATGGAACGTCCTGCCGGGACTGAACCACTTCGATCCCTACCCCTTCGGCTTTCTGACCATGACCGTCTCGCTCGAGGCAATCTTCCTGTCGATCTTCGTCCTGATCAGTCAGAACCGGCAGAGCATGAAGGATCGGTTGAGGGCAGACGCCGAATATGCAGTCAACCTCAAGGCCGAGTTGGAAGTCGCCCAGCTTCATGTGAAGTTCGACGCGCTGAACGAGGAAATGCTGGCAAGACTGCCTCCGCGGCCGAGGTAATGTCAGATGAATGCAGAACTGGGCGAGACAACTTGCCTCCTTCTGCGTTCTGCATTCCTGGCTGGAGGCCGAAATAGAGGTCACACCAGCACTGTTCCCGTGGACCTGCCGGAGGGGTGGCCGAGTGGTTTAAGGCAGCGGTCTTGAAAACCGCCGTACCGGAAACGGTACCGTGGGTTCGAATCCCACCCCCTCCGCCAAAAAATCCGTTGCTCGCGGATCGCAGACTGTAGAATGGACGTCTCGCAGGCGTCCTCCCGGAGAGATGGGAGAGTGGCTTAATCCAGCGGTTTGCTAAACCGCCGTACTGGGAAACCGGTACCGAGGGTTCGAATCCCTCTCTCTCCGCCAGTTTTTCTCCGTCCTCCCTTCGATTGGTCATTGGCCTTGCCAAGCGGATGTAGCTGCGTGTTAGGTTGCGATTGCCGCCGCCCCTCATCGGGCTCGTACCGGCTGCAGCGGTCCCGGGCTGCGACACAGCTTCTGATGAAGTTCGCGTCGTCCCTCTCCCCGACGGGAAAAGAGTGGTCGCGTCAGCGACCGGGAGAGGGGGGCCGAGAGATATACGAAGACCTCGCCCTTTCCACCGGAGTCTCAGGACTTTCACGCCCCTCTCCCTGCTTCGCTTCGCTCGCTTCCCTCTCCCCGCCGGGGAGAGGGAGACGCCGCTGCGCGGCTGACGCTGCTCTCCCGCTCGGGATGACTCTCTAATGTGCGTTCACGGAGAGCTGTGAGAAATGCGGGTTACCCCGTAAATCGACATCGTCTCTACTCAAGTTCGGCGGGATCGATGCGCTCGAGGTTCGTGACGGCCGGTCCGTTGATCACTCTCCCTCCGCATGTGAAACGAGAACCGTGACAGGGACAGTCCCAGCTCTTCTCGTGACTGTTCCAGGCAACATCACATTTCATGTGAGGGCAGACCGGGGAGAGCGCGTCGAGTTGCCCCGACTCATCGCGATAGATGGCAACCTTCCTTCCCTTCACCGAAATGATCTTTCCCTCGCCGGCTGTGATCTCCTCGACCGAATGACCCTCCACGTTTGCGCGAAAGATCCTGTCGAGGATGAATCGTTTCGGAAAGTCGACGTTCTCCGCGATGTAGTCCTTCGCGGCGGCAACCGGCTTGACCCGTGTGGCATCCAGCAATTTGGCATACTTGTTCTCTCGCCCGAGGATCAGATCAGCAACAACCATCCCGGAGAGCGTTCCGAACGTCATCCCCTGACCTGCGTATCCGGTCGCAACGTAGATGTTCTTCGACATCGGATTTCGACCCGTGAACGGAAGTCCGTCGTGCGGCTCAATGATCTGGCCGGACCAGCGATTCACGATCTTCGTCACCTCGAAGCGGGACCGGGCGTACTCCTCGAGCTTGCGAAACGGCTCTTCGGTGTCCTTCTCCATCCCCGTTTTGTGATCCTCTCCGCCGATGATGAGAGTGTTGCGCTGCGCGGTGCTGTAGCTTCTGATGTAGTGATAGGGGTCTTCCGTATCCCAAAAGAGGCAGGGTGTGAGAGGCGAAGAAACCTCTACCGCAATCGCGTACGACCGATAGGCGGCGATCTTGGTGAAAATCGCGACCAGGTCATTCACCGGCACATGAGCCGCTACGAAAATCGCGTCGGCAGTCACCTTACCTCGCTCGGTCTTCACCTCACACGGCGAGCCGTCCTTGAAATCGACCGCTCCGCTCCGCTCGAAAACGTGACTGCCATCTCCAACGATCCGCTGCGCAAGCGGAACGAGGTACTGGCGCGGATGAAACTGCGCCTGGTTCTCGAAGCGGATGGCACCTTTGGTCGGAAAGGGAAGTGGCGCGCTGCTCACGAATGCTGCCGCCACCCCGGCCCGCGCGCTGGCGTCGGCTTCTTCTCTCAGCATAGCCACATCACGTTCCGTCTCTGAGTAAATAAAGGCGGGCAGCCGCTCGAAGCCACAGTCGATCCGCTCGCGGATCGAAAGCTCCTCGATGAAGCTGATCGCGTCACGACTTCCTTCCGCAATCAGCGCCGCACCCTCAGAACCGAAGTCCGAGGAAAGAGTTTTGTAGCCTGCGTCGATCGCTTCGGTCAGATGGGCCGTGGTGTGACCTGTCTCCGCCGCGGCGATTGAGCCCAGCTCGAGGACCGCCACCCGCTTTCCCGCTTTCTTGAGAATGGTCGCGGCAGTGATCCCGGTGATTCCACCGCCCACGATGACAACATCTACAGTCAGATCTCGATCGAGTGACGGGAATCCGCTGCCTGGCGCCGTTGAAATCCAGATTGATTCATTGACTTCACTACTCATCGGATGCCCTCGCTTCAATCGCTGTTTGCGAGAGATGGAGCAAGAGTCATGCAGCGACCTTCGCTCAGGATGTAGGATTTTTCGTGTCTTCCCTCTAACCCGCATTTCTCACAGACCTTCGCCGCGAGACGACGGATAGCTAACTCGAACGCGCAACGCGGCGTCGACGATCCGTCGGCATCCTGTGGCCGGACATTCCAATGTCCGGCTTCTTTCGCAGCGAATTCCAATCGCGTCAAGTCAACCCCGATCAGCGAAACGCGACCATGGCGATTCGACTCAGTTGTCCTCGGATCACCCTGCCTGCCGGACATTGGAATCTCCGGCCACAAATAGCTTCGATTCCCGACTCAACGCGTTACGGAATGCGGGCGCAGGCAGTGCGCTACGCGAGAGCGAATCGTGAACCTTTCCGCATCACCCTCTTCTGTTCGCACAGGTGGATCAGGTGAGCCGAGAGTTGCGTCTCCGCGGCTCCGGCCAGCGCAGCGGGAAGATCGACGTAGATCGACTCGCGCAATGACGCGATGTCTTTTCCGCCTCGAGCAAGGAGCGCAACAATCTGCTCCTCACGCTCCAGGCGGTGAGCGATGTAGTAATCGATGAGCGGCATCGCGTCATCTCGCACAGGGCCATGCCCCGGATAGATCCGTGTGGGACGCCGCTCTCGCAGGAGGCGAAGCGAGCGAAGATAGCTCGCCATGTCTCCGTCCGGCGGAAAAATCGTGGTCGTCCCGGAGCCGAGAATCGTGTCACCCGTGAAGAGCTCACCCGATCCCGCTATAAAGCAGAAATGCTCTGCCGTATGGCCCGGAGTTGCGATGGCTTCCAGTGTGTCGGACTCATCGAGTGAGATGATTTCTCCATCCTGCAAAAGGTGGTCGACGGTTTCACTTTCAAACACACCCGCGGGCGTGAACAGCCGTGCTCCCGTCTTCTGCCTGATCGCCAGCGCCGCCGGCGCATGATCGGCGTGACGGTGAGTGACGAAGATTTTCGACAAGCGAGGAGCGGCGGCGAGCACGGCTTCGATGTGCGACTCGATCGAGGGCCCCGGGTCAATGACCGAGGAACTGCCAACGACATACGTGCGCGTTCCGTCGAGAGTGAATGGGCCAGGGTTCGGCGCTGTGAGGACGGTAACTCCACCCCTCATTCGTCGCTTTCCCCTGACGGGAGGACGATTCGTTTCCTGTCCCCCTCCACAATGAGCACAGGTCGCATCGTTCGAATCTCGATCCCCTCTGTCGAGGTAATCAACGCATGAGACGAGTCGAAGTGAGCGATCGCTCCGAGATTTCGGATCGTCGGAAACATCAACGAAAGCTCCCCCCTCTCGTGGCGTTCCAATGCTTCGGAGGGCGCGATCCAGAGGACGTCGACTCCCTCTTCGCCGTCTGCCGTCGCGATGAGATCACGCGATACCGACGCCAGGAAAAAGTATGTATCGAATCGTTTGGGAACTCCGACAGGCGTGATCCAGCGGGCGGTCCACGTCAGCTGCTCTACAGGAAGCGCAAGGCCTCGGACAATCTCAGAAAACGATCGTCGGCCGGCGATGAGATCGCCTCGATGAGGAATCACCGTCGAGCCGTTCTCGCCGATCCAGACTCCACTCTCCTCGAACAGCTCACGAATTGCGCAGATCTTCATCACGTCGATCCGGCTCCCGCCGACAGATTCGGCCAGCGCTTGATCCTCCCGTTCGACACTTCCTCCGGGGAAGACCCATGCTCCTGGTACAAAAGTGCTTTTCGGATTCCGACGGTAGAGCAACACTTCAAACGGGTCGTCCCGGACGACAATCGTACTGGCGGCGGGAACCACAGCGGCGTCCTCCGTTGAGTAGCCAGCCCCGCGGGGAAGTTGTGACGATGTCACGGTATGGCTCTCTACCTCGGTAGCGACCGGGCGAGCCGGACCGTCTCCCTGCCACCCGGCCCACTCCTCGCCCCTTTCACTTTTCTCTTTCTTCCAGATCGGGACGGTCTGCTTCACGAGATCGATCGCTTCGCGACAAGCGGCAAACGCATCCGCACGGTGTGGCGACGAGCAGGCAATCGCGATCGAAACATCCCCGACTCTGAGTAACCCAAGACGATGAACCAGCGCGATCTGCACCATGGGGTGCGAGGTGCGGATCTGCCGGAGAATCGAGTCGATTTCCTTTTCCGCCATCGGTCTGTAAGCGTCGTAGAAGATCGATTCGACCGATCTTCCCTCGTGGTGATTCCGCACAGCCCCGGCAAAGAATGCGAGCGCGCCGTCTGAATTGCGCATCACGCGCTGCATGAGAGCGGCTGCGTCGATCGGATCGTCCGTCAGATGACTCTCGGCCACGGGATCACCCACCAGCGACCGGAGGAATGAAGGCAAGGTCATCGCCGGACTCGAGGAGTGTTTCCGCCGGCACGTAGCGCTCGTTGATCGCAGTCAGAGGAGGGAGCACGTAGCCCGACAGTGCGGGATGCTTTGCCCTGAGCAGGCTCCACACGTCGACGGCACGGGCGCCATGTTCCAGTTCCAATTCCACTTCTGACGCTCCGATGATGTCACGCAGAACGGCGAACAGGAGAAGACGTACTTTTACAACGGACATGATTTCCTCTGGCAACCCCGGTCCGGCGGACGCCGATTAGAAACGGTACCGAATCCCGAACGTGCTGTGGAGATTGTGCACGGAAGGGAGCCGGATCGAAAGCGAAGGCGTGGTCTGGAGATCCGACGCTCTGAAGGGGGAGCGGGTGATGCTGTCGCGCAGATCCCCCTCGAGAGAAAATGACCGTGAGATGGACCACTCGAGCCCGGCTAAGAGCTCCAGACCCGCCTGACGTCTCGTCCCGGTAAACAGCGGCAGGAGTGTGCTTTGTTCACGACGTTCCGTCTGATACACCACGAGCCCTGGCCCGGCTCCCAGGAAGGGACGAAACGTGCCGCGCCGATTGATCCGGAGAATGAGAGGAAGCGCAACCGCTGTCACTCGCATGCCGGCAACCTGAACCGAGCCTGCCCCGCTCGAGGGGCGGTCGCTCTCCGAGCCGGTTTTGATTGCGAGCGGAGCATCGACGAAACTTCCTTCGAACCGCATCGAGATGCGGCTGTTGAAGTCACGTTGGAAATCGAGTCTGACTCCTGGCTGCGTCTCGGCCGAAAGCGCGTAGTGGACCCGTCGCCGCGTCTCGCCGCTTCCTATCGTGGCCGAACGTTCCGCAAAGTGTCCGAAGACAAAGGGTCCGGTGGCCGCTCCGAACGACCAATCCGACGCGCGGGCGCTTCCCGTAATCAGAAGCGACAGGAAGAGGATGACCGGTGAGGACTTCATGGTCTGGAGATCCGGTGCAACCGGGACGCCACAGTCGCAGCGACGTGCTCGCGCACGGCAGACATCGGCATCATTCGGGGCTCTCAAAAGCTGGCGCGAAGCATGCAACAGAGGGAGCCAACATGAAATGGTCTCCAGAACGTGAAACCATTCCTGCGCGGATCCAGCCTATTAATCTGCGCTTCGTGACTGCTGCGGTTGCCCACCTAAACTATTGGACCAATATTTGGACGATGTAACTCACAAATCCCACCTACATCCCCCCTCATACCGCAGCGGCCCAAAAGAAAAACTTCCCCCTCCCCGGGGGATTTTTTTTGCCCTTGACCCGAAGCAGAACGGACTCGCTGGATCTCCCGACCACCGGCACATAACCCCCTGCAGATAGATTTTTTCGATTTCAACGTACGGAAGGTTGTTCCGGGCCCAGCTCGACTCTAAACCCGCATTTCTCACAGACCTTTGTCGTGAGACGGCGGAGAGTGGCTTGGATGCGAGGCGCACGGCGATTTTGCGACGAAGGCATAGTCGACACTATGTCAAGGAGCGAAATTGCCGTGCAACGAAGCAGACAGGCGCTATCCGTCGTCTCCCGGCGAAGGTCTGTGAGAAATGCGGGTTAAGCTCAA
>DATLXH010000110.1:0-42503 GCA_035576005.1 Thermoanaerobaculia bacterium | reverse complement strand
CGAGCGGAGCGAAGCAGGGAGAGGGGCGTGAAAGTCTCGCCAGTCCTTCGAAAAGGGCGAGGTCTTCGTATCTCTCGCGGCCCCTCTCCCGGTCGCTTACGCGACCACCCTCTCCCCGCCGGGGAGAGGGATTCGCCCCTCTTCGGGGCGCGAGTCCCGCCGCGTGTCATCACTTCTTCAGCAGCGCTCCACGCTGTTAACCCGCTCGGATGACATGAAACTCCAGGAGATCCAATGGCAGACAGTTCACTCGATGTAGTGATTCTCGCGGCGGGTCTCGGGACCCGGATGAAGTCGGCAACGATCAAGATCCTCCACAGCGCAGGGGGGAGGCCACTGATCGATCACGTTCTCGAGCTCGCCGCTGGTGTCAGCGCGCGAACGCCGGTGATGGTAATCGGCCATCAGCGTGATGCGGTGCAGAAACATTGCGGTGAACGCGCGCGCTATGCCGTCCAGGAACAGCAACTCGGGACCGGACACGCGGTACTCCAGGCTGTGGAGCTCATCGAACGCGAAGGAGCGCTGCCAGAGAAAGTTCTGGTCCTCTCAGGCGATGTTCCGCTGACCAGAGCCGAGACCCTGCGCTATCTCATTGATGAGCACAGTCGCTCAGGGAATGGAGTAACGATTCTATCGATGGAGCTCTCGGATCCGGCACTCTACGGTCGTGTCATCCGTAATGGCGCCGGTGGTGTCAGCCACATCGTGGAAGCGGGGGACGCGAGCGAGGAACAGAAGAAGATCTCCGAGGTGAATGGCGGGATCTATGTGTTCGAGGCGGACATTCTGTTCTCCGGATTGCGGCGTCTGTCGACGAACAACGCGCAGGGCGAGTATTACCTTACGGACCTGATCGCGATGGCGGAAAAGGACGGGCGCGGGGTTGGCGCGGTGATCGTCAAGGATCCGGTTGAAGCTCTGGGGGTGAACTCGAGGTCGGAGCTCTCGTTGGTAGAAACAGAGCTCAAAAGACGGCATGTCGAGCATCTCATGAAGGAGGGGGTCACGTTTCGCGACCCGCTGAATGTGATGATCGATTCGACGGTCTCGATAGGAGCCGACACGATCATCTACCCCTTCGTCACAATCGAAGGAGCGAGCAGCATCGGTAAGGGATGCATCCTCGACCCTGGAGTTCATCTGGAGAGCGTAACTCTTGGTGACGACGTTCACGTGAAAACCGGGACCGTCGCGGAGGGCGCGATCGTCGCGAGCGGGTCGGTGGTAGGACCTTACGCGCATCTGCGGCCGGGAACAGTCCTGGGGAAGAATGTGAAGGTCGGTAATTTCGTAGAGACGAAGAAAGCAGTATTCGGTGAGGGTTCCAAGGCCTCCCATCTTTCTTACATAGGAGACGCTGAGATCGGTACCGGGGTGAATATCGGCGCCGGTACGATCACCTGCAACTACGACGGAGTGAACAAGAACAAGACCGTTCTGGAAGACGGAGTTTTTATCGGATCGGACACGCAACTCGTTGCGCCCGTGACGGTGGGTAAAGGTGCCTACGTCGGCGCGGGTTCGACGATCACAAAGGATGTTCCAGCGGACGCACTCGCGCTCTCTCGAACACAGCAGAAGAATATTGACGGTTGGGCGACGCGCCGGCGTGAAGAGATTGCCGCGAAAAAGAAAAAGTGACACCGCGGCGGGCAGGAGCGCGGGTTTTCAGGCGGCTCTCTTCCCGCGGAGCCGTGGCCGGCTGGAAGCCGGCGCTCCCTCGAGCTCGTCCTGTTGGCCTATGGAATGAATCCCCGGATCGTTCTCACCTTGACGTCTTTGCGTGAGGTTTTCACTTCGACCGTCCTGTAGCGCGAATCGTTCTTCGTGCTCTCCGTGTAGTAACTCACGAGGTACTGCGTTCGCAGCTCCTGTTCGATGCGTGAGTACATCTCCTTGAGCTTCTTCGCATCTTTAACGAAGTACGCCACGCCTCCCGTTTCGGCCGTGAGTGATTTCATTTTCGATGTTGCCGTGACGTCCAGGGCGGACATGCCGATCCCGATAAAGTAGATCGGAACCCGGGCGACTCGCGTGTATGCAAGCATGTCGTCGTAAGAAGTTCGCGAGGTTGTGTCCTCACCATCCGTTACCAGGATCAAGGCCTTACGACCGGAGAGCGAGCGGAATCGGTAAAGACCGGTGACGATTGCGTCATAGAGGGACGTGCCTCCTTCCGCTGCGCCGATTGCACCGACCTGATGCTCGAGAGTTGCCAGGCTCGAGGTGAAAGGCGGCAGCTTCGACGTATCGAAAGAGAAACCACCAGCAAAGCCGCGATCGGCAGGGCCGATGATCTGTTTGAAAAACGTTCCTGCCGCCTCCTTCGCAAGAGCGATCCGCTCCTTCATGCTGCCTGAGTGGTCGACGATGACGCCGATGCTGAGCGGGAGATTCCTGGAGAAACTGAAGTTCGAAATGTTCTTCACTTTCCCATCCTCGACGATGGTGAACTCTTTCTGGCCGAGGTCGATCACCGCGGCCCCGGTTCCGTCAGTTACGGAGATGGGAAGCTCGACGAGATTCACTTCGATGTTTTCGCTCACTCGCTGGCCGTCCAGAAAGAGAAGATCGGAGGCCTCGTAGCCGGTATCGTCAAGAACGGAGACCCGAACGAATGAGACTCCCGCCAGCTGCGACTTCGTCAATGCAATGGCGTAGGGAGGGCGCGAAAAGTCGGCAATCTTCTTCTGCTCAGCGAAGAGAAGAGCGGACTTGATCATGCGGTTGTGAGGGTTCTGCAGGCTGACCTTGAAGTGAGATATCCCATCTGCCGTTTCCGTCCGCGTGATCTTGACCTCCAGCGGATTGTCCCGCTCGTTGACGACCCATGCGTCGGCATCGATATATCTCCCCGCTGCGTCATAACCGACGGCTCGGACCTCCACCCGCTTCGGTACGGAGCCAAGATCGAGCTCGGCGACGTAGGGAGGCGCGTTTCGGGTAAAGATTTTCTTCCCTTCAACAAAAAACTCCACGCGCTTCACTGGTGGTTTCACGTCTACTTTGACGATAAAGAGATTCGGTGCGAGGTCCCTTCGCGGAGCCGCGATCTTCACTGCCCCTTGTTCCTCGGAGGCCGCACCCTCGGCGATGAAACCTTCAGCGCCGTCTGATTCGGAGGCTACGTAGGCCTTCTTCGTCCGGACCACCGTGATCTTCTGCAGACCCTTGCCGAGCAGAACCGGAGTGTCCTCTTCGAGTGGGACGAGGAGTCGCACTTCGACCTCGAGCTCACCCTCTGGCAGCGTCTGAATAAAGCTCAGATTCGGACTCTGCTTCTGCATCACGGGATAGCGGAAGTTCTTTACGGACCGTCCATCCTTGAGAGTCGAGCCCTGGATTACCAGGGGAATGTCGGCCGGGGTCTCCTGCGGCACGCTGTACCGCACTATGATCCGCGTGACGACGCCTTCCGCGGAATCGCCAAGTGCCACGGCGTCGATCCTGATTGGCTGGACCGGGATGGAGCTCGTCTCTTCCGCTGAAATCGCGAGCGGCGAGGCGGTGAGTGCGAGAAAAAAGAGCAGGGTCCTCATTGCAAAGAAGAACCTCCCTCATCCTCCCTTAGATTTCGACGGTTTGAACGCAATGGTTACACTTTGTCGAGGTCACGGTCATGCAGTCACCGTAGAAAATCGACCCATCTCGTAGAAATCGACCGCGCCTCGAAGAAGGCTGATTGAGAGCAAGGTTTGCGGTAAACGTGCGTTAACCGTTTACATTTGTTTCTTGAAGAGATCACCAGTCGCGTTCGTTGGAGAGTCCGAATCAGGGAAGACTACGCTGATTTGCCGGCTGATCCCGCTGTTCGTCTCCCGTGGCGATTCTGTCGCAGTGCTCAAGCACACACATCATGAAGCGAATGATCGTCGCGTGGGTGACACGGAACGATTTCTCCTGGCTGGAGCGATCGAGTCCGTGCTCGCTGACGATTTCAAGGCCGTTCACTTCGACGCTGAAGGCACGTCGTCGTGGGCGTACAGTCACCCCACCGATCTACTGAGACTCATCAACGCCTCGATCACTCTCGTCGAGGGATTCAAAGGGTACGCAGGCTGGCCGAAACTTCTGATCCGCACGGCGTCTCCCCTGACGGCGTTTCATTCAGTGCAGAACGTCGTCGCGCTGGTTTCGGACGAGTCGCTGGATTCAGCTCTTCCTCGTTTCAACCGGGACGCGTTGTCGGAGCTCCTGATATTTCTCGATAGAATCAGCCGGCCGTGACCTCACGAAGACGATACGAAGCAGTGTTGTTTGATCTCGACGGAACGCTTGTCGATTCGTTCGAGGCTCTCACCACGGCAGTCAATGTCGTGAGGTGTGCCGCCGAAATGCCGGCCATGGGGATCGAAACGGTTCGGCAATTTGTTGGCGAAGGCGTCGAGAAACTTCTCGAGCGCGTTCTCGAATCCGAAAGAGTGGAAGCGCGGCTGAGACGGATTTTCGAGAGTGCCTACGACGACATCTGCTGCCAGCAGTCAACCGTTCTGGCCGAGGTTGAGGAAACTCTCGATCACCTGGGAGCTGCGGGAGTCCGCATGGCCGTCTGTACCAACAAGCCGACCGGTTTCTCACGCAAAATCCTCGAGCATTTCGGAATGTCACGTTACTTCGATGCGATCGTCGGACCCGATCTGGCGCTTGCTCGAAAGCCCGATCCACGCCATCTCCTCCATACCCTTGCGTTCACACAGCGCGAAGCCAGCGAGTCGCTGTTCGTCGGTGACATGCCGATCGATGTCGACGCCGCAAGGAACGCGGGTGTCGATGTGGCAACGGTCGCGACGGGACCCGCGTCTCGTGAGGTCCTGGCGGCTTCGCATCCCGACTACATGCTCGAGCGCTTCTCGGATCTCGTCGGCCTGGTACTCACCTCCCGATGACGCCGAAACCGTTCTACCAGACGCTTTTTCTCGATGTCGATTCGACCCTGGTGACTATCGAGGGGATCGATGCGCTTGCAGACGGGGATCTCCGGATTGCCGCTCTGACTGAGGCTGCGATGAATGGAGAGATCCCGCTGGAGGAGGTCTACCGTCAACGGCTCGAGTTGATCCGGCCGACACGTCTGGCGATCGACAGGCTTGGGCAGCAGTATCTCGACGCGATGCTTCCTGATGTGGACGAAGTACTGATGACTCTTCGTGACGCCGGAGTAAATCTGCAGCTGATCACTGCCGGGATCGAGCAGGCTGTGCTTCCTCTGGCGACGAAGCTGGGCATCGCCAGGGGCTCTGTGCATGCTGTCGCTCTTCGCTTCACAGCAGAGGGTGAATACCTCGACTTCAACCGTGCTTCGCATCTAACACGCAGTGGTGGAAAGGAAACCGTGGTGCGCGACATCCGGGCCCGGCGTCATGGCCGGGCCGCATTTGTGGGCGATGGGATGACCGACCTCGAAACGAAAGACGCGGTCGATTTGTTCATCGGTTTCGGTGGGGTGAAGATCAGAGAAAGTGTTCGAGCCGGAGCCGACTTCTATCTGACAGAGCCACGTCTTGCTGCACTGATTCCGATCATCCTGGAGGGAGAACATGCCCGACGAATTGAGTAAGTTTTTCGTCCCTGGACCGACGTGGGTGCGGCCGGAGATTCTTGCTGAGATGACGCGACCGATGATCGGTCATCGCAGTGGGGAGTTCAAGGAGATGTTCCGTGCGCTTCTCATTGATGTGAAGAGCTTGTTTCTCACGCAGCAGCATGCCTATGTCGTTACGTCGTCAGGTACCGGAATGCTCGAAGGGGCCCTGATCAATTGCGTGCCGCGCCGGGTCCTGGTGACCACCTGCGGAGCGTTCTCCGAGCGATGGCTCGACATCGCGCAGAAGCTGGGGATCGAAGCCGACAGACTGGAGCACCAGTGGGGAAAACCCGTTGATCCTCAACGGCTGGCGGATCATTTCCGCGGCCGAAGGCATCACTACGACGCCGTCACTCTCACTCACAACGAGACGTCGACCGGCGTACTCAACGATCTCGAGACTCTCGCTCAGGTCGTTCACGACGAGTCAAAGGACACGCTCGTTCTCGTCGATGCTGTCTCGTCTCTGGGAGCAGCTCCTGTAAGGTTCGATGATTGGAAGCTGGACGTCTGTCTTGCCAGTACGCAGAAAGGCCTGGCGCTGCCGCCCGGCCTGACGGTCGTTGCGGTTTCCGATCGGGCGCTCGAGTTTGCAGCGAGGAAACCGTACCGCGGCACCTACTTCGATTTCCTTGATTTCGAAGCCCAGGCCAGGAAGGACGGACCTCCGTTCACGCCTTCGATCCCGCATTGCTACGCCCTTGCTTTGCAGCTCGAACACATTCTTCGAGGGGAGACACTGGAGCGTAGATGGGCGCGTCATCGCGAGATGAGAGACCTCACGCTAGCCAGGACCAGCCGGTATGCGAATCCGATGGTCGAGCTTGACCATGCGTCGGTCAGCGTGAGTGCAATCGCGCCGAGAGGTGGGGAAGGAAAATCGGCGCCCGCGATCGTTTCCGCGATGAAGGCGCGCGGGTATGTGCTCGGAAGCGGTTACGGCGACTGGAAAGAGACGAGCTTCCGGATTGGCCACATGGGGGACATCAGTATTCAGTCGCTCAAAGCGATGCTCGACGTACTCGATGAGGTAGCTGGTTAGACCGTTTCGACGGAAATCCGTGAGTCGACGGGCGAAGCCTTTGGAGTGCGGCAGCCGCAGCTGCCGCTTTCTGAGTCACCTCGCAACGCTGTTGATGCGATCCGCGGATTGGACAGATGGGAACATCATCGTTGAATCGCTCGAAGCGATGCCCGATGGACTAACGAAGCGGCGGAAGAGACGTTTCGAGGGAAAACCGTGAGGCGACGGGCGAAGCCTTTGGAGTGCGGCAGCCGCAGCTGCCGCTTTTGTTTCGAGCTCGCGCGATTGCGCTGGTTGACATTAACAGGGTCGCGACGTGACACAGAAAGCGGCAGCTGCGGCTGCCGCACTCCAAAGCTTCGCCGCTTCATGGGAAGTACGCTGACGCATTTTTCCGTGGATAATGGAGACGCCTGCCCGCACACATGAAGCCTCACACCGTACTGGTCACGGACTCGATCGCGCAATCTGGTCTTGACCTCCTGAAAGCCTCGCCCGGAATCGAGCTCGTTTACCGTCCTGGCCTGGCGGGTGAAGAGCTCCTGAGCGCAGTGCGCGAATCCGACGCGTTGATCACGCGCAGCGGCACGGCGGTTACCCGTGAGCTCGTGAATGCAGGAGGCCGACTTCGCATCGTCGGTCGCGCTGGCGTTGGTCTCGACAATGTCGATGTCGACGCCGCAACCGAGCGAGGAATCCTCGTCATCAATGCGCCGACCGCCAACATTCTCTCCGCGACGGAGCACACCATGGCGATGCTTCTCTCGCTCTGTCGCAATATCCCCGAGGCACACGCGTCGACGAGGAGAGGGGAGTGGACCCGTTCGAAATTCATGGGAATCGAGCTCAATGGCAAGACTCTCGGAATCATCGGTCTGGGAAGAATCGGGACGCGAGTGACTGTCCGTGCTCGTGCCTTCGGGATGCGCGTGATCGCGTACGACCCATACATCGCGGCGTCTGTGGGAGAAAAGGTCGGCGCGGAGATGATGAGCTTCGAGCGTCTGCTCGAGAGCGCAGACGTCATTACGGTTCACACGCCAATGACCGACGAGACGCGCAACATGATTCGCGCTCCGCAGATCGCAACCATGCGGGACGGCGTAATCCTGGTCAACTGTGCGCGAGGCGGGATCTACAATGAGACGGATCTTGCCGCGGCACTCACATCGGGGAAAGTTGGCGGCGCCGCCATAGACGTGTTCGAGGAAGAGCCGCCGGCCAGCAGCCCGCTTCTGGTTGCGCCGAATGTGATCCTCTCACCTCACATAGGCGCGAATACGATCGAGGCGCAGGATCGCGTCGCGGTGCAGACCGCGGAGATGGTGGTTGAAGCGCTCAATGGATCGATTTTCGTTTCCGCAGTAAACCTTCCGTTCGAAGGTCTCTCCGACAGTAACGCCGCTCCGATGATCTCCCTCGCGGAGAAGCTCGGCCTCCTCGCCGCGCAGCTTCTTTCCGGTCCGGTGACCCGGGCGTCGATCGAGCTCTGGGGAATCGAAGAGAGGCTGACGAAGATCCTGTCGGTAGCCGCTCTCAAGGGTTTATTCACACCGTTTCTGACCGACACGGTCAACTATGTCAACGCCGAATCGATCGCTCAGAATCGCGGCGTGGAGATCAGTTCGACACTTCATCCCACGCCCGTTGACTACAACAATCTGATCACCTTCCGAGTCTCATCGGAAGAGCAGGATGTCTCCGTGTCCGCAACACTATTCAGCGAGAAGAATCAGCGAGTCGTGTCAGTCAATGAGTTCCGGGTGGAGTTCAAGCCGGAAGGCTACCTGATCTACATGGTGAACAAGGATGTGCCCGGAGTTGTAGGGAAAGTCGGGACGATCCTTGGGGACCGCGACATCAACATCGCTGAATACAATCTGGCCCGTGCAGTAGAGGGTGGTCTGGCGATGGCAATCATCACGATCGATTCCGTTCTCGATCCGGAAACACTTTCGTTCCTCCGTGCTTTCAAGGAGATGCAGCAGGTGAAGTTGATCAAGCTCTGAACGCGGCCCTGACATCAACGACCCTCTGAAGGAAAGCACCTTTGAACATGGAATTCAGAACTCTCGGGACGACCGGCCTGCAGGTGAGCCGGATCGGCTTCGGTGGATGGGCCATCGGCGGAGCGATGGAGGTCGGCGGAGCTCCCGTCGGCTGGGGGAGAACTTCGGATGATGAGTCGCTCGCAGCGGTTCGTCGCGCGCGTGATCTCGGTGTCACCTTTTTTGACACTGCCGATATTTACGGGCAGGGTCGCAGCGAGTCGCTCATGGGCATTGTGCTGCCTCGCCGTCGCGCCGATGTGGTCATTGCTACGAAGGTAGGCAGCGTTCGCGGCTCGGACGGAGGTCTCAGGAAGGACTTTTCGAAAAAACACATCTTCCTGGCCATCGATGGTTCCTTGAAACGTCTCCGGACGGACTACGTCGATCTTTACCAGCTGCACAATCCGACTCTCGACGACCTTCGCCGTGAAGAGATTCAGGAAGCGATGGAGATGCTTCAGTCGCTTGGCAAGATTCGTTACTGGGGCGTCTCCATTTCCACAGTGGCGGATGGGCTGGAGATCATCCGCAGGAAATGGGGCTACACCCTTCAGGTCCTTTACAACATTCTCAATCAGGCACCGGCTGCAGAGCTTTTCCCGCTCGCCAGAAAGCATGGTTTTGGCATCATTGCGCGGGTTCCGCTGGCCTCGGGGCTGCTCACCGGGAAGTTCCGACCTGACACAACGTTCCCGCCAGACGACGTCCGCCAGAATTTCCTCACGGAACGAAGGCTGACCGAAGCACTCGAACGCGTGGACGAGGTGAAAGCGATTGTTGCAGGGTCGACGAAGACGCTTACCGAGGCGGCACTTCGCTTTGTGCTTTCGAATGAAGCGGTAACCACGACGATCCCTGGTGCGAAGAATATCCATCAGGTTGAGACCGACTTCGCCGCAGCGGGAGGTCCCCTTCCCGAGCTGGTCGTGAAGAAGCTCGAGGAGCGCCTCGGCGCCTACAATTTTTACCAGCGCCACTCGATCCCGGTCTGACGCCAGCGCGAGCGCTCTCCCACGACCGTTGCATTTCCTTGTTGGATTGGGCCGGCTGAGCCGCGTAGCGGCGTTCCCTCTCCCCGGCGGGGAGAGGGTTTCGCCCCCTTCCGGGTTCTGATTCACGCAGTGTGTCATCTGCGACCGGAGGAACAACCACTCCTCGCTGATGGTTTTTCAGACCTGATCGATGCCGCCCCGAAAATTCATCTCTATCCGCGGTGCGCGTACGCACAATCTGAAGGAGGTCTCGGTCGATCTTCCCCACGGACAGATCACGGTGGTTACAGGCCCCTCGGGGTCCGGCAAATCGTCGCTCGCTTTCAACACGCTCTATGCGGAGGGACAGCGCCGCTTCGTGGAGTCGATGTCGACCTACGTGCGCCAGTTCCTCGAACGGATGGAACGTCCCGATGTCGACTCGATCGACGGGATCCTTCCGGCCATAGCAGTCGAGCAGAAAAATTCTGTGAAGAACGCCCGCTCCACGGTCGCAACAGCCACAGAGCTCGCGGATCACATGCGTCTTTTCATGGCGTACTGCGGCGAGACGTTCTGTCCAAACTGCGAGCATCGTGTAAGGCGCGAGTCTCCTTCCTCGATTGCAGAGCATGTCCTCAGAAGTTTCGCGGGGCGGAGGATCATGATTCTGGCTCCTCTATTGTTCGAAGCCGAACATCGGATCGAAGTGCTCAAGCAGCTGATGCGAGCGGGATTCTATCGAGCCTGGATCGAGAACGAGGTCATCGATCTGAAGTCGACTGATACGACGGGAGCAACCTCTCTCGAGCTAGTCATCGGGCGCTACCAGATTGAGGATGGTCGGGAAGGATCGATCACCGAGGGGATTGAGCAGGCCTTCGAGCTCTCGAAAGGTTCGGTGAACATCCTCGAGCAAACGGGCGATACGTGGCTGAGTCACCGCTTCACGTCGCGCTTCACCTGCGATCGGTGTGGGACGGAGTTCCCCGACCCGACACCGCATCTCTTCTCTTTCAACTCACCGCTGGGCGCCTGCGAGCTTTGTCAGGGATATGGGCGCGTGATCGGGATCGACATGAGTAAGGTCATCCCCGCGCGCTCGCAGCGGCTGGATGAAATGCCGATCTCCCCGTGGAACTCGCCGGGGTACGAGAGCTCATACGACGATCTGGAAAAAGCCGCAAAGAAATACAAGCTTCGATTGGATGTCCCAATCGACGAGCTGACGGCGGAAGAGTGGAACCTTCTCTACGAAGGTCGCGGAAAATGGTACGGGATCAAGGGCTTCTTCGACTGGCTGGAGACGAAGAAATACAAGATCCATGTGCGAGTCAAGCTCGCGAAGTACCGCAGCTACGACACCTGCACCGATTGTGACGGCTCACGACTGAAACCAGCGGCGCGAAACGTTCGTTTTCGCGATCGCCACATCGGCGATATCTTCGCCATGAACGTCGGCGATGCGCGTCGATTCTGGGAGTACCTGCCGCTGAGCCGCCGCGAAGAGGAAATTGCCGGTCACCTGCGCAGGGAAATCCTCAACCGGCTGGTCTACCTCGATGAGGTGGGTCTCTCCTACCTAACTCTCGACCGTCAGACACGCACGCTTTCCGGCGGAGAAGCGCAGCGTATCAACCTTGCGGCGGCGCTCGGCAGCGCACTGACCCAGACGCTGTATGTGATCGACGAGCCGACCATTGGACTTCACGCGCGTGACAGCGAACGTCTGCTGGCTGTGCTGCGCCGTCTGAGCGACGCGGGAAACAGTGTGGTCGTGGTCGAGCACGACCCTTCCATTATCGGCGGGGGCGACTATGTGGTCGAGCTGGGCCCGGGCGCGGGCGAGCTCGGCGGAGACGTGGTTTTTGCCGGACCGATCGCTCACTACAGAACCGAGATCGTTGAGCGTACTTCCGGCGATTCCACTAATGTCCTCGAGTCTGGAGACGGGACTGAGAAGCCTGCGCCATCGAGAGTGTCGTCGCCGGAGTCGATCAGGATCACCGGCGCCCGTGAGCACAACCTGAAGAACATCGACGTGACGATCCCGCTGAATCGGATGGTTGCAGTCACAGGCGTGTCAGGTTCGGGAAAGTCCACGCTCATTCGCGATTGCCTCCACAATGGCTATCAGAGGACATATCGAGCGGCCACCAAGCTCGATGTCGGTCAGTTCACATCGATCGAGGGTGTCGAACAGATCGACGACATGCAGTTCGTCGATCAGTCACCTATCGGACGTTCGAGCCGATCGAATCCGGCCACCTACGTGAAGGCCTGGGACGAGATCCGAAAGCTCCTTGCATCAACCACGAGCGCGAAGCTGCAGGGTGTCGCGGCTGGAATGTTCTCGTTCAACACAAGCGGTGGTCGTTGCGATGCCTGCGAGGGTGCAGGCTTCGTCACCATCGACATGCAGTTTCTTGCTGACATCGAGGTCGTCTGCGAAAAGTGTGGTGGGAAGCGCTTCAATGATCAGGTCCTGAAGGTTTCGTACAAGACGAAAAACGTGGAAGGAATCCTGGCGATGACAGTTGACGAGGCGGCAAAGTTCTTCGTCGACAAGCGGCCGATTCTCAAGCGACTCGCGCCACTGCGGTCCGTTGGGCTCGGCTATCTGAGGCTTGGACAGTCAACCGCGTCGCTCTCGGGTGGGGAAGCGCAGCGCCTCAAGTTAGCCTCGTTTCTCGCGTCCTCAGAGAAAGCACTCGCCCGCCGTCTTTTTCTTTTCGACGAGCCGACCACCGGACTGCACGCCAGCGATATCACCCAGCTCATCAGGACCTTCCGTGAGCTCATCGAGCGGGGAAGCTCGGTCGTCGTCATCGAGCACAACATTCAGATGATCGAGGCGTGTGACTACATAATCGACATCGGCCCCGAGGGTGGTGATGCCGGGGGCCACGTAATCGCTACCGGGACTCCCGAGGAGATTGCACGGAACGCGGCAAGCATCACGGGTCGCTATCTATTCGAGGAGCGGGCACGCACCATTGCGGAAGTGTCAGAGGTTGGCTACCAGCGTGACAGTCGGATCGAGGGAGAAGCGCGTCACTTGTAATGGAAGGATGCTCGCCTGATCGATGGAGAGCTTCAACCCGTCGATTCTAAGGAACACACCCCCGCCGGCCGTTGAGGGCTGCTGCCCAGCACCACTATCACCAGCGCTTCGTCATCCTGAGCGAATGCGAAGGATCTCAAAATACGACCCGTCGATTTCACGAAGTCGGATTCCGAGATCCTTCGTCGCAGAAGCGATCCGGCTACAAGAGCTTAGCGGTTTCTTCCAGCGACTCAGGATGGCGAACGACGTCTTGTGAGTTGAGTACCAGACCCCCAAGGCGGAGCGTGACCACGGGCGTTGACCGTGACATGCCGGCGAGCTCCGGGGAGTAGTAGAATGAACCGCTCGTCCTTGCCCAGTCTCGTTACGGAACAACACCCACTGAATGATCAAAAGAGGAACGTTGATGAACTCTAACAACCCGATGGAGTATCCCGATATCGTTGGAGCCGTTCCCGACAATCCGCGAGCGGCATCATTCCGCCCGTACATCCCTGCGGAAACGATCATCCCGGAGCTCGGGCCTTTACCCCTCATCGTCGGGACCCTGCTCGGCATCATCTTCGGTGCGTCCTCTCTCTATCTGGTGCTCAAGGTCGGTCTAACGGTCAGCGCCTCCATCCCGGTGGCAGTAATCTCGATCACGCTGTTCCGGATTCTCTCGAAGATGGGATTGCGGAATGCAACCATCCTCGAGAACAACATCGTTCAGACCGCCGGGTCCGCGGGGGAATCGATTGCGTTTGGTGTAGGCGTAACCATGCCGGCGATCATGATTCTGGGGTTCGACCTCGAGATCACGCGAGTCATGCTCGTCGCCGTGCTCGGCGGCCTTCTCGGAATCCTCATGATGATTCCGCTTCGTCGCGCGCTCATCGTCCAGCAGCATGGCATCCTCAAGTATCCCGAGGGAACGGCCTGCGCCGAGGTGCTCAAGGCTGGTGCATCGGAAGAATCGATCGCAGCATCGTCCAACGAAGCGAAAGAAGAATCGCGTTTATCAGCCGCGGCGGGAGTGCGAAGCGCGACCGGTGCCAAGACGATCTTCGCCGGCTTCGGTATCGGCCTGCTCTACAAAGCGGCGATGGTTGCTTTCAAGGGCTGGAAAGATGTTCCGGAGAAGGTCTTCGGTCCTCCTTTCACGGCGGGCTCGGTGGCTGCTGAGATTTCCCCCGAGCTTCTCGGGGTTGGCTACATCATCGGTCCCCGGATCGCATCGATCATGTGCGCAGGTGGTGTGCTTGCCTACCTCGTGCTCATTCCTGCCATTAAATTCTTCGGTTCAGCGATTCCTGGAGCTCTGGCTCCGGGAACGATTCCGATCAGTGAGATGGGTCCGAACGCCATTCGAGGTGCGTACGTCCTTTACATCGGCGCGGGGGCAGTTGCAGCGGGCGGAATCATCAGCCTTTTCCGTTCGCTTCCGACGATCTGGAGCGGTCTCAAGCATGGTCTCAAGGACATTCGCGGCGGAAGTAAGGAGACCTCGTCGAGCACCCCGCGCACCGACCGCGATCTCTCGATGAAGTTCGTTCTCATCGGGATGGTGGCTCTGCTCGCGGCAATCGTTGCAGCGAGACCGCTCCATATGAACCTGCTTGGTGCACTGTTGATCGTCATTCTTGGATTTCTCTTCGTAACAGTTTCATCGCGTCTGACCGGCGAGATCGGTTCCTCATCGAATCCGATCTCAGGAATGACGGTGGCGACGCTTCTGCTCACATGCCTCGTATTCCTGATGATTGGCTGGACCGGTTCTGCCTACTACGTGACGGCGCTCTCGGTTGGAGCGATTGTCTGCATCGCATCCTCGAACGGCGGCACGACTTCGCAGGATCTCAAGACGGGATTTCTCGTGGGTGCGACGCCGCGCTCTCAGCAGATCGCCATCCTCGTCGGTGCCCTCCTTTCCGCACTGACCCTGGGTCCCATTCTCATGCGACTGAATGCGAGCTCGACGGTCTATGTACCGCGAGTCACGAATGAGGCGTCACAAAGCGGAGGAGTTGCGCAGCGTGTCGAGAACTTCCCCGAGAGTTTGAGGACAGACGTGTCCGGACTGAGCCGGAAAGAAAAGCTTGAAGGTCCTCAGGCACGCGGCGATCAGAACGAGTACTTCGTCTGGCACAAGACGGATGATGTCGGTGGTCCCGCCGCACGTTACCTTGTCAACGACCAGGGCGTGCCGGTCTATCTCGTCGATCCCGGAATCAATGGTATTCACAAGAACAGGCCCGATGGCTCTGTGGTCGCGAAGTTCGACGCACCGAAAGCGACGCTCATGTCCTACATCATCAAGGGAATCCTCAACAGGCAGCTGCCGTGGGGGCTCGTACTTCTCGGCGTGATGATCGCGGTCGTGCTTGAGATGTCAGGGATCCCGTCGCTCGCTTTTGCCGTCGGCGTATATCTTCCGCTGTCATCATCGAGCCCGATTTTCATCGGCGGCATCGTGAGGTACATGGTGGATCGTTATACCCGCCGCAAGTTTGCGCACGCGAACTTCACAGAAGAGCAGCTTGTCGCCGAAGGAGATAAGAGCCCTGGTGTGTTGATGGCCTCGGGCTACATTGCGGGAGGCGCTATCGCCGGTATTCTGATCGCCTTCATGGCTGGCGTTCTCGGCGATCTGACCAATAAGATCACCGCGTGGTCAGAGGCAAACAATCCCTTCTTCGCCGGAGGGGCCGCGGATCTACTTGCGATGATTCCATTCATCGTCATCACAGTCGTCCTGTACATGGTGGGACGCGAGAAATTGCTCACAGATCGGGCGGCGTAGGATCACGGACGACTTACGTAACCAAGTAAAGCTTGCCCTCGCCCCTCCCGCCCGCACGCCCAGGCTTCTCATGACACCGGTTCACTGACTGACGTGGTTGAGCCGCGAAGCGGCGTATCCCTCTCCCCGGCGGGGAGAGGGAAGCGAGCGAAGCGAAGCAGGGAGAGGGGCGTGAAAGTCTCGCGAGTCAGTCGGAAAGGGCGAGGTCTTCGTATCTCTCGCGGCCCCTCTCCCGGTCGCTTACGCGACCACCCTCTCCCCGCCGGGGAGAGGGATTCGCCCCCTTCGGGGCGCGAGTCCACGCCGGGTGTCATCACCTCTTCACCAGCGTTCCACGCTGTTCTCCCGCTGGGATGACATCCTCTCAACGCAGATTCCGAATTAACTTGGCTGCAGCGCCAGCGACGATCCGACCCAGGTAAAGTTCTTGTTGAAGTCGACTCCGAGCATTTTTCCTCGAGAAAGCCGGCAGAGGTTCTGCGCGAGAATCGGCCGCGGAGCATTGTCCGGCCGGAAAAACATCAGTCGGATCTCGACCTTCACGCCACCGCCGTCAGCTGCAATCAGCGCGGGCTCGTACTCGATCTTCTCCTGGATGCACCAGGCAGCTCGTTGCTCATCGGGGATTGCTGCAACATCCGCGGGTTTAGGGTCGACGTTGACGCCGGCCCCAGCGAAGGAAAAAAGCGGTTTGAGAACGTATGCCGAGAGATCGTCCGGCATGCAGTCGAGGTTGGAGACGAGAGTCGCCCTGGGAACGGCAGGGTGATCCAGAAACGGAAGCGAATACTTGGACCAGGTCCAGTACCAGTTCGGATGAGGAGCCCACTCGACGTCGAGCTCTTCGCGGAAATCGAAGGGCAAATCGATTCCCTTGAGGATCAGCTCGTCAAAAACGACGCGATTGTAAATTCGCTTCACCTGAATCTCGCGGCCTCTTGCATCGCGACGCCAGAGCGTCTTTCCTTTCTTGATGAGGGTGGTCGGGCAGACGGCATCGACGTCGAAGAGCATTTTCGTGGCGACAAAGTCCGGATAGGTTTTCTGATGCGCCGGATCGATGTCCATCAGGATGACTTCGGCTGGATCGTGTGAGCCAACAATCACCTCCCTGGCGAACGTGAGGAATCCTTTTCGATCGAGTCCGCTGTACCAGCAGGACCAGTCGAGATCGAGCCCATCGATGCTCTGCAGGATGTTGTTCCACGAATCGCGCTGAACGACCTGTAGTGCGCTCAGGGAGGGGAACCCCTGGAGCTCAATGAGTTTCGGAACGAGCATTCCGTCGGGGCCGCGCACGATCGCGAAGTCCACCTGAGTAAAGGAGGGGAGTGCGTCCATTCCCGGGGTATCCCATCTGGGCGGGATCGCCTGCCTCATCGCCGACAGCCGTTCTGGAAGCGAGAGTTGATCGACGATTTCGTTGGCGGCGGTTGTCAGGCGATCACCAAGATCGCGCGGAAGGAATACAGGAGTCTCGGCGAGACGGAACTCGAACTCAGTGCCAAGCCGAGTCGGCAGGTCTCGTCTCACACGTTCATAGAGAGCGGGAGTGAAAGCCTTGTTGAATAGTTCACGAAAGCGTCTGTCCACGCGGAAAGTTTACTCCGGCGCGCCGTGACAGGATCGCCGTTCTCGGGCCAGCCTCGATTGGAGCATCAGCCGTCAGAGCGGCGGCGGCCCTTCCGCGAAGAGGTAATTGATCAGATAGAAGACGTCACCTACGGTGACGGCGCTGGCGCCGTTGACATCGCCCCGGGCCCGATCGGGCCCGGCCGCTCGCGAAGAAGTAATTGATCAGATAGAAAACGTCGGCCACGGTCTCGGCTCCAATCGCCGTTGGCGTCACCCATCTCATGGACGACGGGAAGTTCGAGGATGACGCAGGCTGGCCGGGACCGCGGCTGGGACCGTGAGGTCCACCGTGGTGATACTGGTACCTGCGAAACTGGTGGCGATGAGCCGGAACGTGTAGAGTCCCGGTACGTCAGGAGTGAAGGTTGGATTGCGGACCGTCTCGGAGGAGAGATTGGCGACGGAGTCGACGGGGCGGCGAATCACACTCCATTGAAATGAGGTCGCCGTCTGAGGCGACGTGTCCAGTTGACGGGTGGCGCCACGCGCGCCGGTGGAGACGTCGATGGTGGCGACATCGGCAATGGTTGCCGTCCCTATGCGAATTGAGTGGTTGTTCTCCCCGGCGACATAGACGTTCCCAATGCTGTCGGTTGCTATTCCTCTGGGAGATCTGAACCGCGCCGCGCTCCCCGTCCCGTCGGCACTCCCGCTGACTCCCGCAAGACCGGCCAGCGTGGTGACTGCTCCCGCCGGGGTGATCTTCCGGATTGTGTGGTTGCTCCGATCGGCGACGTAGACGTTCCCGCTGCTGTCGGTTGCCACTCCGTTGGGATTGTCGAACCGCGCCGCGCTCCCGATCCCGTCGGCACTCCCCCTGGTTCCTCCAAGACCTGCCAGCGTAGTGACCGCTCCCGTCGGGGTGATCTTTCGGATTGTATGGTTGATCGTATCGGCGACGTAGACGTTCCCGCTGCTGTCGGTTGCCACTCCGGACGGAGATCTGAACCGCGCCGCGCTCCCCGTCCCGTCGGCAGTGGCGCTGAATCCCGCAAGACCCGCCAGCGTGGTGACCGCTCCCACAGGGGTGATCTTTCGGATCGTATGGTTGCTTGAGTCGGCGACGTAGACGTTCCCGCTGCTGTCGGTTGCCACTCCGTAGGGACGGTTGAACCGCGCCGCGCTCCCCGTCCCGTCGGCACTCCCGGAGTTGAAGAAATCCGCAAGGCCTGCCAGCGTGGTGACCGCTCCGGCCGTGGTGATCTTCCGGATCGTATGGTTGCTTGAGTCGGCGACGTAAACGTTCCCGCTGCTGTCGGTTGCCAGTCCCGCCGGCTCGCCGAACCGCGCCGCGCTTCCGGTCCCGTCGGTACTACCGCCGCTTTCCGCCAGACCCGCCAGCGTGGTGACCGCTCCGGCCGGGGTGATCTTCCGAATCGTGGAGTTGAAGAGGTCGGCGACGTAGACGTTCCCGCTGCTGTCGGTTGCCACTCCGCTTGGAGCGGCGAACCGCGCCGCGCTTCCCGTCCCGTCGGCACTCGCAAAGCTTCCCGCCAGACCCGCCAGCGTGGTGACCGCTCCGGCCGGTGTAATCTTCCGGATCGTATGGTTGCTCGTATCGGCGACGTAGACGTTCCCGCTGCTGTCGGTTGCCACTCCAACCGGAGATCTGAACCGCGCAGCGCTCCCCGTCCCGTCGTCACTCCCGGAGCTTCCCGCCAGACCCGCCAGCGTCGTGACTGCCCCTGCCGGGGTGATCTTCCGGATCGTATGGTTGCTTGAGTCGGCGACGTAGACGTTCCCGCTGCTGTCGGTTGCCACTCCGGACGGAAATCTGAACCGCGCCTCGCTCCCCGTCCCGTCGACACTTCCGCTGACTCCCGCAAGACCGGCCAGTGTTGTGACTACTCCCGCCGGGGTGATCTTCCGGATGGTATGGTTGCTTTGATCGGCGACGTAGACGGTCCCGCTGCTGTCGGTTGCCACTCCGGACGGAGATCTGAACCGCGCCGCGCTCCCACTCCCGTCGGCACTCCCGAAAATACCCGCAAGACCTGCCAGGGTGGTGACCGCTCCCGCCGGGGTGATCTTCCGGATGGTATGGTTGCGTTGATCGGCGACGTAGATGTTCCCGTTGCTGTCGGTTGCCACTCCTTGCGGAGAGTTGAACCGCGCCGCGCTTCCCGTCCCGTCCTCCAATCCCTCCCCGCCCTGCGGCCCGGCCAAGGTCGTGAAGGTCAGCGGCTGCCCCTGCAGGGCCGACGCATATGAGAGGACTGCAAAGACCACGAGAGCTGCGGCGGAACTTCGCTTCGAGCCGAGGGACATGAATGCAATCTCCTTATCGAACAGACGAACGCGAGACGGGAGCCGCTATCATAATCCTGATTCCGAACCTGGTGAGAATCGTATCAGCGTAGTGGAGATCACATTTCGTGAAGTGTCCTTTCAGCCTAACTTAACTGTGCAGCATGTGTCATACCTATGGCTTGGGTGGGTGTGCGGGAGGGCTCAACCTCGCAAGCGTGTACTCACTACCTCTCGAGCGGCGTCGAATACGAACCAGGCGAATCACGTCGTGATCTTGCTCCGCGAGTCTGTGAGAAATGCCGGCTAAGACCAGCCAGTACTGGCTAAGACGACACGGCTGGGAGCGCGAAGAGCTGCTCCGATCGCCGTTGGCGTCACCCATCTCATGGACGACGGGAAGTTCGAGGATGACGCACGCCGGATGCGACCGTGGCTGAGACCAAGAGGTCCACCGTGGTGATACTCGTACCTGCGAAACTGGTGGCGATGAGCCGGAACGTGAAAAGTCCCAGTACGTCGGGAGTGAAGGTTGGATTGCGGACTGTCTCGGAGGAGAGACTGGCGACGGCGTCGACGGGGCGGCGAATCACACTCCATTGAAATGAGGTCGCCGTCTGGGAGGAAGTGTCCAGTTGGCGGGTGGCGCCACGCACGCCGCTGGAGAGGTCGATGGTGGCGACATCGGCAAGGGTTGCCCTTCCTATGCGAATTGTATGGTTGTCCGTATCGGCAACGTAGATGTTCCCGCTGCTATCGGTTGCCACTCCTTCCGGACTGCTGAACCGCGCCGCGCTCCCCGTGCCGTCGGCACTTCCCCGGGTTCCCGCAAGACCTGCCACCGTAGTGACCGCTCCCTCCGGGGTGATCTTCCGAATCGTATGGTTGAGCCTATCGGCGACGTAGACGTTCCCGCTGTTGTCGGTTGCCACTCCGGTGGGACGGTTGAACCGCGCCGCGCTCCCCATCCCGTCGGCACTCCCTCTGTCTAGCGCAAGACCCGCCAGCGTAGTGACCGCTCCAGCCGGGGTGATCTTCCGGATCGTACCGCTGAACGTATCGGCGACGTAGACGTTCCCGCTCTTGTCAGTCGCCACTCCAGACGGAAGGCCGAACCGCGCCGCGCTCCCCGTCCCGTCGGCATTCCCCGCGGTTCCCGCAAGACCGGCCAGCGTGGTGACCGCTGCTGCCCGGGCCGATGCTGCCCGGGTGATCTTCCGGATCGTACCGTTGTCCCTGTCGGCGACGTAGACGTTCCCGCTGCTGTCGGTTGCCACTCCGGTCGGACGGTTGAACCGCGCCTCGCTCCCCCTCCCGTCGAAACTCCCTCGGTTCGAGTCTCCCGCAAGACCCGCCACCGTTGTGACCGCTCCCGCCGGGGTGATCTTCCGGATCGTACTGTTTTCCCTGTCGGCGACGTAGACGTTCCCGCTGCTGTCGGTTGCCACTCCGGTCGGCAATAAGAACCGCGCCGCGCTCCCCGTCCCGTCGGCCCTTCCCCCGAATTCCGCAAGACCCGCCAGCGTGGTGACCGCTCCCGCCGGGGTGATCTTCCGGATCGTATGGTTGTCCGAATCCGCGACGTAGACATTCCCGCTGCTGTCGGTTGCCACTCCGCGCGGAAAGTTGAACCGCGCCGCGCTCCCCGTCCCGTCGGCACTCCCAAAGCCTCCCGCAAGACCCGCCAGCGTTGTGACCACTCCCGCCGGGGTGATCTTCCGGATCGTACCGTTAGACGTATCGGCCACGTAAACGTTCCCGCTGCTGTCGGTAGCCACTCCAATCGGACTGTTGAACCGCGCCGCGCTCCCCGTCCCGTCGGCACTCTCCCCGAAGAAGCTTCCCGTTCCCGCAAGACCCGCCAGCGTGGTGACCGCTCCAGCCGGGGTGATCTTCCGGATCGTACTATTGCTCGTATCGGCGACGTAGACGTCCCCCCTGCTGTCGGTCGCCACTCCGAACGGAAAGTTGAACCGCGCCGCGCTCCCCGTCCCGTCGGCACTCCCCAGAGTTCCCGCAAGACCGGCCAGCGTGGTGACCGCTCCGGCCGGGGTGATCGCCCGGATGGTATGGTTGTCCGTATCGGCGACATAGACGTTCCCGCTGCTGTCGGTGGCCACTCCGAACGGAAACTTGAACCGCGCCGCGCTCCCCGTCCCGTCGGCACTCCCGGAGATTCCCGCAAGACCCGCCAGCGTGGTGACAGCTCCCGCGGGGGTGATCCTCCGAATCGTATGGTTGCCCGTATCGGTGACGTAGACGTTCCCGCTGCCGTCGGTTACCACTCCTCGCGGAAAGAGGAACCGCGCCGCGCTCCCCGTCCCGTCGGCACTCCCGGAGATTCCCGCGAGACCCGCCAGCGTGGTGACCGCTCCCGCCGGGCTGATCTTCCGGATCGTATGGTTGCCCTGATCGGCGACGTAGACGTTCCCGCTGCTGTCGGTTGCCACTCCGGTCGGAAAGTCGAACCGCGCCGCGCTCCCCGTCCCGTCCTCAACCCCCCTTCCCCCCTGCGTCCCGGCAAAGGTCGTGAAGGTCAGCGGCTGCCCCTGCAGGGCCGACGCATACGAGAGGACCGCAGAGACCACCAGAGCAGCCGTGAAACTTCGCTTCGAGCCGAGGGACATGAATGCAATCTCCTTATCGAACAGAGGAACGCGAGACGGGAGCCGCTATCATAATCCTGATTCCGAACTTGGCCAGAATCGTATCACCGTGGTGGAGATCACGTTTCGTGAAGTGTCCTCTCGGCCTAACTTAACTGTGCAGCATGTGTCATACCTGTGGCTTGGGTGGGTGTGCGGGAGGCGCTCAACTTCGCAAGCCTATGCTCACTGCCTCTCGAGCGGCGTCGAATACGAACCGGCGAATCATGTCGTGATATTGCTCCGCGAGTCTGTGAGAAATGCGGGCTGAGACCAGCCAGTGCTGGCTAAGACGACACGGCTGGGAGCGCGAAGAGCTGCTCTTCATGTGGCGCGTGTCTCACACCCAGCTCCTCGGCACGTTGACGCACAAGACGGGTCAGATGAAATCGGATGGGATCGATCAGCATGTATCGGGACGTTAGGCGACTCTGAAATTCGGCCTCACCAACCATAAGTCCCGCGATGGTGTTTGCACGCTCGTCGTACCACTCTGCCGTGACTTCTACTCTTCTGAGTTTCGCATCGAGCACTCTCAGGAGATGCTCGCGATCGATGATTTCCGGATGGTGGTTGACGGCAAAAAAGCGCGGCATGACTCCCTCGGCATCCCGGGCAATCTCGATGGCGGTGAGGGCGTCACCACGCGATCCGTCTTTCTCGAAACTGATCGATGACATCCCGTTGGGAAGCTCTGAGGACCTCGGGATCAGGTCGAACAGTCGGTTGTCGACAACTCGGAATGAGCGCCCATCGGGGAGCAGCGCGGAGAACTTGCTGAACCACGGGTGCTCGGTTGCCTTGTCGGTCAGCCAGTTGGTCGGCACGCCGGTGCTCTTCCCTCCCTTCTCGGGTCCCCGGGCCACCGCGTCAGCCACGCCCGACCATCGACAAATGACCCCGAAGGTGTGGCATACAGCGACAAGCGAGGACGCAGGGTCGGCGGCGATCTGGTCGAATAGCGCAAAAAGGCGCGGCTCCCACGATGGATCCTCCACGATTCCCTGCGCCTGCTCCCTGGTTCCGTCGTTCACTCGAGGGTCGAGATGGCCCGGCCCTCCGGTCCCGATGAAGAGCCGGAAATGGTCTTTACGCGGCACCATGAGACGCTGCCGGACATCGAACGACAACACACGGATCCGCAGGTTCGCCGCAGACAGGAAATCGAGCATCGCTCCAGCAATTCCACGGACGATATGGACCAGGGAGTCGTGACCCACATTCGGCCAGGAGTGATTCATGTCGAGGATGACGACGTCGATCGTGCGCGGCTCTTCGGGAGGAATTTCGTCCGGACGCACCACGCGCACATAACTCACGATATCAGGACGCTCGGGATCATAACGGACGTGCTTCATCAGATGGGCTCTTTCAAAGAGCGGGCCGGTCGTGCGCCTTTCGTCACAATCCGAGAGAGGCCGAAGTTGTTAGCATCTGGCTATGAAGATCCATCTCGGGTTTCTGTTTCTCATGATTTTTGGTTCGAGCGCCGTGGCAGCCGACAGGCCGCTTACGTATCTCGAGGAGTACCGGGTTGCCCAGAAACTTCTCGGTGGTGGCGATTCGAAAGGCTACCTCGAGCACATGAAGAAGGCTGTGGAGCTGAACGACAAGCCAGTGAACCGTCCGTTGTTCATGTACGAGCTTGCTCGCGCTCATGCAGTGAACGGCAACCATGCGGAAGCTGTTGACTGGCTCGAGACGCTTTGGAATGACAGGATCGAGAGCCTGATGATCTCTTACGCCGACTCCGATCCCTTCTTCAAGGAAACGCGAGCCAGACGCGAGTACCACCGCATCGGCCGGCTTTATATGTCTCTTCAGATCGGAGTCAGGCATCTGGGTGGGAACATCAAGCTCCTGGATGGCGCAGGCTGCTCGCTCGTCGCATCGGTTGGTGATGATGGGATTCTTCTGGTCGATACGGGCTACGCGAGAGGCACGCCTGCAATCCAGCGGGCGTTGCAGCGCCAGGGGCGGGGTACTCCTGTCCGCTATGTTCGCTACATCATCAATACTCACGAGCACGAGGATCACGTTGGCGGCAATGCCGAGTTGGGCAAAGGGGCGACGATCATTGCCCATGCCGCAGTCCGGGATGCGCTGACAAAGCCTCAGACATTTATCGATGGAGTCGTGCTCGCGGCGAAGAGTGAGGCGATGCTTGCCGATGTCGACATAAGGTCCAGCACGACGCTTCATTTCAATGGCGAAGACATCGCGATCCATCCTCTTCCGGCCCACTCTGGGGGAGACCTGATTGTTTATTTTCCCAGGTCGAAGGTGCTTCACCTTGGCGACAACTACTTTCCAGGACTACGCCCTCTTCTCGACCCGGGCGACCAGGTGGATCGCTACTTCGAAACGATGGATCCGCTCATGAAGGAACTTCCCGACGACGCGAAAGTGGTCACGGGCCATTCTCCAGTGGTCGAGGGAAGGAATCTCAAAGAGATCTATCGAAAGACCTCAAACGTCTATCGATTCGTGAAAGCGGGCAAAGCAGCTGGCAAAACTCTTTCAACACTCAAGAAAGAGGGGAGAGTGAAGGACTTGAAGGAAGAGTGGGTCGCCTTCTATTACCCGCGCGTTGGGGCGGCTGCGAAGAGGTGATCGCATCGCGGACTGCCGCGCGTCTCGCCGTGCAGGCAACGTTTCGCCGCCGCACTGGCGAACGAAAAGGGCTAGTTGCCGACTCCGCTCCTGACTCCTCGATTCAGCTGATCGTGAACCTGCTGGACGAACACTTTCTGAAATGCACCGGTCGCCGACTTGAAATATGCGATGCCGCGAATGGTGACAGGCCCGTTGCTTCCGGTAATTGTAGTCTCAGCAGTTGCTGGAGCCCAGAATTCCACACTTGCCTGCCGCGCCGGCTCGATCTCCTTGTTGAACGCCTGAGCATTACTCGTGAGAGTGTAGGCTCCCTCGCCCATCGACTCCACGCGCACCCGGGTGAGCGTGAGCAGGGTTGACGAGTTGTTCCGGACACTGACCCGGAAGTTGACGGGTAAAGGGCCTGTCACGTGGCGAGCAGCGACCGGGGTCCGACTTAGCTGCTGGATGAAGATTTCAGGCTCGCTCAGCGCGGCGGCTGCTCGAGCCTCTCTTCGCGACTCAGTTGAGGTGGTGGAACGACTCGATCCACACGAGGAAAGAAGCAGGGAGGACGAAACGACCACAATGATGAAACTGCTCTTTGAGAGATTCTTGATTCGCATGGTCGCGTTCTCCGTGTGCATTTCGCAACAGGGGGAGCCGGAGCGCGAATTTCAGACTGGAAAAGAAAGGGCGGCCCTAGGCCGCCCTCGTGATGAATGTCTGGATGTGATTGCTATTTGACGTAGTTGAGCATCTCTTTCGCGGTCGCCACGTCTTTTCCTTTCGGTTCGAGCTCGATGTACTTCTGCAGATGCTTTCGCGCGTCTGCATTCTTGCTGGAGCGGACGTAAATCATCCCCAGCTCATAGTGCGCTGCGGCAAATTTCTCATCTGCCGTGAGGGCCTGTACAAGGAGTTTCTCGGCATCGCTGTCCTTGCCCGCATTGATGCTTCGGGCAGCTTCGTTGAAAAGGCTTGTCGGGTCCGCAGGAGCTTTCTTTCGAAACTCGCTGGCTTTGACCTTATCGCCGCTCTTGTCGTAGGCCTGAGCCAGAAGTACCGCGACATCGGGATCCTCACCAATGATGGCCAGCGCCTTGTTGCCGTTGTCGATGACCTTCGCCCAGAGCTTCTTATTGGTGTACATTTTGGCCAGAGCGATGTACGCGGAGGTAAGAGTAGGTTTTGCGGCTACGGCCGCCTCGAACTTCAGGATGGCGCCATCAGTGTCACCCGCGTTGGCAAGTGCGGCACCTTCGTTGTACGCCGCGACACCGAGGTCTACTTTCTCCGGCTGAGGCACCTGGATGGTGGTCCCGGATGGCGTTACAGTGCCCGATGCGAGCGTGATGGTCTGCTCGTTACTCTCCGGGATCAGCTTGAACTTTTTCGTCATCTCTACATACGGGACGAAGCCTTCCTTGCTGACCGTCATTTTGTATTTGAGGGTCCCATCGATCAGGATGAAGTTCACCATACCCTTCTTGTCAGCCTTGTAAGTCTGCTTGAAGTTTTTGCCCCCGGTTGATGTGATGAGGACCTCCGCACCGGGGAGGGGCTTGTTCTTCGAATCGACGACCTTCCCGGTGAAGCGGGCCTCACCGATCGCGAATGCGGTGCCGGCCAGAGTCGTGATGAGAATCGCGGCGAGCGCGAACGGTTTACGCATGAGCTCTCTCCTTTGCTGTTTCCGAATACAGGAAAACGACACGTCATGAACGTGCATTCCGCCTCCTGCCACTTTCAAAACTAGCCCGATTATTCCTCGAGCCGGCCGGCCCCCGGGGTCAGTCGAAACTGAGGTAAGTCTGATCACGCAGGCTGCGCTCGTAATCCGCGAGCAGGCGCATCCCCTCGTTGGGCTTGAGCCGGTCCTGTTTGATGGCGGCGTCGATCTGAGCCTTGACCTTTTTCCCGAGGTCGTTGGTGTCGTACTGCGTCATGCTCAGCACTTCCGCGATCGTGTTGCCCGGGATCGTCTCCTCGACGTAATAGCCGCTCTCCTCATCTTCATCGAGGAAAACGTGAACCTCGTTGACGCGTCCGAAAAGGTTATGGATATCGCCCATGATGTCCTGATAAGCGCCCGTCAGGAAGATCCCGAGGTAGTACGGCTCATTCCGGATCTCATGCAGAGGGAGCGTGTCGCGCACATCGTTGAGGTCGATGTACTTCGACACTTTGCCGTCCGAGTCGCACGTGATGTCGACCAGTGTGCTCTCTGAGCTCGGCGGCTCGTCGAGGCGATGGATCGGCATGATGGGAAAGAGCTGGCCGAGAGCCCAGTGATCGAGTAGGGACTGGAAGACCGAGAAGTTGCAGATGTGCTGATCGGCAAGCTCGGTCTTAAGGTGTTCGAGCTCCTCAGGCAGCTCTGAAGGATCGAGCTCGGAGCCGAGCTCGCGGATGTGCTCCGCGATCTGCCAGAAAAGCGTCTCGACGCGCGCCTTCACCGGGAGGATGAGCAGGCCGAGCTCGAACATCGTCTGCGTCTGCTCTTTGAGCTGAATCAGATCGTGCCACGACTCCGTGAGATTGCGCTGACTGAGTTGCTGCTCGATCTCGATGAGATCCTTGATCAGTTTGTGATCTTCCGACTGGATGACATACGGCTCGGCAGGAGTCTTTTCGATCGAGCCGAAAGCTTCAATCACCAGGACGGAGTGGTGTGCCACGATGGCCCGTCCCGACTCTGAGACGATGGTCGGATGAGGTACCTGCTCTTCGTCACAGATGTCCATGACGTTGTAAATGATGTCGTTTGCGTACTCTTCCACCGTGTAGTTCATCGAGGAGTGGAAGGTCGAGCGCGAGCCGTCATAGTCAATCCCGAGGCCGCCTCCTACGTCGAAATACTCGAGAGGGTGCCCCATTTTGTGGAGCTTCGAGTAGTAGCGCGCGGCCTCGCGCACTGCACGCTTGATCGTGAGGATGTCAGGAATCTGCGAGCCGATATGGAAGTGAATCAGTTTGAACGATGACTCCATGCCGGCTTCCCGCAGGATCTCGATGCCTTCCAGAATCTCGGCGGTCGACAAGCCGAACTTGGCGTGCTCGCCACCTGAGGTCGCCCACTTGCCCGCGCCTTTGGACAGGAGCCTCACGCGCATGCCGATGAGGGGAATGACGCCCATCTCCCTGGCAACCTTGACGATTGCCCGGATCTCGGAGAGTTTTTCGGCCACCAGGATGACTTTCTTGTCCAGCTTCCGTCCGATCATTGCCATTCGGATGTAGTTGGGATCCTTGTAACCGTTGCAGATGATGAGCGATTCGTTATCGGTATGAACCGCGAGGCCTGCAAAAATCTCAGGTTTGGAGCCGACCTCGACGCCGTAATTGAACGGCTTGCCGGCATCGAGAATCTCTTCCACGACTTCGCGGAGCTGGTTCACCTTGATCGGGAAAACTCCGCGATAGGAGCCCGTGAACTTACTTTCTTTGATTGCCTGGTTGAAAGCGGCGTTGATCCCTTCCACCCGGTGTCGAAGCAGGTCCTGAAATCGGATGAGCATAGGAGCTCTCAGTCCCTGCTCCTGCGCTTCGCGGACTACGTCGAGCAGAGCGATCTTCGTTCCCCCTTCCTGAAGGGGTGCGACAGTCACCAGACCGCCGCTGTCTACCGAAAAGTATCCGGCGCCCCAGCGGTCGATCATGTAAAGCTCCGCAGCATCTTCGGTTTTCCAACCGGGCTTCTTCGCAGGTTTCGGGGACGTGATTTTCATCTCTCGTGAGTGGTGGTGATTTCGTTCGTGATCGTAAGGCGCGCCATTGTGCCATCTTGCACGCGGCCTTGCAGCAGAGATGCTAGCCCGCATTTCTCACAGACCTTTGTCGTGAGACGGTGGAGAGTGGCTTGGATGCGAGGCGCACGGCGATTTTGCGACGAAGGCATAGTCGACACTATGTCGAGGAGCGAGATTGCCGTGCAACGAAGCAGACAGGCCGCTATCCGCCGTCTCGCGGCGAAGGTCTGTGAGAAATGCGGGCCAGGGGAGAGAGCTCGGACGAGCCGTCCTGTGGGCCGGCTCAGTCGCGTGAAAACCTGGTCTGGTCGATTCTCGCGACCTCGTCTCCCGATAGAGAGAGATCGGCGGCGCGAGCGCTGTCGATCGCGTTTTCGATTTTGCTCGCTCCCGGGATCGGGACGACCGTGCTTCCCTTCGATCGCACCCACGCGAGCATCACTGCGCCGGGAGACGCATTGTGGGTCCTGCCGATTTCCTTGAG
This sequence comes from Thermoanaerobaculia bacterium, assembly GCA_035576005.1. Lineage (GTDB taxonomy): Bacteria > Acidobacteriota > Thermoanaerobaculia > Gp7-AA8 > Gp7-AA8 > DATLXH01. Next base: position 13,663 of record DATLXH010000110.1, on the reverse strand, counting down.
GACTTGCACAGCGGAGATCGTTTTGGCCAGACGTCCCCCACCGAGAGGGCTGTAGGCAAGAAAAGTGATGCTTCCTTTTTGACAGGCCTCGACAACTCCTTCGTCGATTGCCTCCCGGAAAAAAGTGCTGAGGCGATTCTGGACTGACTGCACCTCGACGATCTCCGATGCTCTGGCGATCTGTTCAGTTGAGACATTGCTCAAGCCGACATGTTCGATCTTCCCTTTGCGCTGCAACTCTGCGAGAGTTTCCACACTCTTCTCAAAGGGCGTTTCGGGATCGGGCGCGTGGAGTTGGTAGAGGAAGATTCTCTCAACGCCAAGGGCTCGAAGACTTGCCTCGCAGGCCTCGCGCAAGTGGCGAGGCGAGCCGTCGCGCGTCCACTCACCATCAGGGCGACGCAGCCCCCCTTTGGTTGCGAGCTGGACGACTTCTCCATTTTTACGGTCACGTAAGGTCGCAGCGATGAGCCGTTCGTTATGTCCGATGTCGTCGTCTGTCAGGCAGTAGACATCTGCTGTATCGATGAAGGTCACTCCGTTGTCAAGCGAGGCGTTGATCACCGCACGAGATTCACGCTCGTCCGGCCGTCCTTTGATTGACAGAGGCATTCCACCGAATCCGATGGCGCTGATCTCGATTCCTGTTCGTCCCAGTTTCACTTGTTGCATGGAAATCCTCCGGTGGCCGCAGCTTTTGATCGGAAATCACGAACAGTTGATTGCTGATTCGAAGCCGAGATTGGAATGCGAGATTCTTGAGAATGAAACGACTTGTCGTCCCGAGCCTGGGCGGGAGGTCTTGGCCCATGGATGGCCCTGAAGGGGCCGAAGAGGGTAGCCGGTGGCCTGAGCGCGGAGCGGGATGCCACCGGTCTCTCGCACCGGCCAGCTCGCACCCCGGTAGGGGTGCAAGAAGCTTCTGGCACCCCTGCCGGGGTGCACGAGTGCTTCTGCACCGGTCCGGTGGCATCGCGCTACGCGCTCAGCCACCGGCTACCCTCTCGCTGCCCCTACCGGGGCGCACGCAAGGCCTGCCCGCTCCAGAGATGCAGTCGCTCGGTGTCATCCCTTCTTCAACAACGTTTCCCGCTGTTACCCGCTCGGGCGACATCTCGATATTTTTCTCAGTCGGCGGCAGGTTTCGCATACATCCGCTTCGACGATGGCCCGTGAACTCGCAAGACCGAGTTCAGAGCGTCCCCTCGGTGATCTCAGGGCAGGAGGTTCACGTCGAGCGTAATTTTCAACCTCAGGCGACGGTGTTGGCTCAGTTCGGACCTTGAAAGATTGATCGGGATCGTGAGCTCCTTGATGAGTCCGTCAGCGGCACGCCGATCGGGGGACGCCTGCTCGCTCTCCCGAGTCATCGCGTCGCCACTATCATCGGGGAGCTCCAGATCGATGGGAGGGAGCGCATAACTTTCCAGAACCACGTCGGCAGTAGACGTCTGGTCGATCAGTTCGTCGAAGGGCCCATAAGCTTCCGTTACGGCAGCTCCCGGAAGGGGGATGGTGGAGATCAGTTCCGTGGCCACCAGGGGAATGGACTCGGCAAGCAGCTCTTCGGTGACCACCGGCCAAGTCGCTGCAGTCGTTGTGTGTTCGGTCGCCAGGACATCGTCAGCCCAGACCGACTCGGTGCTTGGAGGCCCTTCGGGTGTGAGGGTCGGGTTGAGAATCTGAATCTCTTTGTCGATTGGTCCCGAGCCTTCGAGCCCATATTTCCTGACGAGGTTGTTGAGGACGAGTTGCGTCACGACCTTGATGGTCTGCTCCACGCCAATCCCGGTAGTTGCCACTGACTCTGTTGAAGGGGCTCCCAGACGGTTCATCGCGGCGTTGAGCTTCGCAACCGACAGCACATTTGGCAGATCGCGTTTGTTGTATTGAATCACCACAGGGAGCTCGGCAATCCGGATCCCCTGGCGCTTGAGGTTGTCTTCGAGGTTCTGCAGACTCTCGAGATTTGCGTCTAGCGCCGATTCCTGACTGTCGGCTACAAAAACCACTCCGTCCGCCCCTTTGAGCACGAGTTGGCGGGTGGAGTTGTAGAAGACCTGACCGGGAACGGTGTAGAGCTGGAGCTTGGTTCGCATCCCGCGGATTTTGCCAAGGTCGAGGGGGAGGAAGTCGAAAAAGAGCGTCCTGTCGGTCTTGGTCGCCAGCGAGAGCATCTTGCTCTTGTTGTTGGACGGCAAGGAATCGAAGACGAACTGCAGATTCGTCGTCTTACCGCAAAGCCCGGGACCGTAGTAAACGATCTTCGCCGTGATTTCCCGGGTGCCGTAATTGAAGAGGACCATCGGATCAGCGAGGGTATCGGAGCCCGGAGCGGACGTCAACGAAGAGGGAGAACTTCAACGCAGTATGAAGAACGGAGAGTGGAGAACACCGCAAGCGGAGCAACCATGAGCTTTCACTTTCTGATTTCTGCATTCTCCATTCTGCCGTCTTCCTTCCGCATTCTTCATTCAGAATTTCCCCGGTGTCGGACCACCTCCCGAACAAATGCTCGGGCTCTTTCCGGCGCTCTGGATTAGAATCACCGCCTTGTTCTTTAAACAATCAGTCTGAGATGGTGTGATCGCACTTGGAGTGCGATCGAGGGAAGTCGGTGTGATGCCGGCGCGGCCCCCGCCACTGTAACCGGAGACGAATTGCGCATGGCCTGCCAAAGGCCCCCACTGTGAAAACGGGAAGGGCGCGCAACCAGGACGACCCGGAAGCCAGGAGACCGACCGTCTCAGATATTCAATTTCCTCCGGGGTGATGAGGGTCGTCGACGATCCTCATTGCCTCCGACCGCTTCGGAAGGAAGCGAAGGAGCTCGTCCATGAAACATGGCATCACTCTGCTGTTCCTGCTGCAGCTCTGTTCTCCACTCATTGCTCAGCTCTCACCCTCAGTCCCGCTCTCTGAGGAAATCGTTGTGACGGCATCGGCGACACCCGATACGCTGAACGACACTTCAGCGGCGGTCTCGGTCATTTCGAAAGACGATATGGAGGAACGCGCTGCTCGCGATGTCAGCGACCTGCTTCGCGAAGTTCCCGGTATCCAGATCTCCCGAAGTGGATCGGCTGGGAAGGCGACGTCGCTATTTTCACGCGGTGGCAACTCGAATCACACACTCGTTCTGTTGAACGGAATCGAGATCAACAATCCTTACTTTTCCGGTTTCGATTGGGGGCGTCTCTCCACGGCCGGAGTCCAGCGGATCGAGATCGTTCGTGGTCCGTTCTCCGCGCTTCACGGCTCGGATGCCGTCGCCGGCGTCGTCAATTTGCTCACAGGCGCTCGGAGGAGCGGGCTCGACGTCGACTTTCAGGCTGGGGAGAGAGGTCTGACGAACGGTTCCATAGAAGGGTCGTGGGTCGCACGCGCCTTCGCCTTGAGCGCTGCTTTTGAGGATCGGCAGGATGACGGCTCGATTCGGAATGACGACTTTTCTCAGAAGTCCGCGACGGCAGGAGTCACCTGGGGTCCAACATCACGCTTCTCCCTCGGTGTAACGGCTCGCCGTACGGACTACGAGCTCGGAATCCCACTCAACAACAGTGCCGACGGGCGCGCGCTGGTGCCGAGTCCGCTGCGCCGCCAGAGCGGGGACGAGCTGCAGCTGTCGGTTCCTCTGTCTCAGCACTTCAGTCGCTGGTCCTACGACCTGACCCTCTCCGAGAGCCGTCGCGACGATCAGTTCAGCGATCCCGACGATCCTTTTGGCTTCACCGAGTCATCTACCCGGTCAACGTCTCGTCGCGGCTACCTCGTTGCCCGCAGCTCCACGAGCCTCGGAAAATTGAGCGCGGGGGTCGAGCTCGAGAGGAGCGAGGTCGATGATGAGTCGACGTTCGGAACGAGTCTCGACGGGTCGCGTCGGACGAACCGCGCGATCTTTGTCGAAGATCGCGTCTCGAGAGCGCTGGGCAACTGGGCGAGTCTGCAGGTCACCCTGGGCGCACGACATGATGACTTCGAAGACTTCGGCTCCCAGACCTCGCCGCGCGTCGCAGCGGCCCTGGTGGCTGGGCGTCATAAATTCCGAATGTCCTACGGCGAGGGTTTCCGTGCGCCTTCGATCGGTGAGCTTTTTTTTCCGTTCTCGGGGAACAGTGCACTCGATGCCGAACGAAGCCGTAGCTCGGAAGCAGGTTACGTTTTCAATCCGGGGCCAGAGACTTCGATCTCCGCGACCCTGTTTCGCAACGACTTCCGGAACCTGATCGTGTTTGATAATCCGACGTTCCTGTTTCAGAACATCGGCCGCGCCAGGTCGCGAGGAATCGAGATCGGAGCGGAGACTGCGCTGAATGAGCAACTAAGGGCGGGCGCAACCTATATGTATTTATCGACAAGACAGGATGAGACGGGCGATCCATTGCTACGACGTGCCCGGCACTCCGGCAGCGTCTTTGCCTCGTGGCATCTCGGTCGAACGGCCACGATTGTCGCGCTTTCCTACAGCGGGTCGAGGCCTGATCTTCAGCCCGTCGCACCCTACTCGAGACTCATTGCGCCCTCGTATACGGTCGCCGATCTGACTTTCCGCTACTCGCTTGGGGTCGTGACTCCATACCTCAAGATCGAGAACGCCGCGGACGAGATCTACCAGGAAGTGACAGGGTACGACGCTCCTCGGCGTCGCGCTCTGATTGGTCTTCACTACTCTTTGAAATAGAGTAGCCATTCACATCGCGATTGCGAGCCGCCGAACGGAGGAAGAATGGATAACGACAAACCGAGCAAGAATGAGGACGAGTACTTTGTTCGCCAGGAGCTCGAAAGAAAAAAGCAGTGGGAGAAAGAGCGCGCCGCAAAGATGCAGACCGAAGAGCGCGACAAGCTGCGGCAGCTTCACGCGATGAAGTGCCCGAAATGCGGGATGGATCTTCACACGATCGAGCTTGGCGGGCTGAAGGTCGATCGATGCGTGTCGTGCAACGGCACATGGTTCGATGAAGGCGAGATCGAAGCTTTGACAAGTCAGCAGGGCAAGGGCGCTCTCGGGCGGATCATGTCGTTGTTCCGTTGAGCGTTATCGCGAATGCGCTAGCGGGCTAGCTTCCGCGCTTGTACATCGACACATAGCGATTGCCGACCAGGAAAAAACGAAGAGGCCAGTGGGCGGCTTCACCCGCGCCATCGATACCGATTCGCGGACTGGTCGCAATGTCTTCCTCAGGCACGGGCGCTTCTCGCGACGTGAGATAGAGCGTCTTCCCATCGAGGGGCGCCCCATTGAGATCGCGATCGATCTCCATGGCCATGCAAAGTTTCCCTGGTCCATTCAGAAGGTCGAACTCGCGCCGGGCGTTAGGCCGGTTCCTTTGCATCCGGTCGTGACCTCGGAGCGGTTGCGCCGCCCGAATGAGGACTGCTTCTGCTACGTCCCGCTCCTGCGTGACCACGTTTACGCAGTGATACATCCCGTAGGTGAAGTAGACGTAGGCATGACCGCCCGGGAGGTACATCGACTCGTTTCGGGGCGTCCTGAGGCCGCGTCTCGTGTGGCTGGCAGGGTCATTGGCGCCGAGGTACGCTTCCGTTTCTACAATCCGCGCAGCAAGCTTCTCGCCGCCAACCTCTCGCCACAGCGTGCAGCCGAGAAGTGCCCTTGCAATGTCGACGGTTTCGCCGAGGTAAAAGTCGCGACCGAGCCGGGCGTTCTTACTTCGGCTTGTCGTACTGGGCAAGATGGCGTCCCGCTTCTCGTCGGTCGAGCGCTGCTTCGTTCGTATGACGGTTGATCAGCGCCAGCAGGCCGCCGTGAACCGCAGATGACGCTCCAATGATGTTTCCTCGATGCCAGAAGCGGTCTCCCCCGGAGAAGTCTGTGACGACGCCTCCTGCTTCTGTGACGAGCAGGGATCCCGCGGCCACATCCCACGGTGCCAGATGCAACTCGAAGAATCCATCGAAGGTTCCCGACGCCGTGTAGGCGAGGTCGAGCGCCGCCGATCCGGCGCGGCGGATCCCTTTCGCAATACGGATCACATCCTGAAAAACGGCGCAGTAGACAGTGACGTACTGCTGCGCCCGAAACGGAAAGCCGGTCGCGAGGAACGCGCCCTCGACAGTGGCCTGTGACGAAACGTGCATCCGCTCCCCATTACGAAAGGCGCCACTCCCTTTCTCGGCCGAGAACAGCAGATCCCTCAGCGGCTCGTAGATGACCCCGGCAATGATCTCGTCTCCCTCGCGCAAGGCAATCGAGATACACCAGAAGGGAAAGTGTTGAAGATAGTTCGATGTCCCGTCCAGAGGATCGATGACCCAGATTCGTTTCTTGCCTGACTGCTCACGGTCCGCGGCAATGATCCCTCCCTCTTCACCGAGGCAGGCGTCGCCCGGGCAGTGGCTCTTAATGAAGGCAATGATTGCCGCTTCGCTCTCCCGGTCCGCCTTCGAGACCCAGTCATTCCGAGACTTGAGGTCTGCGTCCTCTCGACCGAGTGTCTCCCAGTACTTTAGGAGAATCTTCGATCCGATCTTCGCGGCTTCGATGGCGATCTCGACTGGCGTCAACGTTCCTCCGGGTCTCTCGGTTGAGTGGGCGGATGCTTGAAAACCAGCAGATTTTAGCTCGCATTCTCACGACGAAGAGCTGTGAGAAATACGGGCTCGCTATACGAGAGACTTCATCACTCAGCGTGCCACGCTGTTCTCGCGCCTCCGACAAACTTCCAGTGTTTATTCGGTTTTCCAGGTGTCGTGCTGAGCTATCCGGCTCAGATCGAGCGGACCGGAGCACCCCTCAACCTTGGCGCTCTCTACGAAGACGTTCGCAAGATTCTCCACTCCATCCCTCAGAAACGTTTCGGCTTCTCCGCTGAAGAAAGTGAAGAGCTCGTTCAGGAAGCGTGGTGTCTCTTCATGCAGAAGCAGGAGAGCGTCACGATGCCGAAGCCACGGCTTGCCGGCACGATGGCGAATCTCTGTAAGCAGCAGATTCATTTCAAGACCCGCAGCCGGACCACCGAGAGCGACATCGACGACGGCACCGGGCAGCTGGTCGCACAGAACGGTGCGCGTCACCCACTGAAATCGACGCAGTCCTGACGCATCAATCGGTGAGGAGAAAGACAGAGATCTTTCTCCTCACTTTTCTTTCAGTCGTGCATAGATCGTTGAGGGGCTGACCTTGAGTTGTCGTGCTGCCTCGCGGATGTTTCCCCCTGCCGCGTCGACGGCTCGCCGCACGTACGCGGTGATGACATCGTCGAGTGGCTCGGTCGCGCTGTCCTGTCTCACGGCAGGATCCTGCTGGAGCGCTGAGCTTTCTGCGCCTTCGAGATAGAGCTCTTCTACCTTGATCTCCCTGCTCGAAGCAACGAGCAGGGCTCTCTCGAGAACGTTGCGGAGCTCGCGTACGTTGCCGGGCCACGAGTAGGCGCTCAACTTCTGCATCGCGCGCTCCGAAATTCCGCGCACATCACTCTTGAGCTCAACAGTGAGATTGGAAAGGATCTGCCCGGCAAGCACCGGGATGTCATCTCTCCGTTCCCGAAGCGGAGGGATGACGATCTTGACGACGTTGAGGCGATAAAAGAGATCCTTCCGGAATCGTCCCGCTGCAACATCTGCAGATAGATCGCGGTTCGTCGCGGCGATCAGCCGGATGTCTACCTGGATGTCGCGGACTCCGCCAACCCGGCGGAAGCGTTTTTCCTCGAGAGCCTTGAGCAGGCGTACCTGGATCGAGAGCTCCAGCTCACCGATCTCATCGAGAAACACACTTCCACCCGTTGCTATCTCGAAAAGTCCAGGCTTGGCGGAACCGGCGTCGGTGAAGGCTCCGCGTTCGTGTCCGAACAACTCGGATTCAAACAGCTCTCTGGAAAAGCCGGCGCAGTTCAGGTCCACGAACGGTGCCTTGGCGCGATCCGAGCGGTCGTGGATCATCCTGGCGATGACCCCTTTACCACTGCCTGACTCTCCAAGCAGAAGGATCGGAGAGCGGGACGGGGCGACCCTCGCGATCATCTCGTCCAGCTCGCGCGCATGCGGCGAGACCCCCTCAACTCGCATCTCCCGGGGAGTGCCACGACGCTTGAGGGCAAGCAACTCCCGGGAAACAGCGATCCGCCTATCAACCTGTTCGAGCACGAGCTCGAGGTTGTCGACATCGAAAGGCTTGGTAACGAAGGTTTCGGCTCCTTTTCGCATTGCCTGAACGGCCACGTCGATCGTCCCCACGCCTGACATGACGATCACCGGCACATCCTCGGCGTAGCCCTTCATCTGATCGAGTAGATCGATCCCGTGGGCGTCGGGGAGATTGACGTCGAGGAGAACGACGTCAGGAGCGAAGGCAGCGAACTTCCGGAGCGCCTCCTTTCCGTTCAACGCCGTTTCCACGTCCCACTCGAGGTGTGCGAGCAGGGCGGCGAGGCCTGCGAGAACGTCGCTGTCGTCATCGACGATCAAAATCCTCTTGTTCAATCCGTTTGCCTTTTTATTTTTGGAGCCCTGTATCAAACGAGCCTTCTCAATGACTCATGGTTAAAAGGAAGACCGACAAATGACATTCGAGACAGCCATTCTTCAACGTGAACAACGCATGATCCACTGCCCGGCCTGCTCGGGAACGAGAGGCAGGAACGTGAGCGGCCCGTATCGCGTGGGACCGACGGCCTTGCGAACGGAAGGCGGTCGCGCCGCGATGCGCAGACGCCACGGTCTCGATCCTGTCGTGCTCGCAATCCTTCCTTCCCCTCTGATCAAGCGATTCATTTCGCTTCTGATGGAGCCTTTTCAATCATTCTCCCGCGTGAATCCTCCGTCTTCAGTTCGAGTCACACTCTCACTGAAAACTTCGTGAGCCCAAAGGGCCCGGGCGGCGGTTTCATCGTCAACCTCCCTTAACGGACGTGTCTACCTCGGTCAGCATCGACGCGATGGTCGCAAGCAGCTCTTCCGTGTCGTACGGTTTCTGCAGGAATCGGTTCCTTTCATCGAGCATCAGGGGTGCGATTCGCTCCTCATCGCCATAACCCGAGGAAATGAGAACCGGCAGCGCTGGAAGTAGTTTTTTCAACTCTTCGTGCACCTTTTCTCCTCGCATTTCGGGCATTCCCAAGTCGAGAATCACCAGGTCCGGCCGGCTTCCGTTCTGAATCAGATCGATTGCCTTCTGTCCTCGATCGAGCGAGTCGACAGAGGCCCCCTCCAGTTCGAGGAGTGAGGCAAGTCCCTCGGCGACGACACGTTCGTCGTCGACGATGAGGATATGCAGCCCCTCGAACGAGAAGGGAGCTTCACCAGAGGCGGGAGTCTCGGGCTCGCTTCGAGTTACGGGGAGGAGAACAAAGAATGATGTGCCACGATTTGGCTGAGAGCTGATGCGTACCAGCCCTCCGTTCTGTTCCACGATCCTGTGAACCACCGAGAGCCCGAGCCCGGAGCCTTTACCGATATCTTTTGTTGTAAAGAACGGGTCGAAAACCTTCTGCATCGTTTCGTCCGACATACCGATCCCTGTATCCGTCACTCGCAGGACCGCGTATCGGCCATGTTCAATTCCCCAGCGGCGTTCTTCCTTGCTGCTCGACGGATGCACCGAGATCGAAAGTGTTCCTCGCTCCGGCATGGCGTCCCGCGCATTGAGCGCGAGATTCAGCAGGACCTGACCAATCTGTGCCGGATCGGCATGGACAGACGGTGTGGCCTCATTCATTTCACTGGTCAGTTCGATCTCCGGGGGCATCACGGGACGAATCAATTTGAGCTGAGACTGTAAGAGCGCCGTCAGAAAAATCTCCTGCTTCTGCGGCTTTCTCGGCTGGCTGAAATCGAGGAGCTGGCGAGTGACGTCTCGGGCGCGATGAACGGCAGTGCGGATTTGATCGGCTGCCTTTTGAATCGTAGGGTCGTCCTTGTACTTGCGACGCATGAGGTCGGCCCATGGCAGGGCTGCCATCAGTGTGTTGTTGAAGTCGTGCGCGATTCCTGAAGCCATCTGTCCGAGCGACTCGATCTTCTGGACATGTGTGAGCGACCGTTCGAGCTCGGCGGCTCTCAGCTCCGCGGTCAGATCATGGAGCGCCATCATCGTTGCGCTGCCGTCAGAAGTTTCCAGCTCCGAAGAGCGCACTGAGATGGGAATCTCAATCCCTGCTGCCGTCGTGAGCAGCATCAGAGTTTCACCTGCTGCACTGCCGGGGTCGATCAGGCCGTTCCACCTCTCGCTCGAAATCTCGTTGAGCGCGGTGAGCTTGAGTTGATCGATCTGTTTAAGCTCTTCCAGAGCGAAGCCGCTCATCTTCTCGAAGGCAGGATTCGCGTCGAGAATGGTCGAGGTACCGGCCTCGACAATCAGGAGAGGATCGTTACCTTTGATGAACATCTGCTCGTAGTGCGCTTCAGCCTGACGTTGAGCGGTCGTATCGCGCAAAAATGAGATCAGAACCTTCTCTCCGTCGACGATGAAGACACCGCTTCGCATGGCGACGTGGAGTCGTTTTCCATCTGAACGTAACCATCTTGCTTCGTGCTCGAGCTGGACCTCGGTGGAGGCGTTGAGACTCGTGGTAAACAACTCGAGCACGTCGAGGCGGTCGGCGGGATCGATGAAACTGTCGAGCTCAGTGGACAGCAGATACTCTCTGCCCCTGCCGAGGAGTCGCTCGAATGCCGGGTTACAGTCGATGAGTAACAAACTGGTTGCGGCGACCACCATGATCGGTTCGGCGGAGCGCTCGAACAGCTGCTGGTAGCGCGCTTCAGCTCTCTGAACGTCTTTGAGATCTCTACCCATGAGAAGGACCATCGGACGGTCCTCCACCATCAGGTGACTGAGGCGGTAGCCAAGCGTGAATTGCGATCCGCTCTTCCTGAGCGCGAGGGCGCTTCCGGTCACTGCCTCTTCATGAGAGACAGCGTCGAACTTCATGACGATGAGCTCACGCTCAGAGGGGAGCAGATGATCGAGCAGCGAGGAGCGAATGATCTCATCGGGCGAGCTCTGAAAATAGCCGGCCCCTGCACGGTTGATATCGATGATGCGCAGCGATTGCGGCTCGATGATCGCGATGGCGGATGGCGCATCGTCAAAAAGTACACGGGCGCGCGCATCGCCGTTCCTTCGCTCGTCCCGCGACTCCGCTGACCGCACGAAGGCGACGACGAGCTCCCGCCCTTTCACTCTGGCTGTCGAGATTTCAAATTCGAACGGTACGCCCGACAACAGACCTTCGAACTTGCGAGCCGTGCCGGGGGAAGAGTCAGCATCCGAGATGATCGTTCCGAGGACGTCGCAATCGAACGATGTCTCCGCTTCCAGCTTGGTGAGGAACGCGTTGATTCCGAGAAGTGTGTGGTGGACCGGGTCGAAAATCGCGACACCAAACGGTGCCCGCTCGTAGATTTCGTCGAGCTCGAGAGTCAGACCTTTCACCATGAATTTTTCTCACCCATCGCTTCGGACATGCAATCTGATGTCCGGTTACCCCACGTGCACGGCCCGGACGGGACCCACTTATCCTACCGTGAGGTTTGCAAATCATCCCGTGGTAGCATCGCGGCCCCAGAGTCGGGCAGTAGCGCAGCCTGGTAGCGTACCTGAATGGGGTTCAGGTGGTCGGGGGTTCAAATCCCCCCTGCCCGACCAAAATAACCCCTCTGTCAGATTCGGCGGCGCCACCAGCGCCACAATGTAGGGTTTGGCCTCGCCGTTTGCAGTGAAACCTCCAACGGGGAGACAAACGTCAGGAGGCCTCGTGAGCGATCCCACTGCGCAACCACCAACCATCCGGATTACTCTGGATGATGAGACCGCTCAGGGCGAGTACATCAACTTCGCCAACATCATCCATTCGCCCAGTGAGTTCGTGATCGATCTCGGGCGGATGATGCCGGGACGCACTGACGTGAAGGTATTCAGCCGGATCATCATGACACCCCTCCACACCAAGCAGTTGCTCGAGGCGCTCGCTCAGAACATCTCGCTGTTTGAGCAGAAGTTCGGCGAGATCCGCCTGGACATCGGCGATATGGCCTTCAGCGCCGGACCGGAACAGTCCAACTGATTACGAAGACGCCCGGTCACATGGCAAACCTCACGGCCTGAATGCACGATGGCGACAATTAAGATCATCGGAGGTGGCCTCGCCGGCGCTGAGTGCGCGTTCGCGCTGGCGGAGCGAGGGCACCATGTCGATCTTTTCGAGATGCGGCCAGCTCGTTCCACGGCCGCGCATCAGACAGCAAATCTCGCGGAGCTCGTCTGCTCGAATTCCTTTCGCTCCTCTTCAGGAACGAACGCGGTTGGTCTACTCAAGCTCGAGATGGAGATCCTTGGATCCCTCGTCATCCGATGCGCGTCAATGGCTCGTGTTCCAGCCGGCGACGCGTTCGCCGTCGACCGGGACCGCTTTTCCCTCGCTGTCACGGAGGTCATCGACGCCCACCCATTGATCCGTGTAGTGCGAGAAGAGGTCGTAACTGTGGAGCGCGGAGATTACGACTTCGTCGTCATCGCGACGGGACCACTTACGAGCGAGCGCCTTACCAGCTCGATTCACGGTTTGCTGGAAAACAAAGGCTTTTATTTCTATGACGCCATCGCCCCGATCGTCGCCGCTGACTCGCTCGACATGGACAGGCTTTACTGGAAATCGCGATACGGGAAGGGATCCGGGACCGATTACCTGAACGCTGCAATGAGCAAGGACGAGTACTTAGCCTTCGTGGAGGCTCTCCTGTCTGCAGAGCTTTATCCGCTGCATGACTTCGAAAATGCCGTCCACTTCGAGGGTTGCCTTCCTGTCGAAGAGATCGCTTCGAGGGGTATTGAGACGCTTCGATTCGGTCCCATGAAGCCTGTAGGTCTCGAGCATCCCGTGACTGGGGAGCGGCCCTGGGCCGTCGTGCAGTTGCGAAAAGAAGATCTCTCCGACGAGTACTTCAACCTTGTGGGATTCCAGACGAAGATGAAAGTCCCGGACCAGAAAAGGGTCCTGCAGATGATCCCGGGGCTCGAGTCGTGCGTCGTGGCTAGATGGGGCTCGATGCATCGAAACAGCTTCATTAACGGTCCGCTGCACCTGAGCAATACGTTTCAGCTCCGGAGCGATCCGACTGTATTTTTTGCGGGACAGATCACAGGAGTGGAAGGCTATGTCGAATCTGCCGCGACCGGTCTGCTGGTGGGACGCTACATTGATCAGGCTACCAGCGGATCTGCCCCACAACCGTTGCCGTATCACACCGCGTTGGGCGCCCTCGGCCGTCACGTCTCTGAAAGCTCGTCCCAGCGCTACCAACCTTCGAACGTGACATGGGGGTTGATCGAAGACGTGCTGACGGGCAAACGGAAAAAAGACGAGAGAAGAGCCGCGCAGTCCGAGCACGCGCTGGCGACTGTTCGAGTGATCGCGGGAAGTTAGGCCCGGTCTGCCGCCGTAGGCGGCGAAGAGATCCGTAGCACCCGGCTTCAGGGGCTGTTGCCCAACTCCGCTATCACCAGCGATTCGTCATCCTGAGCGAATGCGAAGGATCTCAAAATACATAACCCGTTGATTTAACCCGCATTTCTCACACTGTCATGTCGAAGTGCCGTAAACCTGTGGAAAATGTTCTCGATCGCATGATTGAGGAGGCAGTTGGCGAGTCGCGAGCGCGACATGCACATGAACGTGTGCATGTTGTGGTCGTCGCCTGA
>DATLXH010000109.1:0-113838 GCA_035576005.1 Thermoanaerobaculia bacterium | reverse complement strand
AGCGGCCTGTCTGCTTCGTTGCACGGCAATTTCGCTCCTTGACATAGTGTCGACTATGCCTTCGTCGCAAAATCGCCGTGCGCCTCGCATCCAGGCCACTCTCCGCCGTCTCACGACAAAGGTCTGTGAGAAATGCGGGCTTGCGCGTGTGAGATGAAACGAAATCAGAGCTGCGAAATATCTGCGGTGATCTTTCTTGCGCTCTGGTCGATCTCGCCAAGCTTCGAGGCAAACGTTTCGACCTTCTCAGACTCACGCGCGTAGAAACGGCGGTACGGGTCGAATGCACCGCTGATGTGTCGAATCATCCGGTCCACTTCCGAAGATGACTCTCTCCCGAGCGCCTCACGGAGTTGTCCGCGCAGTTCTTCAATCCTTCGCTGAAACTCGCTCTTCGCCTTACTTCGCTTGTACGGCAGGATGAGAAAGCTGGTAACCAGGAGCATGGTCGCGGCGGTGAGGCCGGTGACATCGAGAGCGACGCTGCTGAAAGCTGTCGTGAAGAGATAGCCGAGGCCCAGCGCGCCGGCGCCGAGGCCGAACGACTGGAAGACGGCCTGCATCGACGTGTCGATGAGTTTCCGACTCTCGATCCCGACATCGTAGGTTTGCATCCGTCGTGTCGCTTCGCTTTTAATTCTCGAGTAGACCTCATCACGGTTGTAGGCGAACTCGCGGCCGACCTTCCCGATGAGCTCCTCTTCGGATGTGTCGCTACCAGTACGACGATGAAAGACCTCCACCGTGTCGTTCCAGAGTTTCATGTTCTGCTTGACGAGCCAGTCGACAGACTCTTGAATCGTGCGATCGATTGAGCTTTGCCAGTCGTGGAACACCTGCCGCTCGAACTCTTCACGAAACTTCAAGGGATCGCGAAGCAGCATGACATGCCCGATACGTATGTAACGTTCGAGGAAATCGACCCCTCGCCTCTCGAGCTCCATCATGAGGTTGTCCACTCTGGCGATGAACTGCTTGAAGTTGGACTCGAGGTCGCCCTGCGCCTGAGCAAGTTGCTTGGTGATCGACTGAATTTTTTCACTGTCTGTAAGAAGAATCTGGCGGCGTGACTCGATAAGGGCAAACTGCTTGCGCGACAGGCTCAGAACCGTATCGAGCGGAGCTTGCAGCTTGATCCGTATTCGTTCCTTCTCAGAGAGGACTTTGAAGATGTAGTCCTCGAGTGCTTCGAAACGGCTTTTGTTCCACTCCCGCGGCGTCACGTCTCCCAGTTTGCTTTGCAATGCGAGCTTGGCAGCCACCGGAAACAGCAGGGGCTCGAGGTCGAAGATCGACTTGATGTTCGTTTTGAGATAGTTCACGACTTCCAGCACTTCTTCGTCGGACTTTGTGTCGATTTTGTTTACGACGAAGACAATCTTCTTCCCCCAGTCGCGGATGAACTGCAGGAACTGCCGCTCGGACTCCGAAAGAGGGCGGTCGATCGATGTGATGAACAGGATCAGATCGGCGCGGGGAATGAACTCCTCGGTCACTTCCTGATGCCGCAGGACGATCGAATTGGTGCCTGGCGTATCGACGAGCGTGATGTTTCGAAGGAACTCGATGGGGTAATGCTGCTCAATGACGAAGTCCGACAGCGAACGTTGCGATGTCTCTCCATGGCGCAGGATCGAGATCACATCGTCCACAGGGATCGGCCCCTCAGTGCGTAGACGCTCACCGAACAAAGCATTGATGAGCGATGACTTTCCGGAGTTGAACTCGCCCACGATTACGATCGTGAAAAGATCTTCGAGTCCGGAAAGCAGTTCATCGACACGCCTGCGTTCTTCGACCTGTTCGTTCTCCAGGATGCTTCGGAGCAGAACGAGCAACTCGCTCTCACGTCTGAGTAACGCATGGACTTTTGGATCCACGACGCTGTCGAACAATCCCACCATCGGCAGAGAATACACGTGATGTCTACGACTGGTCGTGGTGAAGTTTCCCTGTGCATGCGCCGGAGGAAAGGGCGAAGCTTTGAAGTGCGGCAGCCGCGGCTGCCGCTTTTGTGTCAAACCTGCGTAAGAAGGAATTGTGCACAACCCGACATCGGTGTGATGACGAAAGCGGTAGCGTCTCGAAGCCTCGCCCCAAGCACGCGCCGCGATCAGGGATTTTCCCTCGTGGATCCAGTAGTTAGCTTGCTGGGCTCAGAGCCAGACCTGTTGAGAAGTGGTTGAGACGGAGGAGATGATGCTATGCCGTTCGTGAAGGTGTTCCTGAGGGAAGGGAAGGATGAGCAGTATCTGAGCGGCCTGAGTCGCGCGATCCAGGAAGCGTTGGTCGCCGAGGCGAACGTCCCGGCCGACGATCAGTTTCAAGTCCTGATCGAATTGCCCGCCACGAGGCTGATCGCACATCCTTCATACGGAAATGTGGCGCGTGGAAACGACCTGGTGATCATCGAGATTACTTTGAACGCCGGCAGGTCGGTCGAGATCAAAAAGAACCTCTATCAGGCGATCGTACGGAACCTTGCCTTCTCCTCCGGCGTTCGTCCAGATGATGTCCTGATTTCTCTTCTGGAAGTGACAAAAGAGAACTGGTCGTTCGGGAACGGGATCGCTACGTATACCTGAGAGGCACAACCTCCGAGAACAGCTCTTTGGACTGAGGGAGGGGGGGGAGGCCTGGTGTCGGGCGCCGGCGGCAGTATCGGGCCACGAGTCGGGGCCAGTGCCCCCTCCCCGCTGGACGCGGGCGATACCACTGGTAACCCTGTAAGTGGCCGTTTCGGTAGAATGCGCCACGTTTTTTCGATGTTCCCTCTCCGCGTGACGTTTTTCCACCCATTACGTCCTACATCAGGATCGAGGTTTCTACTGGCTCCCATGAACCGAATCGCCATTTCCGCGCTCGCACTTTTAATGTTTCTGTGCGCTGAGGTCTCCTCGGCACAGGGCGTCGCCTCGTCTCCAAACCTCGCCGGACAGAAGATCGAACGCTTTGAAGTGATTGGAAATACCTCAGTCGCAAGCGACACGATCCGTGTTTACCTCGGCATTTCGCCCGGTGAGGTCTACGACCCTGCAGCGCTCCAGCGAAACTTTCTGAATCTCTGGCAGACCGGCCTTTTCGACGACATCAAAATCGAGGGAGAGCGTGGCGATGGCGGAGTCGTCGTCAAGGTCACTGTGCAGGAGCGTCCACGAATCGGAGCCGTCGAGTATCGAGGGAACAAAAGCCTCACGGCAACAAAAATTGGGGAAGCACTCGAGAAGGACAAGATCGATCTCCACGTCGGAAGCTCTGTCGAGCAGACGCTGATCCGCCGCGCCACCGAGTCAATCCGGAAGGCGTATGCCGAAGGTGGATTCGACGGGGTAACCGTTGAATCACTCTCGGAAAAGATGTCGGAAGATGGCGAGCAGAAACTCATCTTCACAATCAACGAAGGAATCAAGGCAAAGGTCGCCTCGATCAGGTTCGAAGGGAATCAGCGTTTCTCAGACCGCCGCCTTCGCAACGCCATGAAAGAGGTGAAGACGAGCAATCTCTACACCTGGATCAGGAAGAAGAATATCTATACCCCGTCGAAGCTCGACGAGGATATGGAGAAGGTCAAAAATCTCTACCTCGATCATGGCTACAAGGACATCGAGTTCGGCGATCCCAAAATCGTCACGACCGGATCGAAAAAGCGACCGCGCGTGAAGCTTTCGATTCCGGTCAAGGAAGGAGTCGTTCACACCTTCGGCGAGGTCAAGGTCACAGGGAACACGGTGTTCACCGAAGAGCAGATCATCGGTAACTGGCCAATCAAGAAGGGCGAGACTTTGCGCCGCAAGCCGATTCAGAGCCGTCTTGATGTTTTTGACGAGGCGTACCGCCGGCGTGGATACATCTACGCGTACGTCAACCCGGAGTATCAGGAAAAAGAGAACAACGTCGTCGACGTGAGCATCCAGGTTTTTGAAGGCGACCAGTTCAAGCTCGGTCGTCTTGAGTTTCTCGGTAACCTCACGACAAAGGACAAGGTCCTGCGTCGCGAAGTGTTCCTCGAGGAAGGGATGATCATGGATATGGAGACGTTCAAGCAGAGCGTCTACAAGCTGGGGCAGCTCGGCTACTTCAAGGTCACAGAGAATCCCGACTTCAAGGTGAACCAGGAAACCAAGACGGTCGACATCAGTATCAAAGGGCAGGAGGAAGGCAAGAACGACGTACAGTTTGGAGGCGGCTACTCCGAGACCTACGGATTTTTCGGACAGTTCCAGTTCTCGACCCGCAACTTCCTGGGCGAGGGTGAAAACTTCGGAGTCAGCTTCCAGAGAGGAAGACGGCAGAACTTTTTCAGCCTCAGCTACTCCGATCCCTGGTTCCTCGACACGCCCAACAGCTTCGGAGTTTCGATCTTTGACCGGCAGACGACGTTCCCCAGCATTACGGGTGGTTTTGAAACCCGATCGAAAGGGGCAACGCTTGCGTACGGCTACCGTCTCGGTCGTTTTGAGAGCGTCTCACTGCTGTATGGCTATGACCGGACCAACAACTTCGGCGAATCCGCTCCGCCGCCGGATGAGAACGGCAACATTCCCCTTCCGCTCATTCAGGACTTCACGTACATCACCTCGGCGATCATTCCGTCGTACCGGTACGACTCGCGTGATAACTCGTTCGACACCTCGCGAGGCGCCAGGGCGTCTGTCTCGATGAGCTTCTCCGGCGGACCTCTGGGCGGATCGGTGAACAATCTCAAGCCCGTGGTCAACTACTCGCGCTTCCGGCCGATCAGCCGCAAGAGCATCCTTAGTTTCAATGTCGAGGCGGGAAGCATCTTCCCTCTGGCTAAGGACTGCGCGAATGTGTCGGAAGATCTTGTGAAATTCCGTGGCCGTCCCTGCGTCCCACCCGGTGAGCTCTTCTACGTGGGAGGCGAGTCGTCCATCCGCGGGTTCTCCAGCTCGAGTGTCGGTCCTCGGGAGCCGGGAACCAACTTCGTGCGCGGCAGTTACAAATACAATGTGCTTAACTTCGAGTACGTCTATCGTGTCAACGACCCGCTACGGTTTGTTCTGTTCGCCGACGCCGGCAACGGTTACGGGTTCGAGCAGAAATGGGATCCTTCCGACTTGCGTTACTCAGCGGGCGCGGAGATGAGAATCTTCCTGCCGGTATTCCAGTTTCCTCTCCGGTTCATCTATGCCTTCAACCTTGACCCAAGAGAAGACGATCGATTCTCAGCGTTTCAGTTCACCCTCGGCAGTGCTTTCTAATTCCGGGCATTCGAGCCGCTTCCGCAACCACCGGCAGCTGGCGCAATACAAAGTTCATAGGTAGACACCACAAGGAGATTTCGATGAAAAGAGTGATTCCGTTTGTCCTGGCAGCTGCAATCGCAGCTCCGATGTTTGCGCAGACCGCGGCTCCTGCGCGTTTTGCTGTGATTGATGTCCGTAAGGTGCTGGCCGACTCCGCCGCTGGAAAGGCTGCATTCGTCAATCTCAAGAAGCTCCAGGACGAGAAGGCAGGGCGGATCCAGAAGATGAACGAAGAAGTTGTATCGCTGGAATCGCAGTTCAATCAGAAGAAGCTTTCCCTGAGCGAAGACAAGCTTGCTGACCTGCAGAAGCAGGCATCCGACAAGAAGATCACCCTTCAGCGAACCGCACAGGACGCCGAGCGAGAGATGACCGAGGCGCGCGACCGTGCACTCGGCGAGCTGGAAAAACGGATTCTCCCGGTGATCAACACTATCGGAAAAGAAATGGGCTTCGCCGCCATTTTCAACAAGTTCGAGTCGGGACTCGTTTACGCGTCGGAGGCCATCGACATCACTGATGTAGTGGTCAAACGATTCAACGATGCAGCACCGGCAGCAGCGACACCAGCGTCCGCGCCTGTTAAAAAATAGTTCACCATTCAAGCTTTCGAAAAAGCCTCCCCACGGGAGGCTTTTTTGTTGCGTGGGAGCTTCGCCTCTACGCAGGTTTCGAGCGCCGGGATTCGGGGCGCGTTCACGCGTAGGGAAACAATCGCCGCAGGAGGCTTTCTTGTTGCGCGTGAGCGAAGCTTTGGAGTGCGGCAGCCGCAGCTGCCGATTTTGTTTCGAACCCGCGTAGATCCGACCGATAGACATTGCGGGGGTGTCTTGCGATGGGACACAGAAAGCGGCAGCTGCGGCGGCCGCACTCCAAAGGCTTCGCCTCCGCAGGTTTGAGCGCCGCGATGCCATGGGGGCGAGTGTCCGCCAGCAATGTTCTCGTGATGCCGCTGCTACAATGCGCCGCGCGATGATGAGGGTTACCGCTGGAGAAATCGCCGACTTCGTCGAGGGAACCTTCACCGGAGATCGCGAGCGTGCTGTGACAGCCGTGCGACCCATCGGAGAGGCGGGCGAGGATGACCTGACCTTTTTATCCAACCCGAAGTTCGAGCCTCTGCTTGCAACTACGCGGGCGGCACTCACTCTCGTCGGCCACCACGCTGTCGGGGACTCCGACCGCTGGATCAGGGTCGGGGAGCCGCAGCTTGCCCTGGCGCGAGTACTCGAACGATGGTTCAGCGAGCTGCCTGGACCTCAAGGAATCTCAGGTATCGCCACGATCCACGCCAGCGCGAGCATTGGCGGCAACCCGAGGATCGGGGCGCGAGTCACCATCAGTGAGCGCTGTGTGATCGGAGACGATGTGACGATCTTCGACGGCGTATTCGTCGGCGCCGGCACATCCATCGGAAACGGAACTGTAATTCATCCCAACGTGACGATTTATCACGCGACGAAGATTGGAGCCCGCTGTATCGTTCATGCCGGGGTCGTGATCGGGTCCGATGGTTACGGCTTCGCCACTTCTGGCGGGAAGCATCACAAAATTCCTCAGATCGGGAGTGTGAGAATCGAAGATGATGTCGAGATCGGCGCAGGCTCGACGGTGGATCGGGCCGCTCTCGGTGAAACTGTGATCGGCGAGGGGACGAAGATCGACAACCTCGTTCATGTGGGTCACAACGTGAAGATAGGAAAGCACTGCCTGATCGTTGCGCAGGTGGGGATTGCGGGGTCAACCGAGATCGGAGACTTCTGCGTGCTCGCGGGACAGGTCGGCGTGACCGGTCATGTGAGCCTCGGCTCGGGAGTGCAGGTTGCCGCACAAGCAAGTGTCATGAAGAGTTTTGAAGGTCCGCAGAAACTCTCGGGAAGCCCCGCAAGACCGATGGCAGATCATCTCCGAGCCCAGGCGCTCGTTCGGCGTTTGCCGGAGATCATCGACCGGTTGAAGACTCTCGAGCGGGAAAGCAACAGGGCCCTAGATTCCGATGTCACGCGCCAGGCTGGAACGGGAAGCGACACATTGGAGCCAGGAGAATAGAGATGCTTACGATTCACGAAATCATGAAACTGCTGCCGCATCGCTATCCACTTCTTCTCGTCGACCGGGTATTGGAGGTCGAGGAAAAGAAACGGCTGGTCGGCCTCAAGAACGTGACTGCGAATGAACAATTCTTCCAGGGTCACTTCCCTGGCGCGCCCGTGATGCCTGGCGTCCTCATTATCGAGGCGATGGCGCAGTGCGGAGCCATTCTCTTTCTGATGGGGATGGCGGACAGGGCAGACAAGCTTTTCTATTTCGGAGCGATCGACAAAGCTCGGTTCAGGAAACCGGTCATTCCCGGCGATCAGCTGATCCTGGAGTTGACCGTCCTCCACAGTCGTGCGACGACGGCAAAACTGCGGGGTGAGGCGAGAGTCGACGGAGTGGTCGTCGCAGAGGCGGAGTTGATGAGTGTCATGGTTGATCGCCCGAAATGAGGATGGGACAGGTCATAGACCCAACTGCCATCGTCAGTCGCGAAGCCTCACTGGCCAACGACGTGATCGTCGGTCCCTACGCGATCATCGACGGGCCGGTCACGATTGGTGCTGGTTCCGTCGTCGGTCCTTTCACCCGGATCGAGGGACCGACCTCAATCGGAGAGCGCAATCGCTTTTTCGGTCATTCCTCTATCGGCACAGAACCGCAGGACTTGAAGTTCAAGGGTGAGCGAACCGAGTTGAAGATTGGTAACGACAATACCTTTCGCGAGTTCGTCACGCTCAATCGTGGCACAACAGGCGGAGGCGCTGTCACACAGATCGGCTCCCATAATTTCTTCATGACCTCCTCGCATGTCGCACACGATTGTCAGGTGGGCTCGCACGTGATCTTCGCGAACTCAGCGACGCTTGCGGGTCATGTGGAGGTCGGAGACTTTTCCACGATTGGCGCGTTCTCGGCAGTTCACCAATTCTGCAGAGTCGGGGAGCATGCCTTCATCGGCGGCTTCACTGTCGCAACGCAGGATGTCCTGCCGTACGTGAAGACGGTCGGTAGCAGACCGGCCAAGACCTACGGGGTCAACTCCATCGGGCTTGCTCGAAAAGGAATCCCTCCGGAGACGATCGATGCGCTGCAGAAGGCGTATCGCATTCTCATTCGCTCGAAGCTGCGCGCCGAGGAGGCCCTGGTCAGGATCTCCGACGAGCTCGCTCTCTACCCCGAGACGAGGTATCTGGTGGAGTTTGTGAAGAGTGCAACGCGGGGCATTATCCGGTAGTGATATCTCCCGCTCCCGCTCCGCGGTTGTGGTTATCGACCGGAGGATCTCTTTCTTAGAGCATGACAAACCGTGGCCCCAACCTGAGAGAAACGATCCTTGACTAACCAGCGACTGCCGGTGGGCGTGGTGGGCACTGGATACCTCGGCAGGCTTCATGCCCGCGTCCTGACAGAGATCCCCGATGCGGACGTCGTAGGCTTTGTCGAGCCGAACAACGAGATCGCAGAGGAAGTCGCAAACGGTCTCGGGATTCCTCGATTCGAATCGGTAGCGGCTTTGGGACGAAAGGTCCGAGCCGCTGTAATCGCTACTCCCACGATCCACCACGCCGCGGTGGCGACGGAACTGCTCGAGTTGGGCTGCGACGTGATGATCGAAAAGCCGATCACGTCGACGGTCGCCGAGGCACGCGCGCTGATCCGGACCGCCGCACGATTCGGTCGGCTGATTCAGGTGGGACATGTCGAGCGATATAATCCGGCTGTCGTCGCCGCCCGTCCCCTCATCAGGAATCCACGCTACATCGAGGCTGAACGACTTGGGGTGTTCTCCCCCCGCTCTCTCGACATCGACGTCCTTCTTGATCTCATGATCCACGATCTCAATCTTGTTCTCTCGTTCGTAAGGGGTGAAGTCGTCGAGGTCCGGGCCGCCGGTGTGCCGGTGCTCACCGGAAAAGTCGATATTGCGAATGTGAGACTCGAGTTTGATACGGGCACGGTGGCGAATCTGACCGCCAGTCGCGTTTCCAGCGACCGGGTCCGGAAGATCAGGGTGTTCGAGTCAGACTCGTATCTGTCGATCGATACGAAGGCTCAGGAAGTGAAAGGCTACCGGTTGGCTGGCGATGAGTCGGCTCGGGGAATCGAACCGCTCGAAGTCCATGTCGAAAAGAAAGAGCCACTGCGATCCGAGCTAGAGCAGTTCCTCCTCGTGGTCCTTCGACGGAGCCGCCCACTCGTTAGCGCTGAGGACGGACTGGCGGCACTGGAGTTGGCTGTGAGGGTGGGGGAGTCGATTGAGGAATCGCTGGAGAGGTGGTCGTCGCGACATGGATGAAAGGAAAAGCTGGTTCGAGCGAGAACCTGTGGCCGGACATTCCAAAGTCCGGCGCGCCATAGACGCTGTTGTTCCCAATGCTGCCAGAGAGTTGATTCTGCGCCGAAGACGCCGGACATTGGAATGTCCGGCCACAAGCGGCTCGGGCTCGACGGCCCATCATCTGAGGAGGCAATGTTGAATCAGGCAACGATCGGCGTGATCGGTGGTTCCGGTTTGTACCAGATACCGGGACTCGAGATCCGTTTTGAAAGGAGTATCGACACACCGTTTGGAGCGCCCTCTGATCCTTATGTGATCGGCGAGCTAGACGGAGTTCAGATTGCGTTTCTGTCGCGTCATGGAAAAGGACATCGAGTCCTGCCCAGTGAGATCAATTTCCGGGCAAACATCTACGGTTTCAAGGTTCTGGGCGTCGATACGATTCTCTCAGCCTCGGCCGTGGGCTCTTTGAAGGAAGAGTACCGACCCACGGACATTGTTCTCCCCGATCAGTTCATCGACCGAACCCGGCATCGTGCTGACACGTTTTTCGGAAACGGAATCGTCGCCCACGTCTCGTTCGCCGATCCGATCTGTCAGGAAGTATCCGGCGCACTCGCGGAGTCAGGCACGGAGGCAGGCGCGACCATCCATCGAGGCGGCGTCTACGTCTGCATGGAGGGCCCGCAGTTCTCGACGCGCGCCGAGTCACGCCTGTACCGTTCGTGGAATGCTGACGTCATCGGCATGACGAACCTGCAGGAGGCAAAACTCGCGCGCGAAGCGGAAATCTGTTACGCGACCATGGCGCTGGTCACCGACTACGACTGCTGGCGGGAAGAGCTCGAGCCCGTGTCGGTGGAGCAGGTCATCGGATATCTGAACAAGAACGCCGCGACCGCTATCGCGATCATCAAAGATGCCGTACCTAAGCTTGCGAAACGCAAAAGACGCTGCGGCTGTGGCAATGCTCTTCAATACGCTATCCTCACCGACCGATCGGCAATTCCTGCGAGGGCGCGGGAAGATCTCGCACCAATCATAGGACGGTATCTTTAGCCGGGCAGCAGAGCTCAAATCAAAGGAAGGTCAATGTCAATTCTCGTAGTAGGCAGCGTTGCGTTTGACGGAATCGAGACCCCGTTTGGCAAAGTGGAGCGTGCGATCGGAGGTTCGGCCACGTACTTTTCTGTCGCCGCGTCGTTCTTCACTCCGGTTCAGCTGGTTGCTGTCGTCGGTGAGGACTTCTCGGACAAGGAGATGGAAGTGTTTCGCGGTCGCGACATCGACGTGAGCGGTCTGTCCCACTCCAGCGGGAAGACGTTTTACTGGAAGGGCTCCTACGATTACGACATGAACGTGGCGACGACTCGCGAGACCCAGCTCAACGTATTCGCAGATTTCAAGCCTGTTCTGTCTGAAAATTTCCGGTCGGCAGATGTGGTCTTCCTGGCGAACATCGACCCCGAGCTTCAGCTCGAGGTGCTCGAGCAGGTGAAGGCTCCGAAGCTCGTGGCCCTCGACACAATGAATTACTGGATCACCTCGAAGAAAGAGGCTCTCACCAGAATCTTCTCGAAGGTCGATCTGATCATCATCAACGAAGGCGAAGTCCGTCAGTTCAGTGGCGAAGCGAACCTTCTCAAGGGAGCTCGCGCCATTCTTGCGCTTGGAGCAAAACGACTGGTCATCAAGCGCGGGGAGTACGGAGTCTTGATGGTGCAGAAAGATCAGGTCTTCGCAGTTCCGGCCTACCCGCTCGAGTCCGTGTTCGATCCCACAGGCGCGGGAGACACGTTCGCCGGCGGGTTTCTCGGCTACCTTGCTTCCAGAAGCGAGTTGACGGAGCGCGAGATGCGCCGGGCCATCATTTTCGGCAGTGTGCTTGCCTCGTTCACGGTAGAGGCGTTCGCCCTCGACCGACTGCGCGAAGTGTCACGAGAGGAGATCGAAAAACGATTCCGGGACTTCAAGGCCGTGACTCATTTCGACGACCTCGAAGCGACTGCGTCGTAAACGACTCTGCCGCCGACAATCGTGTAGACGGGCTTGATCTTGAACAGCTCCGAAGGAGCTGATTCCAGGGGATTGCGATCGACGAGAGTCAGATCCGCCAGTTTCCCCGGCTCGATCGTGCCGCGAGTGGTCTCTTCGAATGCTGCCCACGCGGCGTCCGAGGTGAATCCTCGAATTGCTTCGGCTGCTGTCAGACGTTGATCAGAAGTCCAGCCGCCCGTCGGCATGCCTTTCTGATCCTGCCGCGTCACGGCCGAGTAGATTCCGAAAAATGGATTGACTGCCTCCACGGGAAAGTCGGAACCGAGGGCGAGTCGGGCGCCGGAATTCAGCACGCTGCGCCAGGCGTAGGCGCCGCGGAGGCGCTGCGCACCCACCCGCTGTTCTGCCCACGGCATGTCGGAGGTGGCGTGTGTCGGCTGCATCGAAGCAATGATTCCGCTTCGCGCCAGTCGGGGGATGTCCGACGCCGCAATCACCTGAAGGTGCTCGATCCGGAAACGATGGATTGATGAGACTTCTGCCTTCTCGAAGGCCTCCAGGACGTTGCGAACCCCGCGATCGCCAATTGCGTGGGCGTTGACCTGGAAGCGACTTCGTAACGCGCGCTTCGAGACATTCACCAGATGTTCGGGGCGGGCGAGGAGAAGACCACTGTTGGATGCATCGTCGCTGTAGGGCTCGAGCATCGCGGCACCGCGACTGCCCAGAGCGCCGTCTGCATACAGTTTGATGGACCGAACGGTCAGGCGACCTCCGTAGTCAATCAGCGGACCGCGTTGCATCCATGCATCGAGCAATGCGGCGTTGTCTCGGAGCATGACGTAGAGTCGAATGGGGAAGCGACCCTCGTCAATCAACTCTTTCACGACATCGATGGTCTCCTGGTTGGCGCCAGCGTCATGCATTCCGGTCAAACCGTTCGCGGCAATATTCATGGCTGCTGCGTGGATGCGCCGCTTTCTTTCCTGCCTCGAGACAGCGGGGATCGAGCGCTCGACCAGATCCATCGCCGCGTCGATGAAAACGCCTGTCGGCTCTCCGGTCGGATCGCGCATGATCCGTCCTCCCTCGGGATCCTTGCTCCTGCGATCGATTCCTGCTGCCTTCAGAGCAGCGCTGTTGGCTAGAGCGGCGTGACCGTCGACACGGGTCACCCAGACAGGATGGTTTGAAACGGTAGCGTCCAGCAAGGTCCTGGTCGGAAAGTCGCTGCTGCTCCAGTCGTTTTGATCCCATCCCCGACCGACGATCCACTCGCCTGGTGCCTTTGCGGCGGCACGTGCGCCGATCCTTGCGATCACTTCCGCATAGGACGTCGTGTCGACCAGGTCGACGGACTCGAGTGCTTTACCCAGGGAGTCGAGGTGACCGTGAGCATCGATGAGACCGGGGAGGATTGTCATCCCCTTCGCATTCAGCTGGCGGGCTCCCGAGGCGATTCGCCTCGCCGCCTCCTGAGCACTGACGATCGCTTCGATCTTCCCATCAGCGAGTACGAGCGCCTGATTCGTAACCGGCGTCTGATCGCTCCCGGCAAGAATTGTGGCCCCCGTCACAACAAGGGTTTCCTGACTCATTTTCGGGACTCCGGACGGCGCGCCAGGGGGGAGCGTCGTACACGAAATTGAAAGACATAAACTGCTTGAAATCAAAAGGTTACGCATCGAATCTCCCTGCTGAAAAATCCTCGGATTGGGCCGGAATACCTGCCCGCAGTGAACGTTGTGGATAGCATGCGAAAAGTCATTTTGATCATCGTGGCTGTCTCGGCCGGAGCGGTCTCCGTGCATGCGAGCGGTCGCTTTGTTGCTGGCGATGTGGCCGGTGTCGGCATCAAGCATAAGGGAAAGATTTCGATCAAGAACGATGAGAAGTCCATTTCCGCGTATGCGGGAGACTTTCGGCGCGCGCTTCTCTCTCTAAAGTCGTCTCCTGTCCGAGGCCGCAGCTATGGGTCGATTCTTCGCAATGACTCAGGTCCGGTGAGCGGTGTGGTCCCGGTGTATCTTCGTGAGTTGATCGGAGAGGCGGGACGAGCGCATCGCGTTGATCCGCGGCTGGTAGCGGCTGTCGTTCATCGTGAGTCCGCTTTCAATCCGAACGCTGTCTCGCACGTCGGGGCACAGGGGTTGATGCAATTGATGCCTGCGACCGCGAAGTGGCTCGGTGTCTCCAATTCGTTCGACGCGCGACAGAATGTGTTCGCGGGCGCGAAATACCTCTCAATGCTCCTCGATACATTCGATGGAGATCTGGATCTGACACTGGCTGCGTACAACGCCGGTCCGGGCGCGGTGCAAAAGTATCGAGGGATTCCGCCTTATCGCGAGACTCAGAAGTATGTGGCCGCCATCCGCGCCAGCTACGAGAAAACCGTCGCTGGTCGTTAGAGAGGAAGTTACAGAGCAACAAGGTTGGCGACCCGTTCTGAAGTTGTGCCGGTTACGTGCCCTCTCCCCATCGCAGCTTTTTCCGCAACACGTCGAAGTAATCCTTATCCGGCGATTGAACGAACAGAATCGTATCGCTTGATTTCTGAATCGTCACTGTGTCGCCCTGGTTGATCGAGACCCCCTCCTGTCCGTCGAGCGTAAGGAAAGTTTCCTTATGCTCGGCAATGATCGAGATCTTGATCGTCAGGTCATCGGGCAGCACGATCGGCCGGTTCGTCAGCATGTGCGGGCAGATGGGCGTGATGATGATCGCGCCCATAGTCGGGTAGACGATTGGCCCTCCAGCCGACAGGTTGTAAGCCGTTGAGCCTGTGGGAGTCGATACGATGAGGCCATCGGCCCGGAAGGTGGAGACGAAGTGATTCGACACCTCGACGCGCATTTCTACGATTCGTGCGAGCGCGCCTTTGTTGATCACCGCGTCGTTGAGAACGCGGTAGCGCTTCCGGGAGTTTGAATCGACGGTCACGTCGAAACATACTCGTGGCTCCGTCTGGTAGTTCCCACTGAGCACCTGATCGAGAACGGCCGGGAACTGCTCGAGCCGGATCTCCGTGAGAAAGCCGAGCGTTCCCATGTTCACGCCGATGATCGGAACGTTTCTGGGAGCGTGACGCGCCACGGAGAGCAGGGTTCCATCCCCACCAAAAGTGATCAGGAGGTCTGCGTTGGCGCCAAGATGCTCTTTCGGGTACACAGGCGCCGACCCAGTCTCGAGCGCAGCTGCAGTGTGCTCATCCACGACCACCTCGAGGCCTCGGGAGATGAGACCGCTGACGACTTCAGCGACATAGGTGAGAGCATCCGGTGATGAAACCTTTGCCGAGATCGCGACTCTTTTCATGGGACGTCCAGTCTCATGGCAGAGGCCTCAACTTTCAAGCACGAAATGCGGGCTTGACGTTAACCCGCATTTCTAACAGACCTTCGTGAACGCACACAGACTGTCATCTAGAGCGGGTTAGCTCGCTTTTCTCACAGGCCCTTCGTCGCGAGGTGGCCGAGAGCGGCCTGGATGCGAGGCGCACGACGGTTTCGCGACGAGAGCATAGTTGACACTGTGTCGAGAGCAACCGGGGCGGGTTGTAGGGACGCAGGGCCTGCGTCCGGCACCCAGACATTCGTGGCGCCCCGAAAGGGGCGAATCCCTCTCCCCGGCGGGGAGAGGGTGGTCGCGTAAGCGACCGGGAGAGGGGCCGCGAGAGATACGAAGACCTCGCCCTTTCCGACGGACTGACGAGACTTTCACGCCCCTCTCCCTGCTTCGCTCCGCTCGCTTCCCTCTCCCCGCCGGGGAGAGGGATACGCCGCTTCGCGGCTCAATCATGTCAGTCAGTGAATCGGTGTCATCAGAAGCGGGTTAACAGCGTGGACCACCGGTGAAAATGTGATGAAGTCAACTCGTGTAGCGCGAGGCGTCCCGCCTGCCTTCCGGAGGTGCGAGGTGGCTGTGCTTCGACCACCCAAAGGCAGGCGGGTCGCCTGCGCTACACGGGGACATGAACGGGTGAAAGATGCAGGTTAGCTCAACTCTTTGACCATGACATATCGTCTCTTCCCGTCCTGCTTGTACCGCTCTCGCACGGCGAAGCCATGAGACTCGTACAGGGAGACTGCTGCGAGATTCTCCTCATCGACTTCGAGCGCAATGAGTGAGCAGCTCCGGGCTCTGATCCAGTCCTCAGCTCTCTGCATGAGCGCGCTCCCCAGACCGGATCCGCGGTTTTCAGGCAGTACGTCGATCGTGACGATCTCCGCAACGGCGGTCGCTAATCGGATCACTATCAGCCCGACGATCGTCTTACCTCTCAGTGCCACGATGGATTTGCTCTGCTTGCTGAAGGCATAGTGGCGCATCACGCGGGTGGGATAGGCGGTACCGCGCGGAAAACAGATCGCGTCGAGAGCCACCAGTTGCTCGAGATCCTGCAGCGCTGCGTCACGAAACACGATCGCAGGCTCAACTCCGCTCAAACGATTCATCACCGGACCGTCAACCGCGGAGCTCTCGCAAGGCGTCAGCTCTGTGGAGCGAGCGCGGCTCTTACATCAGAGGCTTCGATGGTGATCGTCTCTCCGGCGCGTTCGGGCCCGGCGAAAAGGACCGGATGCAGTACCTTCTCGAGGATCGCCCGAAGAGACCGTGCACCAAGCTTTTGCCTGACCGCCTGGATCGCCACCTGCTCGAGTGCCTCGCGGGAAAACTCCAGTTGGATCTGATCGAGAGCCAGCAAACGTTGATACTCCGGAACGAGCGCCTCTTTCGGTTCGGTGAGGATTGTCATGAGGTCCTCGGCGGTCAGTGTGTCGAGCTGCACGCGCACCGGCAGGCGTCCCAGGAGCTCCGGCAGAAAGCCGTACTTGACGAGCGCCTCCGTAACGATCAGAGACTCCCCCTGTTTCGGTCCGAAGTAGCCGATCGATTTGCCGTCGCCGGTTTCCTCGAGGTCGGAGAACGCTCCGGCGCAGATGAAAAGGATGTTGGAGATATCGAGCTCGACGTGATCATGCTTGTTCCAGTGCGCAGTCACATTGAGAGGAACGAAGATCTTCTCCCCCTCGAGGATCTTCAGCAGGGACTGCTGGACGCCCTCGCCTCCGATGTCTCGCGAGCCCGCTCCGGTCCTAGAGCCCCCTGAGCGACGAGCGATCTTGTCGATCTCGTCAATGAAGACCACGCCGTTCTCAGCAGCAGTCGCATTCTGATTCGTGGCATAGAGGAGCCGGCCGATCGCGACCTCCACGTCCTCCCCGTAGTATCCAGCCTCGGTGAAGGATGTCGCGTCGTTGTAAGCGAAAGGTACGTCGAGGATTTTGGCGAGCGTTCGCGCAAGGTAGGTCTTGCCTGATCCGGAGGGTCCGATCATCAGGATGTTCGACTTGCGGATCGCGACTTCGCCGCCGAACTTGAGGTACTCGATCCTCTTGAGGTGATTGTAGGCGGCGATGGCCAGCACTTCTTTCGCCTGCTTCTGGCCTACCACAGAGCGATTGAGCTGTTCGAATATCCGCCGAGGCGAGAGGTGGAGGAAGCGGTAGATGTCGCGCTTTTCCTTCATCGTCCTGAGCCTGTGAGTATAGCGCTCATTTCTGAAGCGGAATCTTCCCGCGCGTGACAGACAGGAGTGTCTGTCCTACATGCTCGTGTAGGACAGACACTCCTGTCTGTCACGGCGACATTTTCGTTTGGACGTTTCGTTGCCCAACTGCTCTCGCTCCTCGACATGGTGGTGACTACACCTTCGTCGCAGAACCATCGTGCGTCTCGCATCCGGGCCCCTCTCCGCATCTTTCACGTTGAAGGTCCGTGAGAGACGCGTCCTTCCACGCCGCGGGGAGCCGAACCTGTCTTTCGCAACACAGTGGCAAGTTTTTTTGACATCTCCCCTTCTTTTCAAAAGGCGGCAAGCTCAATTCGCTCAACGAGTTAACGTCTTACGCCAACTCGGCCGCGAGCTTGAAGTCTGTATCCACCGAAAGGAGGTGGTGCAGAGGAGAGAAAAACAAATCTACAGCAGGGCCAGTGTGGGTAAGCAAATGTCAGATGCGCAGTAAGCAGTCCAACCGCAGTTTCAAGAAAAAAGGAGGTTACGACCATGCGGAAGTCCCTACACATTCTCGCAGCCACAGTTCTCGCAATCGCTACTCTCACCACAAGCCTTCACGCAGATGCAGCACCCGCCGGAAAAGCATCTTCTGCCGGTGTCATCAACATCAACACTGCTGATGCGTCTCAGTTCGCTCTTCTTCCCCGCGTTGGAGTCAAAGCGGGTGAGCGCATCGTCGCCTACCGCAAGGATAACGGCGCGTTCAAGGCGACGACCGACCTCATGCAGGTCAAGGGGATTGGCGACAAGTCGTTCGAGCTCCTGAGCAGCTATCTCACCGTTGATGGGAAGACGACACTTTCTTCCAAGCAGCGCGCCCCCCGCAAGCCGCGTTCCGCGAAAGCGGCCGGCTCCCGCCCCCAATCCTCACCCCAGGCGCAGTAGCGCCTCCCGCCCAGGCCGTCCCTCGCGATGAGGGACGGCCGTTTTGCGGCGTGAAGTTCCCGCAGCTAACCGCTCTCAGCAGTTGTGAAACCAGGCCGGACATTGAGCTGCCGGCCGACGCTCCCCAGGAGAACCGTGTGCCCCGTGTCCAGACTCAATACTCTTGCATAAGTCATCCATCGTCCCGTACCAGCCGCGGGGAGCGAGACGTGCTTCATCGTGTGGAGGCTTTAGCGGCGCCCACCGCGACTGGTGAGTGGCGCCTCCTCCGGTTCGTAGGTGTGAATCAGCGACAGAGCGTGAACCCGGAGAAAGTCGTCGTCGAAGGCCTCCGTCAGGATGCGTCCATCCATGTCACGCGCGATCGGGAGTCCGGAGATGAACAACATGGTCGGTACGATATCGACGGTACGTGCCGGCTGAGGATTGGGGCGAGACCTCATCCCTGCGCCATGGATCATCACGAATCCATCTTCGACTCCCGGATCGTCGTCCTTCATCACTTTGATTGCGACTGCTATGGGATGCGCAGGGATGGCCGGAGGACTGGGTCCCGATGGCGAGACCACAATGATGGTCTGCTCGGGAAACTGCTGCTCGATGGACCCGAGAAGCGAGTCGAGCTCCTCGATGTAGGCGCGCACCACGCGACCCCGGCTGCTTGTTGCGTCGGGGAGGCGATTCGAATCGATTCCCACCGAATTTTGAACGTCGGCGAATCCGCCAAGGGAGAGGACAGTGAGAGGACGCGGCGATTCTCGGAGCTCCGAGCGGGCGATCGCTACGGCGGACAGATCGAAAGCGAGAGCTTGCCTTGCTACGGAAGCTGCTGGAGTCGGGAGTTGGGAAAAGCGACTGGGATCCTTGCTGCTCGGCGACCGGAGCAAAGCCGCGATCTCGGCGTTCCGCGATACAGGGGTGATCTCGTTCCCCCCTTTTCCCTGGCGAAGAAACGTTTCGGTCACCATGAAGGAGGCCGGATTGTGCCGGACGTTCGTCGACGGCCACCCGATCACGCTCGATTGAACGCCGAGCCGCTCGAAGGCAGACCAGAATGGCAGTGCGTCCCCGGAGGGGAGCTGCGCCGAGATGCGGCGGACTGGTGGGAGAAGCCCCCAGACCCGGAAACCAACTCCGGCTGGAAGGATCAGAAAGCGGCCGTCGTGACCGCTGCCCGTAAAGAAGCTCTCGTAGGAGAACCGGCCTGTCACCCCATGCCGGTGGGGAAGCTTGCCGGTGACCAGAGACGCCCACAGGGCCTTTGGGCTGGTTGTGGGAAAGGGCTCGAGCCGGGCAAAGAAATCGTGGTCGATTGCGCGGTCGAAGAAGTTGAGCCGTTCTTCACCCTTGAGCGTGATCAGCCAGTCGTATGGAAGGTCTCGAATGGCCACGATGAGCAGAGGCCGTTTGTTTGTCACCGCGTCGATCCGTATCGGCGGCGCGTTGCTCGACTCCTCCTGGTAGCGATCGCGCCGGAGGAAAAGGACCACGCACGATACTGCAATGAGGCCGGCGCCGACGCAAGTCAGGATTCGGGAGACACGCACGGTCGCATTCCGCTCGATCACCCAGAGGATCAACAGCAGAAAGGCTACGAACGCAATCAGGTTGGTAGCCTTGATGAGGATTCGTACGGCGCCGATGGGAAGGTAGATGCGCAGCACGAAGGTGTGCAGCCAGAACACCATCGTGGAAAAGAACGTCGCTGCGACGGTGAGTCCGAAGCCATGTCGCCGGCCCATTCGCGCGTGAATCGGGAAAAGTTTTCGGCGGAGAATTCTGAGCAGCCAGAGGAGCGAGCCGAAAAGGATGCCGCAGGTGATGCCGTAGAGGATGCTTGCGCGAATGATGCGCCACGGCGTGATCTCGATCTGTGGATTGAGAAAGTAGAGCAGGTGGGCCATGTAGAGCCCGAAGGTAGAGCCCGCGAGCACTCGCTTCAGGTAATCAGGGCCGGGTCGCATCGCTGGTGGCCCAGTATAGCGGCGGGACCCCGAGGGATGGCATGAGCCGCCGCGTCGCTGTGGGTGGTGAAAGCCCGGGACCGGCTGGTTGTGGTGGGGAGGGGGACGGCGAAGTCGCCGAGCTTTTCCGCTCGCTTAACTACCCGATCGACTTGCGACCTGTGAGCTCGCGCATATGGCAGGAGTGCGGACTCGATTTCCAGTTGTCTGACTCATTGACGATCTTTCACGCCTGTTCTCTTGGCATTCTGGAGATCCTGTTCGTTAGAGACAGGGGCACGACGGGCCGAAGTGCCGTCGTCCATCTATTCAAATTTTATCGGCGCAGAAATCGACTACGAAAAATCATCATCATTTTGGTAGATGACAATCGACCACGATGGTTCGTTCTATGTGATCAGACTTCAGTGGGACGTGTCCGCCACCTCGAGGTTGATCTCTCCATCGCCGATAGTGAGGCCTCGCGCCGTCTTACTGAGCTTCAGCTCGATTCCGGGACGGTACCTGATCGCGAAGAGATCGAAGCGAGGTTGGATAAAGCGCTTGATCGGGAGGCTCTGTCGCGGCGATTCTTCCGCCGGTTTCGTGAAGCGATAGTCGCGGTAACCGCCGAACTCGTATCCGACGGCGGATCAGAGGAAGCAGCGCGATCCCAGGCACTTCTCATGTTGTCCCGAATTCTCTTTCTCCACTTCGTACAGGAGAAAGGATGGCTGGCGGGTGACCGGCAGTTTCTCAAGAATCGTGTCAGACGCCTTGCCCGTTCTGAGCGGCCGCTTTACGACGAGTTGCTCGTTCCGCTCTTCTTCGGCTGCCTCAACACACCGCCGATTCACCGAGCATCCCGGGCTCTCGAGCTGGGGGAGATTCCTTACCTGAATGGTGGTCTGTTCGACCCGTCATCTTACGAAAGGGATCACGCCGGGATGAGAGTGTCGAACCAGACCCTTGTGGAGATCTTTTCGACATTCGAGAAGTTCTCTTTCTGTCTCGATGAGAACGACGAGGACGGAGTGCATATCGATCCCGAGATGCTCGGGAAAGTTTTCGAATCGCTCATGGCGTCGGATCAACGTGCGTCCAGCGGCAGCTTCTACACGCCAAAGGAAATCGTGGATGCTCTGGCTACCTCGGCAATCAGCCTGTGGGCCGCCGCGGGTAATGACGAGCTTGCCAGGTCGTTGAAACCTGGTTTGTCAGCACCAATGAGCGGAATGTCGGTCGAGCAGGCAGTCGGCCTGCTGGACCGGCTGGAGCATCTCACCGTGCTTGATCCTGCTTGCGGCTCCGGGGCGTTTCTTCTGTCAGCGCTTCAATGCATCGAGCGTTTGACGATCTCTCTGAACACAAGGGTCGGGCGGTCGACGGACCCCGATCTCCGTCAGAAAATCGTCGAGCGGTCTCTGTTCGGTGTCGATCTCAAACGGGAAGCCGTCCGGCTCTGCGAGCTTCGGCTCTGGCTCGCAATCGTGACCGACTCATCCGCTTCAGCGGCTTCCGTGCGACCACTGCCGAATCTCGATCGAAATATCCTGCAGGGAAATGCTCTGCTCAGCCCTCTCGATTTTCTTGGAGCCGGAAGGATCAGCTTGTATCAGAAGTGGTCATGCGCTCTTCAGCTTCGAAAGGGCATGACCGAGAGGTTCCGGCATGCGCCGCCGGACGAGCGGCCCCACTTGTATCGCGTACTTCGCAAGGGTGATGAGGAGCTTGCCGCGGCAATGCTCGAGCACGCGATCACTGAGGATGAAAAGGAGCTGCAGTTCATACGGACGGGAAATGCGCCGCTGTTTCCGCGACTCAACAGGCGCTCCGAGGTGGATAGCAACGCTGCCAGTTTCCTCGCGAGGCGAATCGAGGAAACCAGGGTTCATCTTGCGAACGTCCTTCGGGGTGAGCTCGACTTCTTCTCGTTTGATGTTCACTTCAGCGCGGTCCTCTCGGAGGGGGGATTCGACGTGATCATCGGAAATCCGCCGTGGGTTCGATCGTCGAGAATCGAGCCCGCCGCGCGTCAGATGTTCCGGGACCGGTATGAGAGTTTTGGCGCAAGGGGCGCGGATGGAAAATCGAAAGGGTTCGAGCAGAGCGACCTTGCCGTGGCGTTCTGTGAGAAAAGTTTTGATCTGCTGAAAGAGGGTGGAGCGATGTCCATGCTCGTACCGGCAAAGTTTGCAAGTGCAGGGTACGCATGGAAGCTGCGGGAAAGACACTCCAACTACCTCTCACAACTCCACGACTGGAGCGATCGCGGAAAGAAACTATTTGGCGCTGATACGTTTCCTCTCGGGATCACGCTTTCCAAGCGGCAACGGGTGACGAGGGACATCGCGATCTGGAGCGATGGACAGGAGAGGCTGGCTCTCCGAGCCGAGATCGTGACCGAACAGGAGTGGCTCCTCGCTCCACCAGAAGTTTCCGCTCTGATTCACAGGCTGCGAAAGAGTTTCCCTCCCCTTTCCGACACTCTCGGCAGGGTTCCGTTGATGGGCGTCAAGACGGGCGCGAACGATCGCTTCTTTCTACCGGAGCTCGTTCTCTCGGGGAATGGCGCGTCGATACCCGGCTCGCGCGTTCGGATCCCCATCGAGCATCTCTGTCGTGCCGTTCGTGGCCGGGATGTCCGACGGTGGCATGCCGGTGCCTCGTGCTGGATGCTCTGGCCTCCGATGCGAGGGTGGAGCAATCCACCCGCGTGGGTGCTCGAGCTTGCCAATCACATGGCGACCACACCCGATTCGTTCCGCCTCTCGTTCGTCAAACCCGAACACCTCGGGATGAAAGTCGTCTGGAAGGATGTGAGCAAAGGGCTGCAGGCCGCCGTACTTCCGGAGATGGTCAGGATCTCCGGGACCGACTTCCCTCTGATCCCCAATCAGACGACGTACTTTCTGGATGCTGTTTCCATTGACGAGGCGCATTTCTTATCTGCCTTTCTCAACTCGACAGTGCTGAACGCCGTCGCGATCGCATCGGCGGAACACGCCAAGGATTTCCATCAGCGATTCTTCGGCACGCTCGTATCTCGCTTGCCGCTCCCGCAGGTGCACGCGAACGACGCGGTCCGCGGCGATCTCGTCCGGCTGGGCCGCCGGGCGGTGCTCAGACCGGACATCGCGGTGGAGATCGATCAGATCGTTGAGAAACTATTCGGAATCACCAGCGAAGAGCACGAGATTCTGAGCGCCTATGTTCGCCGTCGTCTCGGCGTGCGATGAACAGCGAGGATCTCGTCACCCGGTTTCTGATGAGTTTGCAAGTCCGCGAAGCGCGAACTCAGGTAGAGCCCGACTTACTTGCGTCGCATCAGCGCGAAGCTACCGATCGGATTCTGAGCAGTCTGGAAATCTATCCAGGGGTTCTCCTGGCCGACGCCGCAGGCCTTGGAAAGTCCTATATTGCGGCGGCGGTAGCACAGCGGTTCGAAGCGCGCGGCGCTGTAGTGGAGCTGATTGTTCCGCACGCACTCATTCCTCAGTGGGCGCTCCTTCTCGAGCAATTCCGCCTTTCGGCATCTCTGGAAAGTCAGGAGGCGTTGTCGGGGCGAGGTTGCATGCCTTCAGTCGAAGGAATGCGATTGCTTATCGTGGATGAGGCTCACAGGTTCAGGAACTCGAAAAGAAAGCGTTACCGATCGCTTGCGCTGCGTGCGGTGGGCGCCAAAGTTCTACTGATCACGGCAACGCCCATCTGCAATTCGATCGGAGATCTCCACGCGCTTGTCGCGCTGTTCGCCGCGGATGATCTCCTCAGGTCATACGGCGTCGGCTCGCTCCAGGAGAGTTTTGCTCAGGGCAATCGGGAGTCGATTGCGCGGATCCGTGATGAGCTCATAGTCCGTCGCGGCCGCGAGGTCTTGTCGGGAGCGCTTCGACTGGCTCGGCTGGAGCGAAGTGTCGTCCACTTTTCTCTATCCGATCCGCACGCAGCGATTGCCGAGGCCATTGCGACACTCAATGCCCCTCTTCTGGCTGATGCATCCGCTGTGGCACTGGTGCGCGCCTTTCTATGGAGGAGGCTCGAGTCGAGCGGGAGCGCATTCATTGAGTCGGTGAGACGCCAGGGGCGCTTCTACCGGCGTGCGCGGGAGTCGTGGTTGAAAGGTGTTCTTTTGAGCAGAGGCGATTACAGAGCGATGTTTGGTATCGAAGATGATGCGATCGAGTTCCAGGACGTCCTTTTCCGCGATCTCTGGTCAGCGCCTTCGCAAGCGGACCCGGAACTGGGTGACCGAATCGATCGCGAGATCAGAATGCTCGAACGGCTGGCAGTCGCTGCCTCAGACATCGACGAGCCGAAGCGCGCGCGTCTCATGGAAACGCTCGCTGCCCTCAAAGAGCCCGAAGTGTTGATCTATACCTCGGCCGTAGCGACGGCTCGGTCTCTCTATGCGCTGCTCACGCCGCTCCATCGATGTGGAATCGTGTCGTCCAGACTCTGCTCGGCTGCAGGACTGCCAGGCCGGGTCACGTCCGAAGATGTCTTTCACGCATTTCGCTCAGGGGCGATCACCTGTCTGATCGCTACCGACATGGCCGCTGAGGGGTTGAACCTGCAGCAGGCGGGTACGGTGATTCATTACGACCTGGCCTGGAACATGGTTCGGCTCGAGCAGCGCGAAGCTCGTGCATGTCGTATCGGCCAGAAGCGGTCTTCGGTCAGCTCAATCTACTTCGTGAACGAGTCGCAGGGCCGGGCGTCATCTTTCCTGCCTATCGTCCTTCGCAAGGCGAGGATGAGCCGGAGATTCCTCCCGGATCCTGCAGGCAAAGACGCGGATGGAAACGCTCTTTCCATGACGTCGACAAACGAATCGCCATACCTTTCGGTCGATCACTCGACTTCGTATTCTGTTCTCCTTCTGCATGAGGTCTTTGCTTCCGGCGAGCGAAAAAGGTTTCGCGAGGTGACGCTGGCGGGCGAGCTGTCAACCGAGATCGCGCCTGCCGCAGCTGCGCGACACCTTCGTCGCGCGCGCAATTTCCGCGACGCCGACGGTCTGCCTGAGCCTCTCATCGAGGCTGTCCGCGCGGCTGATGAGTTGACTCGCATGCGCTCCGTGATGCCGTCGCTTCAATCGCAGACTGCTTCGCGTGAGCGGCTCGCAGCGCTTCTACGCAGTTCTGGCTCGTTCGATCCGGACTTTGAAGCGCTGCTCACAGGGCGTTTCCGGGTCGGACTCGAGATCCTGATCGAAGAAATGAGCGGTGAGTTTTTCGACGAGGACCGGAGGGGCTACCTCTCGCGGCTTCTCTCATGGGACCTTCGGGAGATGACGAATCCGTCAACACTCCGAATCGAAATCGTGGGCGGGGTCTTCACAAATGACTGGAGCGCTGCTGCCGGTTCTGCAGCAGCCGGCGCGAACTCCTATAATCTCCACGCCCGATGAGCCTGCTTATTGTTGATGACGAAGCCTCCCTCCGCGACTTTCTCACCATCGTCTTTGAAGGCGAAGGATGGAAGGTCGAGAGCGTGGAGTCCCTCGCCGAAGCCAGGATCCAGTTCGCGAAAGAGGAGCCCGACGTCATTCTTTGCGATCTGATGCTGGCCGACGGCTCCGGCATCGACTTCATCAAAGAGGTCAAGACGCAGAAGCCGTCACTCCCGATCATCATGATCACGGCATTCACGTCGACCAGGTCCGCTGTCGAAGCACTCAAGGCCGGAGCGTTCGACTACATCGCCAAACCGTTCGATATCGAAGAGCTCAAGATCATCGTCCGGAAAGCATTCGAGCGACTCGAGCTCGAGGACGAGAATATTCATCTCCGGAACGCGCTCGAAGAGCGCTTCACGTTCAACAACATCATCGGCAGAAGCCGCAAGATGCAGGAGATCTTTTCGATCGTCGCCCGCATCGCTCCCAACACGTCGACCGTCCTTATCTCCGGGGAATCAGGAACAGGAAAAGAGCTGATCGCGCGGGCGATCCATTACAACTCCGGACGTCGCGGGAAATTCGTTTCGATCAACTGCGGCGCCCTTCCGGAAAATCTCCTCGAGTCCGAGCTTTTCGGCCACGAGCGAGGCGCGTTTACCGGAGCGATCCGCGAGAAGAAGGGGCTGCTGCAGGAAGCGGAGCGAGGAACGGTCTTTCTCGACGAGATCGGAGAGATGACCACAGCAATGCAGATCAAACTCCTCCGCGTTCTGCAGGACCGTGTTGTCCGCAAGGTCGGAGGTAACGCCGAAGTGCAGGTAGACGTCCGTATTCTGACGGCCACCAATCGCGATCTCGCCGAGTCCATTCAGAAGGGAACGTTTCGCGAAGATCTTTTTTACAGGATCAATGTCATTCCAATCGAGCTTCCTCCGTTGCGGCATCGGAAGGAGGACATTCCCCTGCTGGCGCACCATTTCATTTCCAAATTCTGCAGCAGCATGGGGATGCCGCAGAAGCGGATCTCGGTCGATGCGATGCGCGTGCTCGAAAAATATGCGTGGCCCGGCAACGTGCGGGAGCTCGAGAATGTGATCGAGAGGACGATTGCTCTGGAGCCGGAGGACGTCGTCACTACCCGTTCGCTGCCGGATCAAGTCGTGCTGGGACTCGAAACGGCTGGAGGACTCTGGGAGATCCCGGACGAGGGCATGAGTCTCGAAAAACATCTGGAGACCATCGGCAAGACCTTCATGCTCAAGGCTCTGGCGCGGACCGATGGAGTGCAGACTCAGGCGGCCGAGCTGCTCCAGATGTCATTCCGCTCGTTTCGTTATTATGCGAAGAAATACGATTTGATTCCGAAGCAGACGGACGAAGAGAGTGAGCCTGAATCAGAGGAACCCCATGAAAGTTGAGCGGCTTATTCTCGCGTCGATGATGATGATCGTGATGTGCTCAGCGGACAGGGGGCAGCTCCCTACCGGGATCGGAACCGGTACGACAGAGCGCCGGTCCATGGTCACGCTGCCCGACGGCTTCGAGGTAACTGTTGAAGTGGTTGCAAACGACGAGACGCGTGCACAAGGCCTGATGTTCCGGGAGAGTCTTGCACTCGATCGCGGAATGATCTTTCTCTTCCCCGCACCCGCAGAGCACGCGTTCTGGATGAAGAATACACTGATCAAGCTCGACATGATCTGGCTCGCAAGGGATGGAACGATTCGCGCCATCCACTCGAATGCTGTCCCGTGCCAGGCGGACCCTTGTCGAAGTTACCCGCCCGGCGTTCCCGCCGACGCGGTCCTCGAGCTCGCAGGTGGGCAGGCGCAGGCGCATGCTCTTGCGGTCGGTCAGAAATTGCGCCTTGCCGGGATCGACTGGGCGCAGGCCCGGTAACGAATAAGACGCTGCGAGGTGGGGTTACCGGCTCCGACCTGCCCGAAAGAGCCAACCATGTCGCTTATCCGATCTTCTCGCGAGAACCTGCATTCGATTTACGTCCTGCTCTTCCTGAACATCGCGTTTTTTTTCCTGCAGATTCAGGATCAGGAGCGCTACCAGGCCATCTTCCAGTTTGAGCGGGGAGCCGTACTCAGCGGCCAGCTCTGGCGCCTGTTCACGTACCAGTTCGTCCAGGGGTCGTTTCTGGGGAGTCCCGCCCTCGGTCTCTTCTTCAGTCTCATGGTGCTCTACATCATGGGATCCGCGGTTGAGGAGCAGCTCGGGACGCTTCACTTTGCGATCTTCTTCCTGCTCTCGACGCTGGCATCCGCGGCAGTGGCGCTTCTGTTTCCTGCTCCCCTTCTCAGCTCGTTGTTTCTGAGCTACTCGCTTCTCTTCGTCTTCGCCAGGCTCAATCCCGATCAGACTTTCTACGTTTTCCTCGTGCTGCCGGTCAAAGTGCGATGGATTGCATACTTCGCTCTCGGCATTCTCCTGCTTGGGGTCCTCGTGGGCAGTCTTCCCAGCATCGCCGCCGCGGGAGGGGCTGCGGCAAGCTTCGTCTATTTCTCCCTGATTACGAACGCGGGATTTCCGCTGCCTCGGAAGCGACGGCCGGCGCTCCAGAATCCACTGCCCGAGGGTCCACTGACTCCCGTTGTCGACGGGGCAGGGGAGGGGAACCTTGTCCGTTTCCGTCAGATCAAGGAGAGCCTCAGTGGGGGAGTCCAGCCTGAAATCGAGTCACTGCGACAGGCGCAGACGGCAGAGATCGTCCGTGGAGTCAATATCTGTCCCTCGCCCGCAGACTTCAAGCCGGAAAATGAGGATCGGTATTGTGTCCGGTGCGAAGGATTCGCCGAGTGCTCGGTGCGCTACATCGTGCGCAACAGTCAGCAGCCCCTTGTCGAGCAACCGACAGCGTGAGCGACACGGGCTAGCGGCTGTTTCTCACAGCCCTTCGTCGTGAAGATGACGGCATGGGTGCGAAGCGCATCGGTTGGTTGATACGAGGCAGCTTGTGCAAACGACGACGTTCAATTGACGGTCCGCGTGACAGACAAGAGTGTCTGTCCCAGACGCGCATGTAGGACAGACACTCTTGTCTTTGTCG
Organism: Thermoanaerobaculia bacterium; assembly: GCA_035576005.1. GTDB lineage: Bacteria > Acidobacteriota > Thermoanaerobaculia > Gp7-AA8 > Gp7-AA8 > DATLXH01. The sequence continues at coordinate 85,384 of DATLXH010000109.1, read as the reverse complement.
CGCAGCTCGCGTTCTACGGCTGCTTGCCGCCAGGTCGCGGAGTGTTGCCCCCACCGCCGCCGGGGCGGCGTCTGAAACGTCGCCGTTTCTTCTTGACTCCTCCCTCCTGCGGTTTCCCTTCACCCGGCGCATCGGGACCCGGGAGTCGTGGCTGCGCAGCCACGACTCCCGGGCTCTGGGCCAATGAGTCCGGGCTCGAAGTACCGGGCTCACCCATCGAACCCTCGGGGCGCCGGCGCCCGCGCCGGCGAGGTCGCTCTCGCCGCGGACGATTTTCGCCCCCTGGTCCAGCCGATCCTGCCGGCGGATTCACAGTAGGTTGGTTTCTGACTTCAGCTGGCCGTGAGGCAGCAACTGACTGCCCCTGCCGCGGCGGACGGTCGCTCCTCGGAGGTCTCGGCGCTCCAGTGCTGCGTTCCTGGCTGTTTCGCTCACGCTGTCCAGGGCGATTGCCGCGAGGTCTGCCGCCACCTTCCTGACGCTGGGGAAGCTTGTCTCCCTTGCGGGGTCTCTCACCCGGACGCTGCGAGCGGGGACGCATTGCTGCCTGTTCGAGCCGTTTCTTTTCTGCGGTCACACGCGCCAGCTGGGCCTCCTGCCGGGCCCGGACTTCGTCGTAACCGCAATAAGGGCAGCGCTTCCAACCTTCGGGGTACGTGTGCTTACAGCTGACACAGAGGAGACTCTTGGGCAACGGCATTGAGGCCGGATTCTACACGATGGCCTCGATCGACCTGTCGATCGCCCCACTGGAACCGTGGGCTGCCAGCTACACTGTGACGCATCATGCCCGGTGAATTCACGATTCGAGTCGAGGCCCGCTTCGAATCCGCACATTTTCTTCGCAGCTATCGAGGCGAGGCTGAACCTCTCCACGGACATTCATACAAAGTCGAAGTGGAGCTCGTCGCTTCGACACGAGGTCTCGACGGAGACGCAATCGCGGTCGACTTCGTGAGCTCGGGACGCACGCTGCAGTCCCTCGCGAAGAAGCTCGACTATCGTTGCATCAACGATGTGGCACCGTTCGACAGATTGAATCCATCGGCAGAGAACATCGCCCGATGGTTTGCTGACGAGCTGGCTCCGGCCGTGGCCAACGAGAAGGCGCTCGTTCGTTCCGTCACTGTGTGGGAAGGGCCGTTCAACTCGGCCGTCTATCGGGTCGGCCCATGAAGAAGCTTCCGAACCACACGGCGTTGAAAGAGTGGGCCTCTGTGATCTCAGCTCTTCAAACCGGGGAGCAGATCTGCATTCTGAGAAAAGGGGGCATAGCGGACTCGCGCTTCGCCATCGAAGCCGAGCAGTTTTACCTTTTTCCGACCTACCTGCACCAGAAGGAGAATCAGTTCAAACCGGAAGGTCGAGATCATTTCGCTCAGACCGACCGGGAGTCCGAGCCAGCAATTGTGACGATTTCATCCTGGGCGGACGTCGTTCGGAGTTGGACGATCTCAGACCTGGCCGCTCTCGATCGGATCGAGCCGCTGTTCATCTTCACCCGGGAGACGCTCGACGAGCGTTTTCGATTTCGCGCTGACCAGAAGCTACAGTTGCTGGCGTTGCGGGTCTGGCGGCTGCAGTCGCCTGTTGAGGTCGTGAACAGTAGCGCGTATGCCGGATGTCGAAGCTGGATCAGCCTCGATGACGAGATCGACACATCTTTGTCCTCGCAGACTGTCGAGGAGCTGGCATTGGTCGCGAGAATCGAACAGGTTGATTTTCTGCTGGCCTGAGACGGTGGCCCTGCCGCGGCCCAATATCTGTGGGAAATGCGGGTTAAGTTCAGGCCGTTGGGTTGACCCTGTGCAATCCTGAGTCCTCGCAATGGAACTGTTCCTACTTCTGCTCATGATTGCTGCTGGCGGGATCATCGCGGTGGCATTCCTCGTCGGGGTTGCGGTCTTTCAGCGCCGTGAACGGGCCGGCGTCGCGAGGGAAAGCATCGATCGCGAATCGCTGGCCGCCTCGATCGTCACGCAGATCGTCGTCGAAGGCGGAGCAACCGGTCAGGAGGCGCGCGAAGCTTTAAGGCGGGTAGGGCGTAATGCAGGAGAGGTGACCGGGAGTATCGACCTTCAAACCTGGGGAGAGGCGTTCTCGAGAATCAGCTCCACTGCCGACCGTGAGGCTCTCCTGGAAGACTGCGTAGTCGCGGCAGTCATCCGAAGCAGGACGCTTCCGCAGTCGCAATACTCGGCTCTCATGAATCTCGCCTTCGCGTTGGGATTTCACACGGATTCGCTTGCCATGCTTCGGACCCGGTATGGGTTTGATTCCGTGCCGCGAAGTCGCGGCTCGGCGGAGTCGCGCCCGCTGTTCGAGAAGGCGACGGCTGGCGCGGTTCCGGACGACCGATCCCTGATGCTCTCTGTGCTGGGCCTTGGAGGCGATGCAGATCGCAAGAGTGTCGTTTCGACGTATCGGCGCCTTGCGGCTCTACACCACCCCGACCGTTTTCACGACCATCCGGCCGACGAGCGCGCCGCTGCAGCCGAGCGTTTCATCCAGATCACACGGGTCTACGAACGGCTCATGGCGTCCGAGGGGTGGGATTGAAATTTCCTGCCACCGCTGATAGAGTACGTCGCTCGAAAGGAATTTCCCTTCGGCGATCAGGCGTTTTAGTCCGGTTTTAACGATCGAACCTTCCCGTGCAGTCCTGTTTTTACCTCAAATTCCATCTTCCGAGGACATCGCTGCGAACTCAGATGACTTGAATTCGGCGCTGGTGTCATGAGGGGCTGGAGGAGGGGTCAAGCGGTGTAGGAAGTTTAACTGATTCAGATTCAATGTTTTACGTGTCGCACAAATCCTGAATGCCTCGAGCTTCGTAACCATAACCGAGGCTCATGAATCAAAGGGTTGAGCGGCACGACTTATGAAAATCATTCACCTGTCGCATAACTCGCGACCCATCCACTGGAGAATCCATGAAGAGCGCTGAAGCCTACGAGCACGAACAGGGCTGGAACTTTGAGAAAGCGGCGATGCCGTACGTCGACTCTCTCTATAACACCGCGTATCGCATGACCCGGAACTCCGAGGATGCCGAGGATCTGGTTCAGGAGACCTATCTCAAGGCGTACAAATACTACGACAAATTCGAGGAAGGGACGAACTTCAAGGCGTGGCTCTTCAAGATCATGAAGAACACCTTCATCAACAACTATCGGAAGAAGAAGCTGACGCCGCATAAGATCGATTTTTCGGAGATCGAAGAGTCGTATGAGCGCGTGATCCAGAAGAACGCTCCTGATCTGATCAAGGATCCGGAAAGCGAGATCTTCCAGGACATGATGGACGAGGACGTCAAGAAGGCACTCGACACGTTGCCTCACGACTACAAAATGGTCGTCCTTCTCGCCGACATCGAAGGTTTTTCCTACAAAGAGATTGCTGAGATTCTCGACTGTCCGGTCGGAACTGTGATGTCGCGTCTATATCGCGGACGCAAGATGCTCGAGCGCACGCTGCTCGAGTACGCGAAAAAGTACGGCTACATCAGGAGCGGCGAGCCCGCGAAGATGCGCTCCCGCAAGGATGAAACGAAGACGAGAAAGAAATCAGCCGTTGCTGACGCTCCAGAAGTTGTGGAAGCGGAAGAGGGAGAGGACGAAACGGCCTTGTTCGCAGGCGACGCCGAGTTCGATTTCGAGCTCGAGGAAGAGACTGAAGAGGAATTCCAGCTCGAGTAACCCAGTTTGCAGAGGCGCATTCGTCACTTCAATCCCGAGAGGTCCTCGCATGCTGTGTGACGACGTAAAACGAATCGCCTATTTCTTCCTTGACGAACAGCTTGGTGATGCAAAGAAGCTCGATGTGCGCAAGCATCTCGATGAATGTAAAGACTGCGACGATCGGCTCACGATTCATCGTCGTATCCGTTCGTTCCTGAAGCGACGTCTGGCGCGATTCTCTGCGCCCGAGCAATTGAGAAGTCGGCTGGCTGGTACAGGGACCGGCTCGCGGTCGGAGAGCTGAATTTCCGATATGCTGTTCGTCGCCGCTTGCGAGGGTTGCTGACGTAGAATGCGCCGATGAATGACCCTCTCATCCTCGTCTCCTCCAATCCCAAAAAAGCAATCGAGGCCGAGCGTATCCTTCGCCAGCCACTGCTTCGCGTATCGATAAGCCTTCCTGAGATTCAGGCTGCCACCGCTGAAGAGATCACGCGCCATAAGCTCGAGACGGCGAAGGCCAAGGGCTATAACCGTTTGCTTGTGGAAGATGTGTCGCTCGGCTTCGTGGAACTGGGAAACTTCCCAGGTCCCTACGTACGCTGGCTCCTCGAGAATGCCGGCGGCACAGGACTCGGAGCAATTGCCTACGCCCTACGCGATCGCCGAGCTCTTGCGCAATGCTGTCTCGGTTACTGGGATGGCGCGCAATCCCACATCTTCATCGGCCAGATTGAGGGAGAGATCCTCGTTCAACCGCGCGGCGAAGAGACCTTCGGTTGGGACCCATGGTTCGTTCCCCGCGACTCAAAAAAAACATTCGCAGAGATGGAGCCGGAAGAGAAGGATCAAGTCTCTCATCGCGGCAGGGCGTACGAGCAGCTCCGCGAATTCCTGGCAACGAGTGACACAGAAGCTGGACGAAAACGCGCAGTAAAGTGACACTCTCCGGCGCGAGCGTTTCAGCCGCGGCTGCAAATTTGACGCTAAGTGATGGTGGGTCAGATCTTTCCGTCTTTTAATGTTTTCCCCAAGGTCTGGCAGGCGGCTTGAAGCGTACCAGTCTACGGACAGAGAGGGCCGCCACCATGTGGGTATTCGATGGAGAAGAGTGGACGAGTGACGAGGTCGGAGAGTCAGGCCGGCCATCGCGCATCACCCCTTCGTATCCCGGAGAGTTCGTACCGGAGGTTCAGATCATCGAAATTCGGCCGATTGTCCACCGGGCCCCAACGCCGTCAGTGTCCCGTGACAAACAGCGTCCGACCGTGACGAACGGTTCGTCACACTGACTTCGCTGACCCGTTCCTGGCCAGAAACTCACAGACCAGCGGTTCGATCGAGCTCGCAGCATCGCTGAAGATTCTGTCCGCATGCAGATTGCCCGGTAGATCGAGGATCACGAGCTCTTTAGGCTCCACAGCGGCCTCGAAGAGCGCAATCGAGTGCTGGTGCCCGACGAGCCAGTCATTCTTTACGTGGATCAAGGTGAGAGGCTGGGCGACCCTGGCGATGTCGTCGAGCGCCCGGATTTTTTCGGATCGGCGAAATCGCCAGCTGAAGCGCGGCCTGCTGAAAATCTGGGAGAGCGCGACGTGTCGATGGAGCGAGAACGGGTTCACGCGCGGCGACACCAGCGAGAGGTCAGCAACCGGGGAGATCAGAAGCAGAGCGCGAATGGGAAGAGAGGTCCGCGCGGCAGTCGAGACGGCGATCGCCCCCCCGAGGGAGAATCCGAACAGGATGATTGAGCTGGCTTGCAGCCTCGCGAGGAGCTCTTTTCCGACTGCTTCGACATCCTCATGTTCTTTCAGGTTGAACCCGAAGCTCCCTCCGCTCTGGCCGTGCCCTCGCACGTCGAGAATCGCCACGCTGTAACCGAGAGATTGAATAAATCGTGCGAGGCGCGGCATGGTTGGATACCGCCGATGGCGCCAGAAGCCGGGGATGATCAGAATCAGCGGCAAGCCGACAGATCGGCTTTCGTTGTGATAGACGTCATAGTGGATCGCGGTGCCGTCAGAGGAGCTGATCTGGCCCGTCCAGTCCCCTGCATCGTTTCCGTGGGGGGCGGAAGTCCCCGATCTTCTTGACATAACGCTCAGGTACCTTAAGATGGGGGCTCCGACGGACTCGGGGCAGGCTCCGTTCGGAACCCCAAAACTTGAAAATGTTCTTTCCAAGGGCAGAATTCTGCTTTATGGAAGACTTTTTGCTATTGAGGCATGACGTAAGAAAACCTGAGAAGAGAGGTGATTTCGGCAACCCAGCAAAAGAACATACGGAGTAAACGAATTCTTTGCCCAAAACCCAATGATGAGATCAACCGATCTCAGGATAATAAAGGAGCTTTAAATGAAAAAGTCACTCCAGAGCACCATGATCGCCCTCGTTGCAGTCACGATTCTTGCCGTCGGATGTAAGAAGGAAGAGACCGTCGTCACCGACACGGCCACGACCGACACCATGACGAGCGGCACGATGTCCACTGACACCGCCATGAGCGGCACCATGTCGACCGACACCGCGATGATGTCGACCGACACCATGGGTGGCATGACCACCACCAGCACCATGAGTGGCGGAACGATGACCGACACTTCCGGCACGATGATGACCCAGACGACCGCAACGACGACGTCGGGAACATCAGCAACGACGACCATGGGCAGCACCAAAACCCCGTAAGCTTTTCTCTTTAAGATTCACTCGATGCCCCGCCGAAAGGCGGGGCATTTTTGTTGTGCGGCTGTTGAACCTCGACGCGCGAACTGCTGTCACACCTCTCCCGAGGGAGAGATTGTGAGCGCCGGATGAGGGCTCACTTGCCACGAAGCCACGCACGGCAAATTCACTATGTCGTCATCTCAGGAAAGGGAAATCACGCCGCGAGATTTCCTTTCAAGATCCAGAAGAAGTTTCGTGTGAAGTTGTTTCACCTGATCCGCCATGTCGAGTCGATCTCCGTCGTTCCGGATCACGTAATCGGCGTCCCGGAGCCTGATGTCGCGCTCGGACTGTCTGGCCATCCGTCTCTCGGCTTCCTCACGGGTAAGACCGCGCTGGATCGCACGATCGACCTGAGAGACTGGATCGGCGTCCACCACGACGATTTTGTCGTAGAGATGCTTCGTCCCACCCTCGATGATGAGAGTCGCTTCGACGACTCCAATCAAGGCATCCGGCTTCACGGCCTCTTCTTTCTCATGGAGTCGTCGCTGCGTTTCCGCGATGACGAGAGGATGGATCAACGTGTTGAGCTCATTTGCTGCTTCAGGAGTAGCAAGCGCGACGGCGGAGAGTTTCATCCGGTCGATCTCGCCTTCTTCGTCGAGGACACCTTCCCCATATCTCTCTCGAATCGCGTCGTGGCCGGGACTTCCTATCTGGTAGAGCTCTGCAACGACCTTGTCCGCATCGACGACAAAGCAGCCCCACTCTGCGAGCAGGTGCGCGACCGTCGATTTCCCCGAGGCAATGCCCCCTGTCAGCCCGACACGTAGCATCATCGGTGTCGCGCCTCGCATGCGGTCACGCTGTTCTCCATGAGCATCGCGATGGTGAGAGGTCCCACCCCGCCGGGCACCGGCGTAATCCAGCTGGCTCTTTCGGAAGCGGTAGTGAACTCGACATCGCCAACCAGCACCGACCCCTTCTCCTCGAGAGTGCGGAGCTTGAGCGGTGTTCTCTGGAGCAGTCCCAGGTTCTCCTCCGAGCGATCGAGGCGGTTGACGCCGACATCGATCACGATTGCCCCGCGCTTGATCATCTCGCCGCGGATGAGGTGCGGTTTGCCCACTGCAGCGATCACGATGTCTGCTTCGCCGACTATGGATGCGAGGTCGCGGGTTTTGGAATGACAGATTGTCACGGTCGCGTCGCGCTGCAGAAGTAAGGCCGCGGCCGGCTTACCGACAATGTCGCTTCTCCCGATGACCACAGCATGGGCGCCCTTGAGTGGAACCGCTGCGGAATCGAGCAGACGCATGATTCCGGCCGGCGTGCAGGGAACCAGCATGGCGCGACCAAGCTGCAGTCGCCCGACGTTAGAGGGATGGAAGCCATCGACATCTTTGCGAGGATCGATCGCTTCGATGATGTTCGACGCAGCAATCTGTGGAGGCAGAGGAAGCTGGACGAGGATTCCGTCCACTGACTGGTCCTTATTGAGTGAGGCGATGATTCCCAGTAGCGCTTCCTCGGAGAGCGTGTCGGGAAGGTGGCGTGGCTCCGCGTCGATGCCGAGCTCCACTGCTTTCTTCGCCTTGGCGCGGACGTAGATCTCCGACGCCGGATCGTTGCCGACGCGAAGGACTACGAGGCGCGGGCGGATTCCACGCGAAGCCAGCGCGACGATCCGTTCCTTGAGCTCGGCTTCAATCTTCGAAGCGACAGCGCGACCATCGAGAATTCCGGCACTCACGGCTTGCGTCCCGTATAAAAAGTCACGATCCCGAAGGTGAGCCGTTTCGCGCGGGTCTCACCGAACCCGGCAGCCTGCATCATGCCGAGGAATCGCTTGCCGTCGGGAAACGTCGAGGACGATCGCTGCAGATAGCTGTAGGCGCTGCGAGCGCCGGTGATCATTCCGCCGACCAGCGGAAGAACGAACCTCGAATACCCCTCGTAAAAGAAGCGGACCGGAAGAGCGGGGCGTGAGAACTCGAGTACTCCGAGCAGCCCGTGCGTATTGAGCGTTCTTCGGATGTCTATCAGCCCCTCAACGGGATCCGAGAAGTTGCGGATCCCGAATGCGATGACGATTCCCTCGAATGCTCCCGTTCGAAAGGGGAGGTGGAGAGCATCCGCTACCACCAGCGGGATGCGGGCGTTCCCGGTCGCGAACTTTCGTCTTGCTTCGAGAAGCATTTCGAATGTGAGGTCGGCGGCCACGATTGCTCGCTCATTCTCGCGCAGCGCAAGGGCAAGGTCACCCGTTCCGGACGCGAGATCCAGGATCGGGCCGTCGAGGCCCTGAAACCTTTTCGCGACCTTCCTTCGCCACGCCACGTCGATCCTGAATGAAAGGACTCGGTTCGCGCGATCGTAGCGGGGGGCGATCCGGGCGAACATCTCCGCGATGGTTTTCGGGGACTTGTCTAGCACCGTCATACTCTTGCACAGAATCGATCGTCGCTTCCGGCTAGCCCGCATTTCTCACAGACCTCCGCCGCGAGACGACGGATAGCGGCCTGTCTGCTTCGTTACACGGCAATTTCGCTCCTTGACATAGTGTCGACTATGCCTTCGTCGCAAAATCGCCGTGCGCCTCGCATCCAAGCCCCTCTCCGCCGTCTCACGACAAAGGTCTGTGAGAAATGCGGGCTAGAGTTGGTGAATCAACAATGGCACGCCGGTCAAACCGAGATGATAGTCGGTGGACCAGCATGTTTTGATGCGACGGGACTTCATGAGGTGAAGCCCGACCGCATCGGTCAGTGTTAGAGCCTGATCGGAATACTTCCTGAGTACCTCTGTGCCGGCAGTCCACTCCCTGGTACCGACTGAGACTATGACGAGGGGCGTCATCGCCTGGATCATGGCGATGAACTCGAGAGCACGGTAGGAATCGAATCGCCTCAGAAACCATCCATGACCCTCGGCGACCACCAGCGTTGTTGAGACTAAGTGAGGGGGGTCGGCGAACGCTCGCCGGAAAAGATGATGAAAGCTGTCTGAGCGGTCGGCGAAGGCAATCAGGGCGGAGGTGTCGACGTACGCTTCAATCTTTGCGGTCATAAACGACGCTGTCGATCGATTGGCTGGATCTGGAGTCGCCCGATTCAATCATTCCGGCGTAACGCATCCAGGGTTTGGTCGGATCGGAAGGCAACAGGGGACGCACCGCCCGGCGCAACAACTCCGCCAGCGAGATGCCGAGCTCGCCGGCTTCACGCTGCGCAGCCTCGAACTCTTCTTCCGTAAAACTGATTTGAGTGCGGATCATGTGATAACACTCCGGAAAAGGATGATATCATCATTTGTCAGCCCGCTCGAGGGGAGGGGCTGCCCCACCAGGGTCCTGGCGTATGGTCGGTCACTTGTAAAAATCGAGTGGGAATGAATTTCTTGACCCCCTCTGTTCGGTGGTGTTACCGTTTCTCCCCCTTCACAGGGGTAGTTTGTGTTCTGTACATCTTTTGATTAGTTTTCGAGAGCCCCGTCGTTCCACGGCTCGCCGAGATCCTCCGAAGATTTGCAAATCTTATAGTCCGCACACGCGGGGAGAGTCATGCGCACGTATTTTCCCAAAGAGGGAGACATTGAACCGAAGTGGTTTGTCATCGACGCCGAGGGGCAAGTCCTCGGCAGGATGTCGACCACAATCGCCAACATTATTTCCGGCAAGGCGAAGCCGACTTACACTCCGTTTCTCGACACTGGCGATCACGTGATCGTCGTGAATGCCGAGAAGATCGTACTCACCGGCCGGAAGGAAGACGAGAAGCTTTATCGTCACCACACCGGTTACCCGGGCGGGCTCAAATCGAAAACCGCGAAAATCGTTCGGGCCGAGAAGCCTGAGACGATGATCGAGACGGCTGTGTGGGGAATGCTTCCGAAAAACAAGCTGGGCCGGAAGATGCTCAAAAAGCTGAAGGTTTATCGCGGGGCACAGCATCCGCACGAGGCACAGCGGCCGGAAGCTCTGGACACCGTTCAGGGGTCCGAGTCTGAAAAGTCCGAGAGCGGCAGTTAACCAACGGAGGCGATTTTGGCGTTAGTCGAATATTACGGAACCGGAAGAAGAAAAACATCCACTGCCCGCGTGCATCTGCGGCAGGGCAGTGGCGTCATTACTGTCAACCATCGCGAGTTCGATGAGTACTTCCCGAACGAAGTGCTCAGGATGATCGTCAGGCAGCCACTTTCCCTCACCGAGATGACCGACAAGTTCGACATCGTGGTGACAGTCGATGGCGGCGGGCCGAGCGGTCAGGCTGGAGCGATCCGTCACGGAATCTCTCGTGCCCTGAATCTTTTCGACATTGAGCTTCGCAAGCGTCTCAAGAAGGCGGGCCTCCTCACACGCGATCCCCGCATGAAAGAGCGCAAAAAGTACGGACAGAAAGGTGCACGCGCACGTTTCCAGTTCTCCAAGCGCTGATCTCGATGCTGGTTGTTTTTTTCTGATTTTGAATTGGGACAGGGGCGGGAGCTCCTGTCCTTTTGTTTGTAGGACAGACACTCTTGTCTGTCTCGTTCTTCAGTCGCACGGTTTCCGAGCGGAATGGGTCCGCTAACTGGCAGGACAACGATTCACGTTACGCATCAGCATCACCAAAGCCGCCGACATTGGAATGTCCGGCCACATAAGGAGGATCAACTTGGCAGTATCCATCACGATGAAAGAGCTGTTGGAAGCTGGCGTCCACTTCGGTCATCAGACCAAGCGCTGGAATCCGAAGATGAAGAAGTACATCTTCGGCAAGCGCAATGGGATCTACATCATTGACCTGCAGAAAACGCTCAAGCTCTTCAAGGAAGCTTCCGCCTTTGTATCGGATCTCTCCGCAGCCGGGAAGCGGGTCCTGTTTGTCGGCACCAAGCGCCAGGCGCAGGATGCCATTCTCGAAGAGGCCAACCGCTGCGGGATGTTCTATGTGAACAACCGCTGGCTGGGCGGCACTCTCACGAATTTCACCACCGTCAAAAAGTCGATCGAGCGGCTCAAAGACCTCGAGTCCGTGCTCAATGACAAAGAAAAAGAGCTCTCCAAGAAAGAGCGTGCGACGCTCGATCGCGAGCGAGACAAGCTCCAGAAGAACCTGATCGGAATCCGCGAGATGGACGGTCTTCCCGACGCCCTTTTCGTCATCGATCCGAAGAAGGAGTACATCGCTGTCCAGGAAGCGAAGAAGCTCGGGATCCCGGTTGTCGCAATCGTCGACACCAACTGCGATCCCGAAGCAATCGATCACGTGATTCCGGGGAATGACGACGCGATTCGAGCGATCCGTTTGTTCACGCAGAAAATCGCCGATTCAGTCCTCGAGGGCTATGGTGTCGCCGAAGAGAAGTACATCGGGACAGATGACAAGCAGGAGGAGCCAGCTCCGCTCGCTCAGCCAGCTGCCATGGCTGTCTCGGAGCCCGAAGCGATCCCGAGCGTCACGTAATCAGCCCAACTCGATTTCAACCCTGGGCTCCGGTTTCGACCGGAGCCCTCTTCATTTTCATCGCGTCCGCCCGACAGGAAACGCTCGGGCAACAGGGAGTAGGAATGGCACAGATCACAGCAGCTCAGGTGAAGGAACTGCGCGACAAGACCGGCGCAGGAATGATGGAATGCAAGTCGGCGCTCACCGAGGCGAATGGTGACCTGGAAGAGTCGATCAAGATTCTTCGGAAGAAGGGACTTGCGGCCGCTGGCAAGAAAGCCGGGCGCGTGACGTCGGAAGGAATCGTTCACGCTTTTGTCGAAGGGCGAAAGGCAGTGCTGCTGGAAGTCAACAGCGAGACCGACTTCGTCGCGAAAACCGACGAGTTCAAAAAGCTCGTCGAGGCTCTGGCGAAGATGATTGCTGGTTCGAGCGCTGAGGATGTCGACGGCTTCCTCCAGGAAAAAGTGCAGGGCGATCCGGAAGGGCACGACGTATCGCAGCTGATCGCGAGCAAGATCGCCACAATGAAAGAGAACATCAATCTGCGCAGGTTCGTCCGCTACGAAGCTGACGAGCATGGAGCGTTTGGATCGTACATCCACGCCAACGGTAAGATCGGCGTTCTGATCGAGCTGGGCGCGAACGGAGCCGGTGGTCGCGACGAGCTGACGACGGTGGCAAAAGATGTTGCAATGCACATCGCAGCCGCTGAGCCTCGTTTCGTGGGGCGCGATGAAGTGACGCAGAAAGATCTCGATACTGAAAAGGAGATCGCTCGCGACCAGGCGATCAAGTCCGGCAAACCGGAAGCGGTCGTCGAGAAGATCGTGAACGGCAAGATGGAGAAGTTCTATGGCGAGGCCTGCCTTCTGGAGCAGCCTTTCATCAAAGACGACAAGTTGACGATCACTCAGCTGCTTGACCAGCAGGGAAAAAAGTCCGGTACCGGCTTCAAGGTCAAACGTTTCAGCCGGTTCAAACTTGGCGAAGGCATCGAGAAGAAGGAAAGCGATTTCGCGAGTGAGGTCATGGCGCAGGCAGGGATGTAGTCGCTTCAGTGATCGATTGAGTCAAAGGCGAGCCGCGAGGCTCGCCTTTTTATTTTACGGCGTGGCTGTGCCTGGTTCGGACGTGTCGTCCCGAGCTTGTTGTGGGTGTGTGGGCCCAAGCTCGGGATGACGCGTCGCTCGTACCGGCGGAGGCTGCGCAAGTTCTTCAGGCGCCAATCAAGGCCCGCGCTTTGCTCTTCCCCCACTCGCGCGAAGACCAGAATCGCTGTGGTATAAGGTCTCGCCCTCCGGAGGCTTCACATGGCCGAAAAACCCCTCAAATACAAGAGAATCCTGCTCAAACTGTCCGGCGAGGCACTCATGGGCGGCCGCAGATTCGGGATCGACCCGGAAACTCTTGCAGGCATTGCTGATGAAGTGGCCGTGGTAAGCAGGCTTGGCGTTCAGCTGGTCATCGTAATCGGCGGCGGCAACATCTTCCGCGGCGTGACGGCAGCAACCGAGGGGATCGATCGGGTGGCCGGGGATCATATGGGCATGCTTGCGACCGTCATCAACTCTCTGGCCTTGCAGGATGCGCTGGAACGTCGCGGAGTCCATACCAGGGTGACAACGGCGATCACGATGTCCGAGGTCGCGGAACCGTTCATCAGACGACGCGTCGTTCGACATCTGGAGAAAGGTCGTGTGGTGATCTGCGCGGCCGGTACCGGTAATCCGTTCTTCACAACAGATTCCGCGGCGGCGCTCCGTGCAAGTGAGCTCAAGTGCGAGATCATCTTCAAGGCGACGAAGGTCGACGGGATTTACACAGCGGACCCGAAGAAGGATCCGACCGCGAAACGCATCGCAAGAACGAACTATCAACGCGTTCTCGCCGAGCGACTCAACGTCATGGACGCAACCGCAATCGATCTGGCCAGAAACAGCTCGATTCCGATCTACATTTTTTCACTCGAGGAACCGGGAAACATCAGCAAGGCCGTCAATGGGGAAGACATCGGCTCGATCGTTTGCGATGATCCCGAGCCGGTCGGAGAAAGTCGATGATCAAAGATGTCAATCGAGACCTCGAAAAGAGAATGAATGGTGCGATTGAATCGCTGCATGGCGAGTTCCGGGCGCTACGAACAGGGCGGGCGAGTGCTGCCATTGTCGACGGGGTAATGGTCGACTATTACGGAACGCCGACGCCCATCAGCGGCGTCGCCAACATTTCCGTACCGGAGGCCTCACTCCTCGTGGCGCAACCGTGGGACAAGTCGATGATCCCGGCCATTGAGAAGGCCATCCGGAATGCCGATCTCGGTCTGAATCCGAGCAATGACGGTAAGGTGGTTCGCATACCGATACCTCAGTTGACCGAAGAGCGCCGGAAGGAGCTCGCGAAAAAAGCTCATGTGGCCGCGGAGGAAACCCGAACCGCGATCCGCCAGGTTCGACGCGACGGAAACGACAAGATCAAGAGGATGCTCAAGGAAAGTGAGATCTCCGAAGACGATGAAAAGCGTGCACTCGAAGATACTCAGAAGTTGACGGATCGCTTCATCGGCCAGGTTGCTGAACTGCTCAGGCACAAAGAAACAGAGATCATGGACGTATAGCCCTGGCCGGACATCCCAATGTCCGGCGCCTTCAACCTGTCCCGGGCCACTCCCGACGCCGGACATTGGGACGTCCGGCCACAAATTTAAGCCCAGCAATCCGAATGAACTGGTCCCTCATCATTCCCGCCGCCGGCACCGGATCGCGTTTCGGGGGCGAGCTCCCGAAACAGTTCCTTCCCCTCAAGGGGCGTCCTCTCATCGCCCATACGATCGAGAGCTTCCTCGACGAGCGGGACCTCAGCGAGGTTGTCGTCGCGGTGAGTCCCGATCGCCGCGTCTGGTTCGATGATCTCGTAAATGGTCTCGGCTGGAGCGATCAAGTGCGGTCCATCGCCGGAGGCGCGACTCGCCAGCAGTCCGTCTCTCTGGCGGTAGCCAGCCTTCGATTGACGGACACGCTCGTCATCGCGGTTCACGATGCCGTTCGACCTTTCCTCAAGAGCTCGATCCTGCGCGCAGCTTTGAAGGGCGCCGAGGATCACGGAGCATCGCTGGTCGCGATACCCGTGGTCGACACCATTCATCGCGTCGAGGATCGCCTGATCGTTGAGACGCCTCAACGCGATCATCTCGTTGCTGCCCAGACTCCGCAATGTTTCAGGGCCTCGATCCTGATCGACATCTTGAACAGGGCAGGCGGCGACGGCCTCGAGGCCTCGGATGAGGCAGGACTTGCCGTGCACTACGGCTATCCTGTCCGCATCATCGAAGGAGACGCGGCGAACTTCAAGATCACCAGACCCGAAGACTGGTCAGTTGCCGACGCGAACTACGAGCTATGGAGATCACGATGATTCGAGTCGGGCAGGGATGGGATGTTCACGCGTTCGATGCGAAGCGTCGGCTGGTCCTTGGTGGCGTGCTGATACCAGCCTCACCGGGCCTGGCCGGTCACTCGGATGCGGATGTGGTCTTGCACGCGATCACGGACGCACTGCTCGGTGCGATTGGGGCGGGTGACATCGGCGAGCACTTTCCTTCGAATGACTCGCGGTGGAAGGATGCCGACTCGTCCGCGTTCGTTCGGGAAGCTCTCCGGCTGGTGTATGAAAGAAAAGCCAGCATCACGAATCTCGACGTCACGATCCTCGCGGAGACGCCGCGTCTGGCAGAGCATAAAGATGCGATCCGTCAGTCCGTCGCTGACCTTCTCGATGTTCACAAAGAGCTCGTGAATATCAAAGCGACCACAACGGATCATCTCGGATTCATTGGTCGCGAAGAGGGGATTGCAGCGACCGCGATCGTTGCACTGGAGCTTCACTCATGAGGAATCGCCAGGGACGCGCGACAGACCCGGAGGGACGCGCGAAACCCTCTCCCTGGCGGGGAGAGGGTGGTCGCGCCAGCGACCGGGAGAGGGGCCGCGAGAGATACGGAGACTGCGACTTTCTAATGGATCGCCAGACTTTCACGCCCCTCTCCCTGCTTCGCTTCGCTCGCTTCCCTCTCCCCGCCGGGGAGAGGGAACGCCGCTTCGCGGCTCGCTCGCATCTGTCGCGCGCAGCAGGTCGCGACGAGATTCTGAGCCCACCAAACGTCGCCCGCGGGAGGGTGAGTCATGCCAGCTAACCACAATCCCATTCGTGTGCGCTTCGCTCCATCTCCGACGGGGCACCTTCACGTTGGCGGGGCGCGAACCGCAATCTTCAACTGGCTCTTCGCTCGACACCACGGAGGCAGCTTCATCCTTCGTGTCGAAGATACGGATCAGGAGCGCTCCACGCGAGAATCCGAGGGGATGGTGCTCAGCGATCTTCGCTGGCTCGGTCTTGATTGGGACGAAGGTCCGGACATCGGGGGGCCCTGGGCGCCTTACCGTCAGTCCGAGCGTCGCGAGACCTATGGCGGGATCGCAAAAGCGCTCGTTTCCTCAGGGAACGCCTATCCCTGCTTCTGCACGGAAGAAGAGCTTGATGAAAGAAGGAGTGCCACTGAGCATGAAGGGGTCGCGCCGCACTACGATCTCCGCTGCTACCGCCTTGCGGCCGATGACGTAGCCGCGCGTATCGAGAGTGGCGATGCTCATGCCATCCGTTTTCATGTGCCCAAAGAAAGCGGCGAATCGCTGGATGGGGATGTGACCATTGATGACCTGATTCGCGGCAAGGTCACATGGAAAAAGGAGACGCTGGGAGATTTCATCCTGGTCCGGTCCGATGGGATGCCGACGTACAATTTTTCAGTCGTCGTCGACGATCACCTGATGGCGATCTCGCATGTGATTCGCGCTGAAGAGCATCTGACGAACACGCATCGTCAGGTGTTGATCTACCGCGCGATGGGATGGGAGACGCCGCACTTTGCTCACGTCTCCCTCATTCTCGGAGAGGACCGCTCGAAGCTTTCCAAGAGGCATGGCGCCACGTCGGTAGCTGCGTATGCAGAATCGGGGTTCCTCCCCGGCGCGATGTTCAACTATCTTTCGAGACTTGGATGGACTTCGGCTGAAGAGCGCGAATTCTTTCCGATCGATTACGCGGTAAAACACTTCTCGCTCGATCGCGTGAATGCTGCTCCTGCCGTCTTCGATCAGAACAAGCTGACATGGCTCAACGGTCAGCACATTCATCAAACAGCTGCCTCAGCGCTCTACGAAGGGCTGGAGGCGCGCTTTCGAAATGCTGGTTGGATAACCAGCCCTGTGGTTTCCGCTGATGCAAGACGCTGGTTCGAAGAAGCAATTGAAGCGGTGAAAAAGAAAGTCCAGCGGCTCGATGAATTCGTGGATGCGATGCGATTCCTCTTCGAGTTCGACCCCGCGCAAGTTCTCGAAGCTAACAGGACGCTACTCGCAAACCGCGACACCACGAGTCTGCTCAAGGATCTCGTAAGCGAGCTGTGTGAGACCGGCGCGCCGTCCAGCGTCGCGGAGTACAAGGCTCTCACCGAACAGCTGAAATCTGCGTCCGGCCTCAAGGCCAAAGAGCTGTTCATGCCGATCCGAATCGCGCTGACCGGGGCTGACCACGGCCCCGATCTGCAGAGGATTTTCGCGTTACTGGAAAAGGGAAGCTCGATCGAAGGACTGGCCCTTCCGGTTGAACCTGCTCTTCGACGCATCGAGGGCGTCCTCAATGAGCTCAGGCGCTGATGTACAGCCTGGTCCGGCGTGCGCTCTTTCTGAGCGACCCTGAGGCTGCGCACGAACTGGCGGTCGAACAGATCCTGAGGATTCAGGCGATACCGCTGGCATTGCGCGGCCTTTCGAAACTTCTTGGTGAGAAGGGAGGATTCGCGCCGAGGCAACTCTGGGGGATGCAATTCGCGAGTCCTCTGGGGATGGCGGCAGGGTTCGATAAGAATGGAGAGATGGTGCCCTTCCTCCGCGCCATCGGCTTTGGATTTCTCGAAGTCGGCACCGTTACGCTTCTGCCTCAGCCGGGCAACCCCAGGCCGCGGATGTTCCGTTACCCGGACGAGGCGGCGTTGATCAATCGCCTCGGCTTCAACAACGATGGAGCCCACAAGGTCGCTGAAAGACTGGCGCAGCTGGATCCCGGTCCTCCATTGTTCGTCAACATTGGAAAAAATCGTGATGTCGCCGCCGCGGATGCAACGGAAGCTTATCGACACTGCTACGAAGTTATGGCGCCGGTGAGTGACGGCGTCGTGGTGAACCTGTCATCTCCGAATACACCGGGGCTCAGGGATCTCCAGAACCGAAGCCCTCTCATCGAGCTGCTGCACTCGCTGAGGAGCGAGCGAGCGAGAACCCGTTTTCTCCGTCCGGGGAATCATCCGATCCTCGTCAAGATCGCGCCTGATCTGGATGCAGAACAGCTGCACGACATTGCTCAGGTCTGTCTCGAGCTCTCTGATGGGATCGTCGCAACGAATACAACCATTCAACGCCAGGGCGTGAGCTCGAACGAGAGTGGAGGGTTGTCGGGAAGGCCGTTGTTCGAGCTTTCCACCTCGATTCTGCGGAATGTGCGGACGCTCGTTGGTCCTGGATATCCATTGGTCGGCGTCGGAGGCGTATTCTCAGCGGATGACGTTCAAGCCAAGATGGCGGCCGGAGCAGATCTGGTGGAGTGCTACACCGGTTTCATCTATGAGGGGCCCTCGATGCCGCGCACGATTGCGCGAGCGATGCGGGACCGTGTCGATGCTCACAGAGAGTGATTCAGACTCAGTCGCGCGAGTGCCTCGCCAATGATCATTTACGGACTCAACCCTGTTACCGAAGCACTTCGCGCTGATCCCGCGCGTATCCATTTCATCGGAGTATCGAGAGCAGGGACGTCTCGACCCGCGGGTGGAAGCACGGCTGCGGCATCGGAGGGGAAGCTTCAGAAACTTCTCAGTGAAGCACGACGTCTCGATGTCCCGGTCCGCCAGATGCCGCCGGAGCAACTCGACAGGATGGCAGAGGGAGGTGTGCACAACGGAGTCGTCGCAGATGTTTCCCACGTTGCTTACGCAGATTTTGATGGAATCCTCGCGCGCGCCTCGACCAGCTTTGTTCTCATCCTCGACAGCATTCAGGATCCGCAGAACTTCGGCGCGATCCTGCGCGTTGCCGACGGCTTCGGCGTGCATCTCGTAGTCATTCCCGAGCACGAGAGTGTCGGTCTCACGGCGGTCGCCGTCAAGGCGTCGGCCGGCGCCTCGGAATGGGTTCCAGTAGCGCAGGTCACGAACCTCGCCCGAGCCATCGAACGACTGCAGAAGGAAGGCTTCTGGGTCTACGGCAGCGCGGGCGGCGGCGAGCCGATCGACAAGACCGACTTCAGCGGTAAGGTCGCGATCGTCCTGGGGAATGAAGGGAAGGGCATTCGTCGCAACGTGCTCGATCACTGCGACGCGAAGGTCTCGATCCCAATGCTGGGGCACATCGAATCATTCAATGTCGCCACGGCCGCGGCAGTGGTTTGCTATGAGGTCCAACGACAGCAGAGAAAGAAAGCGAGAGAGCAATAAAGAACCTTCGGCCCTCGTCACTGCTGATGGTCGATCGATGGCGACTCCGAATCGCCTGCGGTGGATCGATAGATTGCCAGCAGCGAGATCATCAGGACCATTCCCCATGGCAGGAGTGAGAACAGAGATCCCGGCTCTGTGAACGGCTCGCCCAGATTAAAGCTGGCCCACTCGGACGCGGGAGCACCGGGCCGATGTTTCTGAAAAGGGAGCATCTCGTCTGCAGCGACACGATTCGTCGACGTATGTCCTCGGTAGAGAGTCCGGATCCAGACCGGGACTTCATCGTCAGCTGAATCGACGCCGCCGTAAAGAAGTGCGGGGATCTCGTACCGGATCAGCGGATTCCTCAGACTATCAGGCGGCTGTGGATCGACCGCTGTGGCGGCCAGATTCAGGAATAGAGAGATCATCGCCAGCACAACCCAGATGAGGCGGAATCTGGCGGTCACATAAAGCATGGGGATGACGAGGATCGGGATGATCGGGATCAGGTAGCGTGGTCCGATCGCGTAGCCGCCGTGCCACCCATTGAACGATGCGTTGACGAGGATGAAAAAAGCGACGACGCAAAGGACGGCGATCAACTCGCTGCGACGCTCTATCTGTCTGGCCATCATGATGGACCCTGGTATCGCCAGCAGGAGAATCGGCGCGATAAAAAAGAGGCCGCGGTACGGGGAGAACGTAATGCCCCACAAAGCCTCGGCACTGGGTGCGCCGAGAATCCCGAGCCAGGATCCTGTCGTGACGAAGGCGGGGTTTTGCGTATCGATCGAGGTGCTGAGGGGCGACCCGAAGGCGCTCTTCTGATACCAGAGCAGGAGCAGGAGAAAAGGGACGCCGCCGGCGACAAATGCCACGGCGTCGCGAAACCGGCGACGACTCCTGACGAGAAGGAAGGCGCCGACGATCACGACGACAATAGCGCAGAGGTAGTTCATAGTGGTGGCGAGACCCAAAGCTGCCCCTGCGATGGCAGGACTCGGTTGCTCGAGGTCCGAGATGCTCAGGAGCGCCCCGAGGATGAGAAGTCCCGTTGGAACCGCAACGAAAAGCATGGTCGAGTACGCGAAAAGAGGCGTCCCGAGTCCTGCCAGAAGCGCAGTGGAGACAGCCCAGCGAGCGCTGACTCCGCGCCTTCGCGCGGTGCGGAAAAGGAGCAGTCCGACGAGGGCACCCGCGATACCCGAAGTGAAGATGGTGCAGAGGTAGAGGTTGATTGTCAGCGAGATTGCATCGCCGGTCGCGCCCTCACGCAGTTGCAGAATCGTGTAAGGAATTGCGGCGAGCAGGGACAATCCTGGCGGCTTGTTGGAAAGGACTTTCCCTTCGTACCGGGAAATGTCGGCGGTGTTCGACGCATAGGGAGCGATGTCGATCGAGCGCCGCTCGACCATGGCACGAGTCAGGTCGAACGTAGCGTTCTGATTGAAGCCGCTTCCGCCAAAAAAGTAGGAATAGCTGAAGAACAGCAATCCAAACAGCGCGAGGGTTGTGTGGCGGCTCGCGGCAGAAGGGCTTTGCGAGTCAGCGCGGCGCATCGCGGCGGATGATGCCATGCTGGGAGCGCAGGCGGCTACTCGGAATAACCGCGCGGTTGCCTTCCGTTGGTCAACTTTGCTATAAGGCGGGGCTCTCGTTTCGGAGGGCTCCTTCCCCCCCCAGTCGTCATTTGTGGCTGTTTGTGTCTTTGAAAAACCGATTCATGCTGGCGTAGCTCAGTTGGCAGAGCAGCTGATTTGTAATCAGCAGGTCGCGGGTTCGAGTCCCATCGCCAGCTCCAAGCCACGCTTGCGAGAAATGAGGAGAGATTGCTGAGCGGCCAAAGGCAGCAGACTGTAAATCTGCCGGGTTTCACCCTTCGGAGGTTCGAATCCTCCTCTCTCCACCAATCGTAAACCTTACCGACCTGACGACTCGACGAAACGAAAGGGTCGGTGCGTCAGCTCAAAAACGCGGGAGTAACTCAGTGGTAGAGTCACAGCCTTCCAAGCTGTTGGTCGCGGGTTCGATCCCCGTCTCCCGCTCCAACGCATTCAAATTCTGCATTTAATGAGATCAGCCCTCTTAGCTCAGGGGTAGAGCACGTCCTTGGTAAGGACGGGGTCACGAGTTCAACTCTCGTAGAGGGCTCCAGAAATTCATATGATGGTGTTATCCCTCGCTCGGGATGAAACCAGAAACTTTTCGGCTGCACTGCAGTCAGAATCTACAACACGGAGATCACCATGGCAGCCGTCCGCGAAATCATTTCCCTTCAGTGCACCGAGTGCAAACGTCGGAATTACTCGACGACCAAGAACAAAAAGACGACGACCGAGAAAATCGAGCTCAAGAAATTCTGCCGTCACGATCGCCGGCACACGGTCCATCGTGAAGCGAAATAGTTGGGAATAAAACGGTTGGCACGCGACCTGTAGCCCGTTTGCGGCTCTTTTCGCGAGCCCTCGCTTCCGATGTCCAGCTCTGAATTCATAAAATCAGCAATTTAGGCCAGTAGCTCCAATTGGTAGAGCGGCGGTCTCCAAAACCGCTTGTTGGGGGTTCGAGTCCCTCCTGGCCTGCCAGCCCACGTTTCGGGGAGTCGATGCATGGCGTTTGAACCAAAAGATTGGTGGCGCAGAACGACAGAGTTCTGGCGCGAAACAAAGTCCGAGATGAAGAAGGTCTCGTGGCCGGGTCGTGCGGAAGTCGTCGGCACGACGACTGTCGTCATCGTGGCCGTCATCCTCTTCGGAGTCTATCTCTGGCTCTGCGACCTTATCTTTTACCGCGCGATCAATTTGTTGTTCACCCGATTTGGAGCAGGCACCTAAAGATGGTTGAAGCAGCTACAAGCAAGCAGTGGTACATCGTTCATACCTACTCCGGATTCGAGGAGCGGGTGCGCGAGAACCTCGAACAGAGGATCGATGCGCTGGGGATGCGGGAGAAGTTCGGCGAGGTCAAGATCCCGACCGAGACGCTCATCGAAATGAAGGGCGGCAAGAAGCGCGAAGTGCAGCGCAAGTTCTTCCCTGGGTACATCCTGCTAGAGATGCTGATGTCCGACGATGCCTGGCATCTGGTGAAGAACACGCCGAAAGTCACTGGTTTTGTTGGAACGGGCAAGAAGCCGACTCCCCTGACTCAGGAAGAGGTCGATTCGATTCTCAACCAGGTCGTGGCGACGAAAGAAAAGCCGAAACCAAAGCATGTTTACGAGCATGGCGAGCACGTCCGGATCAGCGACGGCCCGTTTACGAACTTCACCGGCGTAGTCGAGGATGTGAATCTCGATCGCAATACCTTGAAAGTCATGGTAACGATCTTCGGCCGCTCGACTCCGGTCGAGCTCGATTTCCTTCAGGTCAATCGCTACGACGCCGCCGAAGATCAGGCGGCGGCACCGACCAAGAGCGGCAGGTAGCTTCCAGCGGCGGGTCGTCCGCCCAGTCATTCGAGACGAATCGCGCGAGACGAATCGCGCAAATGAGAGGCTGATTCATGGCAAAGAAAATTACCGGATACATCAAACTTCAGATCCCCGCAGGAGCTGCAACACCGGCTCCTCCCGTCGGTCCCGCTCTGGGACAGCACGGTGTGAACATCATGGAGTTCTGCAAGACATTCAACGCCCGGACAGCGCCCCAGCAGGGTTTGATCATCCCGGTCGTCATTACCGTCTTCGCCGACCGCTCGTTCACGTTCATTACCAAGACCCCGCCGGCCGCGATTCTTCTGCTTCGTGCCGCCGGAATTCCGAAAGGGTCGGGCGTGCCGAACAAGACCAAGGTCGGACATGTCACCAGAGGGCAGGTTGAAGAAATCGCGAAGACCAAGATGCCCGATCTGAACGCAGGCTCGCTCGAAGCTGCCATCAAGACTGTTGAAGGAACCGCGCGCTCCATGGGTCTCGAGATTCAGGGATAAGCTCAGGCTTTAGTACCCCGCGACGTGTCGCCGCGGGTTAGATCAACCAACAACGTAGGAGACGGCGTGGAAAACCGCCGTCGCTTGCACTACGGAGGTGAAATTGGCCATACACGGCAAGAAGTATCGTGCAGCGGCTGAGAAGGTTGAAGAACGACCGTATCAATTGAATGAAGCGTTTGGTCTGCTCAAGCAGATCGCATTCGCGAAGTTCAATGAGACGGTCGAGCTCTCCATGCTTCTCGGTGTAGATCCAAAGCATGCCGATCAGATGGTCCGGGGAACGACCGTGCTTCCTCACGGCACCGGCCAGACGAAACGGGTGCTTGTCATCGCTTCGGGAGACAAGCAACGCGAAGCGCAGGAAGCAGGCGCCGATTTTGTCGGTGGCGACGAGATGGTCGAAAAGATCAACGGTGGTTGGGTTGATTACGACGCAGTCATCGCAACCCCCGACATGATGAGATCGGTCGGCCGGCTCGGAAAAGTGCTCGGACCTCGCGGTCTCATGCCCAATCCGAAGACCGGTACCGTGACCTTTGATGTAGCGAAAGCGCTCCAGGAGATCAAGGCAGGTAAGGTCGAGTTCCGCGTCGACAAGACTTCGATCATCCACGTGCCGGTTGGGAAGGTTTCCTTCTCTCCCGACCAGCTTGCTGAGAACGCGTCATCGATCATCAGCGCCGTTCGCAAGGCCAAGCCGCCTGCCGCGAAAGGCAAGTACATGCGAACCATTTACGTCTCGTCCACGATGAGTCCGTCGATTCAGATCGACGCAACCGTGGGCGAGCTGAAGGCAGAATAGGGAGGGATGGATGAATAAAGACCAGAAATCCGACGCCGTCTCCACTCTCGCTGCCAACATCGGCAAGGCAACCAATGCCTTCCTGATTGATTTCAAAGGAATCACAGTTCCGCAGGTCACAGAGCTGCGGCGCCAGATTCGCGATACGAAGTCTGAGTACGTGGTCGTCAAGAACACGCTCGCTCTGATTGCGCTCAAGGATTCGCCCCTCATCGAGCTTCGCGACCAGTTCGCCGGCCCGACTGCGGTTGCATTCAACGCCAACGACGCAGTTGCCCTCGCTAAGGCGCTGACGAAATTCGGAAAAGATGTTCCGACGGTCAAGTTCAAAGGCGCGATGCTCGACGGAAAGATCGTCGCGGCAACGGAGATCGAGGCGATCGCGTCGCTTCCTTCCCGCGAAGAGCTCGTATCAAAACTCCTCTATGTTCTCCAGAGTCCGATGCGAGGGATCGCCACGGTGCTCCAGGCCAACATTCGCAACCTGGCCGTCGTCATCGACCAGATCGCGAAGAAACAGGGCGGCGACGCGACTCCGGGAGACGCGTCTCCGAGCGAAGCTTCTTCGGGTGATGCTCCTCCGAGCGATGCCTCTCCCAGTCAGGTGCCTGCAGTCGATGCGCCGGTCAGTGAGGCCTCGACAGGCGATGCCCCGGCAGCCGAATCCCCAACCGAAACCCCTACTGAAAACGCTTAATCCACTACTTCTTGGAGGCTCTAATGGCAACGTCTACTGAAGAATTTGTAAAACAGATCGAAACAATGTCCGTGCTGGATCTCTCGCACCTCGTGAAGGCTCTCGAAGAGCGCTTCGGCGTCTCCGCAGCTGCAGCAGCCCCGATGATGATGGCCGGTGGCGGCGCAGCAGCGGCCGCAGCCCCTGTTGAAGAGCAGACCGAGTTCACCGTCGTCCTCACGGAAGTCGGCGACAAGAAGATCAACGTCATCAAGGCAGTTCGCGAAGTAACGAGCCTCGGGCTGAAAGAAGCCAAGGACCTCGTCGAAGGTGCTCCTCAGACCATCAAGGAAGGCATCAACAAGGACGAAGCCGCCAACATCAAGAAGAAGTTCGAAGAGGCTGGCGCCAAAGTCACCGTCAAATAGTCTGTTGAATTCCGGGCGGGTTGGACCTGCCCGGAATTCGGTTTTGTTGTGAAGGATGAACGCAGAATGTAGAACGCAGAATGAAGAACGAAGAAGGCAGGCAGCGGTCCCCCTTCTTTTTTCTCAATTCTTCCTTCTGCGTTCTGCGTTCTGAATTCAGCTTTTACATTTGCGAGTCAGGAGAGGGGGGGAGCGGCCTTCTCCACATTGACTCAAAACCCGCGAATCATTTCGACGCGTTGCCTGCGGCGAACCTCGCATCGTCGGATTCCCTGACAGGGCACTACACCCCAGAGAAGCTTCGAACGATCTGACTTGATGCGCGTGAGGGCGCCGGACATTGGCGTGTCCGGCCACATCGTGCATTTGCTCCGATTCGTCGTCCTTCCGGAAGTGTGTCTCTTCAACGGTATCCCTCACATACCACCAGAAGGAGCTTCGAACCGATGAAGGATTCCTCAATGCCGAAGCAGGAACCGGTGCGCCACGACTTCTCGAAAATCAGAAGTTACATGGCGCTGCCGAACCTGATCGATGTCCAGCGCAAATCGTACGACCGCTTTCTGCAGATGAACCTTCTTCCCGAAGAGCGGGAAGACACGGGACTGCAGTCAGTCTTCACCAGCGTGTTCCCCTTCTCCGATTTCCGCGAGACGTGCTCTCTCGATTTCGTCCGATTCTCCATCGGGAACTGGGAGTGCAAGTGCGGGAACATCAAGGGCCTCGAGCATCTCCGGATGACGTGCGCCAACTGCGGAAACAAGATCATCACCGATCATCCGCACGAAGAGACGGTCAACTGCCAGCGCTGCGGAGTCATCAACAAAAACCGCGTCGAGATCTGTGACATCTGCGGCAATCCGGTCGAGAACCAGATGAAGTACTCAGTCGAGGAGTGTCAGGAGCGAGGCATGAGCTACAGCGTGCCGCTCAAGGTCACCTTCCGGCTCTTCGTTTACGACAAGGACCCCGACACCGGCGTCAAGCACATGCGGGACGCGAAAGAAGAAGAAGTCTTCTTCGGCGACATCCCGCTCATGACCGACAACGGTACGTTCGTCATCAACGGCACAGAGCGAGTCATCGTCTCGCAGCTTCACCGCTCGCCCGGCGTCTTTTTCACGAGGGAAGCCGCGCACTCCTACCTCTCCAAGATCATTCCATACCGCGGATCATGGGTCGAGTTCGAATACGACCAGAAGAACATCCTTTACGTCCGCATCGATCGCAAGCGTAAATTCCTCGGCTCGGTTTTCCTTCGCGCCCTGGGACTGACCACTGACGAAGAGATCCTTCGCCAGTTCTACACTCCCATCAAGCTCGAGCTTCCGAAGACAGGCGACAACGTGACGCTGAGCTTCGACCGCCGTGTGCTCGATCAGGAAGAAGCGAAAGAGAAGCACTCGATCCGCGGCCGCCGCGATGTCCGGCCGATTTTTGCCGGCATCAAGCTCGACAAGAAAATGGCGGAGACGCTCACTAAGAGCGGCAAGACCTCGACGAAAGTCGACTACGCCTCACTCGATAAAGCAGTCTTCCTCTCCGATGTCGTTGACGTCAACACGGGAGAGATCCTGTTCGAATCCGGCGAGAACGTCTCTGCTGACTGGGCTGATGTCTTTCGCGCTCACGAGGTAACCGAGACCGATGTCATCTTCCCTGAGTGGGATCTCGTCAGCGACATTCTCCTCAACACCGTCCGGAAGGACGCGGCGAAGTCCTTCGAGCAGGCAATCATCGAGATCTACCGCCGCATGCGCCCCGGGGATCCTCCAACCCTCGAGTCCGCCAAGTCCCTTTTCGAAGGGATGTTCTTCGACGCCCGCAAGTACGATTTCTCCCGGGTCGGCAGGTTCAAGTTCAACATCAAGCTGGACCTCACGACTCCTGTTACGCAGAAGACAATGACCCCCGATGACTTCTTCGTCGTCATCAATTACCTCCTCCGTCTCAAGAAAGACGTTGGCCGCGTCGATGACATCGATAACCTCGGTAACCGTCGTGTCCGCGCGGTTGGTGAGTTGCTCGAGAACCAGTTCCGTATCGGACTCGTCCGGATGGAGCGTGCCATCAAAGAGAAGATGTCGGTTCACCAGGACATCGACTCGGCGATGCCGCATGACCTCATCAACTCGAAGCCGGTCATTGCAGCAATCAAGGAGTTCTTCGGATCTTCACAGCTTTCCCAGTTCATGGATCAGACGAATCCTCTCTCCGAAGTCACGCACAAACGGAGACTCTCGGCCCTCGGACCGGGCGGTCTTTCACGCGAGCGCGCAGGATTCGAAGTCCGCGACGTTCACCCCACGCACTACGGCCGTATCTGCCCGATCGAAACGCCTGAAGGTCCGAACATCGGCCTGATTTCGTCTCTCGCCTGCTACGCGCGCATCAACGAGTACGGCTTCATCGAGTCTCCTTACAAGAAGGTCGACAGGGGTCGCGTTCTCGATCACTACCGCATTCTCAAGGCAGGTGACGCCGGATTCGAGCTCAACCAGGTAGTCGAAAAACGCGACCTGCAGAAAGAGAACAACCGCATCGCGAAGGCGGCACTCGCCGAAGGTTCCGGTAAGTCGAAGAAGACTGCACTCCAGCCGGCCGAAGCCGAGCCGTACGCGTTCTATCTCTCCGCGTGGGATGAAGAGCGTTACACGATCGCTCAGGCGAACGCCATCATCGACGAGGAAGGAAATCTCGTTCACGATCGAATCATCGCCCGCCAGAGCGGCGATTTCGTTTCGATTGAAAGAGAGAAGATCGACTTCATCGATGTCTCGCCGAAACAGCTTGTGTCGGTCGCGGCCTCGCTCGTCCCGTTCCTCGAGAACGACGATGCGAACCGCGCTCTCATGGGCGCCAACATGCAGCGCCAGTCCGTTCCCCTGCTCCGCACCGATGCGCCTCTCGTCGGGACCGGGATGGAGAACATCGTCGCGCGTGACTCAGGAGCTGTCGTTCTCTCCAAGCGCGCAGGCATCGTCGACCTCGTCGACTCCAACCGGATCATCGTTCGAGTCGAAGCTGAGGACGTTGACACCGGCGAGACGAAAGAGTTCGGCGCCGATATCTACTCGCTGATCAAGTTCAAGCGCTCGAACCAGAACACCTGCATCGCGCAGAAGCCGATCGTCCGCGAAGGGCAGCGCGTCAGGAAGGGTCAGGTTCTGGCCGATGGTCCATGCACCGATGCGGGTGAGCTCGCACTCGGCCGCAACATCCTTGTTGCGTTCATGCCGTGGCGCGGCAACAACTTCGAGGACGCGATTCTCGTTTCCGAGAAGCTCGTCAAGGACGACTACTACACATCGATCCACATCGAAGAGTTCGAGATCGAAGCACGCGACACGAAGCTCGGACCCGAAGAGATCACACGCGACATTCCGAACGTCTCCGAGGCGGCACTTCGTGACCTCGATGAATCGGGAATCGTGAGGATCGGCGCGACGGTCAAGCAGGGCGACATCCTCGTCGGCAAGGTAACGCCGAAGGGTGAGACTCAGCTCACGCCTGAAGAAAAGCTCCTCCGAGCGATCTTTGGTGAGAAGGCCGGCGATGTCCGTGACGCATCACTTAAAACACCTCCTGGAATCGAAGGGACTGTCGTAGACGTGAAGATCTTCTCGCGCAAGGGCGTAGAGAAAGACATTCGCGCCAAGTCGATAGAGGAGGGCGAGATCGACCGGATGAATCGAAACATCCAGGACGAGATTCGCATCATCACTGACGCACGAAACAAGAAGATTGCCGATGTCCTCGGTGGATCGAAGATGCAGCGCGACGTTGTCGACTTCCGCACAGGCGAGACGCTCGTGAAGAAGGGTGAAGCAATCGAGCGCGATACCGTTTCCCGCCTCAGCCGTCGTGAGCTTCTTGCTCTCCCGGTTGACGAGGAAGCACGCGAGACGGTCCGTATGTTCGTCGAGCGCGCCGAGAACAGAGTTCGCGTTCTCGAGCAGAAAGCCGAAGAGCGGCGTGAAGATCTTCAGAAGGGCGATGAGCTCCCACCCGGAGTCATCAAGATGATGAAGGTGTACGTCGCCATGAAGCGCAAGCTGTCAGTGGGCGACAAGATGGCCGGACGTCACGGCAACAAAGGCGTCATCTCCCGGATCCTTCCGGAAGAGGACATGCCCTACATGCCAGACGGTACGCCTGTCGAGATCGTGCTCAACCCCCTCGGCGTTCCGTCTCGTATGAACGTCGGTCAGATCATGGAAACCCACCTTGGATGGGCTGCTCGCATTCTCGGTCTGCACTTTTCGACTCCTGTATTCGACGGAGCGATGGAGGCAGAGATCAAAGCTCAGCTCAAGGCCGCCGGCCTTCCTGAGAGTGGCAAGACCATGATGTACGACGGGATGACCGGCGAGCCCTTCGAACAGAAGGTCACCGTCGGCTTCATCTACATGCTCAAGCTCTCCCATCTGGTCGACGACAAGATTCACGCTCGTTCGATTGGACCGTACTCACTCATCACTCAGCAGCCCCTCGGTGGAAAGGCTCAATTCGGTGGTCAGCGCTTTGGAGAGATGGAAGTCTGGGCTCTCGAAGCGTACGGCGCCGCGTACACATTGCAGGAACTGCTCACCTCGAAGTCGGATGACGTCGAGGGACGGTCGAAGATCTATGAGTCGATCGTCAAAGGTGAGGTACCGGACGATCCAGGTCTTCCTGAGTCATTCAACGTTCTCGTGCGTGAGCTGCAGTCGCTCTGCCTCGACGTTGAGCTCCTCAGAGAGTGATCGTCACCCTCACCCTTACTGACATGAACCTGAACTCCTGAAGGGAGGCTACTTTGGAAAGTTTCAACCAGATGTTTCAACCGGTGAAACCGCAGGCGATCAATGATTTCAACGCAATCAAGATCTCTCTGGCATCACCGGACAAGATCCGGTCGTGGTCCTACGGCGAGGTAACGAAGCCGGAAACGATCAACTACCGGACGTTCAAGCCCGAGCGCGACGGCCTTTTCTGCGCAAAGATCTTCGGTCCGATCACCGACTGGGAGTGTCTCTGCGGCAAGTACAAGCGAATGAAGCATCGCGGAGTCATCTGCGATAAGTGTGGTGTCGAAGTCACAAAGTCGAAAGTCCGCCGCGAGCGCATGGGACATATCGAGCTTGCCTCGCCTGTCTCACACGTCTGGTTCTTCAAGGGACTCCCCTCGAGAATCGGACACTTGCTCGACATCACACTGCGCGACCTCGAGCGGATTCTTTACTTCGAGTCGTACGTCGTCATCGATCCAGGTGACATCGCCGAGATCATCGAAGAGAAAGAGCTCCTGACCGAAGAGCGTTATCGCGAGCTTCGTGGACAGCATGGCGATGTGTTCATCGCGAAGATGGGCGCCGAGGCAATCAAGGAGCTTTTGAGACTGGTCAACGTCGATGAGCTTTCTGATGAGCTTCGTCTCATCATGCGTACCGAGACCTCGCAGATTAAAAAGCTGAAAGCGGCAAAACGGCTCAAGGTGGTCGACGCGTTCCGCAAGTCGGGTCATCGTCCTGAGTGGATGATCCTCGACGTCATCCCGGTCATCCCCCCTGAGCTTCGTCCTCTCGTTCCTCTGGACGGCGGCCGCTTCGCGACTTCCGATCTGAACGATCTCTATCGTCGAGTCATCAACCGCAACAACCGTCTGAAAAAGCTTCTCGAACTTCGCGCTCCTGATGTCATCGTCCGAAATGAAAAGCGGATGCTGCAGGAAGCGGTCGATGCTCTCTTCGACAACGGTCGTCGAGGACGAGTCCTCAAAGGCTCCAACAACCGCCCGCTCAAGTCGCTCTCCGACACACTCAAAGGCAAGCAGGGTCGCTTCCGCCAGAACCTTCTCGGCAAGCGTGTCGATTACTCGGGTCGTTCGGTCATCGTCGTTGGTCCGGAGCTCAAGCTCCATCAGTGCGGACTGCCGAAGAAGATGGCTCTCGAGCTCTTCAAGCCGTTCATTTACAACAGACTGGAAGCCAAGGGTCTGGTTGGAACGATCAAGGCTGCGAAGGAAATGGTCGAGCTCCAGCAGGTTGAAGTGTGGGATGCGCTCGAAGAGGTCATCAAAGAGCATCCGGTACTGTTGAACCGCGCCCCAACGCTTCACCGCCTCGGCATCCAGGCTTTCGAGCCGGTTCTCGTCGAAGGGAAGGCGATCAAGATTCATCCTCTGGTCTGCACGGCGTTTAACGCAGACTTCGACGGTGACCAGATGGCCGTTCACGTTCCTCTGTCACCGAAAGCTCAGGTCGAGTCGCAGGTCCTCATGCTTGCCTCGAACAACATTCTTTCTCCTGCGAACGGGAAGCCTCTGGCGGTCCCTTCACAGGATCTCGTTCTCGGCTGCTATTACCTGACGAAGGCCAAGGGCGGAGCGAAGGGTGAAGGGAAGATCTTCGGTAGTTATGATGAGGCCGTCCTCGCGCTTCAGGCTGGCGAGGTCGAGTTGCTGACCCCGATCAAGATGCGGGTCACAGGCAAGCTCATCGATCTGACGACACACTTCAACGATCAGGACATCACTCACGCCGAGATTCAGGACGTTGACAAGAGGCTGGTCGAGACCACAGTCGGTCGCGTCATCTTCAACATGCATCTTCCCGATGAGATCCCTTTCATCAATGGTCTCCTCAAGAAGAAAGGCCTCGGCGAGCTGGTCAACTTTGCCTTCCTCAATTTCGGAAACGACCTCACAGTCAAGATGCTCGACGAAATCAAAGAGGTCGGGTTCCTCTACGCAACGAAAGCCGGCGTTTCGATCGCTCTCGAAGACATGGTCATCCCGGCCCGCAAGGGTGAGATCGTCGACAAGGCGCGCATCGGCGTGCTCGAAGTCGAGCGCCAGCGTCTCGACGGCGCGATCACTCACGGTGAGCGCCACAACAAGATCATCGACATCTGGCACCGTGCGACCGAGCAGGTTTCCGATGAGATGTTCTCCGACATGAGAAAGGCTGAAGAGGAGCGTCACGAGTTCAACCCCATCTTCATGATGGCGGACTCAGGCGCCCGAGGCTCGAAAGAGCAGGTGCGTCAGCTCGCTGGTATGCGGGGACTGATGTCGAAGCCCTCCGGCGAAGTCATCGAGACACCGATCACGGCCAACTTCCGTGAAGGTCTTTCGGTGCTTCAGTACTTCATCTCGACGCACGGCGCTCGTAAGGGACTCGCCGATACAGCCTTGAAAACGGCTGACTCGGGATACCTCACACGTCGTCTCGTCGACGTCGCTCAGGACGTTATCGTCACCGAGCAGGACTGCCAGACGTTCGAAGGCATTACCGTCAGCGCGATCATGGAGGGGGGAGACATTCTCGAGCCTCTTCGCGACCGCATCGTCGGACGCATTGCCCAGGAAGAGATCTGGGATCCGATCGACGGAGAGAAGCTGGTCAGTCAGAATGATGAGATTACCGACGATCTCGCAAACTCGATTCAGGAAGCTGGAATCGAGCGCGCAAAAATCCGCTCGGTGCTCACATGTGAAACACGTCGCGGAGTCTGCCGTCGCTGCTACGGACGCAATCTGGCGAGCGGTCGTCTCGTCGAGATCGGCGAAGCAGTCGGTGTCATCGCGGCTGAGTCGATCGGAGAGCCCGGCACGCAGCTCACGATGCGTACATTCCACGTCGGTGGTACGGCCTCACGTGTTTCCGAGCAGTCGAAACACGAAGCAACGAACCCGGGTCGTGTGGCGTTCCTCAACGTTGCCACCGTCACGAACAAGAATGGCGATCTCGTCGTCATCAACCGTAACGGAAAGCTTCTGATCATGGATGACAAGGTCGTCACCGTGGTCAAGGGTAAGAAGGACACGCGTCCGGTCGAGGCCCCCGTCACAACAGGCCGCGAGAAAGAGCGTTACGCAGTGGTTTACGGCTCGACCCTCAAGGTCCACGAAGGCGAGCACGTCGTTCCGGGTCAGCCGCTGGTCGAATGGGATCCATTCACCTCAGCGATTCTCACTGAGCTCGGCGGAAAGATCGTCTTCAAGGATATCGTCGAAGGCGAGAACATCCGCGAAGAGACAGACAAGGTGACCGGACTCACGCAGATGGTCATCGTCGAGTCAGCTGCGAGCGAGAAGCGGACGCCGCAGGTCACAGTCAAGTCGAAGAAAGGCGAGGAGAAAAAATACCTCCTGCCGACCGGCGCTCACCTCATGGTCAGCAATGGTCAGGAAGTTTATCCCGGCGACATTCTCGCCAAGATTCCTCGCGCACAGACCAAGACGAAGGACATCACCGGCGGTCTGCCTCGCGTCGTAGAGCTCTTCGAGGCACGTCATCCGCGGGAGAAAGCAGTCATCACCGAGGTCGACGGAACGATTCATCATGGAACCGTCGTCAAGGGTATGCGTCGCGTCATCGTTGAGACTGACGAAGGGTCGCGTCACGAGTACTCAGTTCCGCGCCATACACACGTCAACGTTCAGGAAGGCGAGCAGGTCCGCGCCGGTGATCCTCTCATCGACGGTCCGATCGATCCTCACGACGTTCTGGCAGTTCTCGGAGTCAAAGAGCTGCAGCGCTACCTGGTCGACAAGATCCAGGAGGTTTACCGTTCACAGTCGGTTGCCATCAACGACAAGCACATCGAAGTCATCACACGTCAGATGATGCGATCAGTCCGTGTGACTCGCGTCGGCGACACGGACTTCCTCATCGACGAGCAGGTGGATCGTTTCCGCTTCCTCGAAGAGAACGAGAAAGTCATGGCGCGTGGCGGCGAGCCGGCAGACGGTACTCCGCTTCTGCTCGGGATCACCAAAGCATCGCTCTCGACCGATTCCTTCATCTCCGCAGCATCGTTCCAGGAGACGACGAGGGTTCTCACAGAGGCCGCGATTGCCGGCCGTGTCGACTACCTGCGTGGGCTCAAGGAGAACGTCATTGTCGGACGTCTCATCCCCGCCGGAACCGGCATGCCGACGTATCGGGATGTCTTCCTCGAGAAAGACGAGCCGAAACCGATGGATCTCGAAGAAGCATTGCGTCAGGAAGACGAAGAAGCCATCGCCATGGCGGACATCGACGACGAGCAGTAAGATTTCAGCGACACTTCACCAGAAAGGGCGAGCCTCGGCTCGCCCTTTTTTTGTGACTGACTTTGAGTGCGACGAGCTGTGAGACTCGCTGCTCACACGACGCTCTGGATCTGGGGCTGAGCAGCGAAGCGGCGTCTCCCTCTCCCCGGCGGGGAGAGGGAAGCGAGCGAAGCGGAGCAGGGTGAGGGGCGTGAAAGTCTCGCGAATCTCCCGGCCGGGGCCCGGGCGGAGAGGTCTCTTTGTGCCGTCACCTCGCGTCCTGGGCGTACAGTGGAATGCCTGACGCACGTACGTACGTTTTGGCAAACAAGGAACGTACGTAATGAAAATGACCGCTTCGAAGTTGCGCCAGAACATTTATCGCGTTCTCGACGAGGTGCTCGACAGTGGCGTCCCTCTGGAAATCGAGCGTCGTGGCAAGATTCTCAAGATTTCTCCTCCGGAGACCACGTCTAAATTCTCGCGTCTCGAGAAGCGTGACTGCATCCTTGTCGAACCGCAGGAACTGGTTCACATCGACTGGTCCGACGAGTGGAAACCGTGATCCACCTCGACACGCACGTGGTGGTGTGGCTATACGCCGGTCGCGTAGATCTGTTTCCCTCGAGAGTGCGTGGCGTGATGGAAGAAGATGAACTTGCGATCTCGCCGATCGTGTTGCTCGAGCTGCAGTATTTGAACGAGATTCGCAGGATCGATGCGGACGCAGCGACGATCGTTGTTTCACTGGAGCGAACCATCGGGCTTCACACGGCGACCGCACCCTTCGAGGACGTGGTCCGGGAGGCATGCGGGTCCAGTTGGACTCGCGATCCTTTCGATCGATTGATCGTCGCGCAGGCTGGGCTCGAGGCGGCGAGGTTACTCACCAAGGACGCGTCCATCCGCCGCCACTACAAGGCAGCGGTGTGGGCTGGCAGACGATGAGGAGCGCCCGTCATATCACTGGCGTCAGGAGCATTGGGATTTCAACGAAGTTTCACCAGAAAGGGCGAGCCTCGGCTCGACCTGTTTTTAGTGTCTGAATCGATTGCCGAGTGCCCCCCGCGGTTGAAACCTCACGCATTCGAGAGGACTGCAAAGGACGTAAGTCCGAGGAGCTGTGAGACTCGCTGCTCACGACACTCTGGATCTGGGTGAACCGCGAAGTGGAGTTCTGGCGGGGTCTACTTCGTCCTGCCGTCGGGCAGCGCCGTCTAACGACAAAGGTCGGTGAAAATGCGAGCTGGAGGGGGGCGCCGAACTTGATAGCGGAAGGGATCCATGTGATTTTCACCCCTCAGTTTCCAAACAGCGTACGCTTGATTCACGTCGCTCCCACGACGAGTCATCAGCCATTCGTCTTCAGGGAGAATTTGGCAAATGGACCTTCGCACACGCAGCATCCGTCAGCGGCTCCCGTACTTTTTCGCCATTAGGGTCGCGACACTCGCTCGCGTCGCGATGCATCACTCCTCCATGACCGAGGACCATGGTTGTCGCGCACGCCGCGATGAAGAAGGCAGTCGAGACGATCTAATCTTCTCGGCCCGCGCGGTCGGCCTCCGCTGCCCGCAAAGTGGAGGCGATCGACGGTCGGCCGCTCATCCACTGCCATCAGAACTACAATCATGCCGGTGTCAGGCTCGCTCTTACTCTACAGCGGACTCATATTGCTGACTCTCGGTTGCCTCAGCATGATCCGCCCTCTTCGGATGTTTCGGGTTCGCACCAGGAGACGGGGGGCCGCACTCGCAGCTGTGGGTCTCGGTATCTCTCTCGTTGCCGCGTTCTTGCCGGCGCCAGAAATGCGTGTTTCACAGCATTCATCGAAGCTCGACTCGTTCATGTCGGTGTGGGAGTTCGACGAGCATCACGTTACGCGGGTCGCAGCTCCGCCGGAGCGCGTCTATGACGCGATCCACAAAGTTCGTGCCGACGAGATCACGCTGTTCCGGCTTCTCACCACGATCCGTCGCGGCGGACGTCGCACCAGAGAGAGTGTTCTCAATGCCCCTGATGAGAAGCCGATCCTCGAGGTCGCCACGAGATCAGGGTTCATCTGGCTCGCCGACGAGGCGCCGCGCGAGATGGTTGTTGGAAGCGTCATCTCGGCTCCAGCCGGTATCGGCATCGGGAAGTTGACGCCAGACAAGTTCCGGCGCCAGTTGCCACCTGGAATCACACTGGCGACGATGAACTTCATCGTCACTCCCGATGCCACCGGCGGCTCGATTGTTTCCACGACCACCAGGGTTCATGCCAACAGCCTTTCCGCCCGACGCCGCTTTGCGGTCTACTGGCGTTTCATCTACCCGGGAAGCTCCTTCATCCGCGTGATGTGGCTCCGTGCCATCAGACTCCGTGCGATGCGTGAATGAGTCCGCACGAGGCGCTTTGCGCGATGCCATCCTTGGCCAACCTGCTCCACGGCAAACTCCGCTCTTCTGGACCGGACTTCGCACTCATGCCTCGCAACGTAGCGGGCAGGAAGAGTCGCCTGAACGCAGTCGAGCTCGGGAGGAATCATGATGAAGGTTCGCGCAGCCGCCTTGTTGCTGTTGACCCTCGGGGCATTCGGTGCCAGTGCCCAGACGAAGTTTGTGTATCCGCCGACCAGGAAGGTCGAGCAGAAGGACAGCTTCGCCGGAGTGGAGGTGATCGATCCCTATCGCTGGCTGGAAACCGACGTTCGGGAGTCCAGGGAGGTCTCGGAATGGATCGAAGCACAAAACAAGGTGACCTTCGGCTATCTGCAAACGCTCCCTTATCGTGAATCGATCAAGCAGCGTCTGACAGAGATCTGGAATTACGAGAAGTATTCGATACCGACCAAAAGGGGAGGGCGGTATTACTTTCAAAAGAATAGCGGCCTCCAGAACCAATCAGTCCTTTATGTGCAGAAATCGCTGGAGTCCACAGCCCGGACCCTCCTCGATCCCAACAGCTGGTCAAAAGACGGAACGATCGCGCTCGCCGGCTACTCGTTCAGCGATGACGGCCGCCACATGGCCTACGGCGTCTCGGAGGCGGGCTCGGACTGGACAACCTGGAAAGTGATGGAGATCGAGAGCGGCAAACTGCTTTCCGACGAATTGAAGTGGGTGAAATTCTCTGGGACTGACTGGACCAGGGACAGCAAAGGATTTTTTTACAGTCGCTTTCCCGAGCCTTCCACGAACTCGACATTTCAGAGCCTCAACAAAAATCAGAAGCTTTACTACCATCGGGTCGGGACGCCGCAATCCGAGGATGTCCTGGTCTACCACCGGCCCGAGCAGCCCGAGTGGAGCTATTCGGCCAGTGTCACGGAAGATGGCCGGTACCTGATCATCTCGGTCTGGAAAGGGACGGACGCCAGGAATCAGATTCTCTACAAAGACCTCACTGAGCCGTACGGGATGCCGATCGCTCTGATTGACAATTTCGACAACGAGTATTCGTTCGTTGGCAACGACGGCCCTCGCTTCTACTTCAAGACCGACCTCGACGCTCCCCGAGCCCGCCTCATCGCCATCAACGTCCGGCAGCCAGACCGGAGCAAGTGGGAGGGGATCATTGCTCAGAGCGAAAACTCGCTCACTGACGTCGACTACGTTGGAGGGCATTTCGTCACCGAGTACCTCGAGGATGCCAAGAGCGAAGTAAAGGTCTTCACGACTGAGGGCAAGCTGGTCCGCAAGCTGGAGTTGGGAACGATCGGCACAGCGTCTGGCTTTTCGGGCAAGCCGAACGACCCGGAAACGTTCTACTCTTTCGCCAGCTTTACCGTTCCCCCGAGCATCTACCGCTATGACGTGGTCACGGGCGAGAAGAAGCTGGTCTCTCGCGCCAACGTGAAATTCGACCCGAATCAGTACGAAGTCAAGCAGGTGTTCTACAAGTCCAAGGACGGGACACGTGTG
Source organism: Thermoanaerobaculia bacterium (assembly GCA_035576005.1). GTDB lineage: Bacteria > Acidobacteriota > Thermoanaerobaculia > Gp7-AA8 > Gp7-AA8 > DATLXH01. The sequence continues at coordinate 47,308 of DATLXH010000109.1, read as the reverse complement.
CCGATGTTCATCTCGCACAAGAAGGGAGTCCGTCTGGACGGCAACAACCCGACGCTGCTCTATGCCTACGGCGGATTCAACGCGTCGATGACTCCCGGATTTTCCATCTCACGTCTGGTGTGGATGGAGATGGGAGGGGTGTATGCCTTGCCGAATCTGCGCGGAGGCGGGGAGTACGGAGAGGAGTGGCACAAGGCGGGAACGAAGCTCAAGAAGCAGAACGTCTTCGACGATTTCATCGCTGCAGCGGAGTGGCTGGTAGCGAACAAATATACCCGCCCGGAAAAGCTTGGGATCTGGGGAGGGAGCAACGGCGGCCTGCTGGTCGGAGCAGTGATGACCCAGCGTCCGGAGCTCTTCGGAGCTGCGCTCCCGGCCGTTGGCGTCATGGACATGCTTCGCTTTCACAAGTTCACAGCTGGCCGATACTGGGTCGACGACTACGGTTCCGCTGACGATCCCACGGAGTTCAAGGCTCTCTACGCTTACTCGCCATACCACAACCTGCGCAAGGGAAAGCATTACCCCGCCACGCTGGTGACAACCGCCGATCATGATGACCGCGTCGTTCCAGGTCACAGCTTCAAGTTCGCCGCCGCATTGCAGGAGGCGCAGGCCGGGACGGATCCGGTTCTGATTCGGATCGAGACCCGCGCCGGACATGGCGCCGGCAAGCCGATCACCAAGACAATTGAAGAGATCGCTGACCAGTGGGCGTTCCTGGTTGCAAATCTCGGCTTGCAGATGCCAAAGGGGAAATGAAATGCGGGCTATCGTGGCCGGGAGATTCGGACGGAGCCGCGAAACTCACTGTCGGGATCGAGCACTTTTCCGCGTTGGGTGATCGCCACCTCTTCGCGTCGGGCGAAGCGTCGCGCCGCGTTTCTGACGTCCTCCATGTGTCTTCGCGAGGCACGCGGCGCCATCTGACGGCGACCTCTGAAGGGCAGATGGACGCCGAAGCGTCACGCTCTTCGAGCATCGAGAGAATCGCATTGCTTCCGCTTCACAAAGCTCATTGTTCCTTTGCCTTTGAGTACTTCAGGATCCGCCACGTCGAGCTCTGTACAACGCGGCTCTCGGCGTTGAGGCCGACGACTCTCCATGAGAGCGCGTCGCCACTGATCTTCTCAGCCAACCAGCTCGGAGCAACGTATCTGCCGCTGCTGCGATCGACGATCGCGGACAGGACAATGGCCTGGGACGCGTCGCGAACCTCGAGGCGTGACAGCACCACGTCGGGCAAGTCCGAGCGGAATGTGAATTCAAGGGGTGCAGTTCGCTGCACCTCGAAACCGGGGAGCGGAAGGATCTGTTCGATCTGCTCGCGGACTCCCGCCTCGAGGGAAGGATTCGTCGAGCCTACGTAATATCGGAGAACCGGCAGGGAGAAACCCGCCACGCCGCCGCTCGTCACCACACCGCCTCCCGACCCCAGTGCCGCCAGGTCGGTGTTGCCTTCCTTGTCGTTCGTTGCTTCGACGCGCAGCAGGACCAGATACAGACCCTCAACGCTCGTCGGCAGCTTCGAAGGTGGTGGCCCTTCCAGTCGATGACGACCGCCGGGAGGCAGGAATACGTTGAAGCGTTCCAACTGCGTGTAACGTCTCTGCTGTCCACGGAGCTCGATCGGAAGGCTTCCTTCGGTGAGCAGATCCTCGGAGGTCGGCGGCTCGTCTCCCGGGAGGACGACCTCCCAGCGACCGGCAAGTCGTCCCGTTCCGTTGTAGACGATGTCAGCCGAGAGTGCCGGCGGGGCCTCGCCGACGCGGGTGGAGAGGACTTGCTTCTCCGTAGCGAACTGCAGCTTCACATCCGTGAGCGCGAGCGGCACGCTTGCGCCTCCGCCGGCAAGTCGACAAATGACGAAGACGTACTCATCCGGACCGCCCGCGGGGTCAATGAAGCGTCGCACGTAAAAGAAACTCGACTTCGCTCCTCTCGCGGCGCTCTCGTAGGCACGACGCGCCACGTTCTGCGTGATCGTCATGATGTCGGTGAGTCCATTCACTCCGCTCGTCCTCGTGAGGTCGTATCGCGCCGGAAGACGGCCCCAGGTCGATGCCGGATTGCATTTCATTCCGATATCCGGAGCTGCCGGAACCAGACCGGCGCACCAGACCGCCTCTGCGGCGATCTTGCCCTGGACGTTGCCATAACTGATGAAGACGGTGGTGGGACCCTGTGTATTGACGTTGACGCCAACCGGATCTCTACGAATCTGCGCCGTAACGTTGAGCGTGCAGATCATGACGACTGTGAGCAGAAGAACGCGTCTCATTTCTCCCCCTTGAAGAGGCTGAAGGTCACTCCGGACGTAACCGTCGCACCTTGTCTGTCTGAGCTCGTACCGAACACGAGGTCTTTCGATCTTGCCCGTTGATCAGCGAACCTCACGAATGCACGGCCTTGTCGTTTCTGGGCGCCGAGCGGTACCTTGAATCCCGAGGCTAGCTCCAGGAACCCGTCAGTTCCTCGCTGATTGCTGGTGCCGAGGTTGTTGTTCCCAAGCGTCTGCGAGATGTTTCCCGCGAGCGCGGTCTGGCCGAAAAGTGTCCAGGACACATTCGTACCGAACCGATTGGTTCGATCGCGTTTGCCGTCTTCTTCACTGCCGTTCTCTTCGCGCGAGACATCGAAGCTGACATTGAGGCGCTGGCCTGGTGCGAAGCCGATCGTCACGGCATTCGTCGAGGTGTCGAAGTCCGCACGTTCCCGTCCAATCTGACGGTTATCCTGCAGAGTCTTGCCGATCCGGTATCCGATCTGGAAAATGCCCACCTGCCAGGCCAGACTCGCCCCGCCGTTGAGGCTGATCTGATCGGGCAGGTTCGCCGGCTCGAAGTCGCTGTTTGGCGGAAGGCCGGAACCTTTCTGATGGGTCTGGTCCAGTTGCAGCGCGAAGATAGGAAAATACTTTGCGGTCTTCTCCGCCGCTCCAAAGACGGTGGCCAGGGGCGCTCCTACTGTCAGTGCGTTGCGCTGAGTCTTCGTGGTCAGGATCGTTTCGATTCCAGCCAGGTTGTCCTGAGTCCGGGTGTGGCTCAGCTGTGTGGCGAAGGGTCCGATGCCCCATGTCAGATCGACGGTATCGGATTGCAGGTCCGCCTGGAGCGATACGCCAACGCTTCGGAACAGAGGCTCGATCCGTTCGTGACGGACGCTCAGTGCCAGATTCGTAGCCGTCTTTCGTTTCCCCAGGGTCCGGTTCTGCAGCAGAACGAACGAGGCGTCGGCGTACTGTGCGCGCCGCGTTCTTGAAGGGATTGGAGTCACGGCGAGACCGCTCTCCACCTCCTCGTCCAGCGCCTCGTTGAATCTGCTTCCTGTGATCCCCGCGTCGACGGTGAACCTCTGATTCTTTGATGTCGCCTGAAGGCGAAGTCCGCCGCCGTTACTCTCCTCGGCTGTCTGAACGGATCCCTGGTTGAACCCGGAGAGCGGCAGCAGCGACCCGGAGAACAACGTCGTCTCAACACGCAGACCTCCTGGTCTGGACGGGATCAGCTCAGCTCCCACAGTTCCCCCGAGAATGCGATGCTTGTCCTGACCAAGTCCGAAAAAGTTGTCCCACCCTGCGATGCTGCTGCCATTGAGCAGCGCCAGCTGAAATGAGAGGCGCTTTCCTTCGCCGTACTTTAGAGCGACCCCGCGGCTCGAGAAACCATTCACGAGGTGCCGTAGCGATCCATATCCGAGGTGGCCGATGGATAGGACCGCAGACCCGCGCTGAACGTCAACACGATAGGTCGAGAGGTCGATGAGCGGCGCCCTGTCCTGCTTCTCACCAAAGCGCAGGGCTTCCTGTCGAAAGGTGACGCCTGTGATCTGACCTTCGCTGCGCACGGCGAAGCCTGGCCGCTCGTGCTCGCTCCGGATCGTCATCTGCATCGTCGCATCCTGGAACTGCGATCGCGATGGTGCGTTCTGGTCAGGTCGATGGGTCTCGGCGAGCTGTCCTTTCCCCGTGAGATCGGCAGCGGGAGCGATGATCGACTTCGAGAAGCCGCGACGTGTCAGGAAAGCGCCCGATCTCCTTCCACGATCCCTCGGGCGAGACCAGATACACGATCACCTCATGCTCACCCGCAGGCAGAGGGTATCGCTCTCCCTGATAGACAAGGCGACCCGGCAAGGCGGTGAAGAGCGCGGTGACGTCGGTCTTGTCCACGAAGAGCGCGAGACGGCCCTCGGTTGATTCCAGAGGTCTATTGAGGCGCAGTTCAATTGGAGTGTTGGACGGCAGATGTTGCTGCGCCGTGAAGTTGGCGGTGATTGCCGGGTCATCGGCTAACGCGACGCTGCGCAGTCCGACGACGAGCATCAGTGCGACAATCCATTTCATGCGACTCCCTTGAGACCATCAGACGTTGGATGCAGACGAAGCGGTGAAAGAACCCATCAGTCCAGCCGGCGTTCTTTCATATTCAACCACTACTGAGGCACCGTCACTGCGAGCTCCGCGAGCACCGGCCTAACGCCCGGTTGTTCTCGAGGTTCGAATCGCCGTTAAAACAACGAAGGAACGCCGCTGTCGATAGCCGGCGTTCCTTCGTTCCAACTCACTACTGCGACACCGTACCAACATTCGGCTGCTTTTTCACTGAATGACCATGGAAGCGCAACGTCGGTTTCTACGAGCCCGCGCGAACCACCAGCGGCGCGGTTCTTGTCGCTCCGATCGCGCCAGCGGTGATGGTTACGGTCGTGTCGTTCTGCACGACTGAGGTGGTGATGGGGAAGCTGCCGGTCGTCTGTCCCGCCGGAACCAGAATGGTCGGCGGCACGGTCGCGGCACTGATGTTTCCGCTGGAGAGCGGTACGCTGAATCCTCCCGGAGGCGCATCGCCGTTGAGGATGATCGAAGCGGTAACGATGGTCCCGCCCGGAACCGTCTGTGTCGAAAGCAACAGGTTCGCCACGGCGACCGGAATCACGGTGAACCCACCGACGTTCGCTGAGCCTGCGAAGATCGAGAGCTGAGATCTGCTCGTGACCTGCGTGGTGGCGACGGAGAACGGCTCGCTTTCCAATTGTCCCGCAGACACGTTGACAGATGACGGTACCGAACCTGGACCGGTGCTGAAGAGAGGGATACTCATCCCGCCGTCAGCCGCCGGTCCGTTGAGGGTGAGCTTGCAGTTTGTCACCGAGTCGCCGCCGATGACGGGTGAGCCTGGTGTGCGGCCGGGACTGGTGCAGCTCATCGCACTGACCGTCGGGGGAATGACAACGAAGTTTACACTTCGACTCACGCTCCCTGTTGTCACAGTAATCGTTGCTGGTGTGTCAACCAACACGGGTTGGATCTCGGGCAAAAAGATTCCCCGACTCATTGCGTCGGCAGTGACTGTAGGAGGAACGATCACTCCCGGCGAGCTGCTGGACACCGACATCGTGAAACCCGCTGGTGTCCGTTGAGAGTGGCGACGACTCTAGTTGAAACCCGCCCCCCTACCACTCGAGAGGCAAAAGTCATCGTCTGTACAGTTGGAGGATTCAGGGTGAGAGGAACTGACCTGGCGGTTTCGCCGTCACCGGCGGTGATCGTCCCGTTTTCTGCCTGGAGCACCGGGACGGTCGTGATCGTGAATGGTGCTGAGGTCTGGCCGGACGAGACCGCGGCAACGAAGGGCATGGTGACCGATGGCCCAAAGGATTTAAAAAGAGGAATCCGGAATGGTCCTCCGCTGATCAGAGGCGCTGGACCGGAAAGCGTGACCGTGCCGATGACAGCGTTTCCTCCGACAATGGCACCCGGAGACAACGTAAACCCGGAGAGCACCGGTGGAACGATCGTGAAGGTTGCGGTCCTATCGGTATTGGTTCCGACGATGCGGATCTGCACGGTTGTGGAAGAGGCAACGGGAGATGTTCTGATCGGGAAGCTCGCCGTTCCGGCGAGATTGAGCATCGTCACGGTCTCCTGAACGGTTGCGACCGCGTTGTTGCTGGTGATCTCGAATACGATTGCTCCTTTATTGAGGCCGGGAAACCGGATTGTGCCCGTTGCGTTCGCCCCTCCGGTGACTGTGGCTGGGGACACGGAAAAGGTCGTCGTTGTCGAAGTTAGAACGGGGAATTGCGCCTGGGAAGTATCGGAAACACAAAGTAGCGCAAGGCAAAGCGCGAGCGCGACTCGTAAAACAGGAAAGGGTGACCTGGTGACTAGCATGAAATTCTCCTTTAACGGGCCTGACTTTGATCAACAGCGCATGGGGCATTGAGCGACGGAAGGTTTCCTTTACTTGGGTTCCTGCACGACCACAGGTCTGCAGGCGCGGTTGTTCTTTGGGTTCGGATCCGGAGAATCGTCGATCGCGATGTTCTGCAAGGTCACGTCGATGCAGAGCTCGCGCATGCCCACGGCGAGGGCCAGAGCGAGTTTGCGCTCGAGACTTTTTCCAGCCTCGGGACCGGGTTGTGTCCGTGCAGGCGCGATTGGACCGAGAGTCGTCCCGATGCGGGAGATCACCGCGAAAGCGTCCGTCCCCCCCACATTACGGATGAGGTATCGAATTTGCGCCGTCTCTCCCGCGGTGCCAGTCAACGTCCCTGGCTGGACCCATGAGATCGCGAGATCGGGTGGGGAGGACCCTCCAGGGTAGGCTGTCCCGGCGAATAGGAAGGCAATTGCGAGTTGCAGTTTCATTGATCTCAACATAGGCCGGCACACTCTCCGATACTTGATGGTTGGATGTTGGTAACGTGACGGTTCCCTGACTTGTGGCTCACTGCGCCCCTTGTCCGCTCCCGGAGCTCGCGAGAAACCCGAAACGCTTCCCGAAAGCGCGATGCCTCGATTCAGCGCGCCGGAACGCGTCGGTAAACTTTGCTTTCGACCGGACGGAATTCCAGAGCGGATCGCCGGCGAAGCATGGCGTACAGAAGAATCCCTGGTCGACGGCGCGGCCAAGGCTCTCGAGAGCGGAGTCGCTGTCTCCCGCCCGCTCGTAGAGCTGAGCGAGCTTGTAAGTGAGAGCACCATCCGTGGAGCCCACAGCCCTGCGTTGCCGTTCGAGACCGCGCAGTACTTCGAGGGCTTCTACCGGTCGGCCCTCCACGGTATCGAGCAGCGCCGCACTGAGCCTCGCAAAGACGTCGTGGGGGTTGAGACGAAACGCGGGCCCGAGGCTCTCACGTGCTGCAGGTATCTTTCCCTGAAGCAGCTGCGCGTACCCGCGGTAATAGCGGAACGACGCGGTCTCGGCCGCCGGGAGATAGCGTAAAAATCGGTCGGGCTCCGATTCATAGAGATGAATACTAGGCGTCCAGCCACCGATCGCGAGGTACTGGGGGTCGGCCCTCAGAACGCTGTCGAGCTTCCTGCGCGCCGGATCAAGATAGCCCGCATACGACAGGACGGTTGACGCCGCGTAGTCGATGTCGCATGCCACGGCACCATCTCGTTTCCTTCGTATCAGAGATTCGTAGGCCTCTTCGATGCGCCCGCTCTCGGCCAGCACCGTTGCTTCCAGCGCCATGGCGCTTGGCATATCCGGATGCAGCTTCACGGCACGCCTGATCCCGTTCAGCGCTTTTTCGTAGTGAGTCGCATCCTCTCCACACGAGGAGGCGAGGCCGTAGTGTGCGAGTGCAAAAGCCTGCCACGCCGGAGCGAAGCCAGGATCGAGCTCGAGCGAGCGCTCGAGCAGCTGGAGGGCGCCCCCCCCCGTCACATTTTTCCTCACTCAGTCGGTCCCGTCCGAGCAGATACAGTCGGTACGCGTGCGGATCGCGTGGCGAATCCCCGGCGGCGGGGCCGGCGTGGATGAGTGGAACGAGCTCTCGTATCACTCGCTGAACGATGCCGTCATTGATCGTGCGCAGCTGCTGCACATCAAACCGGTTGCGGACGAAAGGGATATCGTAGCGACCGAGAGATGTGGTTTCGGTGCGACCGTTGATTCCAAACTCGTGCAGCGCCAGATCGATTCGAGCTTTGCCGGCCTCTCGTACCGGACGCAAACTTCCGGAGAGTACGAAGGTCACACCGGCGCGCTGTGCTAACGCGGCGAGGCTGCTCATCGACGTCGATAACCTCTCGCTCTCACCGGGTGTACGAACAATCAGACCAGGAACGGCTGCCAGTCTGATCGACAGGAGATCACTCACCATCTCTGCGAGGAGCAGGCTCTCCGCATCCTCCGCGACGGAGGGGGAAACAGGAAGGATCGCCAGCCTCACACCTCTGGAAGATGAGACGGGAACAGTGCCATGAGAACGATGCAGTGCAAGCGCGGACATGACGACAATGGCCGCTGCCACGAATATCAGCGTCCTCCGAACTCGGATGACCTGGTGCGATTGGCCGGTCGCTCGGACGGCCTCTCCACTAACAAGGGATGAATCTACGACCAGACTCTCCGAAATGAGCGTCGTCGGTGTGGTAGTCGCCGAAACGCTGGCCGCAACTGGTGCCGAAACCGGATCCGGATCCTCAGTCGCCGGGTCCTGCCCTGGCTCCGTCCCATGATCCTCGACCGTCGGGGCGACGAAGCGATAGCCGCGGCGATGGATGGTTTTGATCGCCTCCTCACTTCCTTCTTCGGACGCAATCGCCTTTCGCGCCTGCATGATGGAGCGGCTCAGCGCGGATTCGCCGATGAATGTCGTCTTCCAGACCTTCTCGAGAAGCTCGTCTTTCGAGACGACCCTGTCGCGGTTTCGCACGAGGTAAAACAGAACGTCCAGTACGCGCGGCTCCACGCGGACAATCCGGGTGCCTTCTCGGAGCTCATATAGATTGGCGTCGAGCTCGAACGCTCCGAAGAGGTAGCGCTTTTTGTGAGTGTGTGCGCGCCATTCTGACTGACCGAGACGGGGTCGCGCAAGCGAACTGCATGGGGGAGTTCTTCTGCGGACAGCTTCGCGGTTGCTGTTGCAGCCGATTTCGGGCGGAATCCCGGGTCGGGCGCCAGGGTCGTGGCGGAATGCCGGGACCGAACCATGCCGTTAGCCTGCATTTCTCACACTCCTTCGCCGCGAGACGACGGATAGCGGCCTGTCTGCTTCGTTGCACGGCAATTTCGCTCCTTGACATAGTGCCGACTATGCCTCGTCGCAAAATCGCCGTGCGCCTCGCATCCAGGCCACTCTCCGCCGCCTCGCCGCGAAGGAGTGTGAGAAATGCGGGCTAAAGATCGAACTGGAGTGATCTGACCGACTGCTGCACCTTCGTGTCGAGGAGTCCGGCGACAACGAATGCGCCACTCGAACGTTAACGGTTCGTGATCGGACGTCGGGGAGTGTTTGTCTGAATCAGAGCCACTTGCTCAGCCAGTTGTGGACCTCGCGGTAAAAGACCCTGGAGTTTTCTCCCTTGAGGATCCAGTGATTTTCGTCGGGCCAGACAAGGAGGCGACTCGGGACCTGCATTCTCTGCACGGCGCTCCATGCTTCGAGGGTGTTGTTGAGGGGAACGCGAAAGTCGTTCTCACCAATTGAGAAGAGGATCGGCGTCTTGAAGCTGGCCGCCCGGCGAATCGGGTTCTGTTCGCGCCAGACTTTCCCCTGCTCCCAGACCGGCCCACCCGCCACGATCTCGCGATGGTAGATTCCGTCGCTCGTTCCCCACTGGGCCTCGAGGTTCATCAGGCCGGCGTGACTGATGAGACACTTGTAGCGGGTCGTGGTGGCAAGGAGCCAGTTCGTGAGATGCCCGCCGTAGCTTGCGCCACCCGCCGCCTGTCTCGATCCGTCGATAAATGAAAACTGCTTGATCGCTTCATCGGCCGCCTCGTTGATCTCGGTCGCCGGTCCGGCCAGAGGATCGCCTCCGATCTCCTGGGCGAACTTCTCACCGAACCCGGTGGACCCTGTGTAGTTCGTCAGCAGCAGGACGTAGCCCGGCTTCACAAGGAGATGGTAATTCCATCGAAGGGAGATCTGATCGCGCCACATGTTGGCTGCGCCGCCATGAATGAGAACGAAAAGCGGATACTTTCTGGCTGGGTCGAACCCGGAAGGCAACACGATCATGTTGTGAATTTTCTTGCCGCGCGAGCTTGTGAACCAGAAGTGCCGCGGAGCGCTCCAGTCGATCTTCGCAGCGCTGGCGACGTTGAAGCTCGTGAGGAGCTTGTGGGTCCTGGAAACTGGATCGATCGACACAATCTCGGCCGGCTGGATCGAGCTTCCCCAGCTCGCGATGAGAACGGGGGTCCGGGAGCGGTCGGCGACGGTTAGGGAGGTGTAGACACCAGTTGGAGGGGCGACGAGCTCTTTGACTTCACCGCCGTCCGCCGGCATCGAAAAGATCCGCTCAGTGCCTGCGTGCTCAGCCGTCAGATAGATCGTGCGGCCGTCTCCGCTCAGATCCCAGCTTCCAATCGATCGATCGAAATCCTTCGTGATCGTGATGAACCGTAGGGCTCCGGATGCCCATGCTGTCATCCCGAGCCTGTCGAGGGCGTAGACTTTGCCCCAGTCTGACGAGATCAGGTAGTAGAGCTTCTTTCCGTCAGAGCTGAACTTTGGACGGCTGAAGCTGTCGTTCCCGCTCGTTAGCTGTTTCGGCTCGCCGCCGGCGACCGCGACCTCGTAAAGATGCGTGTTGGTGAATGCGAACGCCGAGGTATTCCGGTTACTCGTTGCCGTGAAGACAATCGACTTTCCGTCAGGCGTCCAGGCCAGGTCAAGAGTATCGCCCGATCCCTCGCTGCCGCGGCCACCGAAACCTGCTCCGCTCACCAGAAGCGTTCCCGCGAGGAGGTCCTTTGCCTTCGCGCCAGCGTCGAGTCTCTGAACGAAAACATGCGATTGCGCGTCGTCGAGCCACTTGTCCCAGCGGCGGATCGGGAATGTGTCGTAAACACGTACTTTAAATTTCTGACTCTTTCGCTCCGAAGCAGTTTTCTTGTTGGCTTCTTCATCGGCGGCCCCGAAAAAGACTCCGCTCATGAACGCGATCGCATTGTTGTCGGGACTCCAGACTGGCATCCTTGCTCCGGTAGTGAGCGAGGTGACTCGCGTCGCTTCACCCCCGGCGATGTCGATGACGTAAATCTGATTCTCCTCGTCTCCTTCCCGTTTGGTTCCGAAGGCGAGTCTGCGGCTGTCATTGCTCCAGGCAACGTCGTTCTCGGTTGCCTTCGTTGATGTAAGGCGTCGCGGTTCTGCGCTCCGATCCGCGGGGACGATCCAAAGGTCGGCACTTTGTTCCTTCTCTTCGTACGACGGAGAGGTAAGTAAGAACACGACCCACTTACCGTCAGGACTGACGGCAGGAGCGCCGACCCGCTTCATGAGCCAGAGTGTTTCGTGGGAGATCGGTTCTTTCTGAGCGAAAAGAGGCAGTCCGCCCATGAGAAGCAGCGCACTCAAAGCGACCGATCGATTCAACCTGTTCATAGTCTCTATCCCCCGTGTGACCGTTGGAGAGAAAGTATATGCATTTCGATTGAATGAGCTCGGGCGCGTTTGCAGCCAGGGGAGGCCAATGTCCGGCGCGCTGGAGGCGCGAGCGAAACCGCCGGACATTGGAATGTCCGGCCACAAAGCGCCTCCTGCGGTACCAAGGAGGGACGCTTCATCACCTCTTCACCAGCGTGTCCTCATGCTGTTCTCACGCTTCTGATGACACCGGTTCACTGTCTGACGTCGTTGAGCCGCGAAGCGGCGTATCCCTCTCCCCGGCGGGGAGAGGGAAGCGAGCGAAGCAAAGCAGGGAGAGGGGCGTGAAAGTCTCGTCAGTCCGTGGGAAAGGGCGAGGTCTCCGTATCTCTCGCGGCCCCTCTCCGGTCGCTTACGCGACCAGCCTCTCCCCGCCGGGGAGAGGGATTCGCCCCCGGGGCGCCAGTCCAAGCCGCGTGTCATCACCTCTTCACCAGCTTTCCACGCTGTTAACCCGCTCGCGAGTGACTTGTTAGTGGCTTAGCGAATCCGCAGGAAGCCGATCATGCCAATCAGGGCGATGAATGCGAAGGTCATCCAGGTCGACAGCGTCGGTATCCCGGCCTCTGCTGCTGCAGCAGCGGTGACCGGCTCGGAGTAAATGAAATCATTCATCACGACGACGTCCGTCGCGACTGAGTCGTTCGGTCCGAGGGCGACATTCCCTGATGTGATCCGAACGCGACTAACCCGCTCGCCGGCGTTGAATGACACGCCAAGAAATGAGACATCGCCGGTGGCCGGCGGAACTGTGAACACTCCAAGGCTCGCGCCAGCCGCGTCGAAGTACTGAATCGTGGTGACGCTGCTCAGGTCGACATCAGTAAAAATGGAACCGAATCCGGAAACAGTTGCCGGTGTCGTTGTTCCCGGGACAAAGAAGTTCACGTCGACAACGTTGCTGCCCAATGCAGTGAAGAGTCGCTCCGGAGAGAAGGCGACAAAGGTGCCGGGATATGTCGCGTTGAGATTGCCGAATCGGACCGTCGAACCGCGAACCGTTCCCGATCCGGATGGACGCGGCCTGCGGGTTAGCTTGTTAGGGTTGCGGCTAACCATCGGCGGCCGCATTTCGAGTATTCGCGCTGAGCTCCACTTGCGGTAAGATACAGTCACATCACTGGCGAGCGGATCGGAGCGGGCCAGTGCAATCGAAACACCGTAGCAATAGAAGGAGAGCATCAACATGCCGGCGAAGAAATCAAAAAAAAGTTGGCCTCACGTTAAGGGAATTACACGCATCGATGATCCGGGGCGCCACGGAGTCGGATGGTATGCGCGTGTCACGTACAACGGAAAGACCCACTCGAAGTATCTGGCGGACGCTTCCCACGGCGGCACGGAGATGGCTCGAACGTCGGTGATCAAGTGGAGAGATGCCAAGGAAAAAGAGCTGGGTAAGCCGCGTACTGATCGGATTGTTCCACCGGTCAGCACGAGAAACCGCACAGGCGTGCCTGGTGTTTATCAGTCGCGCGAGAGTTTCGTGGTGGCGTGGAGTCCGATGCCCGGTGAGATTCGTCGCGAGTTCGTCTCAATCACCGAACATGGAGAGGAAGAGGCGCTGCGCCTTGCAGTCGAGCTTCGAAGAAAAAGGGAGCGCGCGGTCTATGGTCGCGCAGTCAGCACGACCGAGCAGTTGCGCAGTCGCCGAAGCAGGAAGCGTGCGTCTGCAAGGTCCGCCGAGACGAAGGCCCGGCTGCTCAAAGCGGGTCTGCGGGGAGCGAAGACAACGTCACGGTCTGCCAAGTCTCCCGCGAAGGGTACCAGGTCCGGGGCCCGAAAGGCCGGTGTCGCATCCAGGAAGGCCAAGGCTCCGGTTCGGGCTTCGAAGTCGTCTAAGCGTTCGACAGGATCCTCAACCCGGCGCCGCTGATGTGATGAGTCGCGCCACACTGCGGTAAGGCTTCAATTGCGACTGGTACGCCAGCCGGTAGAAGGAGGACTCGTGCGCCTGTCGGTTTTTCTCATTGCTGTTCTGCTGCTACTAACATCGTGCAGCGCAGGTTCTACTTCCCGCGTGGCGCCCGGCGTCTCATCGGGACCCGACACACAGAGCGCTGCAGCCGAGTCCAAGGCAGTAGCGGCTGAGTTGGAATCTCGCGCATGGCTGGGGATGACCGACGGAGGGAGATACGACGAGAGCTGGGGGCGTGCCGCGTCCATGTTCCGTGCGGCGGTGACGGAGGAGCAGTGGCGCTCCGCCATGGACAGTGTGCGCGCCCCTCTCGGTCCCGTAATCACGAGGACGCTCAAGGCGGCCGACTATTCACGTGCGATTCCGGGTGCGCCTGACGGTGACTACGTGACAGTCACGTACGCCACAGCCTTCGGGCAGAAGGAAGCCGCGGTCGAGACTGTCGTCATGACGATAGACCGAGGCAAGTGGCGCGTCGCCGGCTACTTTATCCGTTAGCCCGCGTTTGCTCAGACGTTCTCCTCGCTCCGGCGTGGCCAGACGGGTCGGCGGCCCTGTGCGTCATTTCCTCGGCGTCCAGCAAACCGCAGGCTTGCCTCGACTATCAGTATGCAAGTGGAATGGTAGATGAATAGAAACACCCATTTGCGGTGTGTAACGCTCAGGAGGAAACTTTGAAAAGAAAAGGGTCCGCAGTCTGGAAGGGCAGCATCAAGGAAGGCAAGGGAGTGATCTCGACCGAGAGCGGTGTGCTCAAGGAGACGCAGTATTCTTTCAGCAGCCGTTTCGAGGAAGGGAAGGGGACCAATCCCGAGGAGTTGATCGGAGCGGCGCACGCGGGATGCTTCTCCATGGCTCTGTCCGGACAACTCACGAACGTGAAACTGGTCCCTGAGTCGATCAACACCACGGCAACCGTAACAATTGAGAAGCAGGGTGAGGGCTTCACCGTCACAGCGGTCCATCTCGCGGTGTCGGCAAAGGTACCCGGCGCAAGCGAGGAGTCATTCAAGACCGCGGCTGACAACGCGAAGAAAGGTTGTCCGATCTCGAAGTTGCTGAACGCGGAAATTACGATGGACGCGAAGCTGGAGGCGTAGGGTGCCACCGGGGTGATGCTGCCGCTGTTTGCGGCACCCCGCAGCCAGGTTTCGACCGAGGAGACCCGATGGTTCACGTGCTCGTCATCCACTGCCCCTCGTGAGGGGGAGTCAGGAAAAGAGCTGCCCGTGTGGCAGAGATGCTCAAGCAGCAGCCTGACTTCGAAGTGGAGCTCGCACAGGGTCCCAGGGGGTCGTTCGAGGTTCGGGTGCACGACACGCTCGTCGCGAAGCGGGGCTGGCTCGGCATTCCGAGCGACAAGCGCATTCTGCAATCGATTCGCACGCTGTTGGCAAGACCGACGTGATTGCTGGCGATAGCAGTGACGGTGAATTCGATATCGTGATTCTCGACCGAGGATCGGCCGCGGCGTTACTCACCACGCCGCAGCGTTGTTCGGCGATCTCGTATCTCGTGTCCATCGGCGATCCAGCGGACGAACCGCCTGCCGGTTACGGAAACATCGCTCGAAAGTTGAGGCTGGAGTTTGAGGACTCGGGTCCGGGCGGTGGGCCGGGAGAGCATGATATCGAAGACCTCATTCACTTCGCTCGCCAGATCGAGGTAGACCCGGGTGCGGTTTTAATCCATTGCCACGCAGGAGTCAGTCGATCGTCAGCGGCTGCGTACATCATCCTGTCGATGGTTCTGGGCCCGGGTCGGGAGACTGAGGCGCTCGAACGGGTCTTCGCCGCGAGATCAATCGCGGTACCCAACCGGCGAATGGTCGAGATCGCAGATCGCCTTCTCTCACGCCAGGGTGC
This sequence comes from Thermoanaerobaculia bacterium, assembly GCA_035576005.1. Lineage (GTDB taxonomy): Bacteria > Acidobacteriota > Thermoanaerobaculia > Gp7-AA8 > Gp7-AA8 > DATLXH01. The sequence goes on along the minus strand of DATLXH010000109.1, from coordinate 32,131 downwards.
GATGATCGCCGAGCTGGCGAGTGCATTTCCGGAGTAGCAGCGCGATCTGGGAAGTCGCCAGTCAGGACGCCTCGCGAATGCGAGGCTGTACGACAGCAGGAGCTCGCAGTTGGGTGATCGGTCCTGGAACCGGAATAAAGCGAAAAACGATCCCTGTTGATCGCCGGGCAAGGGTTGACAACCCTCGCGCCGCCACGTAGAGTGCGCCGGTTTCCCCCACCAGACAGTCCGAACTTCGGGATTGTCGGTCGTTTTCCCATCTCAAGAGGATTTTGAATGCCTACGATTAATCAACTGGTCAGTCAGGGTCGCGCGAAGATCAACAGCAAGACCAAGTCGCCAGCCCTCCAGTCGAGCCCCCAGAAGCGCGGGGTTTGCACCAGAGTCTACACATCGACCCCCAAGAAGCCGAACTCGGCTCTGCGGAAGGTTGCGCGTGTACGGTTGACAAACGGGGTCGAAGTCACGACCTACATCCCGGGTGTCGGTCATAACCTCCAGGAGCACTCGATCGTCCTCATCCGGGGCGGCCGTGTGAAGGATCTGCCAGGGGTGCGTTATCACGTCATCCGCGGAACCCTGGATACGACAGGCGTGGCCAAGCGAAACCAGAGCCGGAGCAAGTACGGCGCGAAGCGGCCGAAGCAGTAATCAGCGCGACGGGACAGACAAGAGTGTCTGTCCTACACGAAGAAAATCAGGAAACCAATGCCGAGAAGAAGAGAAGTTCCGAAACGCGAGATCCTGCCGGATCCGGTCTACAGCAGCCAGCTGGTGACCAAGTTCATCAACTCTTTGATGATTCAAGGGAAGAAATCGACCGCCGAAGGCATTTTCTATGGAGCCCTCAAGAAGGTCGAAGAGCGCGCCAAGGATGATGCGCTCAAGATTTTCAAGAAGGCGATCGACAATGTGAAGCCAGCGCTCGAGGTCAAGAGCCGCAGAGTTGGCGGATCAAACTACCAGGTTCCCGTCGAAGTTCGTCCTGCCCGTCGTGCTTCACTCGCCATCCGGTGGCTCATCAGTTACGCCACCAGCCGCGGCGAGAAAACGATGCAGGACAAGCTTGCCGGAGAGATTCTGGATGCTTCGAACAATCGTGGAAACGCGATCAAGAAGCGTGAAGACGTTCACAAAATGGCTGAAGCCAATAAGGCTTTCGCGCACTACCGCTGGTAAGTAAAGGAGAGGCTGCAGAAATCAAGCATGAATAACGGAGTGATTTATCATTCTGCATTCTGCAATTAACATTCTGCATTTTCTCCAAGGCCCCCCGTAGCTCCGTCTCGACCGGATAACACAGAAGGCAACTAGTTCTGCGGTTCCGGACCGAGCAACGGGAAATTGAAGTGACGAACAATTGAGTCAGGCGGCGAAAGCTGTCTGTACGAAACGGCCGAGTCATCCTCGTGATGGTTCGTTCGTTTGTCGCCGTTTCCTCCTGCTGGAGGATCGGTCATTTCATCGCTCGCCGTTAAGGCGGGTGCGCTCACAGGGAAACAATCGTCATGGCTAGACAAGTACCTCTCGAAAGAACGCGCAACATCGGGATCATGGCTCACATCGACGCCGGTAAAACGACGACGACTGAGCGGATCCTCTACTACACCGGCATCACGCATAAGATCGGTGAAGTCCACGAGGGTACTGCCACGATGGACTGGATGGTCCAGGAGCAGGAGCGCGGCATCACCATCACCTCCGCCGCGACGACTGCGTTCTGGGGCGATAACCGGATCAACATCATCGATACCCCCGGGCACGTCGATTTCACCGCGGAAGTCGAGCGGTCGCTTCGCGTTCTCGATGGCGCAGTCGGTGTGTTCTGCGCAGTAGGCGGAGTCGAACCGCAGTCCGAGACCGTCTGGCGTCAGGCCGACAAGTACAAGGTTCCACGGATTGCGTTCATCAACAAGATGGACCGCGTCGGCGCGAACTTCGAGTCGGTCGTCAACCAGCTGAAATCCAAATTAAAAGCGAACGCAGTTCCGCTGCAGATTCCGATCGGCGCCGAGGATCAGTTCAAGGGTGTCATTGACCTCGTGCAGATGAAGGCGCTCATCTTCAAGGACGAGACCCTCGGCGCGAAGTACGAAGTTGCTGAGATTCCCGCCGAGCTGCTCGAAGAAGCGAAGCACTACCGCGAGAAGATGGTCGAATCGATCGCCGAGTCGCATGACGATCTGCTCGAGAAGTATCTGAGCGGTGAGCAACTGGAGATCGGCGAGCTCAAGGCTGCGCTGCGCCAGGCCACGATCGACAGAAAGATTACCCCGGTGATCTGCGGGACCGCATTCAAGAACAAGGGCGTTCAGCCTCTGCTCGACGCCGTCGTCGATTACCTCCCTTCACCGGTCGACATTGCCGCAATCCAGGGAATCAACCCGCACAACGAAAAACCGGATCAGCGAAGCGCCTCAGACTCTGAGCCTTTCGCCGGTCTGGTCTTCAAGATCATGACCGACCCATTCGTCGGGCAGCTGGCGTTCTTCCGCGTTTACTCGGGTCACATCGACTCCGGGACGGCCGTGCTCAATTCAACGAAAGACAACACCGAGCGCATCGGGCGTCTTCTCAAGATGCACGCGAACAAGCGCGAAGAGATCAAGGAAGTCTGGGCCGGTGACATCGCGGCTGCAGTCGGGCTGCGAAACGTCACGACGGGCGACACGATCTGCGACAAAGACAGGCCGATCATTCTCGAGAAGATGAACTTCCCGGAGCCCGTCATCGCCGTGGCCATCGAGCCGAAAACGAAGGTCGATCAGGAAAAGATGGGAATGGCCTTGCAGAAGCTCATGCAGGAAGATCCCACGTTCAAGGTTCACACGGATGTAGAAACGAATCAGACCATCATCCGCGGAATGGGCGAGCTCCATCTGGAGATCATCGTCGACCGGATGGTGCGTGAGTTCAATGTTGCTGCAAACGTCGGCAAGCCGCAGGTCGCGTATCGCGAAGCGATCACGAAGAAGTCGGAAGCCGAGGGCAAGTTCATCCGTCAGTCTGGTGGTAAGGGACAGTACGGACACGTCAAGATGCGCTTCGAGCCGCTCACGGACGGAACCAACTTCGAGTTTGTGAATGAGATCGTCGGCGGCTCGGTACCACGCGAGTTCATCAAGCCGGTCGAGCAGGGAATCAAGGAAGCAATGGAGAAGGGAATCGTTGCGGGATATCCGATGACGGGCATCCGGGCAATTCTGTACGACGGGTCGTACCACGATGTCGACTCGTCTGAAATGGCATTCAAGATCGCAGGATCGATGGCCTATCAGGAAGGCGCAAAGCGAGCCAACCCGATCATTCTCGAGCCGATCATGGATGTCGAGTCGGTCACACCGGAGGATTTCGCCGGAGATGTGATGGGCGACCTGAGCCGTCGTCGCGGACGGATCCAGCAGATGGAAGAACGGGCTGGCGCGAAAGCGATTCGCGCGTTCGTTCCACTCTCGGAGATGTTCGGATACGCAACAGAGATCCGTTCGATGTCGCAGGGACGGGCCAGCTACACGATGCAGTTCTCGTCGTATGAGCCGGCTCCGAAGAGCGTCGCCGAAGAGATCATCGCCAAGGTAGCAGGGTAAGAGTTCGATCCATTGGACCCCTCGGGGTCCGGTCTGAAAACAGCGTACGAAGAGATCAGGAGGTAGCGATGGCAAAGGAAAAATTCGACCGCAGCAAACCACACGTGAACGTCGGAACGATTGGTCACGTCGATCATGGAAAAACGACCCTGACAGCAGCAATCACACGTACGCTCGCCTCCAAGGGGACGGCGACCTTCGTCGCCTTCGACCAGATCGATAAAGCTCCTGAAGAGCGTGAGCGCGGAATCACGATCGCGACCGCACACGTCGAGTATTCAACCGACAAGCGTCACTACGCGCACGTTGACTGCCCGGGTCACGCCGATTACGTCAAGAACATGATCACCGGCGCCGCCCAGATGGACGGTGCGATTCTCGTTGTTTCCGCCGCAGACGGCCCGATGCCGCAGACACGCGAGCACATCCTGCTCTCGCGTCAGGTCGGCGTTCCTTACATGGTCGTCGCGCTCAACAAAGTCGACACCGTCGATGATGAAGAGTTGCTCGAGCTCGTAGAGCTCGAGATCCGCGAGCTCCTCTCGAGCTATGACTTTCCTGGCGATGACATTCCAATCGTCCGCGTCTCGGCTCTGAAAGGACTCGAGAGCGGCGACCACAACTCTGAATGGGGCAAAAAGATCATCAACCTCATGGATGCCGTCGATAGCTACATCCCCATCCCGGAGCGCCTCATCGACAAAGACTTCCTCATGCCGGTTGAAGATATCTTCTCGATCTCCGGTCGTGGAACCGTCGTGACCGGTCGTATCGAGCGTGGAAAAGTAAAGGTTGGCGAAGAGATCGAGATCGTAGGAATCCGTCCAACCACCAAGAAGATCGTCACAGGTGTGGAGATGTTCCGCAAGCTCCTCGATGAGGGCCAGGCGGGAGACAACGTTGGTCTTTTGCTCCGCGGTGTCGAGCGGAAAGACGTCGAGCGCGGTCAGGTTCTTGCCAAGCCCGGTTCGATCAAGCCACACACCAAGTTCAAGGCAGAGGTCTACATTCTCACCAAGGAAGAGGGCGGACGTCACACTCCTTTCTTCAAGGGCTATCGTCCCCAGTTCTACTTCCGAACCACAGACATCACCGGCACCGCCGAGCTCAATGCAGGCAGCGAGATGGTCATGCCTGGCGACAACACGCAGCTTGAAATCACGCTCATTCACCCGATCGCGATGGAGAAAGGTCTCCGCTTCGCAATCCGTGAGGGTGGACGTACGGTCGGCGCAGGTACGGTGACCGACATTCTCGAGTAGTTTTCTCCAGGGGTGGCCTCGCGCCACCCTTTTCTGTTCTTTGCAAGGCGAGTCACGAAAGGGTACGACAACATGAATGAGAAAATTCGCATCCGTCTGAAGGCATATGACTACCGTGTTCTGGATCAATCGACGTCAGAGATCGTCGACACGGCGAAGAGAACGGGAGCGAAGGTTGCGGGACCGATTCCCCTTCCGACTCAGGTGTCGCGTTACACAGTGCTTCGCAGTCCCCACGTGGACAAGAAGTCGCGTGAGCAGTTCGAGATGCGGACGCATAAACGTCTGCTCGACATTCTCGAGCCGACCACACAAACAGTCGACGCGCTCATGAAGCTCGAGCTGCCGGCTGGTGTGGATGTAGAGATCAAGGCGTTCGGTAAGTAGAGATCCAGGAAGGGGCCGGAAGGCGAGGCCCCCGAGGTGAGGAAATGATCGAAGGAATCATAGGCAAGAAAGTGGGCATGACCCAGGTCTTCGGAGACGACGGATCGATGATCCCCGTCACCGTGATCCAGGCAGGTCCCTGTCTCGTCGTACAGAAAAAAACAACGGAGAAAGACGGGTACAACGCAGTTCAGGTTGGCCTCGTCGAGAAGCTCTCGGCACGGCGCGTGACGAGCGCGATGCGTGGCCATTTCGAAAAGGCTGGAGTCCAGCCGCTTCGCACGCTCATCGAGTTTGCGTACAACGGCGAAGCGAATGTCGGCGACAAGGTGCAAGTCGACATCTTCAAGCCGGGCGACCAGATCGATGTGGTCGGGCAGTCGAAAGGCAAGGGCTTCCAGGGAGTGATGAAGCGTCACAACTTCTCTGGTGGACGTGCCTCTCACGGATCGATGTTCCATCGCGCACCCGGTTCGATCGGTGCGTCGGCATTTCCGTCGCGAGTCATGAAAGGCATGCGCATGGCCGGCCGTATGGGCGGCGATCAGGTAACGGTCAAGAACCTTCGAATCGCGAAGATCGATGAAGAGAACAGCCTCATCTACATTCGCGGCGCAGTACCGGGCGGCAAGAATGCCCTGGTCGTTCTTCGCCTCTCGAAGAGCGGGAAGAGGAGTGAGTGATGGCGAGCGTCGACATCAAGAATTTCGCGAATAAGGTGCTGCGCTCGATCGAGCTGCCGGACGAGATCTTCGCCTATCCGTACAAGGAACATCTCATTCACGAAGCAGTGCGGAACCATCTCGCATCACTGCGCCGTGGAACGCACAAGACCAAGACACGGGCCGAGGTCTCAGGCTCGGGAAAGAAGCCATTTCGTCAGAAGGGGACCGGTCGCGCCCGTCAGGGTGGAAATCGTCCGCCGATCCATCGTCACGGTGGCACGGTGTTCGGTCCTGTCCCGCGTGATTACTCCTACAAGATGAACGCGAAGGAAAAGAAGAACGCGCTCAAGTCGGCGCTCTCCTTCAAGCTCAAGGATGGAAAATTTCTCATCATCAACGAGATGGTCGTGAGCACGCCGAAAACCAGGGCTCTCGTCGAGCAGTTCGGAAACATCGGGATTGAGGGAAAGGCACTCGTCGTCGACTCGCTCGAGAACTCGAACCTGGTGCTTGCCTCGCGCAACCATCCGAAGATGCATCTCGTCGATGCGATGAACGTCAATGTGTATGACGTGGTCAATTGCCGTTACATCGTTCTGAGCGAGAGCGCCCTCGGCAAGCTGACAGAGGTGCTCGGATCATGAACGCAATGCAGATCATTCGCAGGCCGATCGTGACGGAAAAGACGAATGCGCTCCGGGAGACCGGGAACGTGATCGCGTTCGAAGTCGACGTGAAAGCAAACAAGGTTGAAGTCAAGAAGGCAGTGGAAGAGCTCTTCTCAGTGAAGGTGGCGGAAGTCCGCATCTTCAACATCCGGGGAAAGATGAAGCGGATGGGGCGTTACGAAGGCAAGCGCCGCGACTGGCGCAAGGCTTACGTGAGGCTCAGAGAAGGGGAGCAGGCTCCCGACTTCTTCGAGGGTGTGTAGTTGAAGGTTGAATTGAAGAGGATCCTATGGCCGTAAAAAAATACAGACCGACATCCCCTGGAATCCGGTTCCAGTCTCATCCGTCCTTCGACGACATCACCAGGTCGACGCCGGAGAAATCCCTCACGAAGGGAAAGCCGAAGACCGGTGGGCGTAACAGCACCGGACGAGTCACGTCACGGTTCATCGGCGGCGGTCACAAGCAGAGATATCGGGTAATCGACTTCAAGCGCGACAAGCACGGAATCGACGGGAAGGTTTTCTCCGTCGAGTACGACCCGAATCGCAGCGCGCGTATCGCTCTGATTCACTACGCTGACGGAGAAAAGCGTTACATTCTGGCTCCGGATGGCTTGAGCGTCGGGCAGGTGATCAGTTCAGGTCCGCAGAGCGACATCGTCGTCGGCAACACGCTTCCCCTCTCGCATATCCCGCTGGGCACGGTGATTCATAACATCGAGCTCAAGGAAGGAAAGGGCGGCCAGATGGCCCGGTCGGCCGGGACCAGTGCGCAGCTCATGGCACGCGAGGACGACTGGGCGACACTGCGACTTCCTTCGGGCGAGATGCGGCGCGTTCACCAGAGATGTCTGGCCACGATCGGTCAGGTCGGCAACATCGAGCACGAGAACATTTCCTACGGTAAGGCGGGACGGACCAGGCACATGGGTCGTATGCCGCACAACCGCGGGGTGTCGATGAATCCGGTCGATCACCCGCTTGGCGGTGGAGAGGGGAAGACGTCCGGTGGGCGCCATCCTGTCACGCCGTGGGGTAAGCCAACCAAAGGACACAAGACCCGAAGCAACAAGCGGACGACGAAGTTCATCGTCAAGCGCAGAACGAAGTAAGCAGCTAGCCATATACCAGGAGAAATCATGACGCGTTCAGTGAAAAAAGGTCCCTTCATCGACGGCCATCTGGCGAAGAAGGTCGAGACGATGAATCGAGAGCGAGACAAGAAGGTCATCAAGACCTGGTCGCGACGCTCGACGATCAGCCCCGACATGGTCGGGCACACGATTGCGGTCCATAACGGGCGGAAGTTCATCCCGGTTTACATCTCCGAAAACATGGTCGGACACAAGCTGGGCGAGTTTTCGATCACCAGAACCTTCAAGGGACACAGCGGGAAGAAAGCCGAGAAGAGCGCCAAGCCGGCGGGCAAGTAATTCGGATTGCCGACTTTTTCGTAAGCAAGAAGCCAAACGGAGTTAAGAGATGGAAGCGAAAGCCAAACTGAGTTACCTGAAAGCGTCACCGCAAAAGGTGCGAATCATCATCGACCAGGTGCGGGGCAAGAAGGTAGAGGAAGCGATTCAGATCCTTCGCTTCACCAACAAGCTCTACGCGAAGGATCTCGAGAAGCTCCTTCGTTCTGCGGTGGCCAACGCCGAGAACGGGGAGAACGCGCCCGATGTCGATGAGCTCGTCGTCTCGAAGATTTTCGTCAACGAAGGGCCACGCGAGAAGCGTGTGCAGCCTGCCCCGATGGGACGGGCATTCCGGATCCAGAAACGCAAGGCGCACGTGACCGTGCACCTGTCTGATGAAGTCGCGCCGGTCAATGCGCGGCGTGGTGAGCGGAAAACCCGCTCGAAACAGAAGTAACGGAGGCGATTTTGGGTCAGAAAGTACATCCATACGGATTTCGGCTCGGCTTCAACAAAACCTGGCATTCCCGATGGTTTGCGGGAAAGACATACGCCGAAACTCTGCATCGGGATCTGAAGCTTCGGCTCGACCTCAAAAAGCGTCTTGCGCATGCAGGCGTCTCTGAGATCGACATCGAGCGAACCGCGAACAAGATGCGGATCAACATCTACACCTCGCGTCCCGGCATCATCATCGGGCGGAAAGGTGCTGAGGTCGACAAGCTCCGCGACGAGCTCCAGAAAATGGTCAACGGAGAGGTCTACATCAACATTCAGGAGATCCAGCGCCCTGAGCTCGACGCGCAGCTCGTGGCTGAGAACATCGCAACGCAGCTCGAGCGTCGTGTGGCGTTCCGCCGCGCGATGAAGAAAGCAATGGAAAGCGCATTCCGTTTCGGCGCGAAGGGCATCAAGGTCCGCGTTGGCGGCCGCCTAAATGGGGCTGAGATCGCGCGCTCAGAGTGGTATCAGGACGGCCGGTTGCCTCTTCACACGCTGAAGGCAGACATTGACTACGGCCTGGCTCTCGGCCGGACGACGTACGGAATCATTGGCGTCAAGGTCTGGATCTTCAAAGGCGAAGTCGCGAAAGCACGGAGCCGCCGGAAGCCGCTGTAGAAGCGAATGCAGAATGGAAAAGCAATACGGTAAACAGCGCTAATTTCATGAGACAGAATATTGAGATGAATCGGAATTCTAAAATGTCAGCATCAGAATCGGCTTCGCTAATTCTGCATTCTGCGTTTGAAATTCTGCATTCACTCCAGCAGGAGCCCGCATCATGTTGATGCCGAAGAAAGTAAAGTTCAGAAAGCAGCAGCGCGGTCGTCGTCGCGGTCTGGCGACTCGCGGCGCGAAAGTCTCGTTTGGCGATTTCGGTCTCCAGGCGCTCGAAGTCGGCTGGGTGACCGCCCGCCAGATCGAGGCCGCTCGTGTCGCGATGACCAGGCACGTCAAGCGTGGCGGAAAGATCTGGATCCGGATCTTTCCCGACAAGCCAATCACCAAGAAGCCGCTCGAGACACGTATGGGTAAGGGAAAAGGCGCTCCGGATCAGTGGGTATGCGTCGTCAAGCCTGCTCGAATCCTTTACGAGATGGAAGGCGTAAGCCGCGAGATCGCGGAAGAGGCTTTCCGGCTCGCAGCCCACAAGCTGCCGATCAAGACGCGCTTCGTCACGCGTGAGATGACTGAGGTGGGGATATGAAAACGTCAGAAATTCGCGACAAGGGTCCGAGCGAGCTCGAGACCCGGGAGAAGGACCTGAGTACACAGCTCTTCAAGCTGAGGTTCCAACGCTCGACCGGATCACTCGAGAAGCCCTCGAAGATGCGCGAAGTCCGCAGGGAGATCGCGCGAATCAAGACGATTCTCGGCGAGAAGAAACGCGCCGCGGAGTCGAAGTAGTAGCGGAGACCGATTCAACATTCAAAATTTACAGTTCAACATTCGGGTGAAGCAGGAATGTTGGATGTTGAACGTTGAACGTTGAATTAGAAACAGGAACTGGAGAAACAGAATGGCCACGAAGAAGTCCACAGTAGCTAAGAAAGCGACGAAGACCATCAAAACGATCAAGGCGAAGGCTGAGAGCGTCGTGGAAACCGTCGTCGCAGCCTTGACGCCTACACCGTTCGCAGGCAAGGGCGGAGACAGCGGAAACCGTTCGACCAAAGTGGGCGTGATCATCTCCAACAAGATGGACAAGTCAGTGGTCGTAGCGGTCGAGAATCTGGTCGTCCACGGGATGTATCAGAAGTACATCCGCAGGACGAGCAAGTTCATGGCGCATTGCGAAGCAGGCGACTGCAATGTCGGCGATCGGGTAATCATCGAAGAAACACGGCCGATGTCGAAACGGAAGCGCTGGAACGTCCGGGAGATCATCTCCCGGGTCTCGTAGTACGGCCTCGCTAGGCGTCCGGACAAATCAAGTTCGGCGGCGGGTCGGGAAAGAAGCCGGACATTGGAATGTCCGGCCACAAGAGAGCAGTGAGAGGACGCGATCATGATTCAGATGGGAACGATTCTGCAGGTGGCCGACAACACCGGTGCAAAGAAGATTTTCTGCATCAAGATGCGGGGCGGATCGACTGCCGGCCGGTATGCACGCATCGGTGACGTCATCACTGCGTCGGTGAAGGAAGCGTCGCCTGATGGGACAGTCAAGAAGGGCGCCGTGGTCAAGGCCGTCATCGTCCGGACGGTGAAGGAAACACGGCGGAGAGACGGCTCGTACATCAAGTTCGACGACAACGCAGCAGTGCTTATCAACGACGCACGCGAGCCGGTCGGGACGCGCGTATTCGGGCCGGTCGCCCGCGAGCTCCGTGAGCGCAAGTTCATGAAGATCATCTCGCTGGCGCCGGAAGTCATCTAAGGAAACAACCATGTTCGGAAAATCAAAACAGAAAGAAGAGTCTTACGGGAAATCGCACGTGCGGAAGAATGACACTGTCATCGTGACCGCCGGCAAGGACCGAGGCAAAGAGGGCAAGGTATTGCGCGTCATCCCGACGAAGGGCACCGCCATCGTCGAGAGCATCAACTTTCTCAAGAAGCACACGAGGAAGAATCCCCAGAAGAACCAGCAGGGCGGCATTGTCGAGAGGGAGTCCCCAATCCGGATTTCCAACCTCGCCATACTCTGCCCGAGTTGTGGGGAGAGGACCCGGGTAGCCGGAAAGATCACGGACGAAGGTGTCATCCGCACTTGTAAGAAATGCCAGGCGGAGCTCGGCAAGTGATCGCGCGACTGAGCGATCTTCGATAACGAAACAGAGGAAAACATGGCAGCCAGACTCAAGGAACTTTACCAGGGAGACGTCCGCAAGAAATTGCAGAGCGAGTTCTCCATCAAGAACGTGATGGCCCTTCCGAAAATCGAGAAGATCGTTCTCAACATGGGAATGGGCGAGGCAGTCCAGAACGCGAAGATTCTCGACAGCGCTCTGGATGAGATGAACACCATCGCAGGACAGAAGGCAGTCTTGACCAAGGCGAAGAAGTCGATCGCCAACTTCAAGCTGCGCGAGGGAGTTCCCATCGGCGTCCGGGTCACGCTTCGCGGCGAGCGGATGTACGAGTTCCTCGACCGGCTCATCAACATTGCGCTGCCCCGCGTCCGTGACTTCCGCGGCGTGGCGACTCGCGGATTTGACGGTCGTGGCAACTACACACTTGGCATCCGCGACCACCTCATCTTCCCTGAGATCGACTACTCGAAGGTCGACAAGGCGAAGGGGATGAACATCACCATCGTTACCACCGCGGAAACTGATGAGCACGCCCGCTTTCTTCTCAAAGAGCTCGGCATGCCTTTCGGAAAGTAAGGAACGACAACTATGGCAAAACTTTCAATGATCGTGAAGGCCGCGCGGAAGCCGAAGTTCTCCACGCGCAAACGGAATCGCTGCAAGCAGTGCGGGAGACCACGTGGGTTTCTCCGCAAGTTCCAGCTCTGCCGCATTTGTTTCCGGCTGCTGTCTCTCGGCGGCTATATCCCCGGCGTCACGAAGGCGAGTTGGTAGCTACAGACGTGAACTCAACCCGGAGCGAATCGCGATCCATAGAGGATCGAGACCGCACGGCGATCAAACCCGTTGCATCACACGGAGGAATCTAGATGTCGATGACAGACCCGATCGCGGACATGCTCACCCGCATCCGCAATGGAATTCAGGCACGCCATGAGCGCGTGGAACTTCCCGCATCGAAGCTCAAAGTGGAGATTGCCCGCATCCTCAAGGATGAAGGATTCATCTCGACCTTCAAGCTCGTTGAGGGGAAGTATCAGCAGACCCTTCGCATCAGCCTCAAGTATGCGGCGGATGGCGAATCGGTCATTCACGGGATCGAGAGAATCTCGCGCCCGGGCCGGCGTGTCTATCGCAACAAGGCCGAAATCCCGCGGGTCCTCGACGGACTGGGTCTCGCGATCGTCTCGACCTCCAAGGGAATTCTCTCCGGGAACGAAGCTGCTCGCAGCGGAGTCGGCGGAGAAGTTCTCTGTCAGGTCTGGTAAGGAGTCGTCATGTCTCGAGTCGGTAGAAAATTCATCACGCTTCCCAAAGGCGTGGAAGTCAAACAGGAAGGCGAGAGCATCACCGTCAAGGGTCCCAAAGGGATGCTCTCGACACGCCTCGTCCCTGGCATCTCGATGAAGATCGAGGATGGCGGGATTCAGGTCGTGCGGGCGAACGAAGAAAGGCAGACCCGCGCATTCCACGGTCTGATCCGCGCCCTGGTTGCGAACAATATCCTTGGCGTGAGCGAAGGGTTCAAGCGGGAGCTCGACATCATCGGCGTCGGCTATCGCGCCGAGGTCAAGGGTAAGGAAGTGCAGTTTCAGCTGGGGTACTCGCATCCAGTGAAATTTCCGATTCCTGACGGTGTCGAAATTGCCGTCGACAAGGCCGGGCACATCATCATCAGTGGAATGGATAAGCAGCGCGTCGGCCAGACCGCTGCGGAGATCCGCTCCCTGCGAGCGCCGGACCCGTACAAAGGTAAGGGAATCAAGTACACGGATGAAGTCATTCGCCGCAAGGCCGGTAAGGCAGCGGGCAAATAGAGTTGAATCAAAGAACGCCGGGTACAAGAGCCTCGGCAAAAGGAAATTGAAATCATGGATCGTGCAAAAGAAAGAGTCGCATCAAGGGGACGGATCAGGAAGCGGATTCGCAAGAATCTTCGTGGAACCTCCGCACGGCCGCGACTCGCGATTTTCAAGAGTCTCAAGTACATCTACGTGCAGGTGATCGATGATGCGGCCGGTACCACGCTCGCGGCCGCGTCCTCGCGGGAAGCTGATGCTAAAGGCACCAACGCGAACGCAGCGTCCGCAAAAGCAGTCGGCGCTCTGATTGCGACAAAAGCAAAGAAGGCAGGGATCACGCGCGTCGTATTCGACCGAGGTGGCTACCTGTATCACGGCAACGTAAAGGCGCTTGCTGATGCGGCGCGCGAAAACGGATTGGAATTTTAACGGGCGCTTTGCCCTGAGCGGCTGGCTTTTGCCAGCTGGTTGTAAAGCCAGAGAAACGATTCGGAGGTCAGAGTGCAGCGTCCAATGCAGCGTCCAGGACAGGGCAATCAGCGAAGCGATCGTCGCGACGAGAGATCTGAAGGCGGAATGGTGGACAAGGTTGTCCACATCAACCGTGTCACCAAAGTCGTAAAGGGTGGAAAAAACTTCAGCTTCAGCGCGCTCGTTGTCGTGGGTGACGGCAAGGGTCGGGTCGGTTTCGGCTCGGGCAAGGCCAAAGAGGTTCCGGCAGCCATCAAGAAAGGGATCGAGATCGCCAAGAAGAACATGATTCCTGTCTCGATGACAGGGACGACGATTCCACACACGGTCCTTGGTCACTACGGTGCCGGGCGAGTCCTGCTCAAGCCGGCATCGGAAGGTACGGGAGTCATCGCCGGCGGTCCGGTTCGCGCGATTCTGGAGTCGGCCGGGATTCAGAACATTCTGACCAAATCTCTCGGAACAGCGAATCCTCATAACGTTGTGAAAGCTACGTTTGAGGCACTCAAACAGCTGCGGAGCGCCGAAGAGTACAGTTCCCTGCGGGGAACCAGTGACGAGCCTTCCGGGGACGGTGAGTAATGGGCGTCGTCAAGAGACTGATCAAGAAGATTGCGAAGATCGCAGGTGGAACTCCGGCGATCAAGATCCGGCAGGTTCGCAGCGGGATTGGTTGCCCACGCGAGATGCGCGAGACGCTCAAAGGTCTCGGGCTTCGCAGGATGCATCAGGTCGTTGAGCGTGTAGACACCCGGGAGACGCGTGGAATGATCGCGAAGATCCCGCATCTGGTCGAGATCGTCGACTGACACTGGCCGTCTCGAACGGCAGTAGCACGGAGATTGATATGGAACTGAGCAATTTAAAACCGAAAAAGGGAGCGCGTCACGCCAAGAAGCGTGTTGGCCGCGGCCCCGGTTCGGGACACGGAAAGACATCGGCTCGTGGAGAGAAGGGGCAGAAGTCCCGCTCGGGTTACTCGAGGATGCTCGGCTTCGAGGGCGGTCAGATGCCGCTTCATCGCCGGCTCCCCAAGCGCGGCTTCACGAACATTTTCAAAAAGGAATACGTCGTGGTCAATCTGAGCGACCTCGAGCGGTTTGAAGCAGGCTCGACGGTTGACGAGGGGATGCTGCGCGACGCCGGCCTCATCAAGGGCCGCTTCGCCGGTATCAAAGTCCTCGGGACAGGCGAGATCACCAGGAAGCTGACGGTGCACGCACACAAGTTTTCGAAAACCGCCAAAGAACGTATCGAGGCGGCAGGCGGAGTCTGTGAGGAGATCGTGCGGCCTTGATGATCGACACGTTTCGTAACATATTCAGCATTCCGGATCTCCGGAAGCGGATCTTTTTTACCCTGGCGTTGCTGGCGGTGTATCGCCTCGGCTCCTACGTGCCGACGCCCGGCGTCGATCCGGTTGCTCTGTCCGACTTTTTCAAATCGATGCAGTCGGGAGTCCTCGGGTTTCTCGACCTGTTCTCCGGAGGCGCGCTCGCGCGGCTCTCGATCTTCGCACTCGGGATCATGCCGTACATTTCGGCCTCGATCATCCTGCAGCTCCTGACCGTCGTCTGGCCTTACCTCGAGAAGCTCTCGAAGGAAGGAGAGATGGGCCGTCGCAAGATCAACCAGTACACCCGTTACGGCACGATCATTCTTGCGGTCGTTCAATCGCTTGGCGTTTCGTTCTGGCTGAAAAATCAGGCATCACCCAGTGGCGCGCCACTCGTGCCGACGGGTGTGCAGGACGCGTTCTGGGGAATTGGGTTTCCACTGATGACAGTGCTCACCCTCACCACAGGAACGGCATTCGTGATGTGGCTCGGCGAGCAGATCTCAGAGCGCGGTATCGGTAACGGAATCTCTCTCATCATCTTCGCCGGAATCGTTGTCGGACTTCCCGCTGCAGTCGTAACAACCATCGGCGACATCCGGACGGGCGAGCACAGCATCATTGCGGTCCTGCTGCTCGTGATCTTCATGATCCTGGTCGTCGCCTTCGTTGTCTTCATGGAGCGGGCGCAGCGCCGGATTCCAGTTCAGTACGCCAAGCGCGTCGTTGGACGGAAAGTCTATGGTGGGTCGAATACCTATCTGCCGCTCCGCGTGAATACTGCGGGCGTCATCCCCGTCATCTTCGCCTCCTCGATTCTGGTATTTCCCCAGACCATCGCTGGAATGATCAAGGCGCCCTGGGCGCAGGCGATCGCCAGACAGATCGGCATGGGCGAGCCGATCTACTACCTTCTTCAGATCCTCGGGATCATCTTCTTCGCCTACTTTTACACGTCGATCGTTTTCAATCCTGTCGATACGGCTGACAACATGAGGAAGTACGGCGGCTTCATTCCGGGAATCAGACCGGGCAAGAAAACCTCCGACTATCTCGATCGCGTCCTGACCCGCATCACCCTGATCGGCTCTCTGTACCTGGCGGCCGTGACGATCCTGCCCGAGTTTCTCATCACGGGCGTGCACGTCGGGTCGCTTCCTTTCGGGATCGGGCCAACGCTTGATCGCACTCTTCCTCTCTGGTTCACAGAGGGACTCGGATTTTCGTTCTACTTCGGCGGCACGTCGCTTCTGATCGTTGTTGGCGTCGCGATGGATACCATTCAACAAGTCGAATCCCAGCTCGTGATGCGTCACTACGACGGCATCATGAAGCGCGGCCGCATCCGCGGGCGAAGGGGATAAGGCTGGTGAAGGTGATTTTCATCGGCCCGCCGGGAAGCGGAAAAGGGACGCAGGCGAAACGCCTGGCGGACCGATTCGATATTCCGCACGTCTCCACTGGAGACATGCTGCGGCAGGCGGTCCAGTCTGGCACCGCTCTCGGCAAAGAGGCGGCACCGATCATGGCTGCCGGAGCGCTCGTTCCCGACGAGCTGATGATCGGCATCATCCAGGATCGGCTCTCCGAGGCCGATGCTACCTCGGGATACGTGCTCGATGGATTTCCTCGAACGACCGAACAGGCTCAAAAGCTCGAACCGATCCTTAGAGGGAATGAGGGAGCGTCAGCGCGCGTTCTGCAACTTCTGGTCCCTGATGACCTGATCGTCGGCCGGCTTTCCGGACGGCTCTCCTGCATCAAGTGCGGTTCTGCTTATCACCAGAAGAACAATCCACCGAAGGTCGCGAACGTGTGCGACAGGTGTGGCTCGGAGCTGACTGTCCGCCCGGATGACACCGAGCAGGCAGTAAGGAAGCGTCTCGAATCCTTTCACAGACAGACACTTCCCGTCGTTGCGTTTTACAGAGACAAGAACGTCCTGCATGAGGTCGACGGCAATGCGTCCGTGGACCAGGTCTTTGAAAGAATTGAGCGGCTCGTAGGGGAATGAGAGGTCCTGTCCTCAAGAGCCGCGAAGAAATCGGGATCATGGATCGCGCGAACCGTGTGGTTCTCGAGATCCTCGAACTGCTTCGTGAAATGGTCAAGCCGGGTGTGACGACGGCACAGTTGAACGCGGTTGCCGAGGAAGAGCTTGGCAAGCGCGGTGCGAAGTCGCCGTTCAAGGGATATGCCCCCATGGGGATGCCTCCCTACCCGGCGGTCATCTGCACGTCGGCGAATGATGTGATCGTTCACGGGATTCCCAACCGGGACAAGTTGCGTGACGGAGATGTTCTCACGATGGATTTTGGCGCCGTGGTCGATGGCTTCGTCGGTGACGGGGCGATCACGGTTGCAGTCGGAAAAATTGCGGCAAGGGCTGAAGAGTTGATGAATACGACGCGGGAGTGTCTCGAGCTCGCGATCGAGGAAATGAAGCCGGGGCGTCATCTGGGTGACATCGGCGCTGCGGTTCAGGGACACGCGGAATCTCGTGGCTTCCACGTGATCCGTAGCTTTGTGGGACATGGAATCGGAAGAAGCATGCATGAGGATCCGCAAGTCCATAACTACGGAACGCGGGGCCGTGGTCTCGAGTTGAAGGAAGGAATGGTGCTCGCGATTGAGCCGATGGTCTGTGAGATCGGCTCGAAGCTGTCATCTCGAATTGCGCGGGCGGGGACGAACGGGTCAATCCAGGACGTACGCACGGACAAAGATGGCTGGACAGCGAGAACACTTGACGGAAGTCTTGCTGCGCACTTCGAGAATTCGATTGCAATTCTGAACGAAGGGCCGATGGTGCTCGGCCGGGGGTAAGGATTCAACCTTCACGAGTCGACAGTCCCGGACGGACTGACGACTCGTGAATGCTGAATGTTGAAGTTCGGGTTGCAGGGCAACGGAGAAAGATGTCAAAAGAAGAAGCAATTGAAGTCACGGCAACGGTGCTCGAGACACTGCCAAACGCGATGTTTCAGGTAGAGCTCGAGAACAAGCATCGCGTACTGGCCCATATCTCCGGAAAGATGCGAAAGCATTTCATCCGCATTCTTCCCGGAGACAAGGTGCTCGTCGAGCTATCACCGTACGACCTGACACGGGGTCGAATCATCTACCGGTACAAGTAAGGGGTGTTTTCATGAAGGTCCGTTCGTCAGTCAAGAAAATCTGCGTCAAATGCAAAGTTGTACGCCGTCAGGGTGTCATCCGGATCATCTGCGAGATCCCGAAGCACAAGCAGCGGCAAGGATAAGAGACAGATCCTGACTGCCAGAGCGCGAGTCAGGAGTCAGCATTCAAATCGGAGGAATCTGTGGCACGTATCTCAGGCGTCGATCTACCACTGGCAAAGCGCGTCGAAGTTGGTTTGACCTATATCTATGGGATCGGCCGGCCGCGTTCGGCGAGGATTCTCGAGCAGGCGGGTGTCGACAGGAACACTCGCGTGAAGGACCTCAGCGAGGATGATGTCCGAAAAATCCGGACGATCATTACCGACGAGGGAAAGGTCGAGGGTGACCTCCGCAAGGACGTCGGTCTCGACATCAAGCGCCTCATGGAGATCAACTGCTATCGCGGGATGAGACACCGTCGTGGGCTCCCGACCCGCGGACAGCGAACGCACACGAACGCCCGGACCCGGAAGGGACCTCGCAAGATGTCGATCGCCGGAAAGAAGAAAGCGACGAAGAAGTAATTCAATGTGGCCGGACATTCCAATGTCCGGCGTAGTTCACGCGATCTAAATAGGAAGAGCGTAAATGGCGAAACCAAAAGCAGCAGGCGCCCGCAGGGCAGGAACAAAAAAGCGAGAGCGGAAGAACATCCCGCACGGAGTGGCCTCGATCGCCGCGACGTTCAACAACACGATCGTGTCGATCTCGGACCCGACCGGACATGTTCTGGCGTGGTCGAGTGCCGGTCGGATCGGTTTCAAAGGGTCACGGAAAGGAACTCCGTTCGCGGCCCAGGTCGCGGCGCAGAATGCCGTGCAGCTTGCTACCGAGCACGGGATCCGGTCGGTCGACGTGAAGGTCAAGGGCCCTGGAGCGGGACGTGAGTCCGCGATTCGAGCACTGGCTGCAAGCGGCCTCGACATCAAGTCCATCAAGGACGTAACCCCGATTCCGCACAACGGCTGCCGCCCTCCAAAGCGCCGCCGGGTCTGATACGAAAAGAGGAATGCAGCATCAATTCAACATTCAACATTCAACGTTCCGGTGATTCGAGAATGTTGAATTGTGAATGTTGAATGTTGAACAAGAAAACCCAGCAGTCATTACTCACCAATCGTTTTTTGTAGCAAGGAGGCACAGTGGCTCGTTACTCAGATCCCGTTTGCCGGCTCTGCCGTCGTGAAGGGATGAAGCTCTTCCTCAAAGGGGATCGATGCTTCAAGGACAAGTGCGCCATCGAACGGCGTAATTACGCTCCCGGCCAGCATGGCCGGAGGCGCTCGAAGGTTCTCGGCTATGGACTCCAGCTCCGCGAGAAACAGAAGGTCAAGAGGATTTACGGAGTTCTCGAAAAGCAGTTCCGGCTCTACTTCAAGAGCGCGGATCGCACACCCGGTATCACGGGCGAGATTCTTCTTCGCAAGCTCGAGCTTCGTCTCGACAACGTCGTCTACTCGCTCGGCTTTGCTGCCTCGCGCCCTCAGGCTCGTCAGCTCGTGCGCCATGGGCATGTGGAAGTGAATGGCAAGAAGCTCAACATTCCTTCGTACCAGGTCCGTAAGGGCGACGTCATTCAGGTTCGCGAGAAGAGCCGCAAGAACCTGCAGGTGACGCTTGCTGTTGAAACTGCGAGTGGTCGGGGGATCCCCGGCTGGCTCGAGATGAACCCGGAACAGTTCCGCGGCTCGGTCCTCGACCTGCCGAAGCGTGAGGACATCCGGCTCCCGATTCAGGAACAGTTAATCGTCGAACTCTACTCGAAGTAAGCGAGGAGGCCGCTACATGTTGTGGTCAGATTTTCAGAAGCCGAAGAAGCTCGATTACGATGCCGAAACCCTAACTCCCCATTACGGACGCTTTGTCGCTCAGCCTTTCGAGCGTGGGTTCGGAACAACGATCGGGAACGCTCTTCGTCGCGTGCTCCTGTCATCCATTGAAGGCGCAGCTGTAACAGCAGTAAAGGTCGAAGGTGTGCTTCACGAGTTCTCGTCGCTGACGGGCGTCGTCGAAGACATGACAGACGTTGTTCTCAATCTCAAGCAGATTCCCTTCAAGCTTCATGGTGGTGGGCCCAAGACTCTCTTCCTCGAAAAGAAGGGCCCGGGTGTCGTCACTGCAGCCGACATCGACGAAGATCCCAACGTGGAGATCCTCGATCCAACCGCTCACATCGCCACTCTTTCGAAAGAGGGAACTCTGAAGCTGGAAATGCGCCTCAGAGTCGGCCGCGGCTACATCGTTGCCGACAAGAACGCCGATTCCGATCTTCCCCTCGGCTACATCCCGATCGACTCGATTCACTCACCCGTCAAGCGCGTCAATTTTCACGTTGAAGGCGCCCGCGTCGGCCAGATCACCGACTACGACCGTCTCATCATGGAAGTCTGGACCAACGGTGCTGTGTCGCCTCAGGAATCGATCAGCCTGGCGGCCGAGCTGCTTGGCGATCACCTCAGAATCTTCACGGCCTTCGAGGCACGCGTAGAGGACGAAGAGTTGGTTGCGATGCCGGAAGTCGATCCACGCGTGAGCGAGATGCTCGCGAAGCCGATCGAAGAGCTCGACCTTTCAGTCCGCTCAGCGAACTGCCTCAAGAACGCAAACATTCGCACCCTCGGTGACCTCGTGCAGCGATCCGAGCGTGAGATGCTTTCGACAAAGAACTTCGGTCGCAAGTCACTCGACGAGATCAAAGACGTTCTCTCGAGCCTCGGACTCTCTTTCGGTATGAGCCGCTTGTCGGTCAGCCGTGGCGACTACGCGCAAAGCGAGTGAATGTAGGACAGACACTCCTGTCTGTCGGCCCTACGACATCCGTCGCTCGTCAGTAACTTAGAAAAAGGACTCACTCATGAGACACCAGATGGCGAATCGAAAGCTGGGAAGGACCTCGTCGCATCGCGCGGCGATGTTCCGCAACCAGCTCGCTTCGATGATTGACAAGGAACGGATCACGACCACTCTGATCAAAGCGAAGGAACTTCGTCCCCTGATCGAGAAGATGGTCACGCTGGGCAGGACCGATAGCGTCCAGGCCCGACGGATTGCAGCGAAATCGCTCGAGCCCGGCATCGTGCAGAAGCTGTTCAATACCCTCTCGCCACGATTCACCGATCGACCGGGCGGCTATACGCGCATCATCAAGCTCGGACCGCGACGCGGCGATGGCACCGAGATGGCGATCCTCGAGTTCGTCGATTACGTAAGGGCCGGCGAATCATCAGCAACCGCTCCGGCCGCGAAGGCGAAGAAGCCGCCGGCATCGAAGGCTCCTGCGGCGAAAAAGGCGACGGCAAAAACCGCGAAAAGCGAAGCTGACGCCGATGACGGTGGCAAAGCAAAGTCAAAGCCTGCGCCGAAAAAAAAGAAGAAGACGGAAGAGTAGTACGCTCGACACGTCGATTGATCCGAAAAGACCCGCCATCGGCGGGTCTTTTCTCTTTTGCGCGCTCGGTGCAATGGTCTTTGTTCCGGGACTTCCGTACAATCTGAACGTTCGCGCTCGTGAGCGCCGTCTGTTCACGTGAGGATGCGCAGTCGATGCAAACGTCAGGAGGACACGATGGCCAAGGGAAATAACAGCCGAAAGAAAGAGACCAAGAAACCAAAGAAGGAAGCACCGAAGGCAGCCGCAGGCGCCGCGAAGAAGAAGTAATCGACACTGACGGCTCCACTCTTGCCGGGTCGCCGAGAGGGCACGCGGCTCAGATTCCTCCGGGTCACCGAGTCAATACAGGGTGTCGGCCGCACACCGTGCGGCCCTACACCCGCCCCGCGGGGGTGCTACCTGCCTTTCTGTTCGTCCACGCTGCGTTTCCACTCCCGAAGGCTGGGGTGACGCCTGCGCTACACGTGCGTCCTCTACGTGGCATCTTCGAGTTGTCGACGGGCCTCGAGCCAGACCGAGTCGTCATCCGCGCGGCCATGAAGGTGGACGTGAACTACGTAGTCGTGATCTGAGAGATCTGTCTCGAGAGATAACTCGGCCGCGAGCTGGAGTAGATAATCGAAAGCGTCGCGCTCGCTGTGATCCACCCAGATCGCGTCAAGGTCTACTGACAGCTGGCAGACGAAAAGCTCCTCAACCCCTGCCCACTCGAATGCCGCATCGGGTGACGCCACAGGCACAGCATCCGAGAGCTTCTTTGCCGCGCGCTTGACCTCGTCACGGTCGAAGAGCTGGGTCTCGTCGTGAGGGAAAAGAAAGAACGGCATTTCTGATTCTCCGAGACGGGGGCCCGTGGCCGCTTCTTCCGTTGAAGCTCGCTACCGAGCCAGCACAAGCACGAGCGTCGAGAGCGCCGCGATCAATGCCGCCCCCGCAAGTCCGATCGCGGTCAATGCCAGCCTCCGCCACCGGCCTTCGATCGTTTTCAAAACACGGGCAAACGGATCCTCGGGCGCCGCTGCGACATCATCACTGAACAGCGATTGCTGCATGACGGATTTCGCAGCGAGCACCTCTTCGGCGGCTCGCTCGAAGTGTCGCTGTTCGATGCTTTTTCCCAGATCGGGGCCAGACTCTGATGCAGCTGCTGCTGCGGCTTTCAAGACCGCGTTCTTGATGTCGCCGCCGCTCATCGTGAATCGTTCCGCAAGCGACCTGAAGTCCACGTCATCTGCGAGCGGAGTTTTCTTCGGATGAATCTGCACGTGCCAGATACGCTCGCGTTCCTCCAGACCGGGCATTACGAATCGGACGTGCGTGCGGATGCGTCGTTCAAAAGCAGGGTCGAAGTTCGCCGCAAGATTTGTGGCAAAGATGACCACTCCGTTGAATGCTTCGAGCTCACGGAGAAGGACGTTGACGGTCAGGTTGCCTTCGCGCTGCTGGGGGAGGTTGGAGCCCGTCGACCGGCGTGCGGCAATCGCGTCGGCCTCGTCGAAGAAGAGTACAGCGTTCTGTTCAACTGCAGAACGAAACGCGCCGGCAATGTTCTTCGGAGTCTCTCCCATCCACATCGACTCGACCTCGGCATAGTCGACGACGAGCAGCTTCATCCGGAGAGCGTGCGCGATGGCCTCGGCACAGATCGTCTTGCCGGTTCCGGGCGGACCAGCAAAGTTGAATGCCAGTCCAAGCCCGGAAGCATGACGTTCCCCAAGGCCCCACCGGCCGAAGATCAGAGTGTGATTCCGAACCTGAGCGAGCGCCTCGTCGAGCGTCCGACGGGTTTCAGGTGGCAGCACCACATCCGCGAATGTTCGCTCCGGCGTGACCGTCTCCACGGCTCGCCGTGAAGAGCGGCCCGTGAAGAGCGAGAGAAGGGAAGGTGACATGAGAGCTCCGGAAGTCTGGAACGGCGTGATTGTGGCGGGACTGACGTCGCCATGAATAGTAACAGGTGACTTAATCCGCATTTCTCACAGAAATGCGGGCCTAAGCCGCGAAGCGGCGTATCCCTCTCCCCGGCGGGGAGAGGGAAGCGAGCGAAGCGAAGCAGGGAGAGGGGCGTGAAAGTCTCGCGACTACGTTGGAAAGGGCGAGGTCTTCGTATCTCTCACGGCCCCTCTCCCGGTCGCTGACGCGACCACCCTCTCCCCGCCGGGGAGAGGGGCTTGCGCGAGGCGCTCGGAGAATGCGCTGAAAACCGTATCTCCAAAACAGACGAAGAGAACCGCGGTCACGGAGCTCGCCTTCCGGATCTCATCGGTTACGGTCGACACCGCGATCGCGGCAGCCTGGTCGACAGGATACCCATAGACTCCGCAGCTGATTGCCGGGAAGGCGATTGAACTGAGTCCCTGCGCTTCGGCGAGTTGGAAGCTGCCTCGGTAACAGGATGCCAGAAGCTCGGCCTCTCCTCTCGATCCGCCGTGCCAGACAGGACCGACGGTGTGAATGACGAACCGGGCGGGAAGGAGGTGACCTCCGGTAATTTTTGCTTCGCCGGTTTGACATCCCCCGAGCTCGCGGCACTCGGCAAGCAACTTCGGTCCGGCTGCGCGATGGATCGCTCCATCCACCCCACCTCCACCGAGGAGGGAGCTATTTGCAGCATTCACGATGGCATCAACATCAATCGTTGTGATGTCGCCACGTACGACCTGGATTTGCGATTTCATCGGTCGCTGTTGGCCGCTCCCTCAGCTGTGTGCAGCGGAGTCAGGGCTTCTCTGCCAGGGTGTATTCGAAGTTGTAAGAGTGCTTGCCGTCAGCCAATGTGATGTTCATCGCACCGGCCAGTCCGGTCAGCTGGCCCGTACCGGAGTCAGGTACGCTGATGGTCAGTTCCGGCGTTCCGCGCGTCATGACACCGGTGTGCTGGAGTGCGAAAGTGCCGCGACGATCATGCAGAGTTCCGATGACGCGTTCGATTGCAACGTAGCCGGCGGAGCCCTTGACTGAGGACATGGCTGTCAGCATCTGCCCCGTGCTCACAGCCTGGAGATCGCCGTGGAACTGTTTATCGATCGACATCCTGCCGAGAGGTACGCCTTCGGCTTTCTCGTCCGTCCACTCAGGATTCAGCTTCACTTCGAATGTTCCACTCGCATGAGTCACGACTGCCTCCATCTTTTTGCGCACGATGCGAGTTGTTGACGAGGGTCAGGGAACAGGCGGGAAAACGAAAATCTCGGTCAGCTTCGCATGCGGGTTCTGCCGGACATTCGGTCCGTTGCGCCAGCGTTCGGTTTCAAAGCACCAGCCGGTGCTTCCGCTCACAATCAGGCTATCGTCCTTATCCGGAACAATTTTTCCCAGAGCAGATTCGACTTCGCGGAGTGTTGATCCAATTCCAATCTTCTCCATCAACTTTCCGCTATAAGGCGACGCCACGCCGATCTGTTTGACTCGACCATTGCGGACCCACAACGTGACGCCGTCGAAACTGTACTTTTCGGTTTCCTTGACGTTGTCGACCGATGCAGCGGAGCTCGTCATCAGGACCAGCTTGATACTGTCTTCGATATTTACTCCGGCAGCTGACACGCCGGGAACGATTGGATCGGTGAGATTCATAGTTGTCGGATCGCCTTCTTGGCGACAGGCTCTGAAGGCTGTTCGCCGCAAATGAAATTGTACCGTGTTCGAATGCGGCTCGCGCTGGTGGGAAGGGCGTTACCACGCAAGTCCTGGCGTGGAGCGAAGCCAGGTGTCATCAGATAGCTGATTGAGCATGAAATCGGCGACGTCGGCTCGGGAGATTCGTACGGTTGATATGGGGTTTCCGATGTCGAATCCCTGACGATATCTCAGAGCCCTTTTCTAACGAAGGCCTGCAGATTCTTTGCAGCCTGTTGGCGGACGCGACGCTTCAGCATCGGTGTCCAGCCAAGAAGCCATCCGATCGGCCCTAATGCCTGGGCGGCCCATTTCCAGAAGGAGAATCGATCCCGGTGCCGCATGATCCTACCCTCACGGAACTCGAACGCGGCGTGGATCACGTTGTGAACCTGCTTACCGGTAGCACTGAATGTGTACCACGCTTCCCAATGCGCGCTTCCTGTACTGTCGTCTGCTTCCACGTCTCGAAACTCGATCCTCAGATCCTTGCCGCGCTCGCAGAGCATCTTCCACATGGCGGATGCCTCAGCGCCTCGAAGGTCGGTGAAGACTTCGTCGGAGAAGTGGATGTCCGGATGATAGGCGTTGGCCATTCCTGCGCTGTCACGCGCCT
This sequence comes from Thermoanaerobaculia bacterium, assembly GCA_035576005.1. Lineage (GTDB taxonomy): Bacteria > Acidobacteriota > Thermoanaerobaculia > Gp7-AA8 > Gp7-AA8 > DATLXH01. The sequence goes on along the minus strand of DATLXH010000109.1, from coordinate 6,472 downwards.
GGAAGGCCGTATAGAACCTTCGAATGGTTTCAGCGTTGGCGTGCATGTTGATCGGAAGTTTCCTGCTCACCGGCGACTACCCTCTCCCTCGGGAGAGTGAACTGCACGCCGGAGTCTCGAGACTCTTGTACTGAAGCTTCCCGTCCCTACCTGGGCGCGGAGTCGAGCCATCCCCCTTCAAAGCCGGCGCGGCGTAGTCCACGCACGATGTGTGGGTTTTTTTTCATGGTGTTCCAGACCAGGCCGGTGCGGTGATTCTCGATCATCGCAACGATTGGCCCCTGGTCGATGCCCAGGTAGTCTTTGTCGAACCATCCTTTCTGAGGATCGATCCATCCGTGTTGAAGCGGAAATGGGGATGTAGTGAGTGTCGGGTTGAACGCATCGACGAAGCCGTACTTTCCGAAGAGGTCGCTACCATAAACACGGATCATCTCTTCGATTGCCGGGATGGCGATCTCCGGCGCAAAGCCGATCGATGATGCAGCGGCTGTTGGTGAGATCGTACCATCATCCCGGATCTCCCCGGCGGCTGCCCCGCGTGCGTGGTACGTGTAGAACGTCCGCGTTCGCCCTCCAATCTCGAATGTCTTATCCATTGGACCGTCGCATGCGGTTAGCCCCCAGATATTCGGTCCGTAACCACGCCACTCTCCAGGGTTGTCGATGGCGTACGCCCGCTGGGAGATGGCTGCTCTGCGTGAATTCTCGAACCAGTCGATTCCCTTCTCCCTCATCAGGCGATCTCGTATGCCTTTGAAGTCAATCCAGACCATGGTGTATTGATGGCCAAAGAGCGGTGCGAAGTTCACGTGTGGCTGATCGTAAAACGGGGCCCACTTGTCGGTTCTGTGGAAAACATCCCAGGCGTTGTCCGGAATCGGGTGGGTTTTTGATCCGAGCGCGAGGATGTAAAGAAACATGGCCTCGTTGTATCCGGTGTAATCCCAACTCGACCAGCCATCCTTCGGACTCCACGCCATCGAGACCAGTCCCGGACGCTGGAGCGCACTGGTCCATTCCACACGGTCGTAGATCTTCTGGGTGAGATCACGGATCTCGATTTCCGCGGAGTTCGCTGCGTCGTCAAAGTAGGACTGGCAGAAGAGCGCTCCGGCGAGGAACAGGGCCGTATCAATCGTCGAGAGCTCGACCTTCTCGAAGCGGTGACCCGTCTCCATGTCGAGAAAGTGATAGAAGAATCCGCGGTGTCCAATCACGCCCGATTCCTGCGGTCCCTGGGGAGCGGTCCAGAAGAACCTGAGAGTGGTCAGGACACGCTCGCGAGCCTGCTCTCGAGTGATCCATCCGCGCTCGACTCCGATCGGGTATGCGGTGAGTCCGAAGCCAACGGCGGCGACGCTGGAGAAGGATTTGGTCGGCCAGCGATCGGGCACGAGGCCGTTCTTCGGGTTGGTGGTATCCCAGAACCAGCGGAACGTCCGCTCCTCGAGATCGTTGACTATGGGAGGGAGGGTTGAGGGTTGAGTTGCTCGTGAACGTCCGCGGGACTCGACGGCACGTGCAGTCTCCGCAGACTGATTCGAGGCGCGGTAGGGACTCGCTGCGCAGGCAGCAAGTAGATTGAGAAGAAGGGACAGCGAGATCAGCTTACGCATCATCAGGCACCACCCGGAGAGTTCATATCACGTCAGTATGGGCACCGGGCGTGATGAAGGGAAGCTGGGGGACGGAGTCGGCGACGGTTTTAATCGTGGATGCGCGATATCGCTCTGTAGGTTCCTGCGCCCTCACCCGGCGTTTGCGCGCCACGCTCTCCATCTCGCGGGAGAAGGGAAACGAAAGGGCGGCCTTTCGGCCGCCCTTAAAAAAGAACTAGAACCCGTAACGGAGGCCGAGTTGGAATCGGCGCTGCGTGCCGGACAGGATGCAGTTCGCTTCGCCGAGGCGCGGATTGCCCTGCGGCGGGATGAAGTCTTCATAGCAGGACGTCCGGTCTTCACCGAGCACGTTGAAGGCCTCGAGAATCACGCCAATGCGGTTGGTGCCACCGATGACGAAGTCTTTCTCGCCACGGAGATCAACGGTGATGTGACTATCGCCCTCGCCCTGGCCGTAGCGGCGAACAAACTCGTTAGGTCCGAATCCTTTCGTAGCGTCGCCGATGTTGTAGTGAGGACCGGAACCGTACTCGATGATCGATCCGAGGCGCGCTGCCCACGGTATTCCAATCGTGCCGGAGACGACGAGGCGGTGATCCTCGGAGCCTGTTACCGCATAGCGCGGAAAGTCGTTGACCGTTTTCTCATCAAGACTGAAGAGGTCGCCACCGATCTGCTCGGCGTTGCTGAAGGTGTAAGCGACATTGAAGCCCCACGGCCGAGTCCCTGAGTACGGACGATCGAGCGTGAGATAGACAGCGTCATACCAGGTCTTCTTGTCGTCCGTAGAGAGAAGGACGTTTCCGAATCCCGGAACCAGCTGTTTGCAGCACTGGCCCTGCTCGTTACGATTTCCAAAGATGTAAGAGAAACCGTTCTTGCTGCGGATATTCGCGTAGCTGGCACTGGCCACCATGCTTCCGAAACTCTGGCGTACGCCAATGTTCCACTGGTCGGAGTAGGGAACCTTCGTGTCGTTCTCTACGAGGAAGACTTCCGGACTACCTGTCACGCCCGATGCGAGGACCTCTCTGAGACCTGCTTCGGTGAGATAGCGAGGGTCGAATTTCACAGTCGGTTGCCCATCTCGGGGCCGACCGTCTGCTGAAAAGCGGAACAGACCGAACTTGTACTGCTGACGGAAGCGGACGTCGAGGATGTCGTTGTAGAGCACGCGATCGTAGTAACGGCCAACGCCCCCGTACACTACGGTCCGGCCGTTCTCGAATACGTCATAGGAAGCACCGAGGCGAGGTTGAAAGAGATCCTTCGCGCTGCTGCGCTTGGTTCCATCGGTGAAGTAGTTGGAGCTGAAGAATTTCGAGAAGCCGGCTCTAACATCCGCTGGCGTGACGTAATCGGGATCGAGCATGTTCGTCTCGTAATCCCAGCGGATTCCGAGGTTCAGGAGGAGCTTTGGATTGACCGACCATTCGTCCTGCACGTAAAGGCCGAACTCCTGGTTGTCGGCAGAGAGATTGGGGTCGCCGATTCCGTACTGTGCTTCGAACGGAAAGTCGAAGCTGATGTCCTGACGGTAAAGGAAGAACGGATTTCCGAAGAAATCCTTCCGGACCGTGTACTCGAGATCGTCTGCGTTGCCACCCACCTTGAATGTGTGAGATCCAGGGCCGAGCTTGAGACCGGTAAATGTCACATCGTCACGGAACGAGATTCGTTTCTGGCCGATCTCCTGCTCTCCGCCACGTCCACCGATCCTGATGATACCGATGTACTCACGACCAATCGTGTTGTTGAGAGGTTGTGGATGCCAGTTGTAATCCTGATAGCTGAGTGATGCCTCGTTGAGCCATGTCGACGCGGTGAACTGATGGCGAAGGCCGGTGTTGAGTACGGTCTGCTCGATATTCTCAGCTGACTCGTATGACGTCGATCCGCCGAAGCTGCGGATGTCGGTCTCATCACGGATGCTGGCACTGAGATCAAACAGCTGGCTCGATGTCGGTTGGAAAGAGAGCTTTCCGAATCCGAGCTTGGAACGGAACGGTTGAGTGAAAGTTCCCTCCCGGTCGCGGAACTGCTGCGCGAAGGGGATGTTGCGGAGACCACCCAGGGTCACGCGCTCCTGACGGTCCTGATCGTTTGCCTCGAATGAAGCAAAGAAATGCATTCTGTCGCGCATGATCGGGCCGCCAAGGTTGACTCCGTATTGCAGACGTTCATACGGGGGCTTTGGATCTCCGCGCTTCTCTGCGAAAGGATCATTATCGACGAGTGATTTGTCCTGATAGTAGACAAACACGTCGCCTGACAACTTGTTGGATCCGGAGCGCGTGATCGCCGTAATAATTGCGCTCGATGCCTTCTGATACTCGGCGCTGTAGTTCTGGGTGATGACGCGGAACTCCTGGACGGCGTTTTGTGGAAACGGGTTGCCGCGACTCGAATCCTGGCCGACGACACCACCCTGGATGATGTCGTTCTTGTAGCTGACCCCGTCGATGAAGACGTTCGTGGCGGCAGCGGTTTGTGCTCCCCCTTTGATCTGCTTGTTGGCATCGTCAGTGGTCATGACGACCCCTGGCGCCAACCCGGCGAAGTTCAGGAAGTTCCGACTCGACTGAGGCAGTGATTCGATCTGCTGCCTGGTGATGTTGGTCGAGACCTCGGTTGCACGAGTCTCGATCAGTTGATCGCCAACGACCGTGATCGACTCTGTAAGAACGGTCGATGGGGTCAGTCGGAAGACGAGATCCAGCGTCTGTCCAATAAGGACAGTCACCTGCTCGGTGCTTACCTGGGTCGCGGCCGACGCAACCACGATGGTGTAGGTGCCGGGCGTCAGGCCGCCCAGCGTAAAGGAACCGTCGGACCGACTGGTCGTCGTATGCGTGAAGCCGCTGGTGGTAGATGTGGCGATGATGTCGGCAGCGCCGATCGCTTCACCTGATTCACTCGATACGCGGCCTCGTATGGTCGCCGTGGTGCTTTGCGCGACGGCACTCCCGACGGTTAGAACGAACAACATAATTGACAGAATCCACTGCTGGGCTCGAAACGACCTTCGATTCATCCTGCTGCCTCCTGTTAGACGATTACGTGACTTCCTGAATTGGTAGGCGTCGCCCCTGCCCGGTAGCAAGTGCACCGCATGAGTGACGGACAACGAGTGTCGTAGGTAGGATTTCACGGCGACCGTCGCTCTCACCTGGCCCCTCGGCGAGGGCTTCGAGAAGGAGCTCGAAGGCACGCCTGCCGAGCTGAGCGATTGCAACACTCACGGTGGTGAGAGGGGGAGTGACATAGCGTGCTATCGGAATGTCGTCGAAACCTGTGACGACAATATCCTCGGGCACCCGCAGGCCCAGCTCGCGGAAAGCACACAGAGCGCCGATAGCCATTGCATCGTTCGCGGCAAAGACTGCAGTCGGTCGTGGATCGAGAGCGAGGATGGCGCGGGCAGCTTCGTAGCCGGCGCTTTCGCTGAAGTCTCCGTCGAGCTCGAACTGCTGGTCCGACACGCCGGCGCGTGCGGTTGCATCCCGGAAGCCGCGGAGCCGCTCGGCTGCATCCGAGTTAGCCTCCGGTCCCTTGATGAAGGCGATTCGCCTGTGGCCGAGCGACGTGAGATGTTCGACCATCGAGCGCGAACCGCCCTCGTTGTCGATCGTGATCGCGGAACCGATCCTGGGCATGCAGTTGAGCAGCACCACCGGCTGCGTTTCTCGAAGCCGGGAGCAGAGATCCGCGCCGTCGAGCTCCGGAGACATCACGATGAGTCCGTCGACATGACCGCGGACCGCCGCGAGCATCGCGGTCATCTCCTGCGAGTCGCTATGAGAGCCCGAGACGAGGAGATGATAGCCATGGCGTCGCGCGGCTGCGTCGATGCCTCGAATGACCTCGGAGAAAAATTCGCCGTAGAGATCGGGCAGGAGTACGCCAATTGTATTCGTGCGACGGATGCTCAGACTTCGCGCGACGGCATGAGGGACGTACTGCAGCGCCTGGATAGCCAGAGTGACACGCAGTGACGTGTCGTGCTGAACGAGCCCGGTCCGATTGAGTACTCGTGACACCGTGGCTACAGAGACGTTCGCACGAGCTGCAACGTCCTTGATTGTCGCGCTGATCCGAGCGGAGCTGGTGCGTCGGGTTTCTGTGATCTCGTATTTGAGAGTACGCGTCATATGTAACCGGTTACATTTGAGCGGACAGTATAGCGACTCTCGGTGGCTGTCAACGCTGATTTATCGCCGCTCGGCAGACTTGCGCGGCAGAGGAATCTGCGTCGCGCAATGGTGCCGGTCCCGCCGTTGGAAACCTCGCGTCCGAAGACGTTGACCTTCGTGTCTCCCGGCGTCCGGTTGGACGAGTGAGTTGGCGGAACCGGGATCGCCCGGCAGGGTCAAGATTTTTTTACAGACCGACAGTGGGCTACCCGTCGGTAACCCTCACCATGTCAGGGAGTTCGATTGTTTCGACGTGACGGAACGGCTCTTGGTGGGGTCTCACCAGGGAGGAGAGACCATGGATCAAGGGACTGAGTCGAGGAGCAGGAAAGAGCATGAGAGGTTACGCAGGCAATCCCAGATAGAGAAGACGGGATGGGAGAGCGTGATTTTCCAGCTGGAGGATCTTGCAGGGGAGGGAAATTCGATCGGCGGGTCACAGAGCGTTGCAGCAGGTAGGTTCCCCCGCGACCCGAACGACGAGCGGGACTCTGGGCAGGTGGTTGCGAGAGGTTAGCCCGCATTTCTCACAGAATGCGAGCGCAGGGACGCACGGCGTGCGTCCGGTACCCTGTCCCTGACCGAGAAGATTGTCGTCGGCCATCGCTTTGGACGAGGGTTCATGCCGGGATGCAGAATTCCTGATGCGAATGTCTG
>DATLXH010000108.1:0-39433 GCA_035576005.1 Thermoanaerobaculia bacterium | reverse complement strand
CGAGCGGAGCGAAGCAGGGAGAGGGGCGTGAAAGTCTCGCCAGTCCTTCGAAAAGGGCGAGGTCTTCGTATCTCTCGCGGCCCCTCTCCCGGTCGCTTACGCGACCACCCTCTCCCCGCCGGGGAGAGGGATTCGCCCCTCGGGGCGCGAGTCCCGCCGCGTGTCATCACTTCTTCAACAGCGTTCCCGCTGTTAACCCGCACGGGATGACATCTTCGCGACGCGGGGGTCGTGACCTTCCTGAGCTGTCCGCGCGCTATCATGAGCGTGAGCCCCATGATCCATTTCTTTCATGTCTCCAAGAAGTTCGACGCGAGTCAGAGTGCGCTCGAGGACGTGAACCTTCACATCGACAAGGGGGAGTTCGTTTTCCTGACCGGTCCGAGCGGCGCCGGCAAATCGACGCTGCTCAAGCTGATCCTCAAGCAGGTGGCGCCGACCGATGGGCAGATCATCGTGAATGGGCGCAACCTTGCTGCGATCAAGCGCTCCCAGCTCCCGTCCTTCCGTCGCGAGATCGGGATGGTTTTCCAGGACTTCAAACTCATCGAGCGGATGACCGTTTTCGAGAACCTCTCGTTCATTCTGACGGTCCTGGGTGTCTCACCGAAAGAGCACAAGCGACGCGCTTACAACGCCCTTCGAGCCGTCAGTCTCCACCACCGACTCAACGGCTACCCTCTTCAACTCTCCGGCGGCGAGCAGCAGCGCGTCGCGATCGCCCGCGCACTGATCAATGATCCGATGGTAATCATTGCGGATGAGCCAACCGGGAACCTCGACCCGGAGCTCTCGCTCGAGATCATCCAGATCTTTCTCGACGCGAACCTGCGTGGGTCGACGGTTCTGCTCGCCACGCATGACCGTGAGCTGATACGAAAAACCGGAAAGCGGGTCATCACGCTCGAGAAGGGCCGCCTGACCGATGAGCGCCCCTCGGCGCCGATTCTCGCGCCGACCGCCGATCAACCGTCGTTCCTGAGCTGGAGCTGACGTTGTGGTCCAAGGCCACGGCACGGGCGAAAGGCGAGCCGACGATTCCCTCCTCGACAGTCGGCTACTTTTTTCGTGAGGCTCTCCGACGTATCTGGATCTCGAAACGCAACAGCCTCGTCGCAATCGGGATGATCGCGATGTCGCTCTTCATCGTCGGGCTCTTTCTTCTGATCTCGGAAAACCTGACTCGCGCCGTCAATCTCTGGGGCGGCCAGTCGCATCTCACGATCTACATGCGCGACGATGCCACCCCCGAACAGGTGAGAAGCGTCGACACCTTCCTTTCGAGCCGCAGCGACCTTGCGCGCAGGCGTTTCATCTCGCGCGAGGCCGCGCTCGCAAAGTTCCGATCCTTCTTCACCAGCCTCTCGCCGGTCGTCAGTGAGCTCGACCGGAATCCCTTTCCTGAATCGTTCGAGGTACAGGTGACTCCGCAGATCATCGAGTCAAAATCATTCAGCTCCGGTGTTGCTGCACTCAAGCGGCTCCCTGGTGTGGATCACGTGCAGTTCGATTGGGAGTGGGTCGCACGGCTTCGGAGAATCATCGGGGTCATCAACAGCATTGGATTCGTAACAGGGGGACTCGTTGCACTCGCTGCCGCCTTCATGATCGCCAACGTCATCAGACTCACGATGGTCCTCTACCGCGAAGAGATCGAGATCATGCGACTCGTCGGCGCCACAGAAACCATGATTCGCGGGCCTTTCTTCGTCGAAGGCCTTCTCCAGGGTGCGGCAGGCGGAGTACTCGCCGTGGCCCTTCTCTACAGCCTTTTTATCGCGGCTCAGCGGTATGTGACCCCGACGAATCCGGTCCTGTGGGATTTTTTGCTCGCTACATTTCTTCCCTGGCGCGAGTCGCTCGCGCTGGTAGCCGGCGCAGTGGTCGCAGGGCTGCTGGGGAGCTGGCTGTCGTTGAGGGAGCGGGCCTGAAGTCTCAGCGCGGTGGCAATTCAACATTCAACATTCAACATTCCTGATTCGCCTCGAATGGAGAATGTTGAATGCTGAATTGATGTCGGTCACGTTGACTTGCTCCCCACTCGTCCCGCGAAGACTTCGAGGAACAACCTCGCCGCCAGCTTCGCCGTCATGCTTTGCACGTCCCATGGGGGTGAGAGCTCCGAGAGGTCAACGCCTATCAACTTTGGAGAGCGGCTTATCTCGCGGACGATGGAGATGATCTCGCGACTTCGGAGCCCGCCGGGCGCCGCCGCTGAGCTCCCTGGTGCTTCTCCTGATGTAACTGAGTCGATGTCGATGGAGAGGAAGATTGCATTCGAATGCTTCTCGACGCGCTCTCGCAACTCGACTGCAATCTCGTGCGCGCGCCGTCGGTCGAACTCGTCCACTGGGACGATCGTGATCCCAGCCTCCCGAACCCAGCGGTCGTAGTACGAGGCGTTCGCAAACTCCCTGGTGCCGACGATAGTCGTCCGTTCTCCTGTAAGGACCGATGTCTCCAGAGCCCGGCGGTACGGGGTTCCGCTCGAGAGCAGATCTTCGCTCTCATACTCGCGAACATCATAGTGAGAATCGATTACGATCAACCCGAGCTCGAGATCGGGCCGCGCTGACGCAAGCCCTCGAATCAGCGCGCCCGTCAGACCGTTATCTCCACCGATGAAGAAGGGAAACGCGCCCTCGGCAAAGATCGCCTTCGAAGCCGATTCGACGATCTCGTGAGCTTTCGCCACGCTCGTTGCAGGAAGGTCGAGATCGCCGAGATCCGAGCAGCGATGTGCTGAAAGGTCCAGTCCGTTTCCGAAGGTGGTGAGCGAGGCGAGGGCGTCGCGAAACGACTGAGGTCCCATCCTCGCTCCGGACCTGGACGGAATCGAACTATCGAATGGGAGGCCGAGTAACACCAGCTCGTCCCTCGAGGGGGCGTCCGACCGGGCAAGCAGGCTCGACGCCCGAGGATCCCGGGGATCGTGTTTTTTTCGCAACGACGAGAAATCGTTCACCTCCTCATTGTAAGACGTCGAGACCTAGCCCGCCTTTCTCACACTCCTTCTGCTGCGGCGGCGGATAGCGGTCTGCCTGCTTCGTTGCACGACGGTTTCACTCCTCGACATAGTGTCAACTATGCCTTCGTCGCGAAACCGTCGTACGCCTCGCATCCAGGCCACTCTCCGCCGCCTCGCCACAAAGGAGTGTGAGAAATGCGGGCTAGTGCCGTCAGCGTCGCGGAATTGACGCAAGCTTCAACCGGTGACAACTGACCCGACGCCAGTGGTCATCCCGCGGTAGAATCCCTCGACTATGGCCAAACAATCCGAAGCACTCTTTCAACGGGCTAGCCGGGTCATGCCGGGTGGGGTCAACTCCCCTGTCCGCGCATACAAGGCCGTCGGCGGAACTCCCCTTTTCATCGAGCAGGGTCAGGGCTCCCGAATCTTCGATGTCGATAATCTTCAATACATCGACTGTGTCGGATCATGGGGTCCGCTGATCCTTGGTCATGCGCACCGCTATGTAGTGGAGGCAGTGAAAAAGGCCGCCACCCGCGGCTCGTCATTCGGTGCTCCCACCATGGGGGAGATCGAGCTCGCGGAAATGATCGCGCAAGCGATCCCCAGCATTGAAATGGTCAGGCTCGTGAACTCCGGGACGGAAGCCACGATGAGCGCAATCCGGCTTGCGCGCGCAGCAACCGGACGGAAAAAGATTCTGAAGTTCGATGGCGGATACCACGGCCACGTCGACTCGCTTCTGGTGAAAGCCGGCTCCGGCAGCGCGACGTTCGGTGTGCCCGATTCGGCAGGGATTCCCGAGGAGTTCTCATCGCTCACACTGTCAGTGCGCTACAACGATCTCGAGGCTGTCAGAGCCGCCTTCAAGGGCAACAAAAACGAGATTGCCGGTGTCATCGTCGAACCGGTTGCAGGAAACATGGGATGCGTCCCACCGGCTGAAGGATTCCTCGCCGGACTGCGCACTTTGTGCGATGAGCACTCGACACTACTGATTTTCGACGAAGTCATGACCGGCTTCCGGGTTTCCTACGGCGGGGCGCAGCAACTTTATGGCGTGAGCCCCGACATCACGACCCTCGGCAAGATCATTGGCGGCGGCTTACCGATCGGCGCCTATGGCGCTTCGGAGAAGCTGATGCAGAATGTCTCGCCCCTGGGTGCGATGTATCAGGCCGGGACACTCTCAGGCAATCCCGTTGCCGTGGCGGCCGGAAAATCGACCCTTGGAGTATTGAAAAACTCCCCGGTTTACCGCGATCTCGAAGAACGCTCGAACGAGTTCGAGAAGGGAGTGGTAAAGGCCGCAAGGAACAGAAAAATCCCGATCACGATCAACAGGGTCGGCTCCATGTGGACGATCTTCTTCACCGACCAGCCCGTGACCGATCTCGAGAGCGCGGATACGAGCAACCGGAGCCGTTTCAGTCGCTTCTTCCACTTGATGCTTGCAGAAGGCGTCTATCTGCCACCCTCGCAACTCGAATCCGCCTTTTTCTCTTTGGCCCACGCGAAAAAGGACATCACTCAACTCATCGAGCGAGCCGACCGGACGTTCAAAAAGATCGCGTGGGAGATGGAGCAGGACTAGACCATCGCCCGCTGATCGGGGTGTCATCCCTGTAGGTGGAAAGCTGGTGAAGAGGTGATGACGCGGCTTGGACTGGCGCCCCGGAGGGGCGAATCCCTCTCCCCGGCGGGGAGAGGGTGGTCGCGTAAGCGACCGGGAGAGGGGCCGCGAGAGATACGAAGACCGCGCCCTTTCCGACGGACTGACGAGACTTTCACGCCCCTCTCCCTGCTCCGCTCCGCTCGCTTCCCTCTCCCCGCCGGGGAGAGGGATACGCCGCTTCGCGGCTCAACCACGTCAGTCAGTGAATCGGTGTCATCCCGAGCTTGGCCGGAGGGCGGGAGGGTGAGGGACGACACGATAGTTTTTTCCGCCCACGTCGCCGTGCAGCGCGGGCTGCCATCTCGATACACGCTGCAGCGCGTCGTTAGTATGCGTTTTCGTGACGGAATCCGTGACGGAGCGTCATCACGAGAATTTTGAGATCGAGCAGCAGTGACCAGTTCTCGATGTAATAGAGGTCGTGCTCGATTCGCATCCTGATCGAGGTATTGCCTCTCCATCCATGTACCTGCGCCCAGCCCGTGATCCCCGCACGGACTTTGTGGCGGAGCATGTAGTGAGGAAACTCCTCCCGGAACTGCTGGACGAACTGCGGGCGTTCAGGCCGCGGACCAACCAGGCTCATGTCACCCACCAGAACGTTCCAGAGCTGTGGAAGCTCATCGAGCGACCAGGAACGCATCCAGCGACCGGCACGGGTCCGGCGTGGATCGTCTTTCCCGGCCCAGATGGGGCCGGTATCCTGCTCCGCTCCCGGCTGCATCGACCGGAACTTGAGAATGTCAAAGGGCGCCCCGTCCAGTCCCATCCTTTCCTGCCAGTAGAAGACCGACCCGCGATCCTCGAGAAAAATGCGCAGTGCGATGAAGGCCAGAAGCGGGAACAACAGGACCATCGCGGCGCTCGACACGACGATATCGAGCCCTCGCTTCACGAATCGGCTCCATCCCTCGAGGGGGATGTCGGACAAATTGATCGTGGCCAGCCCGTCAATATCCTCGACGCGAGAGCGGACTGCCATGTACTGGAGCAGATCCGGGACGACGTGGACGGAGACGCAGCTGCGGACGAGACGATCGAGGAGCGAGAGCATCATTCCCGACGAGTCCTGCGGGAGCGCTACGAAAACGTGATCGATCTGATGTCTCTGGATCACGAACTCGGCGTCATCAATGCTGCCGAGTCTCGTCAGCCCGTCAAGAACGTCACTGTCATTGCTCGACAGAAAGCCTACGACATGAAAGCCGAGCTCGCGATGTGCAGCGATCCGATCGGCTGCTGCAAGAGCCAGATCGCCATTTCCAGCAATCAACACCCGGTCGAGATTCCTGCCGGCCAGGTGCTGGCGGCCGCGAATCGAGCGGACGATCGATCGCCCGAGAGTCACCAGAACGATCTCGCACAACAGGAAAATCGCGAGCGTCGCACGTGAGTAGATCTCGTGCGGGTTCTCGCCTCCGGGACGGATCCAGAGAAGAAGGCCGGAGAGAAAAACCGTCCCGATCACGGAGCCAATCAGAACGTTCAGCCATTCTTCTGCCCGAGACCTGGTTGCACGAATTCGATAAAGACCCTGCACCGCAAAAGCGAGCGGAAAAACCAACGTCACAACGGGAAGAATGTCGAGATACGTCGTGAGCGGCTGAGGACCCTTGGTTACCGGAATCACCTGGACTATGAACCGCAGAAAGTATGCGACGAGCATCGCCCCACACGATGCTGAAGCATCAATCAGAAGATAAATGGAGGAGAGGGCTTTGTGCTTTCGCTGAATCATCGTGAGGACTCTGTCAGTGCGTCGGCAACCGCCCCGAATCGCTGGAGGAAAGTCTCCCTGCCGAATTGCGATGCCTGGTGCCTGATTGCACCTCGGTCCCATTCGACGGACTCGACCTGGTCGAGGGCGCTGCACAGATGATGCGAGGTCGGCTCCTCGAAGAGAACGCCAGTCACTCCATCGATCACGCTGTCCACCACCCCTCCCCCTCTCAGAGCTACCACCGGAGTCCCGCACGCCATTGCTTCGAGCGGCGTGATCCCGAAGTCTTCCGTTCCCGGAAGTATGAGGCTTCTGGCGCGCGATAGGTGCTCGAGAATCACCTCCGTTGATACGAATCCGAGAAACCGAACGTTGGGTGAGGCCTCGGACTCGAGTCGCCGCCGCTCGGGCCCGTCCCCGATGACTATGAGCGATCGGCCGCTCCTGGCGGCTGCTTCGATTGCCAGATCAACCCTTTTGTAAGGTACCAGGGCCGAGATCAGCACATGAAAATCCGCGCGTTCGCCCGCCATCGAACCCTCGAAGAATTGCTGGTCGACGAACGGGTGAATCACCTCGCTCGCCCTGCCGTAGTAAGTCCGGATCCTCGACCTCACGAAGTTCGAGTTCGCGATGAACGAATCGACGCGATCAGACGACGCGACGTCCCAACGCCTCAACGCGCTGGCGACCGGACGGGCAAAGGCCCGCGCGAGGGGGCGATCATGCGGAAAGTAATCGTCGAAGCGGTCCCAGATGTAGCGCATCGGGGTGTGGCAGTAGCTCAAGTGCGGAACGCGGTTTGTTCTCACTCCCTTCGCAACACAGTGACTGGATGAGACGACGAGATCGTAATCGTTGAAGCTCCACGTCGATACGGCATGCGGGAACAGAGGCAGGAGACGCCGGTAGTCGCCAACCCGGTCCGCCCAATTCTGGAGATAGCTTGTATGGATCGCGTGCGCTTCGATCGCTGGAGAGACGCTTCCCCTGCGATGGAAAAGCGTGAACAGATCCGCTGACGGAAAGAGCTCCAGGATTCCCTCGAGTACTTTCTCTCCGCCACGCATGCCGGTCAGCCAGTCATGAACGACGGCGACCCTACGAGCCCGCATTCCCTTCTTCGGACCCCTGATCAGGCGTCGATGCGAGCGGGAAATCCGCCTCCGCCACCGTACACGCTCCGCAGAGATGATCGAGGCGAAAGTATTCTTCCGACGGCGTTTCCCGAAGGCACTTGATGCAACGGTGCACGCCTGTGCGCTCAGAAAGGTTTCGAGCAATCTCGTCGGGAAGCGTCACGAGGGACTTTTTAACACGAGTCGCCCTCTCTTACCTTCCCCGTACCGCGCGTTACCTCACCCGCTTTTCTCCCGGCCCGTCACCGCGAGGCGACGGATGCTCGTGAAAAATGCGGTTCAATCTGACCTTATCTGGAGGCTTACGTCTCGGCGAACGGCGCATTGCCTGTGGGGGGTGCGCTTTCCCGCCCCCAGAGGGCCGAGGTGACGTAACGCACGAAGTCTTTACCAGCCTGTGCTAAGTTTTTACACCCACATGCTGAAAGTACCGTCCGAGATCGCACTGTCGAACTACTTTTTCGAACAGGTTCTGTTCGTTATGTTCGGGATCGGTATTGCCTATCTGCTTGTGAAAAAAGAGCGGCCCGCCATCTCCAGAATTTTCGCCCTCTATCTGATTTCCATCGCCCTTCGGTTCCTCGCGGCACTGGCCGTCATTCAGTCGTACGGAGCGACAACGCGCGTACTGGCAGTCCTCATCCTGGTGTTTCAGGGAATCGTATTCCTGAACTTGTGCGCCATAGTTCTCTTCTCGATTGTGCTGCGCGCCGTTCGACTCGAACCTCCCAGAATCCTCCAGGATCTCGCGATTGCCTTCTCATACATCGGACTCGTTCTCTTTCTGTTTTCCCAGTACAAAGTCGACGTAAGCGGGATCATCGCAACGTCCGCAGTCATCACCGCGGTCGTCGGCTTCTCGCTTCAGGACACACTCGGGAACGTGATGGGTGGCGTGGCGCTCCAAGTCGACAAGTCCATCGCGCCAGGCGACTGGATTCGATTCGGCGAAGCAGCCGGCATCGTTCGCGAGATCAACTGGCGCCATGTGACGGTGGAATCACGGAATGGCGATCGGTTCATCGTTCCTAACGGCCTGCTGATGAAGAATCAGGTGATGGTTCAGGGCAAGCGCTGGGCAGCGACCGTTCAGGAACGACGCTCCGTTTTTTTCAGCGTCGACTTCAACCACTCGCCCACGTCCATCATGGATGCCGTGACCGACGCCCTCACACGTGAGCCCATCGATCACGTGGCAGCCGAGCCGAGGCCTGACGTCATCCTGCTCGAGTTCGCAGAGAGCGCGGCACGATATGCAGTCCGTTACTGGCTCACTGACCTTGCTCAGGATGAGGTGATCGACTCAGCGATCCGAACCCGCATTCACTTCGCGCTGAAAAGAAGCAAAGTTCCGTTCTCGCTTCCAAGCTCCCATGTATTCCTCAGCCGGCCCGAGGACGCAAAACCGCTTCCGCTGGGGGAGCCGACAACCGGAAGGCGGATTGCCGACCTCAAAGCCGTTTCCATCTTCCAGTCCCTCACCGAGGAGGAGCTGCGCCGGACCTCGGAGGAATTGATCTACTCCCCGTTCGTTCCGGGTGAAGCGATCCTCGTGCAGGGCCACGACGTGCATCATCTATACATACTCACCAGAGGTTCCGTCGAAGTGCGGATCTCTCTCGATGACGGCAAGTCCTCTCCAGTCGCGACTCTCGATGCGCCGAATTTCTTCGGAGAAGGAGGGATGCTCACTGGTGAGCCGCGGCGTGCGACGATCGTCGCCGTGACCGAAGTCGAATGCTGGCGCCTCGAGAAGGACCGGTTCGAAGAGATTCTGAGAGCACGGCCGGCCATCGCCGACGAGATCTCCCATCTTCTGGCTGAAAGGAACGTCGAGCTGAGCGAGGTGCGCGATGGCCTCTCAGAGGAAGCGAAGCGGCAGCACAGGGATAGGGAGAATGAGTCGCTGCGCGAGAGGATTGGTCGCTTCTTCGGCGTGTAGCCCCCATCCGACGCGTAGTCTCCGACCGATCGAAACATCACCAGCTGCTCCTTGAGAGGCCGGTCGCATGCGATGCGCCCTCCGGGTCGGAATCTCCTCCCTGCACGCCGCCCGGCGTCACTCCAGATTCCATAAACTTTTCACCCCCTGTATTTTTTGCGCCCCTCCAGAGACTCCCATACAGAACCGAGACACTGGAGAGCGCAAATGATCGAAATCATCCAAGACCCAATCTTCCTCAAATCAGCGAACCTGGTGCTTCTGATTGGTCTGGTTGGTGGCGGGCTCTTCCGTGAGATCCGTGCGAGCTTCACAAAAGGTCCGAACGGTCAGGGCACCCTCACCACTGGCCTCTCCGCCGCAAGAATGATCCTCGGCGCCTGATCCCCTTTTAGCAGCCAGGTTCCACCCGCGCCGTTCTCTCCTCCCGACGATCCAGCAGCATGTCACCTCCCTCCGCCCCTTCTCTGGAATCCTGACATCAGCCGTCGCTGTTCGACGCTCTAATCGATGAAGCTCCTCAGATGTCTGATTCTCACGGCTCTCGGCTTGCAGCTCCTCTTCTTACCAGTGACTCTCGAAGGTCAACAGAAGCGTGGCGCGTTCGCGCTTCACTACGGACCTGCACTCACAGCTACTGAGCTCGCCTGGTATGGGCGCTTCGACGTGCTCGTCACCCACGATCCGCTTCCGGCGGAGCAGGTACGCGAGCTCCACAAGCTTGGGACAAAGCTTTTCTTCTACGAATGGTCTGTCGCCTTCTACGACGTCAAGGCACCGGAAGGCTCCTGGGAACGCTCACTTCTGCGCCGCAGGAAGGCCGTTCTCAACCGGCTTCCCTTGCAGGGCGGGTTCGGTTCGTCGACTGCAGGCGCCTTCTATTTCGATCCTGCCGACGGGAGCAGCCGAGAGGCAAGGGCCCGTGTCCTCGCCGCCCGAATGAAAGCTGCCGGTTACAACGGGATTTTCCTCGACACGACAACATTCGCGAGCGTACATCCCGAAGCGAGGGCGGAGTACCTTCGCCGGCACCCTGGACTTTCGTACGATGCCGCTTTCTCCCGGTTTCTCCGTCGACTCGACGATCTCGGGGTCATGATCTTCACCAACCAGGGATTTCAGGCTCCGCAACACTTCCTTCCTTACAGTGACTGGGACCTGAGTGAGAGCCTGATCACGTTCCCTCGCAACGGGCAGTTTGTTCCACGGCCGTGGTACGACCCGAACGATCGATGGAACAGCAGTCGCTTCATTCTCGAGCAGCTTGTGGCGATACCCACGAGCAGCTTTCCAAACCTTCGGGTGGCTCATCTGAACTATATCGATGGCTCAGATCGCGACGCGATCCATCTGGTCCTCGCCGCCTCATGGCTCTTCGGCGCATCGGGTTACGTCGTTGCTCCCGACGTGAAAGACGAACAAGATGAAATGTATTTTTTTGATCCAGGAGCTCCGATCTCCGCGCGAGTCGACGCCAACGACGGAAACGTCTCGTACCGCTCCTTCAGGAACGCGTTGATCGCGATCAACGGAGGGGCGCTACCGTTCAAGGTGCCGCCGGAGCTATCGACCATGCGACGATTCAAAGACCTGAGAACCAGCCGCGAGCTCAAACCCGGTAGCGATTTAACGATTCCGCCTGCCACGGCAGGCAGGCCGTCCGTTGTAATTCTGCAGAAGTTGAAGTAACGCAAACGCGCACGAGCAAAGGCTGACGAGCAAAGCCGCCGACCTAACCGGCTAAAGCTGCAGCATGACGCCGGGAGTGCTTCACGCTCACTTCCAGATCACGATTCCTTCGCTCGGCTTCCTTCGAATGTCCGGCACGCGGCAATTGTCCGCAGGAAAACCGACAGGTATGAGGAGGAACGGCTTTTCGTTCTCAGGGCGTCCGAGGATCTCCCGGAGAAATCCCATCGGACTTGGCGTGTGTGTCAGCGAGACCAGACCGGAGTCGTGGAGCGCAGCGAGCAGAAACCCGCAGGCAATACCGACCGACTCGTTCACATAGTAGTGATGGACCTTTCTCCCGGCTTCGAGCCCATACTCCTCCTTGAATACGACAATGAGCACGGGAGCGATCTCGAGAAACTCCTTCCGCCAGTCCGTCTGGAGGGGCGCCAGAGCCCGGAGCCAGTCTTCCGGCATGCGCCCGGAGTAGTTGACTTGCTCTTCCTGCTCGGCCGCCACACGAATCAGCCGTTTGAGATCTCCGTCTCGAACAACCACGAACTTCCACGGCTGAAGGTTCGCGCCCGAAGGAGCCGATCCCGCCGCGTGCAGCGCAAGCTCAATGACTTCTTGCGGGATCGGATCCGGCGAGAACATCCGGACCGAGCGACGAGTCGCCATCAGCCCGGCGAACTTCCTTGCGCGGCCGATCATTTCGCTGGCAGAGATTCGCGGAGGTGTGTAAGAGATGCTGGGAAACTGTTCCTCGTCCATGAATTGATTCTCTAGTGTAGTGCTTCCCTGATCCCTCGCCTTTTGCCGAGAGGCAGAAGCCACATGCGAGTCGGCACGGAGCAGGCGATGGCAGTCTGCTATTTGCGCGATGAGGCTCGCTCTCGGGAACTCTTCGACGTCACTCCCAACGACGGCTCATGCTTCTGCGGTCGTGATCCGATTTCGCCACCACCGCCGAATTCGAAAACGCAGCAGCCGCGCGCGCTCGTCGGGATGGACTTCCATGAGGGCATCGAAGACCAGATAGAGAAGCACTCCATGCAGCTTCAGGAAAATGGCACCGACGAATAGGGTTCGAATCAGTGCCACGCTCCAACCCGTCGCCTCCGCCAGGCCGAGACAAACGCCTGACACCTGCCTGCGCCCAAACAGACGTTTATACGGAAATGCGCTCACGTTGCCGAGGTACGCGATGGTGGCGGCGGTTAGTAAGGCTGCAGTGAGAGGAATCCAGAAGTACGCAGTGCTCTCTGCCGCGACAATCTTCGCAATTCGATACTCCGCGACAAGAAAGAAGGTTAGCAATCCGGCCCATGCGAAAACGTTCCGGGGCTGCAAAGACGGGAGTCTGCCCAGGCCCGAAATGGCGATCCCCAGGAGGAAGCCGAAGACGGTAGTCACCGTGTAAATCTCAGGGAGGGCGCGTACTAACCACGTGGCTCGCGGAAGTCGCACAATGGAGCTTCTTCCCATCATCGTTCCGCCCACGTAGAGCCAGAGGATTGCCACTGTGCCGAGGATGACGATCGGCAGCACGATCCCCGCCTTACGGATCGCCATCTGTGCCCGACTTCTGTGCACGACCAACGCCGCGAATGCTTCCGTCGTCGAGGACAGGCTCACCTCTTCCATCGACTCCTCCGCCACTTCTTCTTTGACCATCGTTTCCAGACTGATCGCCTGTCGAAGCGTGCCAGCACAGTGCTCGCACTGCCTCAGATGCCGAAGGTCCGATTCCGCAAGGGTTTGAAAGAGGTGCTTCTGAACGACTGCGCATTGCTGGTTCACTGGCTGGACTCCTTTACGAGAAGCGTGGCAAGTTGCTTGAGCGCGGTGTGGACGCGGCTTTTCACTGTGCCGATTGGAACTCCCAGGCGAGCGGCGATCTCCGGCCCCGAAAGCTCTTCGAAAAAGCGAAGAAGAATTGTTTCGCTCAAGTGGAGCGGAAGTGTTGCGATCGCGGCTCGAACATTTCGATGAAGCTCTGCTGCCATCATCCCCTCGATCGCAGGACGTTCGCTGGAGGCAGCCTCCGCCATCTCAGCCAGCGACCCGGGCCGATCGTGAGGGAACTTCCTCGAGGACTTGAAGAGGTTCCAGGCAATTCGAAACAACCAGGGTCGAAACGGTTGAGCAGGATCGAAACTTCGGGCGCTTCGAATCACCCGGATCCAGGTCTCCTGCGTACTCCCTGTGAGCCGCCTCAGCAGGGAAAGAAGCGGCCGCTGGTAACGACTGAGAAGTGGACCGACCGCTTCATCGATCCCAACCGCTACGCGCGACATCAGCGCGTTGTCGGTCAGTTGCTCGAGATTCCTGAGATCCACTTTCCATCAATACTACTGCGCTGACCGAAAGGTTCACTCGAACCGGCAGCTGCCTATAGTGGCAGCAGCGCGCTCACGCAGACAAAGTGGTTGGCGACTACCTCAGCGACGCTGGCCGCCACCAATCTGATTCATGATCTTCTCGAACTCTTTCCGCGATACTCCGATGGTTCGCATGTTCGAAAAGATGATGTCATCGAGGTCGCGATCCATCTTGAATACCACCGGACGCGACATCCCTTTCACGACTCGGCAGATAAGATGCGGCTCGATATGCCGGTATAGCGACCTGAATGTTGAAGGCGTCGCCCCTTACGTCC
The DNA here is from genome assembly GCA_035576005.1 of Thermoanaerobaculia bacterium. Classification (GTDB taxonomy): domain Bacteria; phylum Acidobacteriota; class Thermoanaerobaculia; order Gp7-AA8; family Gp7-AA8; genus DATLXH01. Next base: position 25,653 of record DATLXH010000108.1, on the reverse strand, counting down.
TCTTCTTCGGGAGCTCGAGCGGCATGAACCAGCTCCATGGCGTTGCCCATATCACCGGGCTCATCCGAAAACGGTCTGAAATTCGATTCCTGAAGCGCTCTATCCAAGACGCCCCGCGCGATGCAGCTCTCAAACCATAAGCGAACCGCTTCATCAATGCACCGCTTCGCGTCATCCTGACTGGAACCCTGGGAGAAAACGCCAAGCGAGGGACAGCTCGCAGACCATCGCGTCTTTGTCTCTTTACGCACAAAAGCGCGCAACTTCACAGAGATCGTAATTGTTTCGCCCATCCTGATCTCCCTACCTGATAGTCCTCATTGGTCCGGGGCCAGAGGACTTGAACCTCCGACCTCACGGTTCGACTGTATCAGACGCCAGGGCTACACCAGAGGTACAGCAGGGCATTCCAATCGATGCTTAGAGGCGGTCGAATCCCGGAGACGACTGCGCGCTAAGCGCCCAGATGCTCTCGAACGACTGAGTGACAGAACATTGTCTTCAGTCTGGAACCGTCGCGTGCGACCTGGGTTTGCCGTAGCGCGTTTTCTGGAGACCCTGATCCGACCCTGAGACTCCATGTAATCCACTGATGCTGGACTCCATCCGCATACCTCCCGCTACAATCCACTCGTGGACTTCCCCCAATTCATCGACCGCTGGTCTCAATCAGCGGCCGACGAAAGAAAAAACAAAGACATCTTCCTGACTGAGCTCTGCGACGTGCTGAACGTCGATCGTCCGAAGCCAGCGACAGGCGACATCGAGCAGGACCTCTACGTCTTCGAAAAGGACGTCAGCATCGCGCACGAAGACGGCAAGAAAACCATCGGTCACGTCGACCTCTACAAGCATGGCTCCTTTCTCCTCGAAGCCAAGCAAGGCTCCGACGCACTCAGCAAAAGCTCGGCACCGCCCGCCGAGGAACCGCATCCTGGAACATCGCCATGCAGGACGCGTACGGTCAGGCCCTGGGTTACGCTCGCACGCTCGGCGCCTCGCCTCCGTTCCTCATCATCTGCGACATCGGCTACTGCTTCGACCTCTACGCCTCATTCGACGGGAGCGGCAACTACCGCAAGTGGCCCGACGCCCTCGCTTCGCGGATCTATCTCCGCGATCTCGAAAGGCATAAGGACACGTTCCGCAAGATCTTCACCGACCCGCACGCGCTCGATCAGTCGAAGATCGCCGCGCGCGTCACGCGCGACATCGCCGGCCACATCGCCAGTCTCGCGCGCGCACTCGAAGCCGCCGGTCACAAGCCTGAGCTCGTCGCGCAGTTCCTCATGCGCTGCCTCTTCACGATGTTCGCCGAGGATGTCGAGCTGATTCAGAAAGGCCTCTTCGCCAAAGCGCTGCAGGATCGCTGGATCGCGAATCCCGAGCTTTTCCAACCGGAAGCCGAGAACCTCTGGAAGACGATGAACGAAGGGGGCAACGTCTTCGGTGTCGGCAAGATCCTCCGCTTCAACGGCGGCCTCTTCCGCGATCCGAGCGCGCTTCCACTCACGAAAGCACAATTGATCATCCTCGGGCTTGCCGCCGCGAGCGACTGGCGCGACGTCGAGCCCGCGATTTTCGGCACCCTTCTCGAGCGCGCCCTCGACCCGAAAGAGCGCCACCGCCTCGGCGCGCACTTTACGCCGCGCGCCTACGTCGAACGGCTCGTCCGCCCGACGATCGAAGAGCCGCTCCGGAACGAATGGGAAGCCGTGCGCGCCGAGGTGCGGCAGATCATGGACGCTGGGAAGTCGGACGACGATCAGAAGGCCATGGTCGCCGCACGCAAACCGGTCTATGCGTTCTACGACAAGCTGACGCGGACGCGGGTCCTCGATCCTGCCTGCGGCTCCGGCAATTTCCTCTACGTGACGCTGGACCTCTTCAAGCGAATCGAGAATGAGATTCTTGCCCTCCTCCAGGACCTCGGCGACAACGCCATTTTCAACCTCCACGGACGCTCCGTCACCCCCGAGCAATTCCTCGGGATCGAGATCAAGCCGTGGGCCAAAGAGATCGCCGAGCTCGTCCTCTGGATCGGCTACCTGCAATGGCAGATCCGCAATCGAGGCTGGATGTCGCACGTCCCGGAACCGGTGCTGCGCGACTACCAGAACATCGAATGCCGCGACGCCGTGCTCGCGTATGACGGAGTCGACGCCGCGGTGGATGATGAGGGGAAGCCGATCACTCGCTGGGACGGCGAGACGATGAAGAAGCATCCGGTGACGGGAGAGGATGTTCCGGATGAGACAGCGCGCACGCCAGTGCTGCGTTACATCAACCCGCGAAAGGCGAAGTGGCCGAAGGCAGACTACATTGTAGGCAACCCCCCGTATATCGGGGCAAGACGAATCCGTGATGCACTCGGTGACAGTTACGTGGAAGCGCTCCGCGCTGCTTACACTGAAGAAGTTCCTGATACGGCAGATCTCGTGATGTTCTGGTGGCACCGAGCCGCATTGACACTGAAGGACTTGAGCAGCCGCGCCTTTGGCTTCATCACGACCAACAGCATTGTGCAGACATATTCACGCATGGTCATTGAACGGCACCTGTCGTCGGGCGTTCGCCTTAGGTTCGTAGTTCCCGACCACCCGTGGGTAGAGAACGCTAGTGGCGCGGATGTACGTGTTGCGATGACTGTTGCAACGCTCGACATTCCGCCTCTGCACAACAGCGTACTTTGTTTGGTAGGAAGCGATGACTCCGGCGTCATTCCGAGTCTCAGCTGTCGCAACGTGGTCAAGATCACCGCTGATCTGAGGAGTGGCACAAATGTCAGGGAACTTCAGGGCCTTAAAGCGAACCGCGACATGTGCTTTCAGGGTGTTGTCCCCGCAGGCGATGGATTCAAACTAACACCTGCTGAAGCACGCGGCTTCGCAAGCGAGCAGCATTTCATTAAGCCGTACATTATAGGTAGGGACTTGGTCAGGAATGCTGATCCAAAGTTCATCATCGATTTTTTCGGTTGGGATGAAGCTGCCGCCAGGGTGGCAGCGCCTCACGCCTATCAGCGGCTTCTCGACAGAGTGCTTCCTGATCGCCTTCATAACAAGCGCGATACTTACCGGAAACATTGGTGGATATTCGCGGAGCCTCGACCAAACCTGCGGCGCGCGCTCACAGGCTTGCGCAGGTTCATCGGAACTCCGTACACGGCAAAGTTCCGACCCTTCATTTTCATCGCCTCTGAAACGCTTCCCGATGCCATGGTTTATGCCATTCCGTCGGATGACGCGTTCATACTGGGGGTGCTCTCGAGCCGCCTTCACGGCGGATGGGCATCCGTTGCTGGCGGACGGATGGGAGTTGGAAATGACTCACGGTACACGAGCAGAGAAACCTTCGCTCCGTTTCCCTTCCCCACGTCTGATGATTCACTCAAGGAACCCATCCGCCATCTTGGCGAGCGACTCGACGCGCATCGTAAGAGGCAGCAGACCTTGAATTCAGATCTAACCGTCACGGGAATGTACAACGTGCTTCAAAACCTTCGTAGCGGCGAGGCGCTCACAGCAAAAGACAAAGTCATCCACGAACAAGGGCTTGTCTCCGTACTCAAGCAGATCCACGACGATCTCGATGCCGCCGTCTTCGACGCCTACGGCTGGCCCCACGACCTGACGGACGAACAAATTCTCGAGCGCCTGGTCGCGCTCAACGCCGAGCGCGCCGAAGAAGAAAAGCGCGGCATCATCCGCTGGCTCCGCCCTGAGTTCCAGAACCCTGACAACCGACAGCAGCTTGTTCAGCAGCAGATTGAAGGCGCCTCAGCAGAAGTAAACCCCGCGAAAGCCGCAGCCGTGAACGGCAAGCCCGCCTGGCCGAAATCGCTCCCCGACCAGCTCACCGCCATCCGCGACACCTTCCACCAGACCACGACGGCCCTCGACGCAACCTCAGTCGCGTCATCCTTCAAAGGCGCCCGCACCAAAGAAGTCGGCCAGCTCCTCGCCTCCCTCGAAGCCCTCGGCCACCTCATCTCCGTCAGCGACTCCCCAAAACAATGGCGCGCCGCGCGATGATCTTCGGGCCGGACCCAATCGAACCTGCGTAGTGACTCTGGTCGAGCGTGTGATCGGCAGACCCTCATCGGCGAGCTACCCAATCACACAGTCGCCGCGAGAATAGAAGACGGACCGAGGGTCCTACCAACCCTCTGTCCGCGACATGTTAAAGCCCGAATCAGTCAAGAACGTCTGCGTCGATCGCGGCGTATTCCCGCAGCCTTGGCACGGTGTGTCGAGCCATTCAGTGTAGAAGGCTGGATCTTGCGCGGTTGTTGGCGATGCGATGACGAACGTTACAGCAGATGTCGCGCCGCACGATTTGCACGACCACGGCCACTGCTGACGGATCGGATAGCGAGTGTCGTAGTGGACGCGATGCCCCACGGTTATGCTCTGGTTGAGTGCCGGGTCGTGCCACTCCACGATCCTCGTCGATGGGATGAAGTCACTCGCCGCGAGATCAGTGGCGGCGATGACTCGCTCCACGTCCTCGCGATCTCGACCGATGACAAGACGAGTCGCGGCACGTGCGATGCGTGCGTTGATTCCCGCGACATCGTCAGAATCAATTGCCTTAATCGCGAGCCGTGGCCGCTCGCCGGCCTTGTCACACAGCATCAGGCAAACGTCAGGCGAGAGCGCCACAAACTTGAGGACAGTCGACGTCCGTTCACCATAGGTAGGAGGCGCGTTTTCTTGCGGGACGAAACCCATGGGGCCATCGCTTGTTATGAAACGCGCCTGTCCGTCGTTTCGCAGCAGCCACCAGTCCATGTCACCGAATGCGGAAATGAGCGGTTCAGCCATATCGAGCATCGCTTGAATCCTGGAGTTTGGATGAGGCCGAACAGAGTAGTTACCCTCACTCACAAAGTGCGCGAGGGCATTGGGCGAAATGGAAGGCGAACCGCGCCGTCGCGCCAACAGGTCGGCCGCGAGAGCTGGCGTCCCTGCCAACCGCCGCATCGTTAGCTTCAAAAGATCTTCACCGATCTGAGTGTAGGCCTGTTCGAATGCCGGAACGCGGGTGCATAAGAGCGCCAGGAAGATCCCGGCGATATCCCATTGGGTGTCGGTGATCGATTCACATTTCGCAAGTGCATCCAAGACGGGTGTCGCTTTAGTTTCGATCTCGGAAAGAAGACGCGATTCGACAGAGTCATCGCGCCCGCCGTCAGGATCGGTCATCACGTAGTAGTCGCTGATCGTGGCGACGCTCTGAAGCCCATCGAGACGAAGTTGCTTCAACACCCGGTCGTACACATGAAGCCGGTTGTCACGCAAGAAGCGCTTTAGATACATCTGAGGTAGATAGTGCGCCGGCACTCCGTTAGCGTAGCACGACGGATCCTCGGGCTCTTTCGGGCGCCTAACATAGCAAGAATCTTCAGCGATTCGACCCAGGGGGCGTGGCGGACATCATACCGGGGATCGGGCGGAATCAGGGTTCCGGATGGAGTCGGGGCGGGCTGATCCGCCGCGAGATACGCCGGTGGGTGAAGCTCTGACGCCGAGTCTCCCTGACCCGACGAGTTGCTGGCAAAACGACGCCTTGATGGCACCGCATTCACGTAAGGCATTCGCGAACCTTCATTCGGGGGAGCACTACCAGCGAACAGCAGAAGATTCCAGCCGGTGCTATCAAGAAGGATGTTCGGGGCAGTTGATCAAACAAGCGGTTGAGGCATCGTTCCAGGTGGGGACGGCAGATTGACGATCTGAAATTGCTTCCCCCACGTCAGACCGCGAGCATCCTCGAAAACTTTCACGAACGGCGAAACGCTAAAAAATCCACTTAGCAGAAGGTATGCCTCGCGCATCAAAACAGCGAGCTCATGCTCGGCGAGTTTGATTTTGAGATCGAAACGCGACAACTTCGTGTAGGTCAGCGGTCGCGAATGCGTCTTGTGCTGGCCGTAGTCAGAAAAATACTCGACGATCTCTTCAATCGACTTCCGCTTCGATTCATCGCCACGGTGCATGTATTCAAATAGCCACGACGACGCTAGCTCTTTCGAGAGTTCCAGCGCGTCATCGCAAATCTCCAGGATCTCAAGGGAGTGCTTCTCGATGAGGGGAAGATAAGCCGGAAGAGCCTCTGGTCCATCTACCTTGAGTCGTTCTCGGACTCGATCAAATCCCTTCCTGATCGCACGCGCAGGAATGCCATTGATCTGTGGGTCGATCGGACCCAGTGAAGCACTTGGGTGAAGGATAATCTCGTCGCCCGAAAGCGCCAGCATGGTGGCCGCAGAGAATGCGCTGTGAGGAATGAGGAACGCGACATCCTTGAAGCGGGAACGCAGCAAATCCACGATCCTTTCGGTAGCTTCAGGAGAGCCACCCGGGCTGTGCAAGAGGACGTCGATTGCGACCGCGTCGGTGGGTGAACGGCTGATCAGATCCGTGAACCCATCAACATCGCCTTGCTCTATCGTGATTGGCGCATAAGGAGGGGCATCAGGAAACTTTGTCGCGTACACAAAGAGTGAGCGACCACGAAGCCTCTCGATTTCAACGTATGTAGCTCGACGTAACCCGTACAGATCGACCACGGGAGGAGGCTGCTGAGACGCTATCTCGGCGACGAACGCGTGCCAGTCCTGTGAGGTGGCGAATCTACGGCGTTTGGCGTCCGTCATCCCCGATCCTGACTCGAGTATCGGTGTTCGACATTGTCACGCGATACTTCGGCACGCGGCCCATTGCCGCAGAGGTTCGCTCGAATATGCCGGCGATTCTGCGATAGACGTCCAGAACGCGTTTCGCTTCAGGCGCAAGGGTCGAGGTATCTAGTAGCTGTGTCAGTTCACGCGTCTTCATGATTTTTTCCCAGCCGGACGAGCGCAGGATACTGATGTCAGATCCTTCCTGTCAATCGTTGCCGACAGACGCCAGAGGGATCAAAAAGCCTGCCAGACGCTCGGTTCAGTTAAAAGTCTTCTTGCACTTCCCTTCTAGCACCGCGAGAGATTCGGGCGCCAATCGGGCGCCAATCATAAGATTGAGATCCGAGGGCGGAGGATCGCAAGTCATTGGAAACAAAATGGCGTCCCCAACGGGGTTCGAACCCGTGTTGCCGCCGTGAAAGGGCAGTGTCCTAGGCCACTAGACGATGGGGACGATTACAGCGCGCTGCGTGAGACATTCTACCTTTGATTCTACGGATGGATGGTGAGCCGGGTAGGGATCGAACCTACGACCAATTGGTTAAAAGCCAACTGCTCTACCACTGAGCTACCGGCCCGGTGCCCGGGATGATTCCTATCGCGCGGCACACCATACGGAGGGCTCTGGACGGTGTCAACTGCGCGGCTGACCGTAACGGCAAACGGGACGGCGGAAATTCTCATATTCCTGAGAGAGCTTTTGACTCGTTCAGATCCATTCCGGAAAACTCAGGCGACGCGGTCGAGCTCGGCCACTGCGCGATCGAGCATGCGGGGCACTTTCCGCTCGTCGGGGCTCTCGCAGTAAATCCTGATCATCGGCTCGGTTCCCGATTTGCGGAACAGGATCCACGAGCCGTCGGCGTAATTCAGTTTCACCCCGTCGATGGTCTCACGTGAGGAGAAGTCAGAGCCGAACATCAAGCCAGCCTTCTCCCCTTCCAGCCTGTGCAGAAGTCGCTCGCACTGATCGACGGGACGATGAACATCGCGTCGGTCGTAGTGCAGCTCGCCGAACTCCTCCTCCATCGCCGCTACGATTTGAGAGAGCGGCTTCCCGTAATGAGCGACGCATTCGGCGACCATCAGCCCCGAAAGAATTCCATCGCGCTCGGGCAGGAACGAACCGAATCCGATCCCACCACTCTCCTCACCCCCGATCAGGATCGATCGCGTGAGCATCAGGTCGGCTACGTACTTGAACCCGATTGCCGTCTCATGAAGTTGCGCTCCGAGAGAGCGCGCAATCCGCTCGAGCAGTCTGGTGGTGGAGAACGTCTTGACGATCTCGCCGCTCGCTTTCTTCTCCCGTACGAGATAAAGCGCCAGAAGAGAAATGATCTTGTGCGGCGAGACGAACTCCCCTTTCTCATCGAGTATCCCGAGACGGTCCGCGTCGCCGTCGTTGCAGATCGCGAGATCGTATGCCCCAGTGGCCATCACGTCGCGCGACGCGGTCAGATTCTCCGGAATCGGCTCGGGGTTCACGCCGCCGAACCCCGGATTCACGTCGCCACGAATACCGTCGACGAGCGCTTCGACTCTCACGGAGGACTCGCGGCTCTTGATTCGCGAAGACCCGAGGTAATCCATTTTCAACACATGTGACGGAATCGTGGCAGCGACTCCATGAATGGGATCGTGAAGAATGGCGATCTTTGACGCCTTGATCTTGCCGACGTCGATCTGCGTCCGCAGCCCATCGATGTAGTCGTCCAGAATATCTGCTTCGGTTACCGAGCCCCCACCTCGCTCGTTCTTCTCATCGATCTTGTCAGCGATGGCTCGATACATCTCCGGAAGCGCCGATCCGCCATACCAGCCTTTGAATTTGATCCCGTTGTATCTGGCTGGATTGTGACTAGCCGTGACCACGACCCCGCCAAGGAGTCCGAGCTTCTTCACTGCGAACGAGACCGTCTGCGAAGGCGTGGGCGCGTCGGAAAGCAAAACACGGTACCCGGAGCCGGCCAGAACCTCGGCCACGGTCGCGCCAAACTCCCGCGAGAGAAACCGGCGGTCGAACCCGACGAGAATTGCGTTCCGATCCACTGCGGGGGGAGCTTCAGCCTGCCTCGCTGCGACGGCGATCGCACTCGCAACGCGGCGCACGTTGGCAAATGTAAAGCTCTCACCGATCACCGCTCGCCAGCCGTCAGTGCCGAATTTGATCTCGTCGCTCATTTCAAAAGGCGATTGTAGCTCGCCGGCTCACGCGAGTTGTCTTAACCCGCATTTCTCACAGACCTTTTTCGTGAGAAATGCGGGTTAAGTCCAGCGATCGACTTCGCGCGCGCCGTCTGGACTCTCATCCTGCATACCGCATGATCGCCGCACCCCACGACCTAGTGAAGTATATTCGATGAATTGGTACCACCTGGCTTGGTCCCGCCGCCGTGAGCTTCGTTGCGACTCCTCAGCATAGTCACCACTATTCCTGCGTCGCCGCGCCTCGCCCACGTCGCCGATCCCATCGCCATCTGGTACCAATTCATCAAATACACTCCACTACGGTTTCCTGACTTCGATGTCGACCCCGCCCGCGCCTCCGGTGATGCTGATCCGTCCCTTCTTCTTTCCGAGCAGAGGATTGCCCGGGCCTCCTGTCACGGCTGGCGCTGGCGCGACCGTGCCAGGATCTGCGGGCATCGAGCCCGTCGCCATTGTGTCGCTTCTCTCCACCCCGAGATACCCTTCTCGCGAAGCTCCTCCTACGAGCATTGGATCGGTCGCCGTCTCGTCGTTGATGGACCCCTCAGGAATGACCTCCAGGGGCTTTCGCTCGCCCGTCGTGGTCGTATCGACTTTTCGTTTGTTGTACAGCCGGCCGAAGTCCTTCTCATCGCGAGGTCGCATCTCCGAGTAAATCGATACGATGATGAGAAGCAGCGCTGCGACAAGCACCGCCCACCGTGCATTTCGCAAGGTCACAATGCGCCGCGACTTCCTCCGGTCCCGAACAGGCCCGAGAGTTGGGGGAACGCTTTCCGAGGATGGGGTCATGGGAGCAGGACGCTTCAATCGAGCTGCCATGTCTCCTAACTTGTTGAAAACAGGCGAATAAACCGGCTCAGACAAACTCCTTCAGCTCGAGATCGTCGAAAAGCCGCTGAAGTCTTTCTGTCAGAATGCCACGCTTTCCGTTGGACACGGCGTGCCCGTCGATATCGATGATCGGCATCACCGCCTGGGTCGTACTGGTCATGAATGCTTCATCGAGCTCCCGCAGCTCGTCCAGACGGATAGGCCGCTCCTCCACCCAGATCCCGGCATCTCTGGCAAGCATGAGCACCTTCTCGCGAACGGTGCCGGGGAGGATCCGCTCGGTCAGCGGATGTGTCAGCAGTGTGTCTTCCCTGACTGCAAAGAATGAGGAATTCGCGCCTTCGCGTATCTCGCCCCCGTCGTGCAACAGCGCCTCGACTGCGCCGGACTCGCGAGCTTTCTGCTTCGCGAGCACACTTCCGAGAAGATTCGTCGATTTGATGTGGCAGAGCCGCCAGCGGAGATCGTCGAATGAGATTGCCCGGATACCCGATGCCTTTTTTTCTGCATCGGGAAACGGCATTCGTCGCGTGTACGCGATGGCCGTCGGCTTCATCCCCTCCGGAAAGAGATGGGTCCGCTCCCCCTCGCCCCTTGTGACCTGGAAGTAGACAATCCCTTCCTCGATACTTCCTCGGGAGATCAGCTCGCTGCAAAGGCTTGTGAATGTCGTGAGATTCCACGGGATCTCGATCCCCAGGGCAGTCAGCCCGCGCTCGAAGCGCACGAAGTGCGTGTTGGCGAACAAGGGCGTGCGACTCTTGAACTTCAACACCTCGTAGACGCCGTCGCCGAACTGGAGGCCACGGTCCTCCGCTCCGATGATTCTTTCATCGGTGGTCGTGAAACGGCCGTTTATGTAGAGAGGATCAGACATGTCATCGATTGCATGAGTCCGTCGCGTGTTAGACACAACATCGGACGGGCAAGAACAGTGGTCTCTCTTTCAGGAGACGAGAGTCTGAACAATCACCTCACTCTTCTTCATACTGCTTTCACGATCACAACCGTACGGTCGTCCTCGCCTTCCCATCCCCACTTCGCGACTTTTGCGAGAACTGCCTGCGTGATCTCCTGCGCCGTCGCCGTCCGGTTTGCTTTCACCACTTTGACCAGCCGCTCGAGGCCGAACTCTTCTTCGGTGCTGCTATGCGATTCAACGATTCCATCGGTGTAAAGACAAAGCACATCTCCCGGCTCGAGCTTTGCGTAGCCGCGGAGATAGGTGGCATCGGGTGTAGGCCCCATGACGGGTCCGCCGTTCTTGAGCAGGTCGATTTCTTTACCGTGCAGAACGAATGGAGGATTGTGCCCGGCATTCGAGTATATGAGGATTCCCCCGGGCTCCAGCTCGCCGTAGAAGAGCGAGACAAACTTCGTGGTGAGGCGGCTTCTGTGAATGATGGCGTTGAGCTTCTCCATGGTTCTCACGATCTTGAAATCACGATCGGCTGCCATTCGAAGACCCATGTAGACATCACGAACCACCAGCGCGGCAGGGAGTCCGTGACCGGAACCGTCGGCAATTGCAATCCCGAGGATCGAGTCCGAGATCGGGATGTAATCGTAAAAGTCGCCACTCACGATTTCTGCCGGTACGGTCTTCCCATAGATGTCGAATCCCTTGTAAGAAGGGACCCGCTGCGGAAGGATCGAATGCTGAATCCGCTGGGCTTCCGCGATGAGATTGTGGTAGCGCTCGGCCCGGAGTTTCTGATTGATCGAATAGCGAATCAGGTTGAGCGAAAAGAGGATGTCCTCGCGGCTCGACAGTGGTGAGACGCTGAAACTCAGGATGTAGTCCTCGTCTCCCACGGCAATCGCGGCGAAGCGCCGGGCTCCGAGCTTTTGCTCGAGCACCGGGTCAACGGCTGGATCGTCGGCCTCCATTACGACCGCACCGTTCTCCAGCGTGAGCTCGATTGGCCGGTAAGACTTCGGCACCATGATTCCCAGCTCACCCTCATGCGCCGCGCCGAAGCGGTCGATGAGCTCGAACCAGTCGTCATTGCAGGCGTAGAGTCGCCCGCCGGTAATGCCGAGCTCGTCGCGGAAGTTCGAGGCGATGGTCTCGGCGACGAGGAAGATCAAGGTCTTCGGGTCGTGAGAGCTGTCAATCGCCTCGAGGGTCTTTTCAACTTGTGTGAGAAGGTTTTTATAGTTCATGTTTTAAGCGTAGACGCTGTGGTGAACGTGTGATCCCTGGTGTAGTGTTTCAAGATCCGCCCCGAGACCTCATCGCAGAATCTCGCCGTCGAGCTCGTAAGGCGCCTTCAGTCCCAGAAGGTCGAGCACAGTCGGATAAATATCGGCGATGTAGGGAGCGCGGTCTGAAGTCATCTTGCGGTTGTAGAAGAAAATCCCCTTGACGATCTCCGGATCGAGAGAACAGTGGTCGCCGCTCCACGTCCGCTTGTTCGTCTCGAAAAGCTCTTTCTGGATTCCGCCCAGTGAGGTCTGCCAGGAGACACGGTAGCCTTCACTGTTCGTAATGATGAGGTCAGGAATCACATTCGGATCGAACTTTTTGTAAATGTGCTCCCGCAGGAACACGCGCGACACCGGACGCTGATTCGTCTCCGGATCGACCATAGCCTCAAGACGCTCCTTGAGCTCGAGCTTCAACGACTCGTACTCCTGGCCCGGCCGCACGGTTCCTTGTGCTTCTCTTCCCGCGAGGTTGATGTAGAGGTCACCCAGTCCCAATGCATATGCCCTGCTACGCGACCAGTCGACGTTCTCCCAGAACTGACCCTGGTCGAAGAGGATCTCCACCGTCCGCGGCTTCGCCTCGACGCCCGACTTGAGCGCAAGATATCCATTCTGCACGAGCCACGTGTTGTAGTTGACCGACTTTCGCCACGTCGAGAAGCCGTGATCTGACATGACAATGAGTGCGGCCTTGCGGCTCGTCGCTGCCGCCATCGCCTCCCCTACGATGTCATCCATCAGCTGATAGGAGCGCAGCAGTCCGTCACCCCATTTTGCTGCGAGGGCTGCGTCGTAAGCAGGATGCTCCGGGTCGACCAGTCGCCATAGCACATGACCTACGCGGTCGGGGAACTCGAAGCACTGAATGAAAAGAGCATCGTCAGTTTTCAAAAAATCCCGGAACATCTTGCGGTACTGCGCAACCGTCCAGGTCATGTCGTCCCAGAACATCTGCTCGTTGGCAAATCCTTCAGAGATCGCCCAGGTATCGATCGCCCAGCCCATCGTTTTGTAGAGGCCGAGTTTTTCCGCCAGCTCGGGTGCCCAGCCTGACGGAGCGGAGATGTCGAACCCGGGAGGAAGCGCGCGCGGGTCAAAGTTGATCGGCGACAGATACAACTTCACCTCGGGTTGCGATTGAAGAAGATAGAAGCGGCTGACGCCTTTGAGTTTGATCACGGAGTTGAACGCGAAGGTAAACTCGGCCCAGTCGCTCCACTGACCTGGCTGGAGCGCGAAACTCTTCCCGCCGAGCGCGATCGCGATCGACTTGCGGTCTTCCCGAACCGTAATCGTCATCGGCTGGGAGATGAATGGCGGATCTTTAAAAAGTTTGTTCGGGGGACCTACGACTTTCGTTTCGATGACTCCGCGATTGTCCTCGAGCTGAACGACTTCGATCGAGAACTCGTTCGCTCCCCCTTTGTGGAAATCGAGCTCGGAGGTGAAGTAAAAAGGCTTTCCAACGCGGGCGGAAATGTCGGGAACTCCAAGTCCGGCCAGCATGTGACCGCCTGAGTAATCCTTCGCCGGGAACGTCACCGGAACGTGGACAACCTGCGACTTCAAGCCTGCCCTCCCCGCTACTTCCCACATCGGAATGCCCTCACGCCGGTTGACCACGCCCGGCCGGGTGAGCGGAAGGTTCTTCTCGGTCCAGCGGTACGCACCGAACGCAGCACCAACCGCCAGCACGGACGCCGCTCCGAATAGAACAGCCCGTCCGGTTCGAGTCCACCAGAGAGCGGCGACTACGATGAGAAGCGTAAGCGCGAAGCCAGCAGCCGCAGCGATCAGTTTGTTACGACCGCCGAAAAAAAACGGCTCAACGGTTTCGTCGAACGCAGCGAATTCCGGGAGATAGGTCTTCGGGTCGCGACGAAGAAAGTCGAAAATGCCGGTGCGTCCGGGATCGATGCCGGTAGAGAACGTGGACCACGAGACCGGAGTCTGCGGCGGCACGGTTGGACGCAACGGACGATAGGTCCCGCTGGCTCGCAGTTTCGCAAGGTTCGGAAGCTTTCCTTCGTTCATCCACCGCTCTGTGTAGCGAGCGTCGACCCCATCGAAGCCGAGAACGATTACGCGGGGAGGCGAGGACAATGCAGAATGCTGAATGCAGAATGCAGAAAGAAAAGAAATGATCGATACGCGAAGAGCGATCCGGCTGTTTTTTCCGTATTCTGCATTCAGCATTCTGCATTCTCCGTTCTAGGCACTTCTCTTGTAAATGCCTCCAGTCAGCAATTGAACAATTGAACAATCGACCCGGCTTCGGCTGGACAAGGAGTGGTCATGAACCGAAACAGAGGCAAGCTCCTCATAACGACCCTGGCGATCGTTGCAGCGGCGTGTGGTGGCTCGGAATCGAAGGAAGGGGCCAAAGGCGGGCGGGCGACCAGCGATAACGCCCTGATCATTCCTTTTCAATCGAGCCCGACCAATCTCGACTCTCGCGTCGGCGCGGACAACGCGTCAGGCCGCATCTTCGACATGATCTACAGCGGTCTCGTCAAAGTCACACCCGGCATGGACTACGCGCCTGATCTGGCCGAAAAGTGGGAGACGCCTGACGACCGGACAATCATTTTCCACCTCCGCCCAAACCTGAAGTTTCAAAACGGCCAGCCGCTGACTTCGGCTGACGTCAAGTGGACCTACGAGTCACTGATGGATCCCGCGTTCACGTCGTCGAAAAAGTCTGGCTATTCAGCGGTCGAGAAAATCGAGGCGCCAGATGCCAACACTGTGGTGTTCCGTCTGAAAGAGGCCAACGGCGGCATCCTCGACAATCTGACCCTCGGCATCCTGCCCAAAGGCGCCGATACGGCAACGTACAAGACAAAGCCCATCGGTGCGGGGCCTTACAAAGTGGTCGAGTTCAAGAGTGACGAGCGCGTCGAGCTCGAAGCGTTCGATGGATGGCACGGCGGTGCTCCAAAGATCAAGCGCATCGTCGTCCGCATCATCCCCGATGCGACCACGCGGCTGCTCGAGCTGCGCAAGGGAACCGTCAACTTCGAGTTGAACAACATTCCGTTCGACAGCGTCGCCCAGTTTGATAAGGATCCCGAGTTTCGTGTCGTCAAGCAGCCGGGCGCGGTTTACCAGTATCTGGCCTTCAATCTGCGCGATCCGATCCTGAAAAAGAAGGAGGTTCGACAGGCAATCGCCCACTCGATCGACCGTGAACGAATCGTTCGAGACCTGCTGCGCGGATACGGAACGCCAACAGAAACCCTCTTTGGCGTCGGCCACTGGGCACGTGCCGAAGGTCTGACGACGCACGGATACGATCCCGCCAAGGCGAAGGCACTGCTCGACAAAGCGGGACATCGCGATCCGGATGGAGAGGGACCGAAGTCGCGGTTCAAGCTGGTCTTCAAAACGTCAACTGACGCCGAGGCGAATCAACGGGCCGAGATGATCCAGCAGATGCTCAAAGAGACAGGCATCGCAGTCGAGATCCAGTCGAATGAGTTCGGGACGTTCTATGAGGACATCGGGAAAGGAAACTTCCAGATGTATTCACTGAGCCGCAACGGGATCGCTGATCCTGATTTCTATTACGTCATCTTCCACTCAAAGAATCTTCCACCGGAAGGACAGAACCGCGGTTTCTTCCTGAACAAGCGCGTCGACGATCTGATCATGCAGGGACGCTCGACCTTCGACCGTGCGAAACGGAAAGAGGCGTACAGCGAAGTGCAGAAGATCGTGGCCGATGAGCTGCCGTATGTTTCGCTCTACAACCAGACGAACGTGGCTGTGATGCAGAAGGAGCTCGACGGCTTTGTGATGTACCCCTCGGGGTTCCTGCTGTCGCTTCCGCAGATGACAATGAGCGGAGGCGAGTAGGACATCGGTAGAGCATGAATAGCGTGGAACGCTGGAAGGTACCGCTCTCACGCCACCATTCCGCGCAAGATTGCAACTGAGTGGTTGTTAGAACTCAAGTTCCTCGCAGCCGCCGAACCCGACATCGTTTAGCCCCACCCGCAAGGGGCATACGCGCTAGCTTTATCTCGCGGATCTAGGCCCCGGAGGGGGCTCGTAGGGTAGCCGGTGGTGCGAGCGTCAGCGAGCGACCACCGGTATGCGTTGGCGAAAGACAGTTCGACCCCGGATGGGGTCGCGTAGTTCTGACCAGAGATAGCGTTCGTCGTACTCGACATTGTGCTTTTCGAGAAACTCCGTGTACTCCTCCTGGAACGTTCTCCTGCGGTGATGTTTCTCCTGTTCCCGAATGTACTTTCGAACCGACGGTACGGCTGATTTGCTCACCGAGAACGCTCCATATCCCTCCTGCCACGCAAACTTCCTCACGCCAAATTGATCCTTGATGCGTTCCGACGAGATTCGTTTGCCCTCCCTCACCAGGTCTGCAATGGAATGGACTGGTTTGATCCCGATGAGGAGGTGAACATGGTCGGCGACACCGCCGATCTCCTGCGGAAACGCGTCGAGTCGCTTCAGACAGCCACCAAGGAAGGCGTGGAGATCGCTCCGCCACTCAGCGTCGATGAAGGGAACACGGTCCTTCGTGCTAAATACGATGTGAATGTGAAGGCTGCTATGTGTCGAGGGCATCGCAAGATCATACGCGGCCCCTCCGGGGTCGAATGACTTCCGCGAATCCATAGACCCGGTGGTCACTCGCTAACGCTCGCACCACCGGCTACCCTACGAGCCCCCTCCGGGGGCCTGAGACCCCGCGAGGTAAAGTTCGCGATATTGCGACACTGTCGCGGGACTTCTACGCCCCTCTCCCTGCTCGCTTCCCTCTCCCCGCCGGGGAGAGGGATCGGCGCTCTGCGCCTCAATGCCGTTCCGCCGCTACCAGGTCTACTTTCCTTCCGCCCAGAAGAATCGTGACAACGACTGTTCGCTCGGCCAGATGCGGTTGAGAGTATCGGCGTCGTAGATTTCCCCGTTCTTTATGACTAACCGCGCACTGCTGCTGTTGTGAATGTCGTCGAGCGGGTTCGAGTCGAGCACGACCAGATCGGCCAGCTTTCCCTCCTCGATGGACCCGAGGTCGGGCAGGAAACCGATCTTGTCGGCCGCCCAGATAGTGGCCGACCGGAGCGCTGCGTGCGGCGAGAGAGCTCCCCCTTTACCGCCGTCGCCCGCCATCGCCCAGATCTCCCAGTGCGGACCGAGTCCCTGGAGCTGTCCGTGTGCGCCCATTGAGACATTTCCACCGGCGGCCGCGATTTGCGCTGCACCACGCGCGACGAGAGGGAAGTGGTATTCACTCGGATGAATCCACGGATAACGTCGCGACTTCTCGTCGATGGTGAAGTGCGGTACGAACCGTCGGAGCTTCACATCATCGTGCGGGTTGCGCGTCTGCCAGTAAAACTGCTCTCCCCACGGGCCGCCGTACGAAACCAGCAGTGTCGGCGTATAGAACGTCCCGGACTTCGCGATGAGTTGCACGGTATCGTGATGCAGCTCCACGGGCAGCGAGTGCTCGAAGGATGTGTAGCCGTCGAGAGCAAACGTCACATCCGTGCCGAGCTCGCCAGCACCTTCCGAGGTGAGAAGCATGTGCTCATCGCGCGCGGCTTCTGCGAACCAGAGTCTCTGCGAGCGCCTTGGTTGCTGGTAAACCTTGATCATCCGTGCGCCGTACGCTTTCATCCTTCGGACCTGACGGCGCGCATCGTCGAGATCGTTCACGTCGGCGAACACCTCCGCCTGCTGCCCGCCATAGAGCACATCGCCGGACGAATAAATCCTCGGTCCCAGCATCAGACCTGCCTCGACCATCTCCCCCTGTGCGAAGACGTCGAGGGAAGGCGCCGAGGGATCGTAGACGGTCGTAATTCCGTAAGCGAGGTTCGCTGCGTACTCCCATTTCGTCTCCGGGAAAATCTCGAGACCGGAGTAATGGAGGTGCGCATGCGTGTCAATGAGGCCGGGGATGATCGTCTTGCCTGTCGCGTCAATTTCGCGCGCGCCGGCTGGCACCGCGAGCTTGCCGGCTTCGCCCACGGCGGCGATGCGATTGCCTGTCACGACGACATCGCCGCGCTCGATGACTTCATCGCCTTTCATCGTGACGAGACGGGCATTGCGCAGAACGAACGACCCTGACGGCGTCGAGCGAGGCTGGGTCAGGTTGATGGCGATCGATTCGGACTTTGGAACCTTGAGCTTCGGCTCCTCTTCCTTCGCCGCCTCCAGCGGGTCCTTTTTATCCTCGCCGCTCTTCTTTTTCTTCTCTTCTTCTTTTCTTCGCTCGTCCTCGACGAAAGCGATGGCAGCCTGAAGTGGAAGGCGGTGGAAACTTCCTCCCAGTGTCCATGTGATCGTCTTGCCGTTGTCTGCCCAGTCGACGTAGCCACCGGCATTCTCTGAGAGTCTCCAGACGGGCACGGAGGCTTCCTTGAGTCCGACCTCTGGTGGATCCTTCATCACGAGATTTGGCAGGGCCACGACGTAGACGTTATCTCGCGAGGTAAAGGCAGCCCATTGCTCGTCGGGGGATGGAACGAGATCTCCGATTGCAGGAAACCTGAGGAGACGCTTTTTGTCGCTGCCGTCGATGCGGACCGACACAAGCTCGTTCTTCGGATCGTCGGTTGGTTTCTCCGGCTCGATGTAGTCGCGGTAGTAGACGCGCGCGCCGTCCTTGCTCCACCACGCCTGCGGGTGAAAGCGGAACGTGTCGGCGATCTTTACGTTCGCAATGAACTGAGTCTCGCCTCCCGAGGCTGGCATCCATCGGATATCAAAGAACTGTTCTTCTTCCGGCTGACGACCGCGAAACTCGAGGCCGCTGCCTGCGATCAGAACGAGACGACTGCTGTCGCGCGACCATTCGGGATTGGCGTAGTGCCCGGCCGTCACAGTCAGGCGCTTTGGAGCGGCTGCGGGGGCAGCGCCAGTCGGAACAGGAACCTTCCAGACATGACCACCTTCGGCGTCGCTCCAGCTCACGTAGGCGATCCATTTGCCATCTGGTGACACGGACGGCGAGTACTCGCGGCGAGGCAGAGCGCTGCCATCGCGCGTTAGTCTTTGAGGGTCTCCAGCGGCCTTTCCTCCTGCAAGCGGCTGGACCCATATCCGGCCGAATGCGTCGAATACGATGGCACGGCCATCCGGCGTCTGATTTGCCCACCGGAGGATGCGCGCGCGCACCGGTCCGCTCTCGACCCGCTCCTGCCAGGCAACACGGGGAGCGAGATGTTGTTCGACATCGGCGGAGAAGGGGATGATCTGTGTCGTTCCTGAGGAGATGTCGAGCCGGGTGATCTTCCCGTGGTTCGAGAAGAAGAGAGTTTTGCCGTCGCGCGAGAACGCGTACGGCGGCCATAGATCCATCTGCGCGAATCCCTCCTGCTCATCGCGCGTCACATTGCGCGCAAGGATGCGCTCGCCTCCTGTCACGAGGTTTCGGGAGACCAGGACCGTCGCCTCCTCGCGTCTGCTGACCAGCAGCATGGACTTGCCGTCTGGCGAGATCGCGGGCCGGACGGCGCCCCCGATCCCCGAGGTCAGTTGAATCGTGTTTCCCGTTTCGCGGTCATATCGATGGACCTGCCAGAGCCCGCGCGAAACGTTGGGGGCGTAGTTGAATCTCGCTTTGCGGGCTGAGAAATAGATGTGGCGCCCATCGGGCGAGAAGGCGGCGCCTGAGGCATTGTTGATCTCGTCCGAGCTCGTGAGCTTCACTCCCGATCCGCCCTGGACGTGATACATCCAGAGCTCGACCGGAGGAATCCCGGCCCGCTTTCCTTCCTCTTTCCTTGCGACGACGTAGTTGCCATCCGGTGCCCACATCGGAGAGCGGACGTACGTGTCTTTCTCGGACGTCAGTGATCGCTCGGCGGAGCCGTCGGCCTTCATCAGCCAGAGGTTGTCGATCCCGCTTCGGTCGCTTGTGAACGCGATCTTTGTCCCGTCGGGTGAATAACGCGGATGCCAGTCGTAGGCGGGGCCGCGAGTCAGCGCCCTGGCTTTTCCTCCGGCGACGGGAACTGAATAGATGTCACCGAGCAGGTCAAAGAGGATCGTTGATCCGTCAGGAGACAGATCGACCGACATCCAGGTGCCTTCGTCGGTCGTGAAGTTCACCTTGCGAGCATCGGCGCGCGGCTTGTTGATGTCGTCGGCAGGATCAAATTTCTTCCGGGCCGCAGGAGGTTGCTGCGCAAAGACCAGGGGAGCAAGGAGCAGCATGAGGGCGAATGCGACGGAGCATTTCTTCAAGAGTGCCTCCAGAGCGAATGTCAAATCAGGCGATATCGTAATACGAGAGGATTCGCGGTGATTTGTACTCGTGGGCAGATACCCCTGTATGTGCCGACTCGACACTACGACACGCTTGAATATAATGGCGCGCCGCTCTGTTTGAGCGGCCCTGCCATAGGTTCACGCCGTTGTAGCTCAGTTGGTAGAGCAGCTGATTCGTAATCAGCAGGTCACCGGTTCAAATCCGGTCAACGGCTCCAGATTTTTTCAACGAGTTAGAGCCGCTTTCGAGCGGCTCTTTCAGTCTCCGGGCGCCTTTGACAGCATTTCTGACAGCAACGCCCAAACTGGCCGAGCTCGGCCGGGCCGGCGAGCGTGATCACGACGAGATGCAACGCAACTTCAACGCAACTTCAACGCCCTCGCGCAGAGCATGTTTATCGCTCACGTTCATCGCCCACGTTCATCGCCCACGTCCAGGCCACCGCAACCCTGTAACGACGACAACCCGCTAAAAAGAACGGGGAAGCAGAACCCGAACTCCTTCGCCTCGAGCTGTGAAGCGCTCGGGGCGAAGGGAGAGGGTTGTTCAGGGGTCGCAGCCTCACCACTCGGGTACTTGATCGTGTACTCAGGGTCGCAGCTTTAACCGGATACGAAGCAGAAGTTGCCTCGCACCAGGAAGGACGATTCGCTATTGGCAGGCGCTCGTGTTGAAGAATGAGAGCCGGATATTCTCGATGTTCGGATTGTTGTCAAAGGACGTCACTGACTGCACGCAGACGTTCCGCAGACTAACTGTTTGTGGCGTGTAATCTGCTGCGTGCGAGAGTGATGCCCTGTCCGGATTGAGTCTGTCAGATTGTTCTGGTCCAGAGCCTTGATAGCTCTCACAGGCAACCCGGGTAAGTTTTCACGGTCAGGCTTTCAACGATCATCACGGGAACCGAAGCGTAGTTGGGTGAGACGTCCGATCGTGGCCGGGAAACGATACCCAACCCCTGAGTCCTCAACGTGGCTTTCTACCGGTAACGTTGTGTACCGACCCTTCCTCATCGAGGAAGTACGGAACCGACGCATCGAATGGCGTTCTTTGGAGCCGGCCATCCAGGCGTTGATACTTCGCGGCCGCGGCGTCAGTGATCGCCGTGGCGCGGGCATAGCCCCCCATTGAGACCGTCTTGATCTCGTGCACGGCAAACTGCGCCTCCTGGAGCGCCGCGACCAGCGCCTGCCTATTCGGTGCAAAGCAATTTGTGAAGTCGCCGTTGAGCGAATCACCTGGATACGCTTGCCAGAGCGGGATGCTTCCGAGCATGGGGTTGATTGCTTCCAGCGTCGTCACACTGCCATCGGGAAGGAGAAAATAGTCGTCGATCATCATGGTTCCCACGAAGAGTGTTCCACCCTCCTTCATCACGGAGCGAATTGCATCCAACCCTCCCTGCGGATTGCGCAGGTGATAGAGAACACCCAGGAACAGAACGAGGTCGAACTCGCCATAGCCCTCCGGAGAGAGGTTGTAAATGTTGTCCATCCGGTACTCGACGCTGCTCCCCATGATCCGTTTCGCCACCGAAAATCCCGAGTAGGTTTCCGGGACAAAGTCCATCGCCACGACGCTCGCGCCGCGCCGTTCCATCTCGAAGGAGAAGAACCCGTCCGAGCAGCCCACGTCAAGGACACGAAAGCCTCGCATGTCGTCAGGGAAACCGATGGCGTCGAGGATAGGAACTTTGATCCGATTGGAGTCATCACCGGGAGTGATGATCCCCGGCGCCACTTCGATTTCATGCCACCACCGGCCATGCTCGGCGATGAGGCGTTTAATCTCGACACGGTCGGTGATTGGTTGTGATCGCAATGGCGCGTCACTCCTCGATCATCGACGCGCCGAACATCGGCTTGCCGGCGAGCGAAACATAGAACCCATAGAACGCGATCGCGCCAACCAGGAGCAGCCCGCTGATCGACGCTCCTGCATACCACGCGGAAAAATCGAGCGTGATCGGGAACATCATCAGGATGAAACTGACCACGAGCCCGCTGAAAAGCGCCAGGAGCCCCACCCGAATCGTGAGCATCACTGTAAATGCCGCCTGCACCAGCCCGACAATCAGTCCCACGAGGACATTGTCGAACAAGACCACGTTGGCAGTTGCCACCACCACCATATAGAGAGCCACGGTCAGCGATTGTCTCTTCGCAATGACGCGAAAGATCACGAGCTCGAACACTGTGATAAAGGCGAGAAGAAGCGCCAGGCCTTGATAGAGGAGAAACAGCCAGGCGATATGTCGCACTCCCAGGAACCCTTCGAGACTCGTCACCATCGGCATCAATTCGGAAAAGGCTTCCCATCCGGAAACCAAGAGGGCTGTCTGAATCAGAAGCGTCATTCCCACACCCCAGAGACAGCCCATCAGGATGCTTCGGCCGACCAGAGGGTCGCGGAACTGGCCTCTCAACCAACGGCTCCAGGAAATGATCATCTCCGGCCAGCGGCGGCGCACGTAGGGCTCGAGTGCCATGTAGAGAACCCACACGAACGCGGCATGGAAAAGTGCGCGGCCGATGCCGATGACCACAAGGCCAAACTCCGCGTTGAGAAGGGGCACGTGATCGGCACGAAAGAGCCAGGCAAGCATTCGCAGGCCGAACATCCAGAGTGCGACGCGTTTCGCTCCTTCCCGGTCACCTCGCCCGAGGCGTGCGTTCCGCAGCGCAAAGATCACTCCACCGAGCATGCCTACAAGGTACGTGAGCACGAAAACAGCCTCGAGCGCGTCCGCCGTTGATCCTGCTTTCTTGATTCTCGGGGCCAGCTCTTGCGTCCGGAAGATTTGAAACCAGACCGGCTTTCCGTGAAAGGAAGCCGCTTCGACGTGGATCGGAGCCTCGCCGCCGGCGACGCCGGCGCTGTCCCATGCCGCCCTCCTGTCATGACCGAAGGGCGCGGCCCAGACAGCGTCGCTGGCTTTGAATCGCAATGGGTCGAGACCGGCATCTGTAAACAGCGCATTCCAGCTCGGTTCCGGCCATGGGCCCTTTGCGGATTCGAAGCGCGGCGGAACCGCGCGGAGCTCCAGCAGACGCCCGCGCGAATCGAGCTGCACGGAAGCCATTCCGGGTCGAGTCTCCGGCGGATCCGACGCCTCCACCGCGCCGTAGGGATTTGTGGCAACGATGCTGGTGGGGCTCTGGCGATACCAGAAGGAGACTGCCGGCGGCTCTGAGGTTCGCTGCCTCTGAGATCGAGAAGGCGACCGATCCCAGAAAAACCCGTGAGCGCTGTCTACCCGGTCCGGATATCCCGCGCGGGTCATGATCTCCGCGGCGCGGTCGGCCAGCGCTTCAGGAGGTTTTTCCGGCGATCCCCTCCGAAAGGTTTTTCCCATGAGGAACGCGGCCAGCAGCGTACCTGCAATGACGATGCAGAGGTAGGACCATGCAAGCGCCGGTCGGAGATCACCGACCTTACCGGCCGCGGCCACCATGGCCGGCGAAGGGGTTTCTCCAGCGGCCAGCGCCGCGGCAAGAGGATCTCCACCAGGAAGAGCGGCAAGAACGGTTTCTACCGACGGGGGTCGTGCCGCCGGATCTTCGTCGAGGCAGCGGAGCACGACTCGCTCGACCCCCGGATCGATCATACGAAGCTGACTGGAGACGCTGATAGGTTTACTCGACCCGTGCTGCTTGATGATCTCGGCAAGCGAGCCGCTGAAGATTTGTTTTCCCGTGAACATCTCACACAGGATCAGACCGAGCGCATAGATATCGCTCTTTGTGGAAGCACCCTTTCCTGCGAACTGCTCAGGCGCCATGTAGGCTGGCGTCCCGGCAAGTCCGGCGCTCGCTCCGGGCTGCTCGGAGACCGCGGCCAGACCGAAGTCGGTGATGCGGGGCTTACCGCGGCCATCGATCATCACGTTCCCCGGCTTGAGGTCGCGATGAATCACGCCGCGCTCGTGAACAGCGGCCAGCCCCGCACAGAGACCGCGGGCAATGTCCAGGGCCTTGGCCGGAGCCAGATTCCCGATGCGTCGCAGCAGCGACGCGAGATCTTCCCCATCGACGTACTCCATGGCGATGAACCGATGTCCCTCCACCTCGACGATGTCATAGAGGCGGCAAACGTTCGGATGCGAGATCTGCCGCCCGATCCGGACCTCTCCGTAGAGGCGTTCCAGAGCCGCCGGATCGCCGGCTATGTCAGCAGGGAGAAACTTGAGTGCGATGGGATGTCCGAGCTTCATATCCTCGGCGCGAAACACTTCGCCCATCCCGCCACGCCCGAGGAGGGAAACGAAACGGTAGCGGTCGGCGATGATCGTTCCGGGAGTAAAGCGTCCCTCGCTCGATCCGGAGCCCGATGGCGTATGGGTCGGCGCCGCGCCCTGGAGATCGGTGGGGTGATTCTCCTCGTCTGGTTCCATGGAATCTCTTATTGGATGATTGGTAGACGTCCATGATAGTCGAGGGCCAAGAGGGGTCCTCTCTTTTCGTCATGTCCGATTCCGGATATGATGAAGGTATGAAATCTAATACCAAGTCCAGTATCACACTGCCGCCCGAGGAGTTGAAGCTCGTGCTCCAACTCCAGGCCAGGCTCAAGGCGAAGAGCAAAGTCGAGGTCGTCCGACGCGGACTTCGCCTTCTTCAAGAGACGACGGACCGACAGACGTTGCGCGAGTCCTACCGGCGTGCATCGCTCACCACGCGAAAGTCTTTGACCAAAGAGTTGAAGGAACTGGATCATCTCGCAGCCGAGGGCGTGGACGAATCGTGAAGATCCGGCGGGGATCGCTCTATCTGGCGGATCTCAGTCCTCGGCGTGGAAGCGAGCCCGGGAACGTCCGGCCCGTGCTCGTCATCCAGACGGACCTTCTCAATGAGGCAGCGCACCTCTCTACATGGATTCTGCCCTGTACAACGATGCTTTCTGGCGAGAATCTCCTGCGCGTACCGCTCCCCAAGGGGATCGCCGGAAACCGTGAAGAGTGTGAAGTGATGATCGATCAGAGTCGCGCCATCGACAACAAGCGGTTCGTTCGCGCCCTTCGCGCTCTGCCCCGCGCCCTCCTGCGAGAAGTGGAGGAAAAGCTCCGCCATCTCGGCGAGCTTTGACAAGATAAGCGGCGGCGCGTGGCTCGGTCATTCAGCGCCCCATTTAATGAGCAGAAGGGGGAAAGGAGGACGGTCCCCAAATTTGACGGCGCGGTCTTGAACTTCGAAGGCCCGGCCCCAAGAGCGGTCGACGGGAGGGACCAACGTCTGTTCCAATTGACTCAAAACGACGATGTCATCCCGAGCGAAGAACAGCGAGCAACGCTGGCGAAGAGGTGATGACACCCGGCGTGGAGTGGCGCCCCGAAGATGGTGCCACTTGGCAACCAGGTAGTTGCTGAAATTGGTGAAATCGCCGTGTGACGTTCGGGTAGGTTTATCGCTTTGCCGGCCCAGGCATGGGCCGGTGGGATGAGCAGCAATACGATGATTGCTGC
>DATLXH010000107.1:0-9067 GCA_035576005.1 Thermoanaerobaculia bacterium | reverse complement strand
GAGAGTGGCTTGGCTGCGAGGCGTACGGCGATTTTGCGACGAAGGCATAGTCGACACTATGTAAAGGAGCGAAATTGCCGTGCAACGAAGCAGACAGGCCGCTATCCGTCGTCTCGCGGCGAAGGTCTGTGAGAAATGCGGACTAGTAGCAGGCAGCACAGATCCACAGTTCCCAACCTCGCGAATGCGTTGGCTTTCTTCCATGTTGTCAGCCACTATCGTCACCATCGCCACGATCAGCGAGGAGACCTGACAGCCTGAGACAGCATGCTCATCCTCATCGACAGCTACGACTCGTTCACCTACAACCTGGTACAGCAGATCGCTTCCCTGACCCGGGAGCCGATTGAAGTCGTGCGCAACGATGCGTTCGAGGTCTCTGCGCTTCTCGCGCGCAAGCCCACGGCGATCGTTCTTTCTCCCGGCCCAGGCGTTCCTTCGAAAGCCGGCCGGATTGTCGAGCTCGTTCAGGAGAGCGGAAACGTTCCGCTCCTCGGCGTGTGTCTGGGCCACCAGGCAATCGGGGAAGCTTTCGGCGGTCGTGTCGTCCGAGGAACTGTCCCGGTACATGGCAAGACCTCGGAGATCTCGCATTCGGGCGAGCGGCTGTTCGAAGGTTGCGCCACCCCGATGAGAGGGACGCGGTATCACTCACTGGTAGTCGAGCGCGAAACATTACCGGATGAGCTCGTGGTCGACGCGGAGTGTGCAGGAGGCGAGATCATGGCGCTGTCACACCGTGACCGTCCTGTCTGGGGCATCCAGTTTCATTGCGAGTCGTTTGGAACGGATGGGGGAGATTATTTGATTCGGAACTTTCTTCAGATGAGTGGCATCGGATGATCGCCGATGCCATTAAAAAGCTTGCAGACCGGAAGGACCTGACGCGCGATGAGGTGCGCCGGGTCTTCTCGGAGATGATGGACGGCGCCGCCTCCGAAGTTCAGAAAGCTGCCTTCCTCGTGGCGCTTCGGATGAAGGGGGAGACCGTTGACGAGATCGCCGGAGCTGCCACTGCCATGCGCGAGCGAGTGGTTCCGCTGGACGTCGATCCGACAGGGCTCATTGACACGTGCGGAACAGGCGGCGACGGACGATCTACGTTCAACATATCGACCGTCAGCGCCATTGTTGCAGCGGGTGCTGGTGCGGTCGTGGCTAAACACGGAAATCGTGCGGTCTCCTCGAGTTGCGGGAGTGCTGACGTACTTGCCGCACTGGGCGTGAGGATTGAGCTCAATCCTGAAGAGATGGTCGCGGTGCTGAAGAAGGTCGGGATCTCTTTTCTCTTTGCGCCGAGGCTGCATCCTGCTACGGGATCGGTGGTAGGAGTCAGGCGGGAGCTGGGACTCCGCACGATTTTCAACGTCCTCGGGCCACTCACTAACCCCGCGCGAGCGCGGCGTCAGGTCATTGGCGTGTACTCTTCGCATCTGGTCGATCTGATCGCTCGGGTTCTGGTCTCACTCGGCGCCGAGCATGCGCTGGTCGTTCACAGTCACGATGGAATGGACGAGATCTCCGTTTCTGCACCCAGCCGCGTGAGTGAGGTTAAAGACGGAGAGATCAGCAGCTACGAGATCGAGTCGTCAGACCTGGGTCTGGGAACGTATTCGATCGACGACCTGCGCGGCGGAGATGCGCGGCGAAATGCTGAGATCACTCGCGCGATCCTCGAGGGCGAGAGCGGAGCTCCGCGCGATGTGGTGGTCGCGAACGCAGGGGCTGCGATCTATGTCGCGGGCCTCGCCGGCTCGATCCGGGACGGAGCTGTGATTGCTCAGAGAACAATCGATTCGGGTGCGGCAGCGCGTAAGCTCGCGGAGCTTGTTGCGGAAACGAATGGCGCGGGCGTGGTCTGATGGAAGACGTGCTCGAACAGATCGTCGAGGCTACCCGCGCCAGGCTTCGGACGGAACGGCGCGACACGGACGCGATCGAACAAGCGGCCGCGACCGTTGCGAGCGGCAGGAGTGCGGGCAAATTTGCGGCCGCCCTCAGGCGCGGGAACGATGAGCCGATGCGCGTCATCGCGGAGATCAAGTCAGCATCCCCTTCAGCGGGCGTCATCGTCCGCGAGCCTGATGTGAGTGCGATCTCGGTGGACTACCGGGATGGGGGCGCGGCTGCGATCTCAATTGTTACTGAGGAGAAATTTTTCCTGGGCTCTCATGACCGGATCGCAGTGGCGTCAGAGGTGTCCGGTCTTCCTGTAGTGATGAAGGATTTCGTGCTCGAGCCGAGTCAACTTCATCGTGGTGTGGCGGCGGGGGCGAGCGCAATTCTTCTTCTTGCGTCGCTGCTCGATTCCGAACGGATCCGTGAGCTCATCGCAATTCTCGACCAGTTGCATTGCGACGCGCTGGTCGAAGTCCACGACGAGATGGAGCTCGAGCGGGCGATCGTCGGGGGAGCGAGAATCATCGGGGTGAACAACCGAAACCTGCGCACCTTCGAAGTCGATCTGGGAACCTCGGAACGATTGGGGCGAATGATTCCAGCCGAGGTCATCAAGGTCTCGGAAAGCGGAATCCGAAGTGCTGAAGACGCAACGCGGTTACGCGCCGCAGGGTATGACGCGCTGCTGGTCGGCGAGTCATTGCTGCGGCGCACGGATCGTTCGGCTGCGGTCCGTGAATTGAGGGTTTGACGCGGAATCCGAAGGTGTTATCCCGAGCGGGTTGAGCGTGGACGCTGATTGAAGAGGTGATGACACGCGGCGGGACTCGCGCCCCGAAGGGCGAATCCCCTCCCCGGCGGGGAGAGGGTGGTCGCGTAAGCGACCGGGAGAGGGGCCGCGAGAGATACGAAGACCTCGCCCTTTTTCGAAGGACTGGCGAGACTTTCACGCCCCTCTCCCTGCTTCGCTCCGCTCGCTTCCCTCTCCCCGCCGGGGAGAGGGATACGCCGCTTCGCGGCTCAACGACGTCAGTCGGTGAACCGGTGTCATCAGAAGCCGTTGATTGCCAACGATAGGGTGGGGATGACAGCCCCGTCATCCTGAGAAGCGCTTTGTGCGACGAAGGATCTCAAGATGGCCTATGCGGAGAACGATCGAGTGCCGCGAGACTGTGTCACCGTCGCGCGTGAGCAGCGGTACAAAAGTGCGACGCTATCGATCCGCCATGCTGAGGTAGTCCCGTCGCTCGGAGCCGGTGTAGATCTGGCGGGGCCGCGAGATCTTCTGGTCCGGATCCTCGAGCATCTCCATCCACTGAGCTAGCCATCCTGATACTCGTGGAATGGCAAAGAGCACCGGGAACATGCCGAGGGGGAATCTCATCGCCTGGTAGATCAGGCCCGAGTAAAAATCGACGTTGGGATAGAGCTTCCGTTTGATGAAGTACTCGTCCTCCAACGCAATTCTTTCGAGCTCGAGGGCAATCTCCAGGAACGGACTTTTTCCGGTGACTTCGAACACTTCATCGGCGACACGCTTGATGATCGTTGCGCGGGGATCGTAGTTCTTGTAGACGCGATGGCCGAATCCCATCAGCTTGACACCTTCGCCTTCCTTCACGCGATTGATGAAGGAGGGGACGTTCTGAATCGAGCCAATCTCGGCGAGCATCCGCAGAACCGCTTCGTTGGCTCCGCCATGCAGGGGACCGTATAGCGCTGCGCCCGCGGCAGCAACTGCCGAGTAGGGATCAACCTGCGAGCTGCCCACAGAGCGCATTGCGCTGGTCGAGCAGTTCTGCTCGTGATCCGCGTGCAGGATGAAGAGGACGTCGAGAGCGCGTTCGAGGACGGGATTCGGGCGGTAGCGAACCTCCGTCATCTTGAACATCATGTTGAGAAAGTTGCCTGTGTAAGAGAGATCGTTGTCAGGATAGGAGTACGGCATTCCTGTGATGTGACGATACGCAAACGCAGCGAGCGTGATCATCTTCGCGATCAAACGCTCGATCTGCTTCTGACGCACCGAGGCGTCGTTGATGTCTTTGGCTTCGGGATAGAAGGTGCTGAGGGCAGCGACCGTGGAGATCAGCATTCCCATCGGCGACGCGTTGTAACGGAAGCCATCCATGAACTTCTTGATGTTCTCGTGGATGATTGTGTGATGGGTGATGCTGCTCGTCCACGCGTCGAGCTCGGCCTGTGTCGGCAGCCGGCCGTAGAGCAGCAGGTATGCAGTCTCGAGGTACGTACTGTGCTCGGCGAGCTGTTCGATCGGGTAGCCCCGGTACTCGAGGATTCCTTTGTCGCCGTCAATGTAGGTGATCGAACTGCGGCAGGCGGCCGTGTTCATGAACGCCGGATCGTAGGTCATGAGGCCGAAATCGTCGGCATCAGTCTTCATCTGGCGCAGGTCGAGCGCCTTGATGGTCCCGTCAGTAATGGGGACTTCGTAGGTCTTGCCGGTCCGGTTGTCAGTAATGGTCAGGGTCTGCTGCGCCAATCGACTCTCCTCTACTACACACGCAATCGCGCGCGTAATCTATCACGCGCTGCAGCAGTCGTACCGTTCTTGAAAAGAGGCCTCCGCATTCACGCGGCGATACGGTTGGCCCGAGTCTCCGGAGCTGCTGATTCACCATGGGAGGTTGATTAACCCGCATTTCTCACAGACCTTCGCCGCGAGACGACGGATAGCGGCCTGTCTGCTTCGTTGCACGGCAATTTCGCTCCTTGACATAGTGTCGACTATGCCTTCGTCGCAAAATCGCCGTGCGCCTCGCATCCCAGCCACTCTCCGCCGTCTCACGGCAAAGGTCTGTGAGAAATGCGGATTAACCCGCGAGCTTGCCGACAGCGGTATGCCGGGCCCGCTCAAATCGGCAACGCATCCATTACCATCGCACTGTGAAGAATCGCTACTTTTCGGCCGAGCTCGGGGCCGCAGGCTCCCTGGTGGAGTTGACCGGTGACGAGTTTCACCATGCGAAAGTAACCAGGGTGCGTTCCGGCGAGGAAGTGGAGCTCTTCGATGGAAAGGGCTCATGCGTCGGAGCCCGCGTAACGGATCTCGACACGAAGATGATCCGCCTGCTGATCCTGCCCGGACCGGTCGATCAACGAGAGGCGGCGGTCGAATTGATTCTTGCGATGTCGCTGATTCAACCCGAGAAGTTCGAGTTCGTCCTGCAGAAGGGCACGGAACTGGGAGTTGCCTCCTTCGTTCCTCTGATCACGGATCGGATGGAGATTCGTGCTGAACGGGTGGCTTCCAGGCAGTCCCGGTGGGAAAGAATCGTGCTCGAGGCGGTCAAGCAGTCGGGACGGAGCCGGATTCCGAAGCTGCTTCCCTTTGAAAGGTTCGCTGCGAGAATCGCCCTGCCTGGAGAGAAGATCATTTTTGACGCCGATCGGCCGTCCTCTGCCAACTCGGGTTTCCCCGCTGGCCCTATCACTCTCTTTATCGGCCCTGAGGGGGGCTGGAGTGAAGACGAGCTGAGCAGCGCCCAGACATACGGAGCGCGATTCGAGCGTCTTGGGCCACGTCGATTACGCGCGGAAACTGCCGCAATCGTCGCGACCGCTCTGGTTGGAGCCCGAGCCGGCAACCTCTGAGATCGATACTGAATTCAACCTCGCTGGAGGGCGGCGCACTGTCGGAGGGGGCTCTCAAGTGGCCAAATAACTGTTTTCCCGTTCCTGGTTTATACTCTACAGCTTCGCCTGAATGGTCACACGCCTCCACAGCACGCCGACCCTCACTGACGGAGTGATCGACGAAACGGTCGGGATGAGCGGTCCCGCCATTTCTCTCGAGAAGGCGCTTGAATCACTCACGGCGCTCATCAACAACACGCCTGCAGTCGCGATCGAAATCTACGACCGGCTCGGCTATGTAAAACTCTGGAATCCCGCCGCTGAAACGTTGTTCGGATTTTCTGCGGATGAAGTGATCGGGAAACGACTCCAGGACACGATCCTTCCCGACGATGAGGTCGAGTTGTTCGAGAGGCTTGTCGCTCGGATTTTCGAGACCGGCGAGTCGATACCGGCGTACGAGTCGACCGTGAAACGGAAAGACGGGACGATCCGCCACATCTATTCGACAATGTTCGCAATGCCGCTCGGCGACGAGTCGGCGGTGTGCTGCATGGACGTCGATATCACTGAGCGTAAACAGGCGGCAGAACTGCTCGCTGAGCGTGAAGCCCGGCTCCGTCTTCTCATGGACCAGGTGCCTGCGATCCTCTGGTCGACCGGGCTCGATCATCGTCTGACATCCGTTGCAGGGGCCGGGCTGCTCGCTCTCGGCAAGAAACCTGACGATTTCATCGGGCAACCAATCGAGGAAGGGTTCGCCTTCGACGTCACGGATCCATCTGTACCCGGACACGCACATGAGCGCGCGCTCGGGGGCGAAACGCTTGCGTTCCGCAGTCGCGATGTATCGCGCGAAGGAGCTCGGTCGCAACAACTCACAGATGTTCACTCCGGCGATGAACGCCCGCTACCAGAACCGTCTGGCACTCGAAGAGGGGATGCGGCAGGGCATCGAGCGCAATGAATTCGTGGTCCATTATCAGCCGATCTATCGCACTAAGGACAGTAGCATCACGGGACTCGAAGCTCTCGTGCGCTGGAATCATCCGGTTCGCGGTCTGACCGGACCGGATGTCTTCATTCCGCTGGCCGAGGACACCCGCCTAATACTCCCTATCGGAGACTACGTACTGCGTACTGCGTGTGAGCAACTCCGTCTGTGGCAGCAGAGCTCCAGCAGCGCGTCCTTGCGGGTTGCGGTCAACTTTTCCGTACGCCAGTTTCAACAACCCGAACTTGTTGACGAGATACGGGAGACCCTGAGTCGTTCCCGACTCGATCCGCGATGTCTGGAGATCGAGATTACGGAGAGCATCGCTCTGCGCAACGCCGACTCCGCACTCCGGATGCTCCATGATCTGCGGAGCCTTGGAGTTCGCATCTCGCTCGACGATTTCGGCACCGGCCAGTCCTCATTGGTTTACCTCAGCCAGTTCCCGATCGACTCGGTGAAGATCGATCGTACGTTCGTTCGCGACATATGCAGCGATTCGCGGGATGCGGCGATCGTTTCTTCCGTGATCTCGCTCGCTCATCAGCTCGATCTCAACGTGGTGGCGGAAGGGGTGGAGAGCGAGGAACAGAGGAGGATGCTGGAAGGCTGGGGCTGTAACGAGATGCAGGGTTATCTATTCAGTCGACCGCTCTCAGCACGGAATATGAGCGAGCTCTTTGAGCAAAAGAGTCCAGGGAAGTGAGAAACACCACTTCCTTTTCCTCGAGAAACTAAGCGTCCGAGCTAACACGATGTGTCCCCCAGAGCCGTTGAGCGTCTGCGGCTGCCGACTCAGTCTGCGAGCTCGGCCTCGAACAAGTCGTACTCCGCAATCGGGAGCTCGATGTGCCCACTCCATCGCCACGCCTGCAGCAGGTACAGGTCGATGTGAAGAAGCGCAACTTCTTTGACCATTTCCCACCGGCCGTTGAGTCCTGCGCTGATTCCCCGTTTCCGTTCTTTCGTGACATGGCCAAGGCCTCGGATGACCGTGTTGAGCTGTAGTAAGCCTGACCGGGCGCAGAAGTAATTGAGCGCCAGCTCAATCTTGAAGCGCTTCTGGTACCTCGCCGGGACACGCTCAAACACATCCCGATGCATCACGCGAATGCCGGAGAGCACCGGCCCCATCCCGGCCTCGAGGTGCAAAAAGTTTTTCGTCGCTCCGCGATCGCGCACTCCGACATTCATGTCGCACTCGCCGGTCAGGACAGGGGTGATGAGTGAATCGATGTGCTCCTCCGAAAGATTCAGCATGTCACCGTCAACGAAGAAGAAGATTTCATTCGACGCGTGCGCGACGCCGACGTGCATGGCGAATCCCTTCCCATGGTTCTCGCGAAGGCTGATCGTTCGCACACCTTCGAACGAGCGGCAGATTTCGACCGTACGGTCGGTCGACCCGTCGCTGACGACAATGATCTCGTC
Organism: Thermoanaerobaculia bacterium; assembly: GCA_035576005.1. GTDB lineage: Bacteria > Acidobacteriota > Thermoanaerobaculia > Gp7-AA8 > Gp7-AA8 > DATLXH01. The sequence goes on along the minus strand of DATLXH010000107.1, from coordinate 1,146 downwards.
GATGCGAGGACTGCGCGTGAGTGACTCCAGGACTTCTGCGACGGTTTGCTCTTCGTTATAGGCAGCAATAACAGCCGTAATCCCCATCCATTCTCCCTGAACACTTCGCAATATCGGGCTACAACGTTCGAGCCAGCCGATTATTTTAACTTGCATTTGGCCAGCAATGGGAGCTGGACATGAACTCTGCGAGCCACTTCCTCCGCCGCCCTCACGGCTTCTGGTGAAGAAGCGCGGTCTACCCCGGCCTCGACACCGGGACCTCAACTATCGAACACCGCAGGCCTCTCTGTCATGAGCTTCACGCGAGAATTTCGTGAGCGGGTCGCCTTGCCTCACCGCAATCGTCAGCACGTCTATCCTTCAATAGATCCATATGGTTCCCGAGGGCGGCAGCGCGTTTGCACGTCCAACAGCTCATGAAAAACTGGTCAAGGCAGCTTCTATTGGCGGGCTTCGTCGTCCTGATCGGCACTACAGGATGCAGCACGATTCCGAATCTCGTCCTTCAAAACCCTCGCTATTCGATACGGGACATTCGCCCCAGGGTTGCGATTGCGCTCCCCCTGTCGGCCTCGACGATCGACTTCGACTTCGTTCTCGGAATCGACAATCCCAACCCTGTCAGTCTGCGACTCGACAGGGTCGACTTCAATTTGCTCATCAATGACAATTCCATCGTTGATGGAGTGAGCGCCGAGCGGATCGACATCCCCGCTCGCGGGGTCGGGGATGTACGGCTGCGGACGCGGGTTGGGTACAACAACATCCGCTCACTTTTCCGAGAGGTGTCCGACCTGGTTCAGGGGAATCGCGCCCGCTACGATCTGCGCGGGACCGTGCACTACAACACTCCCATCGGACGAATGCAGTTTCCCCTCACGATTTTTCGTTCTGACAGAGACCGATAGCTGCTCCTCGCTGCACGGAGGGCTCGCTTTCAAGAAGTTCCCAGTGTTCCCGGAATCGCAGGGGTGTCGCCCCTCGCGCACACCCGCCTAAGCTTCTGATGACACCGGTTCACTGTCTGACGTCGTTGAGCCGCGAAGCGGCGTAATCCCTCTCCCCGGCGGGGAGAGGGAAGCGAGCGGAGCGAAGCAGGGAGAGGGGCGTGAAAGTCTCGCCAGTCCGTCGAAAAGGGCGAGG
>DATLXH010000106.1:0-58037 GCA_035576005.1 Thermoanaerobaculia bacterium | reverse complement strand
AGCCGGCGGTCCTGGGTTACTTCCCAACAGTCGGGTCGCATTGTCAGCATGAACACCGGAGGGGGGAGTGAAGCGCTGGTGGGTTCGCGACGTGCTGCTATTCGTCCTGGGCATCGGCGTGCTGATCGGCCTCCAGTGGGGGCTGCAGCGCATTCCGATCAACGGAATTGCTTACTACTATCGCATCCTCATCCTGATCGGCATCAATATCATCCTTGCGGTCTCGCTCAACATCATTAACGGGCATGCTGGCCAGTTCTCGATGGGTCACGCCGGCTTCATGGCGATCGGTGCTTATGCGTCGGCCTTCCTGACGTATTACTACGCAGGTCCTTACATCGAGAAGCTCCCTGAAGGAACGAGCCGTTGGATTCTTCAGAACGCCTTTTTCCTGGGCGCGCTGCTCGTAGGTGGTCTTGCCGCAGCGATCGCCGGCTACCTGGTCGGACTTCCGTCGCTGCGACTTCGTGGGGACTACCTCGCGATCGTGACACTCGGTTTTGGCGAGATCATCCGCGTGCTCATTCTCAATGTCGAGAAGCTCGGCGCTGCGCGGGGCATGTCGGGCGTTCCTGCATGGGGGAACTTTTTCTGGGTCTTTCTTTTCGCCTGGATCACGGTGCTTGTGTCGATGCGGCTGGTCAACTCGTCAGTCGGGCGCGCTTTCCTGGCCGTCCGCGAGGATGAGATTGCCGCCGAGGCGATGGGAGTCGACACGACGCACTACAAGGTGCAGGCATTTGTCATCGGCTCGTTCTTCGCCGGAATTGCCGGAGCGCTGTTCGGTCATTACCTCGCATACCTCAACCCGTCGATGTTCCAGTTCACGAAGTCTTTCGAAGTCATTGCGATGGTTGTACTCGGCGGAATGGGCTCGATCTCCGGATCGATTCTCGCTGCGATCCTTCTCACGTTCCTCCCAGAGGGTCTGCGGATGATCAAGGAGTACATCCCCACGACTTCCGATCCACGCATGGTCATCTATTCGATCATGCTGATCGTGCTCATGCTCACTCGCCCGCAGGGCCTGCTTGGACGACGCGAGCTATGGGAAGTTCTGGCGCGCCGGAAGGACAGCGTCAAAAAGGATTCGCGCGACGAAGATCCCGGAAAAATGGACCGCAGTGACGGTCCGGCGGTCAAAGGATGAGCGCAAGCGACGAGGGAGCCGCACTGCTCGAGGCAAAGAACGTCACGATTCGTTTCGGCGGCCTCACCGCTGTCTCCGATTTCAATCTGACGATTCGCCCCAATGAGCTCGTTGGCCTGATCGGGCCGAACGGAGCAGGGAAGACCACCATATTCAACATGCTCACGGGCGTTTACAAACCGACAGAGGGGTCGATCGCTGTGGGTGGCGTCGCTACCGTGTCGTTCAAGCCATACCAGATCACAAAGCTCGGCGTCGCCCGGACGTTTCAGAATATCCGACTGTTCAAAGAGCTCTCTGTCCTCGATAACGTGAAGATCGGCGGGCATATCCATTACGTCTATTCAGGAGCCGCGGCGGTTCTGCACACGACCGATTTCAAAGAAGCCGAGGTGATCGCCGAGAAAGAGGCGATGGCTCTGCTGGAGATCTTCGGTCTCGATCGGCGTGCCAACGACTATGCGCGAAATCTTCCCTACGGTGACCAGCGACGCCTAGAGATCGCACGAGCGCTGGCAGCGCGGCCTAAACTGCTTCTTCTCGACGAGCCCGCGGCGGGACTCAACACAGGGGAGACTCTCTCCCTGATGGAAAAGATCCGGGAGATCAAGGAGCGGTTCGGGCTGGCGATCCTTCTCATCGAGCACAACATGGAGCTCGTGATGGGAATCTGCGAGAGGATCTTCGTGGTGAGCTACGGGAAGACGATCGCGCATGGAACGCCGAATGAGATTCAGGATGATCCGGTCGTCATCGAAGCGTACCTCGGCGAACCGGTGCCGGAGGCAGCGTCGTGAGCGAGCTCCTGGCGGTTCGCGACATCGAGGTCTCTTACGGGACCATCCCCGCACTTCATGGAATCACACTCACGGTAGAGAAAGGTGAGATTGCGACGCTCATCGGCGCCAACGGCGCAGGCAAGACGACGACTCTCCGAACGATCTCGGGACTTCTCAAACCGCGAAAGGGAGATGTGGTTTACAAGGATCAGACGATTACCGGGATCAAGCCGCATGTGATCACAGCCATGGGGATCTCGCATGTGCCGGAAGGGCGCGGGATTTTTGCGAATCTAACGGTTCACGACAACCTCGAGCTCGGTGGCTATCTGAGAAAGGACAAGATCACGCAGGCCGAGTACGAGCGCGTCTACACGCTCTTTCCGGTTCTCAAGGAACGGATCAAGCAGAACGCGGGAACGCTCTCGGGCGGCGAGCAGCAGATGCTTGCAATCTCGCGGGCGCTCATGTCGAAACCGACGGTCCTGCTCCTCGATGAGCCTTCCCTCGGATTGGCCCCGCAGATGGTGCAGACGATCTTCCGTGTGATCAAGGATATCAACGCAGAGGGCACGACGATCCTGCTCGTGGAGCAGAACGCTCATATGGCGCTGACGACCGCGAACCGCGGCTACGTGGTGGAGACGGGCAAGATCGTGATTGCGGACAGCACGAAAAATCTTCTTGCCAGCGACGCCGTGAAAAAAGCTTATCTCGGCGGTTAGTCGCTTTCGCTCCCGCTCCCGCCCGTTTCCCGCTCCTGTTTCCCGCTCTCGCGTTTCTTGACCACTCTGACGGGGATCGATGCCGCCGCTCCGCGGCTACCTTGAAACTCCCGCCTCCCTTGCGACCCCAGCCCTTACGGGCTTGTTGGCTAACTCCACTCTCACCAGCGAGTCGTCATCCTGAGCGAAGCGAAGGATCTCAAAATACGTAACTCATTGATTTCACAGCGTCGCATTTTGAGATCCTTCGTCGCAAAAGCGCTTCTCAGGATGACGAACGCTCCTCTGTGGAGTTAGGCAACAAGCCCTTACAGGTAGGGCTACGAGGATGTCGCCGCTTCCGTGGCTGTTGATGCCTTGCTTCACCGAAAATGTCCAAACCGGGCCTTTAACCCGCATTTCTCACAGAATGCGAGCGCAGGGACGCACGGCGTGCGTCCGGTACCCTGTCCCTGACCGAGGAGATTGTCCTCGGCCATCGCTTTGGACGAGGGTTCATGCTGTGATGCGGAATTCCTGATGCGAATGTCCGGGTGCCGGACGAGAGGCCCTGCGTCCCTACACCCGCCACTGGCGTTTGTTGCCCCGATCTTGCATCTGTCATTGAGCACTTGGTTTCAACGTTGCAAACTGTTGCAGATTGAACGAGTTGACAAGAAATGGAGGATGCCCTATGAACCGCTCAAAAACCCTGGTAGCCGCGGCTTTAATTTGCGTGGTCGCAGCTCCTGCCTTTGCGCAGAAAGCGGCAGATGTACGCTCAACTGTTGCTGGCAGAGTCGAAGAAGCGTCTCGTGCGATCGCCACGGCCGAGTCGTCCGGCGCAGCAACGTACGCGAACGAGTTACTTGACGAAGCAAGGTTTCGCCTTCGGTCGGCCCGCGACGAAGCGGCGAGCGTCACCGACAAGCGACGGGCCGCTGAGCGTGCAGGACTTCTTGCGCAGGAAGCTCTGCACGCCGCTCGCGCTGCCGATGCGAAAGCGCGCTGGCGCACCTCTGTCGAAGAGGTTCGTATCCTGACCACCGACATTTCCCGGTTCGGCGGAACTGTCACCCGGCTCCCGCTGGATGACTCGCCGATGGACAGCATGAATCGGGGTACGACCTCGGCAGATCGTCTGGATGCAGCTCGTCTGGCGATTCAGCGAGCGAAATCTGCGGGAGCGTCGACCGCACCCGCCAGTGATATTGCCGTGGCGGAATCCAACCTTTCCACCGTCAGGAAGATTCTCAGGACCAAGAAACAGAGTGTTGACGCGGATCATCTATCGTACGTGGCGGAAATGCTGGCTCGCCGAGCCGAATATCTGACGCGTCGCTCGAATGTAGAGAGAGGGCTGCCAGAGACAAGGATTCAGCGGACACGTCTGGCCCAGGCAGCAAGCGAAGCGGCTGCACTGGCTGAAAGACAGCGCAGAGAGCAGGCCGAGCAACAGGCAGCTGAGCTCAGACGCCAGCTTGAGGCAGAGTCAGCCAACCGCCAGGCCCAGGCCGATGAGATTCAGCGCCTTCGGGACCAGGTGCTCGAGAACCAGAGGCAGATGCAGGGTCGAATGGAAACGGACCGGACTGCGCGACTCGATGCGGAGCGTGCACTCGATGAACTGATGGTTCAGTATGAAGCGGCACTCGCCGCGGGATCGAATAACGCTCAGGTCGAAGAACTGCGACGTCGCGTCGAGGACCAGGGCATTGCTCTCCGTGCGGTCCAGGATCGTGAGCGCAGCAGCGAAGGCACGATGGCTGAGGAAATCCGCAGGCTTCGCGCTGACCTCGAGCGCGAGCGTCAGAGCGGAAAGGTCGGAGTCGATGTCGTAACGCGACGCGAAGAGGAGCTCACCCGTCAGCAGGCTGAGCTCGAGCGTCTCCGGAACGAGAGGACAGCAAACGAGACTCGTCGTGCAGAGCTCGAGCGCACGCAGCAGGCGGCAATCACTGCAGCTCAGGAAAGAATGCGTGCTGCGGAGCAGGAAGCGACGTCTCTCAAATCGGAGCTGAGTCAGGCGAAAGCGGAGCTCACGCGCCGTGACGCAACCGAACAAGACCGCTTTATGAAGATGCAGCAGACGCTGGCGTCGATGGCGCAGACCAGGACCGACACGCGTGGTTTCATCGTTACGCTGCCGGGACTTTTCTTCGACTCAGGCAAGAGCACATTGAAGCCGGGTGCGCGTAACGTACTCTCGAAGATTGCAGCTCAGCTGCAGCTCGAGGACAGTGCGCGGATCTCCATCGAAGGGCATACCGACAGTCAGGGCGATGAAGCGATGAATCAGGCGCTCTCCGAGAAGCGGGCCGAAGCTGTCCGCAGCTATCTCTCCTCGAAAGGCCTCGCAGCAGCGAGAGTTTCATCGAGCGGGCAGGGTGAAGCTGTTCCAGTAGCCTCCAACGACACGGCCTCGGGACGTCAGCAGAACCGACGCGTGGAGTTGATCATCACTCAGTGATCGTTCACGAGCCCATGCCCCTCTCTCCGCAACGGCAGAGGGGGGCATGGAGCTTGTCGATGCCGCTGGTTGGTGTATCGGCGACGAGGACTCTGAATTGTTTGCGGCGACCTTCTGTTAGCCTGACTCATAGTGGAAGAGACAATTCATCCTGCGATCCAGGGTCTCAAGACCGTCTGTCGCTGCAACAACATCAAGTACCGTACGATCGAGCGCGTGATCCGTGAAGGCGCCCGGTCCGTCGCCGAGGTCGCGCAGAAAACTACGGCTACGACTGGATACTGCGGGGGGAGCTGCACCTGCACGATCATCGAGATGATCGAAAAGATTGAAGACGAAGAAGCGGGTGTTTAGCCCGGGCTAGGAACCGCCCGCCCACGCGTGCAAGCTCGGGACGACAAAACGTCTCCTTCTCTCAGTGACGGCAGTTTGCCGCGCTCGTACGTTTGATGACGAATACGCCGTACCCGCCTTGCCACTGCGGCAACATTTGCAAGCTCCGGATGCAGGTCGTTTCGTTTACCTTTGTTCCGCGACAACGGTCCGCGGTATTCTTGACTCAAGGGAGAGACGATGTTCATTCCGCCTTGGGGACTAGCGATTGCAGCCATCACAGTCATGCTCTGGATTATCTGGAGTGACTCGATACGACTCGGCCGGTCACATCCGGCCGTCTACTTCATGCGTGTTGCGCTCTATCTGGCGACCACTGCAGTTCTCATCGCGAATGTAATCCGGCACCCGGTGACCTATTCGTTCGGTGCGAAGGCTGCGCTCGTCGTAGCGGCGCTCGTTGGAGTCGGCGGCGCCATTCATTTCTTTCGCAAGGCTCTCCAGCCGATCCCCACGGGACGGCGGGCGGGAGACGACTAGCCCGCATTTCTCTCAGCTCCTCTGTTAACACACACAGAGCGTCATCCAAGCGTTGAGTCAGGGCGCCGCGTCGCGAGACAGACAAGAGTGTCTGTCCTACACGCGCATGTAGGACAGACACTCCTGTCTGTCACGCGACACTCTTGTTTGTCTCGCCGTCTCACGACAAAGGTCTGTGAGAAATGCGGGCTAATCGCGGAAAGCGCAGCGTTACTCAGAGCGTTCTGACAGCCCGGTGACGAATGCCCGTTGGGCGCCGTGGTGACTCCGGGGACGACTTACACGGCGGCCAGTTCGTCCCAGATGCTGTCAAACGTGATCCCGAGCGTAGGACGGAGCATCGGTCCTGCGAGGATGTCGCGCAGCTTCCTTGCCGCCTCGGACCCGAAACGATAAGCGCTTCCACTCTGTGCGATGAAAAGCGCCGAAGCCTCCCGGGCGATTGACCTCGTGACGAAAAGCTTGCAGTCTCTGACGAGCCGTTTGTAACCGTCATCCGGAAAGGCTGGTTCACTCGCAACGCAGTGCCGAAGAAACGATCTGCTGGCCTGAAGCGTCAACTCGAGATCCGAGGCCGCAACTTTCTGCAACATGGAACTGGCGCGCCCGGCGATCTCACTCAGGAGCGACTCGCCCGCGCCGATGAAGATGGATGTGAATGCGAGCGTCGACCAGTGTCGATTGTTTGCTCCGTCCAGCATCCCGCGATAACAGAGGTAACCGAGAACGGGCGCATGATCGAAGAGCAGCGTGACGCTCTCGCTGCTTCGCATACCCAGCCCGTCCCACGGCGTTGCAGTGGCAATATGGCGCGGGTCATTGCGGATGAGAAAATACTCGACGCGTTCTCCGTCTCGGCGCGCCGCCGCCATGAAATAGTCCGCGTTCACGCCCATCGAGCAGAAGCTCTTCGGTCCCGTCAAAGTCGATTCCGGCGTAACGATCGCGCGCGAATTGTGGACATCGCCTCCGGCACCGGTCTCTGAGTTGGCCACGGCGAATAGTTTGCCGTTCACCGCTTCACTGAAAGCCCACGCCCGTTGCTCGACAAATGCGTCACGCTCCTGCGAGGGGATCGAGGCGGGATCGAGACGGTAGTTCGCAAGGATGGACGAGTGCATGGCCAGCATCAGGGCGCTGGACGGCGAGCCCTGGGCGAGTGTGCGGAGGGTTTCGGTCGACTCGCTGAGATTCGCGCCCAGGCCTCCGAATTGTTCGGGCACTGTCAGGCCGAGGAGTCCTTCCTGTCGGAACGTCTCGACGTTGTCGGAGGCGTACATGGCGTTACGATCGTTTTCGTGCTCCCGCTCCGCGAGGAGAGGGACGAGACGTTCGGCGCGTTCCGCCGGAGTTGGGTGATTGGCTGATGAGATGCTCGTTTTCAACGATGTCCTCCAGGGTAGTGTGCTCCAGGATTTCCGCTACCGCGTCGCGGACGCTGCGGAAGAGTTGACGGAAGGCGGGGGATGCCTCAATCGGGGACGGCTGATAGAAGTTGTCGCTGACGGACCGGACCGGCGCGAGCGCGCCCTCAACTGTCCGGACGATCTGAGCGATTGTGATCTGGTCGGCAGCTCGAGCGAGCCGGAAGCCTCCTTCGGAGCCTCGGCGGGAGACCACGATCCCGGCGGTAGCGAACTTGTGGAGGATCTGTTCGAGGTATGAGGCCGGGATATCGAAGCGTTCCGTGATCATCTGGCGTTTGCACCAGTTCGGGGAGCTCTGCGCGATGGTAAGCAGGGCAAGACAGCCATATTCGCTCGCAGCAGTGAGGCGCACGAGTCATAGACTGATATTGTTGCGCAAGAAAGTCAACAATGGCGGGGGTACTTAACCCGCATTTCTCACAGACCTTCGCCGCGAGACGACGGATAGCGGCCTGTCTGCTTCGTTGCACGGCAATTTCGCTCCTTGACATAGTGTCGACTATGCCTTCGTTGCAAAATCGCCGTGCGCCTCGCATCCAAGCCACTCTCCGCCGTCTCACGACAAAGGTCTGTGAGAAATGCGGGTTAAGGGCATTCGACGCAAGAGCGCTCCTTCTATGAAGCCTCCAGCGCTGGTGGCCGGACACTCCAATGTCCGGCGCGCCGAAGGCGCGTTCGTCGTGACTGCCGCCGGACATTGGAATGTCCGGCCACGAAATGGCGCATCGGTTACTCCCACCGGTCACTTCGCGCCACTGCAATGTACAGCCACTCAGCGTTACGAGTTCGATCCCGCCGAGTGGCGGAGCTGAAGGGGACGGAAAAATGCCTCAACGGATCCGGCAAAAATGCGTTATCACCTCGTCTATGGGAATCCAGCCCCATCACCGGTCGTTCGGTTCATAGATCCCATCTCAATCTCTGGAGGTTTCCCGTGGAAAAGTGTATCCGCCTTCTGTTCGTTGCGGCCGTTTGCCTGAGCGCTTCGGCACCTCTTTTCTCCGCTACCTTCGTCGTGCGGAGCGACAGGGAGTTGATTCGTGCTTCGGAGGCTGTTGTGGTCGGAACCGTGGGCGAGTCCGTCGGACGCTCCAACGCGAACGGCAGGATTGAAACGGTCACCACCCTGCGGGTCGAAGAAGGAATCGGACGTCACTTTGAGTCTGGTGAAACGATCAAAATCGTTCAGCTGGGTGGGGTCGTTGCCAATCGAGCGTACGTAGTCCCGGGATCTCCACGTTTCGCTGAGGGTTCACGCGTCCTTGTCCTGCTCACTCGTCACCGAAACTCTGATTGGACGACGCAGGATCTGGCGCTGGGAAAGTTCGACTTTTCAACAAGCTCCGCAGGAGCCGCACTTCTGCTGCGCGAGAGTCGGGAGATCGTCGGCTGGGCGACTGACGGCACTCCTCACCGCGAGTACGCTCGGGACGCAAAGCGATTCCTCTCGTACGTTCGATCGGTCGTTGCTGACCAGCCAGGTGCGGTCGACTACTTCGTTTCGGTCCCGCAATCGCCCGCTCGAGTGCAGTCGAGCTCAATTCGAGCAACCGCTTCCCCCTCGCAATACGTGAACGTTCTATCCATCCCCGGCCTTGGCTCTCTCCCGGTACGCTGGAACACTTTCCCGTCGGCCACCACATTTGTCACAAATGGCTCGCAGGCAGGCCTTTCTGACGGGGGGCTCGGAGCTCTTGATACTGCGCTCTCGCTCTGGAGCAACGCCTCGACCTCGAACATACGTTACCTCCGAGGGGGGACCACCACCGCTACACAGAGCTTTGTGAACCCGCAATCCGACCAGGTCAGCTCCATTCAATTCAACGATCCGCTCGACGAACTTCCCGGCAGCTACAGTAATGGTGGGGTCCTCGCACTGGGTGGGTATTTCGCCGGCCCAGGCACACACACGAAGAATGGTGAGACGTTCTTCAACATCGTCGAGGGCGACGTCATCGTCCAGAATGGCCTGACGCCATCTGTGTCGAGCTCAGGAGTCATGGCGACGATCCTCGCTCATGAACTGGGCCATACGCTTGGGTTCCGTCACTCAGACGAAGCGAGCCCGTCGACTACCGATGCGCTGATGGCATCCTCAATTGTTTTTGGGTCCGATACCAGCGCAACCCTCAGAAATTGGGACAAGGACGCCGCATCCGTCGTCTATGGCACCGGCGTGCTGAGCTGCAACGGTCCTGTCATTACCCAGCAGCCGCAATCACAGACCGTGCAGAGCGGCGCTTCGGTGACTCTGAGCGTCGCTGCTACGGGTGATTCTGCTCTTTCTTACCAGTGGCTTCGCGACGACCAGCTCATCACGGGGGCAACAAGCTCCTCACTGACCATCACCGCCACCTCGACGGCCGAATATCTGGCGGTGGTCAGAAGCAGTTGTAACGCCACAGGTACGAGGAGCAGCGTCGCCACGATTTCGGTAGCGGGACAACAAAGCGAGCCGCCCCAGATCCTCCTTTTTGCGGGAATTCCCACTTCGATCGCTCCTGGGGACCCGGCAAGCCTTACCTGGAGTGTGGCCAACGCAACATCCGTGGTGATCGACAATGGCGTCGGGCCACAGAACCCATCGTCAGGCTCAGCACTGGTGATGCCGACCGTCACGACGACCTATACGTTGACGGCTACAGGACCTGGCGGCACTGCCACGGCGCAGGCGATTATTATCGTCGCGACGCCAGGGGGACCGGCGATCATTCTCTTCACCTCCATCCCCAGAACGATCAGTTCGGGAGCAATCGCGACCCTGGTCTTCTCAACGGAGAATGGCGTCGGGATCACGGGTTCGATCGATCAAGGCGTAGGAACCGTTGATCTCGCGAGTGGTCAAGTGCAGGTTTCCCCGATTGTCACGACCACTTACACCTTAACAGTCACAGGACCGAGTGGCACGTCGCGCGCCTCAACGATCGTGACCGTCAATCAATCCGCACTCGAAATCGTGAGCTTCCGCGCGTCGCCCAGCCCCATTCCCCTCGGCGGCACCGCGACACTTTTTTTCTCCGTTCCCGGTGCGACCTCGGTCTCAATCAACAACGGCGTGGGAAATGTGCCGTCGCGCGGTAGCGTAAACGTTTCGCCCAGTACGACCACGACCTACACGCTGACAGCCACCGCCGCGGACGGGACGACGAAGACCGCACAGGTCACAGTTGAAGTCATCACACAGCCCGCTGTCATCGTGAGCAGCTTCCCCAGGGGACTCGTGCAGCCTGCGGGAACAGCCGGTGCGACCGACAGTTTCGCTCTGACGAACGTCGGTGGTACCGCGACGACAATCACTTTGAGTCAAACCGGGAACTTCTTCACGCAAAGCCCTGCCAGTTTCACTCTGCAGCCGGGCGCGACTCAGGTTGTAACTCTTACCGGAACGGCCCAGCAGCCAGGCAGCTTCGAGGGTCGATCCAATGTGAGCGGTAACGGTGTCCCCGGCGGCCTTCAGATCCCGGTCCGCCTCCTCTCCGTGGTTCCCCCGGTGGGAACCGTCGCCACCACGCCTTCCACCAACCGCGTAGATGTGACGGATGGTTCGGGGTCCGTGCTGTTCACGAACACGGGCAATGCGGTTCTTCAGGGAATCGTCGTCTCCGATGTTCCATGGATCGTTCCTCAAAGCGGGCTGATCACGATCGCTCCCGGCGCCTCTGTGACTATTACGTTCACTATCGACCGTTCGAAGCGGCCCGACGCCAGCTCACCAAACGGCTCGGTCACAGGCAACCTGTCACTGGTCTATCTCAGCGGCACTGACAACCTACTAACTGCCGGCGGCATCCGCCCATTCGCGACGACCCCGGTTCCCGTGAGCCGGCCGATCACGGTCATCGATACGGCATCACCTCTCATCCGCCCCACAGCGGTGCCTCCGCTTGCAGCCAATGAGGTGGCGTTTTATCTCCCCGGTCTCGCCAATCGCCTCGGTCTGGTCGGCGATCTGTCGCTCGTAAACAGTGCCTCGCCTGTATCGCTCGACAACAACGTCAAACTTTTCTATACGCCGAGCGGCGGCTCCGGGTTGACCGCGCAGTCGGCGCAGGTCAGCACTCTGGTGCCGAACCTCGCGGTCCAGTTCGCCAACGTCGTGCAGACCGTGTTCAAGAAGAGCGACGAAGCGGGAGCGCTTCAGATCCGAAGCCTCGACGCGAATAAACTGTCGGTAAACGGCACTCTTTTCTCGACACTGAATCCTCGGGGATTCTTCGGCGGCGCGCTGCCTGTATTCCGATCCGATCGTTCCGCACGAACCGGAGAAAAACTGTTCCTTCCCGGGATGAAGAAGGATTCAGGAACGCGGAGCGATCTGTACATTCAGGAGACTTCGGGTATTGCGAGCTCCGTGAAGATCGACTTCTTTGACAGCAACGCCGGCTCGCTCAAAACCGAAACGAAGGAGCTTGCGGCCTTTGGAACTCTTGAGCTGCAGGACTCTGCGCCTGCAGGTGCGGTGTCGGCAACGCTGACGCAAACTGCAGGTGGTGGCCGGATTGTTGGCCACGCGCTCGTCGTGGATCTGGTGACAGGGGACCGCAACAACGTGGTCGACTGGAACAAGCGCAACGGCACGAGCTATAGCGAGCCGCAGCTGATTCCCCTGGCTGAGAGCCGTACCATCAACGGGGTCACGGCTCGGACGGAAGTTGTCGTGATGAACAGCGGAACCACGACAGCCACAGGTACGTTCTCTTTTCTCGGCACCGCTACGTCTAGCCGTCGTCGCAGTTCGGGTAGGGGAAGACCGGGAAGCAGTCTCACCCGGCTCGAGTCCCAGGCCACGGACCGACCCATCTCCATCGAGCCTGGGCGAACTCTGGTCATCGGGGACCTGGTGCCGGCGGGAGCCAGCGGACATCTCATCTTCCAGCCTGCGGCGGGCAATGTTGCGATCACGAGCCGTACGATCACGAATGTCTCGTCAGCTCCCGGCACCTTCGGAGCGTCCGTGCCAGCCGTAGCGCTGTCAACCGCGCTTCGAGCGGGCAGCGCGCGTCAGATCACGGCCCTTGAAGATTCATCGGCCTCAACAGTCGCCACTCGGAAGCCGGGTACGTTCCGGACCGGCTTCGGGCTGATCGAGACCAGCGGAAAGAGTGTTACCGTTCGCGCAACCCTTCGCTACGCCGCAGCAGTTCCCGGCGGGCTCGCGAATGTTCGAGCCGTGGCGAGCAAAGATTACGCACTGGCGGCGGGGGGAGCCATCGTCATACCGGAGGTCGCGCGTGCGATTTTCGGCCCGGGCCGCGACTCGGTTGGTGATCTCCATAACCTTCAACTGGACTTTGATGTGGTATCAGGAGAGGGTGCCGTCGTCCCTTACACCATCTCCACGGACAATGGATCAGGCGATTCAGTCTTGCGGATGGAGTGATTGGCCAGAAGATATTTTCAACTTTGTTCAGATTTGAACTGTAAGTAGTGAGAGGTTTGGAGGGGTAGCTCTTGAACAATCGTTTACGCTTTTTCTTTGTGGTTTGTATGCTAGCGTCGGGGGAGAAATCTTGAACCATCAGAAGCGAAGCTCATTTCTTGCCGCCGTCCTGCTGATAGGCGGGTTGCCTGCATTTGCGGCCTCCTTCATCGTTCCTCCCGATCGCGAGCTCGTCCAGGCGGCTCACGCAATCGTGATCGGAACCGTCGAAGTGCGGTTCGTCGAGCCGACGGCTGATGGCGGTATACAGACGCATTACGATCTTTCAATCGAACGGGTGTTCAAGGGCCGCATTGAAACTGGCGAACCGTTGCGAATCACCGAAGCCGGGGGAAGTTTCGGAAACCGTGCCCTCAAGATTCAGGGAACACCGGAATACGTTCCTGGCGAACGAGTCCTGGTCTTTCTTCAGCAGCGGGAAGACCAGAGCTGGCGAACCTGGGGCAAAATCCTGGGGAAGTTCAATTTCGTTCGTGATGCCATCGGTGCGGAATTCCTGGTGCGCGGAGCAACGGGAGAGGAAGTATTTGGCTGGGACTATGAATGGAAAAGACACGAGGAAAGGCCGCGTGCCTCAGCACCGTTCCTGACGTTCATTGAATCCATCGTCTGCGGTATCCAGGATTCCTCTGACTACTCTGCCTCACCTCAGCTACGCCGTTCTGTCATTCACTCTGCCAATCACGGGTTTTCCGCTCTCGACTATGAAGCTTTGTACAACTTCGGCAATCTCGGAACTTTTGGCGCGCGCTGGGTTCAGATGCTTGCCGGCGGCTCGGTCACCTTCAGAACGAAAGGCTCCCAGGGCACAGGCCTCGACAGCACCGGTGCCGTAGATCGTGCGATGGCTGCATGGAATGGCGAACCGAACTCCTCAATCGCGCTTGTTCGTGGCGGTACCGATGGAACTCGGTACAACACGTTCTCCGAAGACGGCGACGACATCAATTCGATAGAGTTTGCCGCCACGAATAGCGATCTGGGAGGGGGGAACCAGGTCGGAGTTACATCCGTTCGTGTTCGGATTTCTCAACCTCTTCCTGCTGACAAGCACGCCGAGATTACAGAGTCGGACATAGCGATCGCGGCTAGCGCTACTTTCACCCAGCAGTTACTCGACGAAGTGGTCGCTCACGAGCTGGGTCATTCCCTCAATTTCCGTCATTCGAACGAGAGCCCGGACACCACGTCCGTCGCGGTCATGAACTTTAAATCGTTCGCATCGTTCGGTGCGAACCTTCAACCGTGGGATCAGCGAGCTGCAGCGCATGTTTACGGCTCCGGTGGCTCGACTCCACCGCCATGCACTGCCGCGTCGATCGGCTCAGCGAGCGCAAGTCCCTCCACAATCGCGCCAGGACAGTCAGCCACGCTCTCGGTTGTTGTGGGCGGGACCGCGCCGGTAACGGTGCAGTGGTTTACCTCCGGGAACGTGCTGGTCGGCACGGGGACGTCAATTTCCGTGAGCCCGTCGGTCACGACGAGCTTCTTTGCTCGCGCTACGAACAGTTGCAATTCGTCGGGTGCTCAGAGCAACACCGTGACCGTAACGGTCAATGCTCCGACTTGCACTGCCGCGGCGATTGGCTCAGCAAGCGCAAGCCCCTCCGCAATTGAGCCCGGTGCTTCCTCGACTCTCTCAGTCACTGCCTCAGGCACCGCGCCGGTGACGGTTCAGTGGTTCACAACAGGCGGTGGTTTTGCCGGCAACGGCACTTCAATCACTGTCGCACCTTCTGTGACGACGAGCTACTTTGCCCGGGCGACGAACAGTTGTAACAGCACCGGCGCTCAGAGCAACACGGTGACAGTCACGGTCAACGTCCCGGTCTGCACGGCTGCCTCGATCGGGGCAGCAAGCGCAAACCCAGCCACCATTCAGCCCGGCTCCTCAGCCACTCTCTCCGTGAGCGCGGCAGGCACGGCTCCTCTAACCATTCAGTGGTTCACAACCGGCGGCGCCTTCGCGGGCACGGGAACCTCGATTTCAGTGAATCCCTCGGTGACAACAAGTTACTTCGCACGAGCTTCCAACAACTGCACTCCCAATCCGGCGCAAAGCAACACGGTCACTGTCACAGTAACGTCCGTTTGTGTCGCCCCGGTCATCACCTCTCAGCCGACTGGAGCTACGATCACGGCCGGCCAGCAGACGACTCTTTCTGTCGATGCAACCGGTAGCCAGAACAGCTTTCAATGGTTCCGCGACGGGGTTGCCCTCTCCGGTCAAACTCAGTCGTCGATTTCCGTGACGACCGCCGGCAGCTACCGGGTGAATGTGTCCGGCTGCGGGACGACGGTCTCGAGCAACAGCGCCGTCGTGAACGTTGTGGCTGCCTGCATGCCGGCAGCGATTACCCAGCAACCCGCGGGCTCGACCATCGTGTCGGGAAAGAGCGTCACGCTCTCCGTAGGCGCCACCGGGACGGCGCTGTCTTTCAGCTGGTTTCAAAACGGAGTGTCCATTCCCGGGGCGACCGGACCGAGCGTCACCGTGAGCCCCACAGTCACGTCGCAATATTTTGCGCGTATCACCAACAGCTGCTCATCTGTGCTGACGAGCAACACGGTGACAGTGAATGTGACACCTGCCGGGAGTGCTCGCAAGCGAAGCACCCGGCGATAAAGATCGATTCACAGATCGAGCGCTGAGAGACGAAGGCGGGCTATTCACTGTCCCGCCTTCGTCTTCAGGCCTCCGAAATTCGGGTGAGAGTCACCCCGCCTTGACGATGTCGATGATCAGCGGCTTGATTCCATTGAGGACGAGCTGAACGCCGATTGCCCCTAGCAGCAGAGCCATGATTTTGCTGAATACCGTGCGGGCACGTTCTCCGACGAAGGTCGAGTCCGGTACCCTGTCCCTGACCGAGAAGATTGTCGTCGGCCATCGCTTTGGACGAGGGTTCATGCAAGGGATGCAGAATTCCTGATGCGAATGTCTGGGTGCCGGACGCAGGCCCTGCGTCCCTACACCCGCCCCGGTTGCTCTGGACACAATGTCAACTTGCTCTCGTCGCGCAACCGTCGTGCGCCTTGCATCCAGGCCGCTATCCGCCGTATCGCGGCGAAGGTCTGTGAGAAATGCGGGCTTGCATGATTCTGGCAACCTCGCGGGAGTTACCCGGCGAGAGTCGAAACGCGGAGCGGCCAATACACCTTCGTCACGTAGTTTTCGAGCTGGACCGATGCACAAATGGGAAAGAGCGGAACAAAGTTGCTGGTGGTCAAAAAGTGGATGACCGCACTGCTGCTCGCGGCCACTACGGTCTCGATCGCCAGTATTACGCTTTCTCTGGCAGGGAAGGCTTACGCGAAAGTCGACCCGGTTCCTTTCAGAGAAGTACGCGTGCTGGCGAGAAAGTTCGGTGAAGGGCCTCTTCCGACCTCGACAGTGGTCGCGCTGGTGATGCCGATGATCCTCAATGTCCTGCTGTTTCTGCCGTGGGGCTTCCTGATGTTCGTCCTTCTCGACAAAGTCGATCGGCCGACGAATCAGTCGTATCTTCTTACGGTTCTCCTCGGCCTGACGTTCAGTCTCGCTGTCGAGGCGTTGCAATACTTCCTTCCCACCAGGGTGACAGACATCAATGACGTGATCTGGAATGGAGCCGGCGCCCTTCTTGGCGCGATTCTTGGTCATCTTCGCAAGCGCGTGCGGTTTGCATTCGAGTAAAAGTGATTTTGTACGGACGGCAGTTCGTATTAGGAGACGCAGTTGATCCTGGTAGTCGAAGATGATCCGCAGGTTTCGAGACTGATTGCCCTCGTGCTTCAGCGCAACGGCTACAAAGCGGAGACCGTCACGGATGGAAACAGTGCTCTCGAGAAGGTGCGGGCAGATCTTCCGCAGCTGGTCTTCGCGGATCTGACGATCCGGGGGATGAATGGAGCGGACCTCTGTATTGCACTGAAAGCTGAGGAAGCAACACGCGAGATTCCGTTCATCGTCGTGTCCGGAGACAGGGATATTGCCGAAAAGGCATTATCCTGCGGCGCGAACGACCACCTGGGCAAACCGTTTGAATTCGATGATCTAATCCGGCTCGTGAAAAAATATGTCAAAGATCACAGCAGTTAAACCGCTCGAATCACCCGGGGACACCAACCCCCTCACGAGACTCGTGGAGGCCCTTCTGCGCGAGGGCTTCACAACCGACGATCAGTCCGACTGGATCGAAGGTCAGGAGAGGATCTACCGCCGGCGGGAACGGATCCTCTTTACCTCAGGCGAGACCGCGTTCGTCCTGATCGACTTCCCCGAGTTCAGCGAGAAAGTTCTCAAGCAGGCAGTCGAGGGCATCAAGAACATCTTCACTGCCAAAGGTGCCGTCGCGAAGGCAATGACGGTCTTTCAGACCACCACCGTCTATGTGTGCATCGTGGCGCAGGCCGAGACTCCTCACAATGAGCGTCTAGGCCGCTATATCTCACGAGTCGGCGGCGCGATCGTGATTCCGGTGATCATCATTCCAGACATCAACCAGGTGGTTTATCCCGCATCTGACGAGAAGCTCGGCATCGTTCGCCCCCGCATAGAGTTCCTCCAGTACCTGCTCGGTGAGCGGAAGGAAGCGGGCAGGATGCACAAGCAGACGATCCAGACGTTCTGGGTCTCTCTCGCCATCGTTGGGGTATTGCTCCTCGGGGTCGTGGTGTCGATGTTCACCGGGTGAGTGGTGAAATGCCGAATGCAAAAAGCAGAATGCAGAGAGACGCCCGCTCGACTCCGATGACGCGTAGCACTCCTTCTATTTTGCATCCCGCATCAGCGAATGCTTGGCCCGCATTTCTCACAGACCTTCGCCGTGAGGCGACGGATAGCGGCCTGTCTAGTTCGTTGCACGGCAATTTCGCTCCTTGACATAGTGTCGACTATGCTTCGTCGCAAAATCGCCGTGCGCCTCGCATCCAAGCCACTCTCCGCCGTCTCACGACAAAGGTCTGTGAGAAATGCGGGCTAGTGACGCACCCCCACTCCGGCCGAGCGAGGTGTTTGAGGCGCTGCGTAAAGACGTGGTCGGGCAGGATAGCGCTCTGCGGGATGTGTCGGTTGCAGTGGTCAAGCATTTGCTGGGACATCCCGCCGGTAACATTCTGCTGATCGGCAACTCAGGCTCCGGAAAGACGACGCTCATCAAGGCGGTGGAGCGCTTCCTCGCGAGTCGACCCGAGCTGCGCGGGTTTTCTACCACCGTCAGGATCAACGCGAACGTCCTGGCCGAAGCACATCAGACGCCGGCCACCGCAGTCCTCGGACGTCTCTACGAACGAGCTCGAAGCGAGATCGGTGCAGGAGCGCGTCACGAAGAGGTCGTCAGGCGGGTCGAGCACGGAATCGTCTTCATCGATGAGGTCGACAAGATTCGTGCGCATGTCGGCTCGTCTCCGAATGTGCGAGGGATCGTTGCGCAGGAAGCTCTGCTCACGCTCATTGAGAACGAGAACGTCGCGTTTACGGCGGAGGGGCGGTCGGCTGCGGCGAACTCCTCCTCGATTCTGTTTATCGCTGCAGGCGCTTTCGAGGAGCTCTACGAGAGCGTATTCAAGCGGGCCACAATTGGTGCCGATGTGATGCCTCTGCGGCCCATCGTAGTTGTGTCGAAGACAGGTGAGGTGAGGGAGGAAACGCCGTTCAACCTCCGCGACTATCTCAAGCATGATGATCTCTTCCGCTATGGAATGGCCCCCCAGTTCATCTCCCGTTTCGAGTCGATCATCGTTCTCGATGATCTCGGCGAGGCGGAGCTGGCTTCGATCTTCATCGATCCGGACGACTCGGTGTTTCGGACGTCACGCGATTATTTTCGACAGTTCGGTCTCGATCTGCAGATCACACGAGGCGCGCTGCTGGCCATTGCATGGGACGCGTCGCGACAGAAGCGACTCGGAGCGAGAGCTCTCGGGGAAGTCTATCGAAGGGTCGTGGGCGCGTTGGAGTTCGAGCCGGCGTCGGCCAATAAAAGTGAGGGCACTGTCACGATCGACGAGGAGATGATCCGCTCGGCAATTGCAGACCGCCAGAGCGGAGCCCGGGTGAAATGACGGCCGAGAAAAGTTTCTACGACAAGCTCCGGCGCGGTCTTTTCATGACGCACACGGAGATCATCGAGAAGGTAAAGAGCGCCGTCACACCCGATCTGCCTATCGATCAGGCGGCGATCGATGCGCTGGAAGAGGCACTCTTGGGGGCCGATGTTGGATCGGAGCTGTCAACCGAGCTGATCGACACCATCGAGCGCAGGACGCGTGAAGAAAAGATCCGCGACGTCAAGAGGCTCGGAGAAGTCCTACGCGAGGAAACTCGTAAACTGATTCCGAAGAGAACGCTGACCTCGATCGATCCCTCTTCCGCTCGCCCGTTCGTCATCCTCATCGTCGGAGTCAACGGAACAGGCAAGACGACTTCCGTCGCGAAGCTTGCGAGCAGGTTTCAGAGTGCGGGGAGAAGCGTGCTCATTGGGGCGGCCGACACCTTTCGGGCTGCCGCAATCGAACAGCTTCAGACCTGGGGGGACCGCGTTGGGGTTCCGGTCGTCAAGCACAAGAGCGGGTCCGATCCGGCAGCCGTAGCTCACGACGCCATCGTCGCTGCCCGCTCACGCGGAATCGACGTGGTGCTGATCGATACTGCTGGGAGACTGCACAACAAGTCGCATCTCATGCAGGAGCTCTCTAAGATCCGGAGGGTGATTACGAAGGAGATGCCAGGCGCTCCGCACGAGACGTTCCTGGTCATCGACGGGACGACGGGTCAGAACGGAGTGACGCAGGCTGCGGCATTCCTGGAGGCGGCGAAGGTAACCGGAATCGTGATCACCAAACTCGATGGAACAGCCAAGGGCGGAGTCATTCTTTCGATCATGCGAAAATTCGAGATCCCTGTTCGCTTTATTGGAGTCGGAGAAGCGGTAGACGATCTGATCGAATTCGATCCCGACGCATACGTCGATACGATTTTTGAAGGTTAGGGTTCGGCGCTTCCCTTGCGCATCGAAGCCGGTGAGCTGAGAGTGTGATGACTACCAAGGCGATGACACCCGGTAACGAGATCAGGAAACTTCGTACGGAGCTCGAGCGCCATGAGCGGCTGTACTACATCGAGCATGCTCCGGAGATTGGCGATTACGAGTTCGATCAGCTCATGCGCCGACTCGTCGAGCTCGAGGCAGCGCATCCGGAGCTGCAGACATCGGATTCGCCTTCGGTTAGAGTCGGTGGTTCCCCTGTCCATGGCTTCGAGACCGTGATCCATGACCCGCCGATGCTGTCGATCGACAACGTCTACTCGTTCGAAGAACTGACCGAATGGGACACGCGGGTGCGGAAGGTGACGGGCGAGGAGGTCGAATACAACGCCGAGCTGAAGATCGACGGAGTGTCCATCGAGCTCACTTACGAGAACGGGGTCCTCGTTCGCGGGTCCACTCGTGGGGACGGAGTCAGAGGGGACGACGTCACGTCGAATGTGCGCACGGTTCGTGGGCTGCCTCTGAGGATCGCGACGAAGTTTTTGAGACTCGAGCTCAGGGGCGAGATCTATATCGAAAGAAACGACTTCACCCGGATGAACGCTGAGAAGGAAGAGGAAGGGGAGGCGATGCTTGCGAACCCGCGCAATACGGCGGCCGGCTCGCTCAGACTGCTCGATCCCAGGCAGGCAGCGAAGCGGAAGTTGCGGGCACTGCTCTATCACGTCGTGCGAGCAGATGAACGTGCTCCTGGCTCGCAAACTGAGGTCTACACCATCCTGGAGGCTTCAGGGTTTCCCGTCAATCCAGCAAGGAAGATCTGCCGGACACTCGAAGAGCTGTCTCGGTTCATCGAGGAGTGGCGGATCAGGCGTGATTCGCTCCCGTTCGAGATCGACGGAATCGTCGTAAAAGTGAACTCGCGCCGCCTTCAGGAGGAGCTCGGAACCACATCCAAGGCACCGCGGTGGGCTGTCGCCTACAAGTACCCGCCCGAAGCCGCAACGACGATCATCAGGGCCATCACAGCGCAGGTGGGCCGCACGGGATCGATCACGCCCGTGGCTGAGTTCGATCCGGTGCATATCGGTGGCTCGACGGTGCGCCGGTCAACTCTTCACAACTACGAAGAGGTTGCACGTAAGGACATCCGAGTCGGGGACACAGTCTCGGTGGAGAAGGGAGGCGATGTCATCCCCAAGGTGACTGCCGTCCAGCTGTCACAGCGGCCCGAAGGCACCACGGCCGTCATTGCTCCGACTCACTGTCCTGTCTGCAGCGAAGCCGTTCATCAATTCGAAGGTGAGGTCGCATTTCGCTGCATCAATGGTGGGTGTCCAGCGATTGTGAAGGAGTCGATCATTCACTTCGCGTCACGGAAGGCTATGAACATCGAGGGACTGGGAGACAAAGTCGTTGAAGCTCTCATCGCGCGCGGGCTGGTCTCGGATTATGCGGCCCTCTACAGCCTGACGCAGGAGCAGCTGGCTTCGCTGGAACGGTGGGGAGAGAAATCAGCGACCAACCTGCGATCGGAGATCGAGAAATCGAAACAGGTCGAGCTCTCCAGATTGATCTATGCGCTCGGCATCCGTTTCGTGGGCGAGCGGAGTGCACGGATTCTTGCCGGACACTTCCGATCTCTCGACAAGTTGATGATCGCGACGCATGAAGAGCTCATCGAGATTCCGGAGATCGGACCGAAGGTCTCCGAGTCGATTCGTTTTCACTTCGAGATCGTCGCAAACCGGGAACGGATCGAGAGACTGACGCTCAACGGCGTCTCACCCCATCACAAGATGATGGCAACGGGTGTGGCGCTGCGAGGCAAGACCGTGGTGGTGACGGGCACGCTCGCGAATCACTCCCGCGACGAGGTTCACGCGATCATCGAGCGGGAGGGAGGAAAGGCCTCAGGGTCCGTCTCTTCACGCACGTCATACGTGGTCGCAGGAGATGACGCAGGATCGAAACTCGAGAAGGCGCGGAAGCTTGGAGTGGCGGTTCTGAGCGAGGATGAGTTTCTCGCGTTGATCGAAGCGGGGGACGGGGGCATCGAGGATGGTGGGTAGTGGAGAGCCGTCAGCGACCGGGAGAGATACGAAGACCTCGCCTTCCACGACGGACTCGCAAGACTTTCACGCCCCTCACCCTGCTTCGCTTCGCTCGCTTCCCTCTCCCCGCCGGGGAGAGGGACACGCCGCTACGCGGCTTTTAGGGACGACATCTTTCACTCCACGAGCGTCTCTTCGATGTTGATCTCCGAGGTCAGCGTCTTGTAGACGGGGCAGCGCCTGGCGACGCCGAGGAGTGTTGTCTTCTGTTCGCCGGTCAGCGGTCCGGTTAGTTTGATCTTCAGATTGAAACGGTGAATGTAGCCGGTCGTGGTCAGGCATGCCTCGCAATCCTTCGCATGCTCGCGTCCGTGATCGATCGTAACTTCGACGCCTTCCAAAGGCAGCGATTCGCGTTTCGCATAGAAGTGCAGCGTCATCGACGTGCATCCCCCGAGGGCTGCGGCGAGTAAGTCGTACGGCGTTGCCCCGCTGTTCGTACCGCCGGCACTTTCAGGTTCATCCATGACGATCGTGTGATCGCCTGCTCGGACTTCGTTCCTGAAGGAACCTGTGGATCGGATGATGACTGACATGAACGCTCTCCTGGTGGTGCAATCTAACGATCGACGCCTTAAAGGCAAGGGTCAGTGCGAAATGCGCACTACCGAAGGAAACTCAATTGCGGCGTGCGTTTCGTTTCAAAAAATGAGCGAATCTCGGCGCCCGGCTTCTTCGTGACGAGCTCCCGCGGCGAGTCGTCGTACCAGTCGGCCGGGAAATAGCGAGTGTAACTCTCCATCGTGAATCGTTTGCAAAGGAGGGCAATCACTCCGATATCGCTCTCACTACGGATCACTCGGCCCGCTGACTGCACAACGCGGGTCATCCCGGGGATTAGATACGCATACTCGAATCCACATCCATATTGGTCGTCGTAATAGCGCTTGAGTAATTCCTGCTCGAAGCTCACGGTGGGAAGGGCCGGCCCGACGACGAACACGCCCGAGAGCATCTCACCCTGGTAATCGATCCCTTCGGCATACATCCCTCCCGAGACCGCGAGGACCAGAGTGCCTTCGCTCTTTCGTCTGTCCCGCAACACGTCGAGGATCGCGCTGCGTTCGTAATCCGTCATGTCATTACGCTGCGTCATCACGTTCTTCCTGAGGATCGGAAGTCGATCGGAGACTTCCCTCAGGAAGGCGTAGCTGGGAAAGAGTGCAAGCGAATTTCCGTCGACGGAGCTGGCCATGTCAGCCACAGCGGCAGCGATCCCGTCATAGTGGAGAGTTCGCTGCTTCCACGTCGTATCGACCGCAGGGATGATGACGATCTTCCGATTCTCGCGCGGGAACGGCGAGGGGAGCGAGAGCTCGGATGAGCGAGCGGTCGGAAAGCCGAGTGTCTTGCGGTAAAAATCGAAAGGCTCGAGCGTTGCCGAGATCGCGATGGTCGCATGCGAAGAGTCAATGATCCGACCGAGAAAGCGTGAAGGGTCCTTACAGAAAATCTTGAGCTTGAGACCTTCGCTCGTCTGCTCGATGAGTGAGGTGAACTCGTCTCCGCTCTCCGAGAGGGTGTTTGTGAACTTGACGAGCTTGAAGTAAAAATCGATCAGCGGGTCGTTCTCTTCGGCGATCCGATTCTCGATCTTCCAGCCGATGTATTGAATGACGAGACGTTCCCACCCCTGACGTTGATCGAAGAAAACCCGGCGGGACGGTTCGCAGACGGCCTGTCGAATCGATGCTTCCTTATCGAGCGATTCCGCCATCTCAGAGAAGTGGCTCCTGAGCTCCTCGAGCAACTCGTCCGCGCCATCGAGCCAGCAGTTGCGGCTGCTCAGAAGCATCCGCACCTGGTCGATGCTTTTTTCGTGCAACTCCGGTGAGTAGTAGCCTCGACCTCGGTCCACCAGGTTGTGCGCCTCGTCAATGATGAGAACGCAGTCTCCGTAGTCGTCGTCCTTTTGAAACGCTTTGAGTCCAACGTATGGATCGAAGATGTAGTTGTAGTCGCAGATGATCACGTCGGCTTCTTCGATCAACTCCAGAGAGACTTCGAAAGGACAGACTTCCTGCGACTTCGCGAGCTCGAACGTGACATCCGGATCGAAGTAGCTCATGTCCGTCACAAGCCGTGAGACGAATCCGCTCTTCTCCATCTTCTCGGTATAGCGGGCGGCGTAACGACAGAAATCCTCGTGACAGATGATCTCGTCGTTGGCGCACATCTTTTTCTTCGATCGGATGCGAAGCACGCGGAACGAGCCGTCGTTGAGCATCTTGAGCGCATCGACGGCAATTTCCTGCTGGAGCGTTTTCGAGGTGAGATAAAACAACTTCTTCCCGAGTTTCAGCGACTCGATGAGTGCAGGGAAAAGCGACGCCATCGTTTTCCCCACTCCGGTTGGTGCTGCGACCAGGAGGGCCTCGCTCTGATGAACGGCGCGCGCGACCGCGTCGATCATCTCTTTCTGGAAGGGGCGCATCGAGGCAAACGGGAAATCGAGGGTGTTGGCGAAGGCCTGCTTCGCAACCTGTAGCGCGTGAGCGGATTCGAGTTTGTCGAGCAGGTGAGCTACCGAGGCGCCGAGCGCAGAGGCGACGTCATCCCGATTGAACGGTGCGTCGACGATCTCAGGCTGACCGCTGATCAGATCGATCAGAACGAGCTGAGGGGAAAAGCGGTAGCCGGAGTAGTCGGGCAGTTCGGAAAGAAAGTATGAGTAGAGCATCACCTGGTAGAGATGACGCTGTAATTTCTCCGACCTGTAGAGTGCTTCGAGCTCGAGATCGAAGTGGATCGACTTCACTTCTTCGATGATTGCGAGCTTTTCCCTGCGATCAACCGACAGGCCGTCGATCCTGCCGGAGATGGTGACGGTCCAGCCGCCAACCTCGATCCGATGCGACACCGTGACTTCCGCACGGTAGTTGGGATCCTCGGCAGCCCGCAGTTCTGCTCGCTTTGTATGGATCTCCTGCCCGATCCACATCCGCCGGAAGCCATCGCCGCGCTCGACCCCGATGCGTCGATAAGTCGATTCATGAACAAGATCATTCACCGAACAGGAGACTGTTCGTCCCTCGAAATCGACTCGCATCAGTTATCTCATGTTAGAGGGTAGCGAGTGATTTGGGTAGTGCCGCTCCAACACCGTAGTAAAACTCCCGCTCCCGCTCCCGCTCCCGGTCTGAACCTTTCCCATAGCGCTCCTTCCGATGGAGGGCCTTGGCGTTGGGGCTAACGACCAATCGGGAGCGGGAACGCGAAAAGCAAGGACCTCGAGCCTAACGCTCCATGCTCGTTATCCTCAGCGCCCCGCCGCCGGAAACGGCGCCAGTTCGACGCGTGGCTGCACTCTGTGCGATCTCGCGCGCTCTGGCGAGCTCGATCGTCCTTCCGATCTGCCTCTGGCCGCCCATCTTGAAGAAGAGCGACTTCGGGCTCGCCAGCAGGACAGGATTCAAGTAGACCGGGCCATTGGTGCGGTTGTCTGCAACGGTCACGTAGGGGAACACCACCGCGTCGCGTGTCGGGTCGTCGACCGTAAATTCGACGGAACCACGATCTACCTGGACTGGAAGACGGTCCTGTATGTGCCCCTGGGGCGGAATGACGAACGGGATTCTGTCGGCTACCGTCTTTCCGTCGGCGTCGTAAACCGAGACACGCATCGTGACGCTGTTGCGGCCTATGTTCGAAGCTCCAATACTGCTTCGGAATCCGCTGATACCGGGAGCACCGAAATTCCTGACTCCGTGTGCAACCGCGCTGATGCCGTCGGAATCGTAGTCTTCGAGTCCTGTCCACACCCCTTGTGCCTGTTGGCCGAAGGTGCCGTTCGACGCAGTGTTGAAGGTCTTGCTGTTGACCAGGAACGCGCGGGAGAGCACATCATTGGGGACCGAGGGATTCAGCTCCGGAAATGTCGCAATGAGGAGCGAGCCGAGACCCGATCGATCGAAGAGATCATCGATCACGTTCATCGTCCACGCGTTGGAGTTCGCCGGAACTTTGAAATCGAACCGATCACCTGCACCTCCTCCCTGAGGGAGGAAAACGATGCTGACCTTCAGCTCGTGAGACTGAGGGTTGAAGACATTCAGCTCGGTCGTCCAGATCGAGTTGTTTGCCCCGGCGGTGTTCGCGACAACGGGAATGACATAGGTGTCATTCACCTGAGCAACGACAGAAACTGTTGAGACGAACAGTGCTGCGAATGCGATTGAAACGTACCTGAGAGCTTTCATGAACCTTCCCCGGTACCGGCAGTGATCGCAACGACGGCTTCGTGACGGACATTCCATGTGAGTGTGGAGTTGCGCTGAGCGAGCTCGACCCGGCCGGTCTCGCGGATCGGAGTTGGCGGGTGTGGGGCACACGGCGGGCGGGCGGCATGCTGGGATGCCCGATGCAATCAGCCCTCTTTTATCCTGCAGTCGGTGCGAGTGGAGACTTGTTGCCAGGTCAATGACGGCTAAACTACTCTCCGTCACGGGAAACCAATGAAATGACACAGACGAGCGAGCGCCTTCGAGGCCTGGTCCAATCCGACATTCGGAGGATGTCGCGCGAGTGTGAGCGCGTCGACGGTATCAACCTCGGGCAGGGAATCTGCGACCTCCCGACATTACCGGAACTGATCGAGGGAGCCACAGACGCGATCAGAGGCGGCCGCTCGACCTACTCGAGGCTCGAGGGGATCGATCCCCTTCGAACGAAGATTGCTAAAAAGATCTCGTCGTTCAATCGATTCGACGTAGACCCCGAGCGGGAGCTTGTCGTGACGATCGGTGCTACCGGAGGCTTCGCTGCCGCTGCGATGGCAACCCTCAATGCCGGTGACGAAGTCATCCTCTTCGAACCGTTCTACGGGTATCACCTCAATACTCTCAAGGTCCTCGGCGTCAAAGCGGTCATTGTCCCGATGCAGCCGCCCGACTGGACGATCGACTTCGATCGTCTCCGGGCGGCTTTCACCGCGAAGACGAGAGGTGTCGTGGTCTGCACTCCGTCCAATCCATCCGGCAAGGTTTTCAACCGTCAGGAGCTCGAAAAGGTAGGTGCGCTTTGTCGGGAATTCTCAGCGTGGGCCTATACCGATGAAATTTACGAGTACATCGTTTACGACGGGAAGGCTCATGAGTCGATGGCGTCGATCGAGTCGTGCCGCGACCTGACGATTACAATTTCAGGATTTTCGAAGACGTTCTCAATCACCGGATGGCGAATCGGTTACGTCGCCGCACCTCCGGCGATATCTACCGCCATCGGACTGATCAATGATCTCTTCTACGTTTGCGCCCCGACACCGCTTCAATGGGGGGTCGCGCGCGCCCTGGATATAGGGCCCGAATACTACAGCGCCATGTCGGTTGACTATCAGCAGAAGCGAGACCTCATGGCCGATACCCTGCGGCGGGTGAATCTCCCTCCACTGATTCCAGCGGGTGCCTATTACATGCTTGCAGACGTCAGCCAGCGATTCGATAGTGGTAAGCACGCCGCGGAGTCGCTTCTGACGAATTGCAGAGTTGCGTCGGTTCCTGGAGCAGCGTTTTTTGAAGGAGGGCGAGGTGAGAAGTTCCTCCGCTTCTGCTTCGCAAAGGATCTCCGGACGCTCGAAGAGGCCTGTCGTCGCATCGAAGCGTTCCGTGACAACAAAGCTGCCAGATAATCTTCACTGGTCGTAAAATCACTCGCCATTCATCATGCAATCGATGACGGCCACATCAGACGTAAGGACCTTCACCCCGGAAACACCTTCCCCCACGGAGAGGTACCGCTCACAAAAGGAGTTACACCCATGCAGGATTTCTACGAGCCAAAGGTAGGGGATGTGGCGCCCAACTTCCGCCTGCCATCGACAGAGGGAGGTCACGTCAGTCTGAGCGACTACAGCGGGAAAGAGGTCATTCTCTATTTTTACCCGAAGGACGACACTCCTGGCTGCACGGCACAGGCGTGCTCACTCCGCGACTCCAAGGCCGACATTGATAAAGAGGGAGCCGTTGTGCTCGGCGTCTCGACCGATTCAATCGCAAGTCACGAGAAGTTCCGCAAAAAGTTCGACTTGAACTTCCCGCTCCTCGCAGATGAGACATCCGATGTTTCGAAGATGTACGGCGTCTGGAAGGAGAAAAATATGTACGGTCGCAAAAGCTGGGGCGTCGCCCGAAGGACCTATCTGATCGGCGCAGATGGCCGTATCAGGAAGATCTTCAAGAAGGTCGAGACGGCGACGCACGGGCCGGACCTGCTGGGCGAGTTGAAGGCGAAGTAGGGCTCGCCCCCGGTTGCCGGATCGAAATGGCAGGTTGTTGAGAATCGCGAAAAGGAGAGCTGTCGCTTTTGCGCCTGAGCTTCTGATGACACTGGTTGACTGACGTGGTTGAGCCGCGAAGCGGCGTATCCCTCTCCCCAGCGGGGAGAGGGAAGCGAGCGGAGCGAAGCAGGGAGAGGGGCGTGAAAGTCTCGCCAGTCCGTCGGAAAGGGCGAGGTCTTCGTATCTCTCGCGGCCCCTCTCCCGGCCGCTACGCGACCACCCTCTCCCCGCCGGGGAGAGGGATTCGCCCCCTTCGGGGCGCGAGTCCACGACGGGTGTCATCACCTCTTCACCAGCGTTCCACGCTCTTCTTACGCTCGGGACGACACGATGCAAATCCACGTGAAAACTGGGACGCGGAAGCGGATGCACTGCTGGGTGCCGCAACTAAGAAAAGGCACCTGGCGAGTCGCTCCCGCTTCCCGGCGAACGACGTGCTCACCGGCTCAGTTCGTCATCGGTTTGCTGCGGGCGAGGATCTCCTCGAGGATCAGGATCGCATTGAGAGCCGAGCCGCGGCGGAGGTTGTCGCAGGCTGCCCAGATCCAGAAGCCGCCCGGAAGCTGGGGGTCCGCAGTCACCGTTCCGATGAGTATCTGATCTTTCCCTGCTGCCTCCACGGTCGACACTTCATCATCCGCAACTGTGATGGCGTTGTTGCCTGCGAGAGCTTCAAGGATCGAGTCTCGTGTCACCGACGGTGAGGTTCGGCAGAACAGCGCGAAAGTGTGACCGTGAAAGATCGTTCCCTGCGTGATCGAAACCGTGATGGCGAGATCGTGACGCACAAGCTTGCGGACCTGCGTGGCCACTGCTTCCGCCACTCGCGCGCTGTCAGCAGGCGGGTAAAGGTTGAACGCGAGCTGGCGATCGAAGACCTTCTTCGGAATGCCCCTCACGTTCAGAACGCTGAGCGTCTGCTCGAGGAGCTCGTCGATGCCCGGCTGATTGTGTGACGACGCCGGTTCGATGACGGACACTGTAGCCAGCTCAACCGGCGCAATCTGCTCGATCGTATGGATGATCAACGCCAGCGCGATCGAGATTGGATGCGGCGAGACGATGAGCTTCGGAAGATGCGGCAGAGTGCCGAGGTTCAGATCGGCAACGAGGAGCGCACCGTCCTGATCCGCGGAACAGGGCTGCGTAAGATCGATCGCAGCGAAGTCGTCATCTTCGTGTCGCGCGATCCAGGTTGCGACCGATTCGGGGTCACCGCAGAAGATGGCGACATCGATGTCTTCGAGTGACTCTTCAGAGATCTCGTGTACGTACGCCGCTTCTTCATTGACCTCGGTCAGTGCGCCCCCCGCGGTCCCGGTGGCGTCCAGAAGCTCGATGTTCATCAGTGGAAGAGCGCGCTCGCGAAGGATGGTCCTGAGCTCCTCTCCGACCAGATTCAGCGGATTCACAATGGCGAGTCTGAACCCGAGAGTTGACTTCGGGATCATCGCGAGCTGGGCTGCGTGGATTCGAGCGGATCGCTGACCTCGGCGCTACGATCGCCCGAAGGGGGGACGAGCGGACTCGTCGGTGTTCGGCGATTCGGAAACAGCATCGACCAAAGCTTCATGAGCGGGCCGGAGCTTACGTACGCCAGGAAGAACACGAGGAAGAACTCCTCTGTCCAGCGATACATGAGCACGAGCAGCAGGGCAAAGAAGAGTATGTAGGCGAATGACCGTTGCTTCTGCAGGTTCGCGTACTTCTGGCTCCTGTACTTGAAGGTCGAAACCATCGCGAACCCGAGGAAAGCTGTCACTACCAGCATGATGGCGGCGAACCGCTCGTCAGTGACGGGGTAGGGTGCGTACGCGATGATCGACGCGAGAGTCAGTGCTCCAGCCGGGATGGGAAGGCCGATGAAATATCGATGGTCGGTCTTCGCAGTACTGATATTGAAGCGTGCTAACCGCAGCGAACCGGCGACGAGGAACAGGAAAGCGGCGCCGCCACCGAGTCGTCCCCACAAGTGAAGACCCCACGTATAGACGAGGACGGCGGGTGCTGCACCGAAGGTCACTACGTCCGCAAGCGAGTCGTACTCTTTGCCGAACTCACTCGTCGCATTCATGAGCCTTGCGACGAGCCCGTCGAACGTGTCGAAGACCGCGGCAGCGAACAAGGACCAGCAGGCCAGCTGGAAAAAGTGTGCGGCTTGTGCCGGATCGCCGGCAATCGCAGCATGAGACGCCTGAATACTTTTGAGTATCGACGTGAATCCGAAGAAGACGTTGAGGACCGTGAGGGTGGTCGGAATGACGTACACACCTCTTCGGAGATTGCGACGAACCGTGGCGCCGTTCAAGCGGTCACCCATCATGACTTACGAGCTCCGCGGAGTTTCGTCTGATGGCACCGGGTGAGCGCTTCTCGAGTCGGGCGGGTCAATTAGTGTTCGCGACCGCGGAGTCTGGCCGCCATCTGATCTTTGAGAAAGAGTTTTCGCTTCTTCAGGAGCTTCTCCTCGACTTCCTCGTCGGGACTGAGGAGCTGTTTTCCTGCAAGCTCAGCGAGTCGGGCTTCGTAGCGATGATGCTCATCAGACCACTTGCGGAGCTCGTCATCTTCAGGGGAAACGGCGCTCTGGTTCTTCGATAGTTGTTCCGACATCGAGAGCCTCCTTTGAAGCCAGTTTCGCGGACGATTCTATCACCCTGAAGATTGAGGAAGAACCAGGCCAGTCGAGGGCGACACGCCATCGGTATAATCCCGCTCCGATGACAAGGCAGAAGACGCTCGCACTCGCACTATTGATCGTTGCGATCTCGCTGTTCATCTCTCCGTGGCTCCGCGATCTCTTCGTGGGAGATGAGACAAAGTACTCACAGATCATCCGTGAGATGCGCTCTGCAGATTCTTTCTTCGTCCCGAGACTGAATGGATCTCCGTACACCCATAAGCCACCCCTCCACTTCTGGATGATCTATCTGCTGGCCATTCCGTTTGGTGCCCTATCGATCTGGCCTTATGTCATCCCGTCACTGGTTGCCTTTGTGGCGATGCTGTTTCTCATGCGACGACTTGGCGAAGAGTTTTTCCCTGCTTCGGACGCGGGGATGATTTCGGCATTCATTTTTGCCACGTCGTTTCTTGCGTGGGGGCTCGCACAGACGGCCCGGATGGATCTGAGTTTTATTTTCTGCATCTCGCTGACCGCGTTGTTGCTGAAACGCTTCATCGACGGCGAGAATCCTCGCGATCTCTACCTGTCTGCAGTAGTGACGGGCATTGGAATCATGATCAAGGGCCCGATGGCATTCGTCATCCCGCTCTTTCTCATGGTTCTCCAGCGATTCCGCAGGAAGTCGCTTCCGAGGGCGAGCTACCTCGGAGCCTTCCTGATCGCTGCGGGCATTCCTCTGCTCTGGTTGATTCCGGCAGTCATCATCGGTGGAGGTGAGTTCGCCCGGGAGATTCTCATCACCCAGAACGTCGGACGGGCCGTCGGTTCCTGGGTACACCGTTCTCCGCCCTGGTTTTATGTGATCAGGGCACCACTGACGTTTTTCCCGTGGTTTCTGCTGGCGGTGATCGCACTTTTGACTCTGTATCGCACGCGCGAGCGAGCGGGCGCCGTACTGTCACCAATCTCTGGGAATGCAATGTTCCTTGTGCACTGGGTCATCGCCGTTCTCGTACCGTTTTCTCTGATCAGTGGAAAGCTTGATATCTACATGCTGCCGGCCTTCCCGCCGCTGGCGCTGCTCATGGGCGATTTCGTGGCTCGCAGATCGGGTGACAGCTGGGCACGAGCCGCGTTTCGCGCGAACCTCATCACCACGCTACTGGTTGGTGTGATTGGTCTGGTTGGACTGATCGGCGGTTCGGCGCTGGTAAGGCGGGCCGACGAGAAAGCGCTGATGACCTCGCCGTCCGTCAGAACGCTGCTCATGATCACGGTTGCTGCTTCGGTGATCGGATTTGTCTGTCAGCTGCTGCTGCGCTCTGACAGGCTTTTCCATTCCACTATTCTCACAGGGCTGACCGCGGTGGCACCGCTCATCGCGTTGTCAATCGTACTTCTTCCCACCGCGAATCAGAACCTCTCGACAGCTCCGCTCGTGGCCACATTGGAGCGCCAGCCGGGGGCGGGCCGCGACATCGCGCTTTACGCCTGTCCGTTTCTCTGGAGCCGCGATCTCACTCCGCGTCTGAACGACGCGCGGTACATCGGCGCCGAGGCGTTGGGATCGGGCAGTGCTTTACCGATCGTCATCGCGTCACGAAGCACACGGACGCATGAGCTCGGCAAGGCCCTTCCTGAGAACTATCGGAAGGTGGATGAAGTAAAGATCAAGGGGATGCAATTCGATGTCTACCGCCGCAAGTAGCGAGGTCGGGCTGGCGGGACGACGGTCACTGTGGGCCTCAGCGGGTTTCATCATGCTCCTTGCGCTCGGCCTCTTCTGGCCCGGTCCGGTCCTGAAGCTGAACGACGCTGTCCTCGACGCCTCGCTCAATATCGACGGCGAGTCGTTTCTAGGACGTGAGGCGCCGTCGTGGGACGTGGCTTTCTGGTGCATTGCCGGCTTGTTTACGCTGGGTCTTTTTCACGGTAGAACAAGTGAGGCGCGGGAGGGATGGCGGGCTCTGACTGCTGAGTTTGTCGGCGTTCCACGTGCTGTTTCGAGCGTGGTGTCTTCAATACGCGTGAAGATGCTGCTGGTTGGATTTGTGTCCGCGGTCATTACTGTTGCGGCGGTCTGGCTCTTCCTGGACTCCCCATTGATGCAGGCCGCGGAGGCCGTGCAGACGGACCTTACACGCTCGTGCATTCGCATTTTCAATCGACTCGGCGGAGGCATGAACCCGGCGATGATTGTCTGCTTCTTTGCGGTCGTTGGAATCACTGCCGGCAAGCGTGACTGGATCCAGCTCTCAGTCGCAATGGTGATGGCTGCGCTCGGCGGGGGCGTCCTGGTGCAACTCATCAAGCTGCTGGTGGGCCGCAGCAGGCCGGAGCTCTGGCTTGGGCCGTTTCATCATGCGCGTGCGGCCGCAAGCTCATTTCCGAGTGGGCATACCGTGGGAGCCTTTGCTCTTGCGGGAGTTCTTGTGTTCGGCTCGCACTCGAAGGCGGTCCGATTCCTTGCAGCCTTCGTCGCATGCGGGATCGCGATCTCTCGTGTTCTGGCGTTTCGCCACTGGCCATCCGACGTTGTTGCGTCGGCGATGGTCGGCACCGCGCTTGCCTGGTTCTTCAGCCGCGCGGTGTTAGCCCGCATTTCTCACAGACCTTCGCCGTGAGACGACGGATAGCGGCCTGTCTGCTTCGTTGCACGGCAATTTTCGCTCCTTGACATAGTGTCGACTATGCCTTCGTCGCAAAATCGCCGTGCGCCTCGCATCCAAGCCACTCTCCGCCGTCTCACGACAAAGGTCTGTGAGAAATGCGGGCTAGAGAACGACCGCCGCCCGGCGAGTTGAAAGGCGACGGCTCTCGAACACTACCGGCATTTTTGTGGGCTGTGTCGGTATGTCGTCCCGAGCCTGGGCGTGTGGGCTGGAGGGGCAAGGCCCCTTGCCCGCTCGGGGAGCCGTTGCTGCCTGTTTCCTGCGGAGCTGTAACCTCTCTCGCGTCACGCCTCGAGCTGTTCGAACGATACCGAGACCAGTCGCGAGCAGCCTGCTTCTTCCATCGTTACACCGTAGAGCACGTCTGCGGCTTCCATGGTTCGCCTCGAGTGCGTGATCACGATGAACTGTGTCTCACGCGACATGTCGCGAACGAGCCTGACGAACCGCTCGTTATTGACTTCGTCGAGCGGGGCATCGACCTCATCCAGAATGCAGAACGGACTCGGTTTGTAACGGAAGATCGCGAAGAGAAGCGCAAGAGCGGTCAGGGCTCTCTCGCCTCCTGACAGCAAAGAGATCGATTGAGTCTTCTTCCCGGGCGGTTGCGCGATGAGCTCTATACCGCTCTCGAGCAGATCATCCTCGTCGAGCAACTGCATCCCCGCGGTGCCGCCGCCAAACAATGCAACGAAGATGTCGCTGAACGAATGATTGATCGCGGCGAAGGCTTCGCGGAACAGTTCCCTCGAGGTGACGTTGATCTTTCGAATCGTTCCCCTCAGTGAGTCGATCGCTTCGACGAGATCATTGCGCTGTGTTCGCAGGAATGTCTCCCGCTCTTCGAGCTCCTGATGCTCCTCGATCGCGAGAACGTTCACGGGGCCGATCTTCTCGAGCTGATCTGCAAGACGTGCGACTTCGCTTTCCAGCTCGCCCTTCCGCTGCTCGTCAGCCGGTGGTTCTACATCGGACAGCGCTTCGAGACCGGCGTGAAGATCGAGTAAAACCTGCTCGCGAAGGAGCTCGAACGCCGACCGTGCGCGATCCAGCCTTCGACCTGCCTCGAAAAGTGTTTCGCGACCGCTGTTCCAATCTGTTCTAGCGGTAGAAGCTTCGCTCTCGAGCTGCGCCACACGAGTCTGCAGATCGCTCACTTCCGCTTCGATCGAGACGCGGCGCTCACCGATCTCAGCAAGATAGGTAAGCGTGTCTTCGAGCTGCGCTCTGGCGGATTCAGACTGACTGGCCGTCTCGGTGCGACGAACGGAGATCGATTCGATTTCGCTCTGGAGCTGATTGATGCGCGTCGTGAGAGAGGAAGCGACGCGAGCGAGGTTCTCCTGCTCGCGTTGCGCGGCGTTCACAGTGCCTGACGCGGTCTCGAGCTCGACGCGCACGTTCGACGCGCGTTCGGTCGCGACTTCGAACCCGGCGCGATCGCTTTTCACACTCTCTTCAGTGTCGCGAATCGTCGCGTGAGTCGATTGTTCGGACGCTTCGAGTCGCCTGAGCTCGGCAATCGCATCGGTCCTTCGCTCGAGAAGCTGAACCTTCTCCTCGTCGTAAACAAGTTCTTCTTCCGAGGAAACTGCGAGCTCAGTTTCGAAACGCTGAAGATCGGTCACGACCCTGTCGCGACCTGAGGCCTTGTCTCGAAGCTCCTGCTCGGAGGTGCGTGCGCGCTCTTCAGTAAGGATGCGCGCGTCATCGGCAGCCCGAACGTCCTCTTCGAGGGTGTGAAGCTCCGCGGCAATCCCGCCGGCGCGCGCCTCTTCAGCGCCGAGGATGTGCTCGAGGTCCCGGATCTGACGCTTGATCGAGAAGATTCCGGGCTGAGCGCTCTGCTTGTGGCCGCCGAGAATGAAGGGACCACGAACGATGTCCCCTTCGCGCGTCAGGAAGGTCGTATGAGGGCGCTGGCGCGCATTGGAGAGCGCCTCGGTGAGATCGCCGACGATGTAGGCTTCGGGGACCGACGCGCGGATTGCGTCGGCAACCGCTCCGTCACCGAGGATGACGTCGGCTGCGTTGCCTCGCCGTGCGCCCTCGCCTTCTGCAAGATAGTCGAGGGCAATGAACGCTCCACGTCCTGCTCCCTGCTCGCGCAGACGCCCGATCAGCTCGATTGCGGCTCCCGAGTCTGCGACGACGACGGCCTTCGATATCTCACGGAGCAGCACATCGAGTGCTGCCTCGAAGCCCTCCGCGCCGCGCACGGATTCAGCGGCCGACACGGCATTGGGCAACATCTCGAGGATGACCCGGCGGACCTCTTCATCCTGAGACTCGAGTGAAGTCAGGATGGTTCGCAGTGAGTCGATCTTGTACGTTGTCTGCGAGATGACATCGCGGGAAGAGGAAAGCGAGCCTCGGACGGATTCACGTCGTTTCTGCAGCGAGTCAAGCTGTTCGACCGCCTGTTGGGCTTCCTGCCGCGCGACACTCAAGGCCGACTCGGCGGCTCGTACCTGCTCGTTCCAGTCGCTCACGCGCTCGAGCGCGTGATTTCGGTTGTCGGATACTTTCTTTTTCGCATCGCCAAGCTTCGCGAGGTAGAACTCGCACTTTTCCACCGCAATCTCGATCTGGTGGACCTGGTTGCGGGCTTCTGCAATTCTCGCGATCGTCCGCATGAGAGTTTCGCGGGACTCGGTGAGCACTCGCTCACCCTGCCTGAGGGAATCAGCGCTCTGCTGTCGGACCTGTTCCAGCTCGTCGGAAGACTGGCGAATCCGATTTCGCTCCGCCCTTGCCTGTTCGAGTGAGATCTCCTTATCGGAGAGAAGTTGCTGTTGTTCCGAATGCTCGACCTTCATCTCCTCCAGACGTGACAGAGAGATCTCGAGGCGACCGTCCAGATCCTTCAGGTTGTTTTCTGCCTGCTGAAGAAACGAGCGGAGTCTCTCGCTCTCCGAGCTCAATCTCGAGTTTTCCTCGCGAAGCATGGACGCGCTCGCGGTTCTTTCGGAATGCCGGGCTCGACTCTCGGCGAGCGCAGCTTCCTGCGACGCCAGGAGCGCCGCAGCCGCGCCCTCGCGATTCTGCGTTTCCGCGACTCCTGTTTCGCTCGCTTCCAACTCACTTCGTGCAGAGATGATTCGTCCGGCGTAGAGAGATCGTTTAGCTCCTGAGAGTTGATCGATCAGCTCCTTGTGCCGTCTGGCCTTTCCCGCCTGACGTTTGAGGGAGTTGAGATTCCTGGTCACCTCGGCGAGCGTGTCGTCGATGCGAAGCAGATTCGCCTGCGTTTCTTCGAGCTTCAACTCGGCGGCGCGACGCTTGGTCTTGTAGCGCGTGATCCCCGCAGCTTCTTCGATCAACCGGCGTCGATCCTGTGGCTTGTGTGACAGGATCAGGTCGATCTTTCCCTGTTCCATAACGGAGTAGTTCCGAATCCCGAGACCCGTATCCATGAGGATGTCGGAGATGTCCTTGAGCCGGACCCTTTTACCGTTGAGTCGGAACTCCGATTCTCCGCTTCGGAAGACGCGGCGATTGATGGTGATCTTCCCGTCGTCCGCTGCCGGATGTCCGTTGTCGGTAGACAGGGTGAGGGTGACTTCGCCCATGCCCAGCGGCCTGCGGCGCGCGGATCCCTGGAAGATGACGTCTTCCATCGTTTCGCCGCGGATGTGGGAGGCGCGGTTCTCTCCCAGAACCCAGATGATTGCGTCGCAGATATTCGATTTTCCGCAGCCGTTAGGCCCTACGACTGCCGTCAGCGGCGCCGGAAAAAGGAGTTGTGCGGGATCGTAAAACGACTTGAAGCCGGAGATATCAAGCTTTTCCAGACGAAACATGAAATTAGGGGTACCCGCGAGTTGGATTTGGAGGCGCGGATGTTAGCAGATCGAAGGCCCGCATACGCCACTAGCCCGCATTTCTCACAGACCTTTGTCGCAAAACGGCGGAGAGTGGCTTGGATGCGAGGCGCACGGCGATTTTGCGACGAAGGCTTAGTCGACACTAAGTCTAGGAGCGAAATTGCCGTGCAACGAAGCAGACAGGCCGCTATCCGTCGTCTCGCGGCGAAGGTCGGTGAGAAATGCGGGCTAGATTCAACGGAATTTAACCACTCGCGGACGTATCGGATTATCAATCGACTCTGCATCGTTTCCCCCGGCGAAGGTCGGTGAGAAATGCGGGCTACAGGAGAGGTGCATTGCTCGAAAGCGCGGTGGAGACGTTGAAAGCCGAGGTCAAAAAATATCTGACGTCAGAGATCGAGGCTGGCTCGTTCCCTGGTGCCGTCTATGCCATTGGGAGCTCCGATGGCATCGTGGCAGAGGGGGCCCTCGGCTATTCCGTGGTCAAGCCCGCTCGGATCCGGGCAGGCATCGACACGATTTATGATGTCGCTTCGCTCACGAAGCCTCTGATTACTGCCAGCCTCGTTCTTCGTGCGGCGTCTGATGGCAAGTTCGAGCTCAACGAGCCCGTGTCGAAGTATCTCGAGGAGTTGAGGGGAACGGAGAAGGCGTCGATCACGTTCGTCGACCTGCTCAGTCACCGCGCAGGGTTCCAGGCCTGGTACCCCCTCTACACACAGGGGGAGGGAGACGCCGCATACCTGAATGCCATCGTGCGTCGCCCACTCCGTTACAAGGCCGGCACACGCGTCATCTACTCGTGTCTCGGATTCATGCTTCTCAAACTCGCACTCCAGCGCGTTTATGAAAAATCGCTGGAGGAGCTTTCTGCCGAAATTCTCTTCGGTCCCCTGAGTCTGCAGCACGCCGGCTTCAATCCCGCGCCGGAGCGGAAGTATGAGATCGCAGCGACAGAATGGGGCAATACCAACGAGAGAGACATGGTCGCCGAGAGAGGTCTCACGTTCTCCCGCTTTCGAAACTACATCATCTGGGGCGAGACTGACGACGGAAACGCCTATTACATGGGCGGTGTTGGCGGGAACGCCGGCCTCTTTGCCACGGCCCGCGACGTTTTCTCGATCGCACGAAGCTACGCCCGTGGTGGGGAGGGACTCTTTCCGCCCGATGTCGTTGCAAACGCTACGAAGAATCACACCCCGGGTCTTCAGGAGAATCGAGGTCTTGGATGGCAGCTTCCTGCCTCGCGACCCGACGGCCCCGCGTCGATGTTCTCACCTTCCGCGTTCGGCCACACCGGCTTCACCGGGACTTCCGTGTGGGTCGATCCCGGGCGGAACCTCATCGTCGTTTTGCTGACAAACCGCCTGCATCCGACGACTCACGCCAACAACATGCAATCGGTTCGTCGCAAGCTGCATCTGATTGCGGTCAACGCATGGGGATGAGGAGGAGAATGCAGAACGTCGAACGCAGAGTATCGAACCGTGAGTTAGGCGGTTTTTAATCTCTGCACTCTGCATTTCCCTACACGCTCCACTCCGCGAAGATGCTGCCGGGAGCGTACTCGCGGACCATCTTTCTGAGGGCGTTCGCACGGGTCACATCGCCACTCTCCCGGGATAATTCGGAGTAGATGTAGATCGTCTCCGCCAGCAGTGGGTCACGATCTGTGTAATCGAATTCGAACCGAGTCTGCAGCAGGACGAGGTTGTCTTCGAAGAGTCTGAGAGCCTCGTCGCGGCGGCCATCTCGAAGAAGGATGTAAGCAAGTGAGAGCGCCTGGAACTCCTGGATCTCGGGATATTGAGCCAGCGTTTCCTCCATGAGCCGCCGCGCATCTCCCAGCTCACGGCCCTGGTGAGCGCGAGCCAGGGCGGCTCCTTCGCGGGAGGCCGCGTCGCCCTTGCGGAAAGTAATCGCCTCCTGATAACTCGAGAAAGACTCTTCGAAACGACCCAGGAGTTTGAGAGCTTCTGCGCGGTGCAGATGTGTCGTGGCGTTGGAGGAGTTCGAAGCAAGAGCGCGATCCGCCTCGTCCACTGCGTCCTGATATCGGCCCTGGTGGATCAGCGACTGAACCGTCGTGACCGCCTTCTGAGAGAACATGTAGAGGACGAGCCAGAGGACGCCCACGGCGACCGAGGCGAGGATTGCTATAGAGAGCACGAGAGGATTCTAGCCCGCATTTCTCGCAGACCTTCGCCGCGAGGTGGCCGAGAGCGGCCTGGATGCGAGGCGCACGACGGTTTCGCGACGAGAGCATAGTTGACACTGTGTCGAGAGCAACCGGGGCGGGTGTAGGGACGCAGGGCCTCCCGTCCGGCACCCAGACATTCGCATCAGGAATTCTGCATCCCGGCATGAACCCTCGTTCAAAGCGATGGCCGACGACAATCTTCTCGGTCAGGGACAGGGTACCGGACGCACGCCGTGCGTCCCTGCGCTCGCATTCTGTCACGCGACAGACAAGAGTGTCTGGTCCTACATGCGCGTGCAGGACAGACACTCCTGTCTGTGGCGCGACACTCCTGTAAGCCTGTTCGACACTCTCCGCATCTTCACGACGAAGGTCGTTGAGAAATGCTGATTAACGCGGTCGCGCGGGCGGTGCCAGTGGGCGGCCGGGTGGCGCCGGCTGCTGGACCGGTTGCGTTTGCGGCATTCGCGCCGGTGGGATCTGCTGTCCACCCTGAAAGACCTGTCGCGGCTGGGCTGCTGCAGCTGGCGGTTGGGCCTGTCCTGGTACGGGTGAGCTTCCGACGGCTGCAGGCGTCCCGGTCGAGGTCGTCGCTGCTGTCGAGGTAACGACCGGGGGCGCGGGCGGGGCGATCGCTCCTCGCTCGACTATGTAGGTCTGCAAGGCTTTTGGATTTCCATCGAACTGAAAGTCGAAGTCGGGGATAGGAGTCTCCCTTCCTTCTGCGCCCTGATTGCTCAGGTCGGCAACTTCAGTGAGGGGAATTGCCGGAACGTAGGCGACTTCTCTCGCGTTGCGCTCACTGATCATGTAGTGAAGGCCGAAGGCTAGTGCGAAGACCGTCATGACTACGAGGGAAAGGACGATTCCCTGCCGCTTTCTCATGATATCCAGGAAGGCTTCGCCACTCGAAAGCCCTTCCTTGCGGGAAAAATGACTCTCCAGCAGCGGGGCAGGATCGACCCTTTTTCCGGTACGAGGGTTTGCACCGCAAAACACGCAGAGCTTCGCCGCGCGATCGATCGAGTTATGACAGAAGGCACATTCGAGCACGTTTACTGATCTCCTGCTTTGAACGATATGTCTACGGGAAATTCGCCCTCAACCGCGGCGCCGCCACTTGTGGCTGGCTTGAACTTCCATTTCTGAATCGCGCCGATCATCTTGTCAGTGAGTCCTTCCATTGACTGCAGTACCTGCACCTCTTTCACGTTCCCGTCGCGCCCGATGGTCAGACGAAATCTCATGGTTCCGTCCGCCTTGATCTCTCTCGATCGATTTTTGATGTTCGGAAGCGGTTGGTAGATCGGCACGGGCTGCGTCATTTCCGCGCGTCCGGCCTGACGACCCGCGTCGCCATCGCCGGGAAGCGACGGAGCGTCCCCTGGAACATCGCGCGGGGACGGAAAGCCGGGGTTGGCGCGTGGCGAGGGTTGCGATGCTCGCCCGGGAGGAAGCGTGAGAGGTTGCGTTGCTCGCCCGGGTGGAGGTGCGACGGGTTGCGATGCTCGTCCGAGCAGTGGGGGGACGCGAGGCGGCGGATTCGAGGGGAGCGGAGCAACCTTCGGTGGCTTCGGCTTCGACATCTCGAGTACGCGGGAATACTGTTCCGAGGGAAGTGCAGTCACGTCTTCCCGCTGTAACTCTTCAGGGATTTGCGCAACGGAGGTCGTCGCAGCGCTGCTCGTCACAGGCATCTCGACAATGTTGGGCGCGTCAGCGGCATCGGATACTGGCACTAACTGGACGTCAGCAAACTGATTCGGTGTGGCGGTGGGAGCCGCATCAGGAGCATCCGTTGTGGTAACGATTTCCTTGTTTTCAGCCTTCGTCCCCAGTTTGTTCACGAACGCGCCAACTGCAAAGACACCCA
The DNA here is from genome assembly GCA_035576005.1 of Thermoanaerobaculia bacterium. Taxonomy (GTDB): domain Bacteria; phylum Acidobacteriota; class Thermoanaerobaculia; order Gp7-AA8; family Gp7-AA8; genus DATLXH01. Next base: position 16,631 of record DATLXH010000106.1, on the reverse strand, counting down.
CGAGTAGCGCGACCACACCGATGGCTAGCAGGACCTTTGCGGTCCAGAAGCGAGCCGTCTCGGATTTGAGAATCCCAGGTGCCGGAACGGAGGCACCCGCGGTTTGCTCGACAGCAAACTCCACAGGAGCGCTTTGGTCCTGATTACAGAAAGGGCAGATGCGTGCCACCGTATCAATCTGGCGGCTGCATTTGGTGCACGGGGTTTTGATTTCCATTGCCCAGCGTTTTTGCAACGCTCGTACCGGGCCCGCCGAAACTGCGATTTCGTGTCGTGAATCGCTTCGGCCAGGTCATGATCGTGACGGGAACCCCACTGCCGGGCCGACTCGCATTGAGAAATACGGGTTACCGAAGCGGATAGGAAATCAATCGCTGCTGCCACACCAGGACGGACGACGACGTCAGATCGAACGCCTCGCTGCCTATGTCCCGTGCGATCTGCCGCGAGCCCTTTTTCGTGACCTGGTAGAGCGTGGCGCTGCTCGAGTCGAAGGCTATCGTTTCTCGTCCGTTTGACCTGATCCTGTCGACACCTGTGGGGAACGACGAGGAGCGCGGGGAGTAGAGTCCCATGCCGATCAGACCCCTCACGAATCCTCGGGTGAACGCAGCTGTGTCACTTTGCGCCCCCTCCGTGCGCCAGATCCGCTTGGATGATGGATCGGCTACAGCGAGCGTTCGCGCAGAGAGCGTGTCAGCCGGGCGCTCGAGCTCGAGGTCGACCGGCACTGCGCCGACCGGGACGCGCTGAGTGATCTTCAAGGTCTCGAGAGAGAACACCACGACTTCCCCGCTTTGAGGAAGCGAGAGATAGCCGACCTTGTCATCGAGAACGAGGTCGGACGCGAACGGGGCTATCCGACCCTTGCTGATCGACCTGAATGGCGAGCTCCCGAACTCCTCAACGGTGCCGTCGACTCTCGAGTAAAGATAGATCCGCCGCCCCGATGTGGCGGCCGCGGAGACGTCACTGGCCGTCGGGAGAACCTGCCTTGTTCCACTCTCATCAATCTTCTCGAGAGATCTCGAATCGCGACAGGCAACGAAGAGTGTCTCGCCGACGAAAAGCGCCGCAACGGGAGTCTCGCCAACCCGCAACGAACGCGCTCCCCGATCACTGAAAATGGTGGCGCTGTTCGCAACGGCATCGAGCACAGCGCCTCGGCCTGACGGAGCGAATACGACTGTTCGAGGGTGCCGCGGACCGTCGAAACGCCAGATCCGCTCGAGGTCGGTTGTCCGGTAGGCCTCGATTCGGCGCTCGGGCCCGTTGGCGACAACGACGAGTCGCGAGGGCGACTGTCGTACGACGACGTCTTGTGCCGCGACCGCACGCACTTGCATCAGGATGGTGATCGACAGGAAGGCGATCCGTGCAGAGACTCTCAAGGCCTGCCCACCTTGAGCGGCTCGAGGAGGAGCTCGACGCCGATAGCTGATTGCGTGACGCCGAGAATCCTGTAGTCGAGGCGTAGAACGTCATCCGGCTCGTAAGACCCCGCGAAAGTCGTCACCGCGCCGAACCGGAACCTCTGATCTCCCAGGCGTCCCGACCGGAATGCGGAAGTGCCTGGCTCCACGGTAGCGGCGGTCGGATCGAACCTCACCAGACTCGAGAACTGCTGTTCATCCAGTCGTTTTCGTTGAGGCGGCGTGAGTCGATCTCCCTGCAGCAGACTGGCGAGCAGTCGAATGTCAGCCTCGGACGGATCGCGAGTCATGACATCGCCTTTCAACAGAAACGAGGGAATGACCTCCTGCTCTCCGGCTGCCGACAGATCTTTTGAAAGTTGTTGCTTCCACTCGACACTTGAGATCTCCGCCAGGACGGCGCGGGAGGAGAGTCGGTCACCTAACCCGAGATGCGCCCGGGCCTTGAGGTATCGGATCGCGTCACTGGCAGGAAACTGCGTCGAGAGCCTGCTCGACGCATCGAGCGCGCGGCGGTAATCGGCTCGGACGATGGCTTCGATCACCCCCCGGACCGAACTGCCGGTCGATGGCCGGCGGTCAGGAGACAGGCCTTTGTCGCGAAGATAGCTCTCATACTGACTCATGAGTGAGATCGAGAAAGGATTGGCGTCAAACGCGTCTCCGAAGAAACGACTCCGGTCGTTGGCTGTTGATGACAGTCGGGCCAGAGCGGTGAGGGCGGTCGCGTCATCGCTTCGGGCGTCGACTACGTCTTCATAGAGCCTTCTTGCTGACGAAGGGTCGCCGCGCTCTTCAAAAGCGCGCGCAAGGCGGAGTCGCGACCTGACCAAGAGGGAGATATAGGCGTCGACGCCCCCCTGGGCCGATGAGTAGACTTCGAAAGACTCACTCCGCGAAATCTCCTCGCGAAGCCTCTCGAAGGAGGGCGATGTAAGGGAGTCCACGACGCTGCGAAGGAGCGTGATTGCTTCATCGCGGGAGCTGGGCGTTCCCTGACTCTCCAGCGCGGACGCGAGGGAGTAGCGATAAACATTCAGATCGAGCAGAGCAGAGCTCTCGTTCGCTCGCGATCCCTCCGTCTCGGCAATGGCAACGGCATTCCTCGCAGAGGCGACAGACTTTCCGGTCTGCCCGGCGACGTTCATTGCGCTCGAGAAGAGATTCCAGATTCTGGCCGCGTCAGAGGAGTACCTGAGTGCTTCTTCAAAGCTGTGGAAAGCCTCGCTGGTCCTGCCTAGTTTGGCCTCTCCGAGTCCTTTGTAGGCGGTCGCGAGTGCATAGCCGGTGAGGTCCGATCGCGAGCGGGTCGCGAGTCGTTCCTTGCGAATAAGCGACAGGGCCGTTTCATATGCCTCGCGGGCCAGGCTTGCTTCGCTTCGCGCCAGCCGAAGGTCGCCGAGGTTGAGCCAGGCGGCCGCCAGCCGGAGTGGATTCCGCTCTCTGGCTATGACCGTTTCGACGGTGGCCAGCTCGAAGTCTGTGGTCATTCGCGGCTGGCTCGCAGCGCCGCTTGCGATCAGGAGTAGCAGTCCCGTCAGAGCAGCTGCTTTCATTCGGCAAAGTACCCTGCTCGTGCCCCCAGGACCCTCGTCGACTTCGTCACCGGAGTGACGTTGATCGAGCGCCAGCCGCTTGTCGTCGAGTTGCTCTGATAGATGATCGTGTAGCGGGAGTTGATGTCCGCGACAACCCGTGCGACGTCAGAAGCGAGCCGCTCGGTCGAAGAGCGGGTGAATGACCCACCGCTGTTCTGCGCGGCCTGTTCAAGGAATTGCGTTGCATTTCCCTGACCGAGCGTCACCGCGTAAAGCACGACGCCCGACCTTCCGACTTTGCGCAGTGCCGTCTGCGCCGACGTTCTCGAACTGCGATCGCTACCGTCCGAGATCACGACAGCGTAGGTACGCTTGGCGGGTTGCACCGCGGCGACCGCGTCGCGAAGTGCAGTACCTCCTGAGGGCCGCAAACGCGAGTACCCGGAAGAGATCCGTGTTCCTCTCGCCAGCGTCTCGGGCTGGCCAACCTGATGGTTGAAGAACAGGACCTGAACCTCGTCATCGGGGCGCATTTGCCTGAGTATCTGATCGACCGCATCCATCGCAGCTTGCAGCTTCCCATTTCCCATGCTGAGCGAACGGTCGATGATGAACGTGAACCTCGCCGAGGCGCGGCGGGAGTTGAGCTCGATGACGGTCTGCGGCGTCCCATTCTCGGTGACCACAAGGTCGGTCGCTTTGGCCGTGCGGGGGCTGAGGAGGCGAATCGGGACTTCCACTACGTCGACCGAGATTGCGTCAGTGAGCGAGAGGGGAGCTGAGGTGATCTGTACGTCACGCCGAATGGAGTAACCCCTTGCGAAAAGACGCGCGGCGATGCGGTGCTGGATTGGCGAATCGCCGAAGTCGTGCACGACTGCGAAGGGAGCTTTCTTTGCTACGCCTGCGAGAACTTCGTCGACATAGAACTCGACCCGATCGATCTCGGTCTGGTCGGTAAAGACTTCGAGTCTTGTGGGCCCGAGCACCTGGCTCCGCTCCAGCGGTGTGACAAAACGCAACTCTGCGCTAACCGATACTTCTGCAAAGGCGCAAAAAAGGATTGTGACCAGGGAGGCTGTCTTCACTGGAGGCATGAACGAAATCGCACCAAAGCGTTATTTCGGAGCGTACGGAGTGAACGAGCCCGCGAAGGGGCGCGTCCTTTTGCCCGCCCGAGAGTGATTCCGGCTGCATAGCCGCGGAGCCGCGAGACGCAGCCGTGATATGTCTACAGTTGTATGTCTGACCTTCCGCAGCGCTCGTCGCAAGCCGTGGATCCTGTCGCCCTGGCCCGCGAGCTCATCGACATTCCGTCCGTTACGGGAGGGGAGCTCGAGGTCGCGCTGTTCCTCGAGAGTTTCCTCGAATCCCACGGATTCGGCTGCCGCAGGCAGGAGGTCGCTGACGATCGGTTCAATCTTTACGCGACGGCAGGTGGAAAGCCGCGCGTTCTTCTCTGCTCCCACATTGACACAGTCCCCCCATTTTTCGCGTCGAGCGAAGACGATGACCGAATCTCAGGAAGGGGAGCCTGCGACACCAAAGGAATCATCGCAGCGATGCTCGCCGCAGGCTTGTCGCTGAAAGCCGGGGGCGTCACGGACTTCGCGTACCTGCTGGTCGTAGGGGAGGAGACGGATTCGCTGGGAGCGAAGATGGCCAACGATGAGTTCTCAGGCCTCGGGGCCGAGTTCGTCGTCGTCGGCGAGCCGACGGAATCGAAGTTCGCCAACGCCTCGAAAGGAGCGCTCACGTGTACGGTGCGGTTTGCTGGTGTGGCTGCACACTCGGCATACCCCGAGCGCGGCGACTCCGCGATCATGAAGCTGGTTGCGGCGGTCAGCGAGATTGCGTCCGCTGACTGGGGCAGCGATCCTGTCCTGGGGAAGGCGACGGTCAACGTGGGAGTCATCCGCGGCGGCGTCAAGCCGAACATCATTGCTGCTGACGCTGAGGCCGAGATGATCTTTCGAACGGTCAGCGACCCACAGACCGTCAGTCAGAAACTGAATGCCATAGTGGGGAAGTTTGACGGCGAGATCATCCGCTCTCACGGGAACCCGCCGATGAAGATGCTGGTCCCGGCGGGCCGGCCTTCCGTCGTCGTGGCGTTCAATACCGACGTCCCACATCTGACGAGACTTGGGGTGCCGCTTCTGTTCGGTCCCGGGTCGATTCTCGAGGCGCACAGCGCCACAGAGTTCATCTCCAAACGGGAACTTCTGGATGCCGTCGATGTTTACAGGGATCTGGTAAAGACTCTCCTCGAGCGCGGGTAACTCTCACCGAGGATCCGGATTCGATCAAACGTTCAGATCTGCGAAGCGTCGAATGTCTAATGTGAGGAACAACAACACTCCCATGACCAAAGAAGAGATTTTTCTAGTCGCTCCGCTTCGAACTCCCATTGGGAAGTTCGGGGGAGGACTCGTTTCCTTGTCAGCCGCCGATCTCGGTGTCGAGGCGGCGAAGGCGTCTCTGGCCGAGTCGGCGATCGACCCCGAAGCAATCGATGAAGTCATATTCGGCAACGCGAGGCAGGCCGGTGTCGGTCCTAACGTCGCGCGACAGATCGCGATACGGAGCGGACTTCGCAAGGAAGCACCTGCATACACCGTGAATCAGGCATGCGGTTCAGGGCTTCGTTCCATCATGAACGCGGCCGATCAGATTCTGCTGGGCCGCTCTGACGTCATTCTGGCGGGTGGGACTGAATCGATGTCCAACACGCCCTATCTTCTTACAGGCGCGCGGTGGGGAATGCGGATGGGCAACGGCGAGGTGGTTGACGGGATGATCCGCGACGGATTCATGTGTCCGCTCGCCGACGAGATGATGGGCTCGACCGCGGAGACTCTTGCGGACCAGTACGAGATCTCCCGTGAGGAGCAGGATCTTTACGCGATCGAGTCTCAGCAGCGAGCCGGGAAGGCGTATGCCGAGAATCGCTTCGCCAGCGAGATCACACCGGTTGAAATTACGGGAAAGAAGGGGACCGTCGTGGTGTCTCGCGATGAGCACCCGCGCTTCGAAGCATCTCTCGATTCCATGGCAAAACTCGCTCCCGCTTTTCGCGCGAACGGTACGGTCCATCCGGGAAACTCTTCTGGCGTTACTGACGGAGCTGCCGCGATGATCGTAGCGAGCGCGCGTGCAGTTCGCACGCACGGATTGAAACCGCTGGCTCGAATCATCGGGCACTCACAGGCGGGCGTCGACCCGAAAGTGATGGGACTGGGCCCCGTGCCGGCGACCAGGAAGCTTCTCAGTCAAGCGGGGATGGTCCTCGACGAGATAGACCTCATTGAGCTCAATGAGGCGTTCGCGGCCCAGGTGATCGCCTGCAACCGCGAGCTCGATCTCGACCCGTCGCGCCTCAACGTCCACGGAGGAGCGATCGCTCTCGGGCATCCCATCGGCTGCACCGGTGCACGCATCGTCACCACCCTGGTTCGGGCGCTACACTCGCGTCAGAAGAAAATCGGCCTCGCAACGCTGTGCGTCTCCGGTGGCATGGGGCTCTCGCTGCTGATTGAAAGAGTCTGAAGACCGAACGTCAGAATGCAGAATGCAGAATGTGGAGTGCTGAATGTGGAGTGCTGAATGTTGAACGTTGAGTGCAATGAAAAAGGACGAATGAGAGACGTGTCGACCCTGGTTCTTTCCTTTCTGCCTTCTGCATTCTGTCTTCTGCATTTCGCACAATCACTATGAACGATCTGATCTTTACCGACAGCCACTGCCACCTTGCGATGGTCCCGCCGGAGTCGCTCGACGCTACACTCGATCGAGCCAGAGGCGAGGGAGTGCGTGGGTTTCTCGTGCCGGGGACGCACATGGAAGACTCTCCGGTCGCTGTCGGCATCGCTCAGCGATACGACGATGTCTGGAGCGCCGTAGGATTTCATCCTCACGAAGCAAAAGATTGCGACGCGGCCGCCCTGGATCGGATCGATGCTCTCGCGTCCCTGCCACGCGTAGTGGCAATCGGCGAGATCGGACTCGACTATCACTACGAGCATTCGCCGCGGGAAATACAAAAGGACGTGCTGCTCGCTCAGATATCGCTGGCGATCCGGCACGACCTTCCCGTGCTCATTCACAACCGTGAATCGAATGAAGACCTGTTGAGCCTGCTCGATAGCAGCGAGGCAAAAGGCGTGCGAGGTCTCATCCACTCCTTCACCGAGAGCCGGGAGATCGCGAAGCGGTTCCTCGATCTCGGATTCTTCATCTCGTTCTCGGGCATCGTGACGTTCAAAACTGCCGCGGTCCTGCGCGATGCTGCGGCCTCGATTCCCCGCGACCGCGCACTCATCGAGACCGACTCGCCCTTTCTCGCTCCGGTGCCCCATCGGGGAAAACAGAACGAGCCCGCTTACGTTCTCCGCACTGCGGAAGCGCTGGCTGACGCGTGGGGGTGTGGAATCGACGAGGTTGCACGGGCGACTACGGCGAATTTCGAATCGCTCTTCCGAGTTCAGGTCTCGCGATGACCCGGCCCGACCTGTCGGTCGTTTTTCCAGTTTTCAATGAGCGGGAAAACGTCCCCATCCTCCTCGATCAGATCCATCAGTCTCTTCGGGGAACGGCTCTGAGCTACGAGATCATCGCCGTCAATGACGGGAGCAACGATGGCAGTCTCGAAGCACTCCGCGCGGGACAGACGACCGATCCGACGCTCAGAGTGCTATCCCTGGATCGCAACAGCGGGCAGACTGCCGCACTCGATGCAGGCTGGCGTGCCGCGGAAGGAGAGTACGTCGTTTCGCTCGACGCGGACCTCCAGAACGATCCGGCTGACATTCCACGCATGTTCGAACGTCTTCACAAGGAAGGCGTGGACATGATGATCGGTGTCCGGAAGAACCGCCAGGACACATTCGCGAGAAAGGTGCAGTCGAAAATCGGAAACTCGATCCGTAACTGGATCACCGCCGATCAGATCAGTGACACAGGTTGCTCCCTCAAGCTGGTACGCCGCTCAGCGATCGATAAAGTCCGGCTTTACACCGGCATGCATCGTTTTCTGCCGACCCTGCTTCGGATCGAAGGCTTCAAAGTCGCAGAGATGCCCGTAAATCATCGGCCACGACGTTTTGGAGTTTCTAAGTATGGCGCGATGAATCGCGCGTTTCGCGGCCTCGCCGATTGCCTGGCGGTGCGCTGGATGGGAAAGAGGCATCTTCACTATCGAGCGCATGAGGAGGGTAGAGCCAGATGAGCTCAGGTCCATTTCACTGGGATATGTGGGTTCTTTTTGGCATGCTTGGGCAGGCCTGTTTTTCGGCGCGCTTCATCGTGCAGTGGATCTCCTCTGAGCGAAACCGGAAGAGTGTCATACCGATCTACTTCTGGTACTTTTCGCTCCTCGGCGGGATGATCCTTGCGGTTTATGCCTTCCACCGTCGTGAGCCGGTTTTCTTTGTCGGTCAGGCCGTGGGACTCATCGTCTACGTCAGAAATCTGATGTTGGTGAGAAAAGGCAACGCGGCCGAGGTGTGAGCGAAGGTGCTCGAGCCTTGAACAGGTTCGGAATGCAGGCGGCACTCGTCGCTCCTGCCACACAGGGCAAGCTCAATGCATCTCGTGCTTTCGGATGCTCTCCCAACGGGATCGCGGCACGCTCCTGACAATCGCGCGCGAAGCGATTCATGCGACGCTGAACCGCCAGCCGTTCGATCCGGACCAGTACTCTCCCTCGGAGGCCATCCGCCGGCACGCCGGTGCGTTCGTGACGTTGGAGAGGAGCGGGCAGCTTCGGGGCTGCATCGGGGCCATTCATTCGACCGACCCTCTCCACCGGACCGTCGCCCGGAATGCGGTGAGCGCCGCGTTTCGGGACCCGAGGTTTCCGCCACTGACGCGCGCGGAGCTCGATGGGCTGGAGGTGGAGATCTCGGTTATGGGTCCTGTCGAGCCGGTAACGGACTTCGACTCCATCAAGGTGGGCCGCGACGGGCTCATCGTCCGTGACGGTCATCGAACGGGACTGCTGCTTCCCCAGGTGGCGATCGATCTGGGATGGGACCGGGACACGTTTTTATCCCAGACCTGCCGGAAAGCCGGCCTCAGCCCTGATTGCTGGAGGAGCAGCTCCTGTTCCGTCGAAAAATTCAGTGCCGAAGTCTTCTCGTAAGTACTTCAAGCTATTCAGTTTAATAGTTGGCACGATGTATCAGGCCTCGCACAGCAATATTCACCCAGGACGAGGCGTTTTGGGAGGCGATCAGAGTCAAATAACATTGTCTTCGCATGTGGTTCGATTCGTGAACTGAATGCGTTTGCTACACGAGGAGACCTGAATGGCGAAAACGAAGCGCGGCCTGGTGGATGTGTTGAGATCCAGGTTTGCCACTCGCAGGGCTAAGAAAGGAAGCGCGAAGAACAGTGCTTTCATTCGTACCAGGCGTGGGCTCACCGTCATTCTCGGCGCGGCGCTGTCAGTCGGCGGAGTGACTGAGGCGTTTAACGGTGTCCACTTCCTCGTCCAGAAGGATCTCGATCAGGTGAGAGTCGTCAAGCAGCGAGGAGACGACTCCAAGGTGGTCGCGCGTTTCAACGGGGATTTCGCTGCGAACTCGATTTTCAAGATTGCTCGCGTGCTTCCCGAGCGCTATGTGACCGATCAGCTTGACCTGTTTGGAGGTGAGCTTTTCGCCGATAGCGTCATTGCCAGGGAAGGTCTTACTGTCGGCAAAAAGCTGGCGTTGATGAATGACTCGATGAGTGAACAGTTTTTCAATGCGACCATCCCGTTCGGGTCGTTGATTCATCGGAAAGCCGCCAAGTACGAAGTCGATCCGAACCTCGTTGCAGCGGTGATCGAAGCAGAGTCGCGTTTCAAACGAACAGCGAGATCTCCCGTCGGTGCGCGGGGCCTGATGCAGTTGATGCCGAAAACCGGTCGCTGGATGGGTGCAAGCAACCTCTACGACGCCGACCAGAACGTTGACGCTGGCGTTAAGTACCTGAAATATCTCGACAAACGTTTCAACGGCGATCTGACGAACACGATCGCTGCTTACAACGCTGGCGAGGGGACGGTACGCCGATACGGTGGCATCCCGCCGTACAACGAGACGCAGACCTACGTTAAGAAGGTCATGAAAAACTACAAGAAGCGAAACGCTGAGCTGAAGCAGTACAACGAAACCGCCGGTGCGAGCGAGTCCGACGAGTCCCGTTAACCCGTATTCGTCATAAACGACTTCACAAGCTTCCTACCCTAAGGCGCGCCTCGGCGCGCCTTTCTTTTTGGGTTTCCCCCAACGATTGGATCGCCGGCGCCGAGCGGCGAGGCCCCCTGAAAGAGCGAAAACCCCACGCGTGGAATCGTCTGTTCAGACCCCTCCTGACCACCCCTGCATTTGACACGATCGCAGTTTTTCGTTAAGTTTTGCTCTTACGGGTCTCAAACTGGGAGGGGACAATGGTCAGTGGTGTGCGTAGGGTGGTGGTTCCCGTTCTCCTGCTTTTAATCGCATTTCCTCTGGCAGCCGCGCCGAGAAAGGCGAAGGCCACGAAGCCTCCCCGCAATCTCCATCGCGTCGGCGATCACTGGACCGCCTACAACCCTCCCGACCCATCGACGTTCGCACCGGGAAGCAAGGTGCATACGATCGTCCGCGGCGACACGCTCTGGGACCTGGCTGCCAAGTATTACGGAAACGCGTACCTCTGGCCGCAGCTCTGGGAATCCAACACCTACATCACAGACTCGCACTGGATTTACCCTGGGGATCCTCTTCTGGTCCAGGGCGAAGCCGGCGCTACCTCGCAGTCTTCAACGAGCGAAACGGCAGAGACCACCACTACCGAGGTCGTTCCCGCGGGGCGAAGCCCGCTCCCGCTCGGCAACGAAGCGGACCTGTTTTGTTGGGGGTATCTGGGAGATCCTTCCGAGTCGATGCCTGCAACCATCACGTCGTTCGAGGACACTGAGGTCAAGTACGTAGGACGCGGCCTCGAGCAGTCGATTGGTGTGGCTGATCTGGAGATCATGTACGTCAGCGGCAGTGTCGCGGCGGGTCTTGTCGCGGGCGAGACTTACATGGTTGTCGATCCCCAGCATCTGGTGAAGCATCCGAAAACGAAGCAGGTCGTCGGCAGGCATTACGACTACCGCGGCAGAGCGAAGGTGCTCTGTGTGACGGGCGACATGGCGACCGTGATCGTGACCAACTCCTGCAGTGATATCCGAGTGGGAGACCGTCTCAAGCCGATGCCCGTCCTGCCGATCCCTCTTGCGCGTCTGACTCCGCTGCCCGACGTGTGCGCGCCCGACAGTGGGAAGGCCAACGGCTACATCGTGAACGCGAAGGACTTCCGATACGCGCTTGGCGAGGGTGGCGTCGTTGAGGTCAACCTTGGTAAGGATGACCTCGTGCAGCCCGGCGACTTTCTCACGGTCTTTCGCGAGGGCGTTGCAGCAGGCACCCCGCGTCAGGTCCTCGGGGAGATCGGAGTGCTGACCGCTGAATCGCGCACTGCGACAGGCACCATCGTTCAGATGCGTTACTCGATGCAGGTGGGAGACCGGGTCGAAGTCAAGTAATCTCCCGCTGTTGCAGGTTCCCGGACGCGTAGCTCGGGTAGTTGCTGACCTCATCGAATCCGGCCATCTCGAAACGCCCGCGCGGGAAACGCGTGGTAGACTCTGCCCCGCCGGGTCCATAGCTCAGCGGTTAGAGCTACCGGCTCATAACCGGCAGGTCCCAGGTTCGAATCCTGGTGGACCCACCACTGATTTCAGCGCAGAGGAAAATGAATTTGAGCCTTCGGTTCGCGTATCGAGCACATTCCATCATCAGCGGCGGAAACCCCTTTAAACCGGGCAGAGCTGCAATCGTAAATCAGCCAGGCGTTCCACATGTGGAACGCCTTTTTTCTTTTTGGAGGTGTCGTTGACTCAAGTAGTCGATCAACTCTGGGAGCTCCAGAGCGTTTTGTCGCAACTTGCTGAGAAAGAACGTCTCCTGTCAGTCAAGCCGGAGTCTTTCGCCGAGATCGACGATGACTTTCAGAAGGGCGAAGCGATGCTCGCCTCGTCGGCCCAGAAAATCGATCAGCTGGCAGCAGAGAGGCGCGCGATCGAGCGGGAGCTTCAGGACAATCAGGAGCTCCTCAAAAAGTATCAGGGGCAGTTGATGCAGGTGAAGAATCAGCAGCAGTACGCCGCCGCCTGGAAAGAGATCGACGTAGCCCGCAAGCTGGTCAAGGAGCGCGAGGATTCACTACTCGCGAGCATGGGCGAGATCGAGGACGTGAAAGCCAGGATCGAAACCGACAAGGCACCGCACGAGGAGCTCAAGGCCAGACACACCGAGAGCTACAACGCGTGGCAGGCTTCCCTTGGAGAGTTGAGAGCCGAGGTCGAAAAGCTCCGCGGTCAGGCGTCGGTCATGGAAGAGCGGATTCCGCCCGGCCCACTGAACCAGTTCAAGCGCATCCTCGTGCAGCGGCAGGGCCTTGCGATGGCCAGGGTCATCAATCAGTCCTGCGGCGTGTGTCGAGTGCGGATTCGGCCGCAGGCCAATCAGCAGATCAAGCGTGGTGAGACGGTGACGTGCGAGAGTTGCAAGCGGATCCTGTATCTCGAGAGGCTGGCCTCCTGAAGATTGTTGCCTTCGTGGACGGCGCTTCGCGTGGAAATCCAGGACCATCCGGTTATGGCGCGTTTCTGCGTACCCAGGCCGGTGAGACGATCGAAGCGTCAGGGTTCATCGGTCGCACAACGAATAATGTCGCTGAGTACGCAGGCCTCATCGAGGCGCTTGCGATCGCCAGGGCGGAGGGCGCAACCGAGCTCGAGGTCGTTTCCGACTCTCTTCTCCTCGTCAATCAGATGCTCGGCAGTTACAGGGTGAAACACCCCAATCTGATTCCTCTTTTCAGGCAGGCAAAAGAACTGAGCCGGACCTTTCAACGCTTCTCGATCCGGCACACGTTGCGGGCCGGAAACAAAGAGGCTGACAGGCTGGCGAATGTTGCCGTCGATCGCGGAGACGGAAAGGTCGTCGAGCGCTTCCGCGATGGCGGTTAACCCGCATTTCTCACAGACCTTTGTCGTGAGACGGCGGAGAGTGGCTTGGGTGCGAGGCGCAGGGCGATTTTGCGACGAAGGCATAGTCGACACTATGTCAAGGAGCGAAATTGCCGTGCAGCGAAGCAGACAGGCCGCTATCCGTCGTCCCACGGCGAAGGTCTGTGAGAAATACGGGTTAAGGAAGGTGTCGTCGCGAAAGGGTTGCCTCCGTAACGGTGAGGCGGTGATGACATGCCCGTCATCCTGAGGAGCGCTTCTTGCGACGAAGGATCTCAAGGTGGGCAGATGCTGATTGCACAGCGTCGCATTCTGAGATCCTTCGTCGCGAAAGGCGCTCCTCAGGATGACGGAGTCGCTCGAAGCGGATGTACGGCAAATTGCCGCGACTGAGGATGACACATTTTCCGATCACGCCGACATGACGTTCGACGAAGAAGAGCCATCAGAAATGGAACCCAGCATCGCCACGAATCTCGATCTGGTCGAGAAGAGAATCTCGGCCGCATGTCAACGGAGCGGCCGGGCGCGGAAGGATGTGCTTCTTGTCGCTGTCTCGAAGACGTTTCCTGTCGAAGCGATCGATTCAGCAGTCCGTGCAGGCGTGTCGGACATCGGCGAGAATCGTGTTCAGGAGATGCGTTCGAAACTCGACCTCCTCGCATCGAAGCCTCGTCTTCATCTGATCGGGAGTCTGCAATCCAACAAGGTCAAACCTGCCGTGGCGATGTTCGATGTCATTCAGACCGTCGATTCCCTCTCTCTCGCCACCAGGATTGCGCGTGAGTCTGAAATTGCGGGACGCATGGTCGAGCTTTTCATTCAGGTGAACGTCGGGTCAGAACCTCAGAAGGGTGGAATCGAAATGCGCGATGCAGGGAAGTTGGCCTCTCAGGTGGCGGCACTTCCCCATGTCGCCCTGACCGGCCTCATGGCGATTCCACCGTTCGGACCCGCAGAAGAAACGCGGCTCTACTTTCGGAAGCTCAGGGCGCTTCATGAAGAGTTGCGTCGAGATCTTTCCGACTCCTTCAGAGCGCTGTCAATCGGCATGAGCGACGATTTCGACGTCGCGATCGAAGAAGGCGCGACGGTCATTCGAGTCGGACGAGGAATCTTCGGGACACGGAGCAGCAATGCAGGTGGGTAGTGCCTTCGCGCAAACACTCTTCCTCGGCCTCGATTGGGTTCTCTCCGGAATTCAATGGCTGGTCTTCGTCTGGGTGATTCTTTCGTGGTTGATGCTGTTCGCCGCGCAAAGCTCCTTCCGGTGGCGCTACCGCTCCGCTTTCTCCATCCTGAGCCAGATCGACGAGGCACTATCCCGGGCCATGAGTCCGTTGCTGCGGCCGTTCCGAAGGATCCTGCCCGCGTACAAAACCGGAGGGATCGACTGGTCGCCCATGCTTCTGCTGCTCGTGATTTATATGCTTCGAACTTTTGTCAGACTGGCGTTCGGGCCTATACTTTTCGGTTGAGGTCGACAGAGTCGGACGTACGACCTTTGATTTCTGGCAGAACGTTCGCGGAGTGCGGAGGGTGTGATGTACGGAATGACGCCACTGGAAATCCAGAAGCAGGTCTTCAGCAAGACTTTGAAAGGTTATTCGGTCGACGAGGTTCGCGGCTATCTGCACCTCGTGGCTGAAGAGCTCGAACGGCTCCTGCGCGATGTCGACCGGCTCAGTCGTGAGAACACGCGCATCTTCGAGGAGATCGCCGAGAACTCCGAACGAGAACGGATCCTCAAAGACACACTTCTTTCCGCACAGAAAGTGTCTGAAGAGGTCCGTGCGAACGCGCGAAAGGAAGCTGAGCTCATCGTCAAGGACGCTGAGCTGATCTCGGAGCGCGTCGTAGGACATGCGATGAGCAGGGTAGGGGATCTCGAGCGATCGATCCAGGAGCTGAAGATCGAGCGCAAGGCTGCCCGGAACAAGCTCACAGCCACGCTTGCAACGTTCCAGCAACTCGTCATGCTCGATGCTGAAGAGGAAGCAAACGAGCTTCCCATCACCCAGCTGTACAGAAAGACGAGTGAGTCGCTCTGACGTTTGTACTCGCTGCCTCCCCGTTGTGGCCGGACACTCCAATGTCCGGCGCGCCGGAGCCAGGGTCGGGGGAAGTACCCCGGGCATTGGAGCTGTCCGGCCACACGCGGCGCTCCCTGTTGTTGTCTTCGCAGGATGATCGGATGACGCTCCTTATCAGGAACCTCTCCCAGGTTGCCACACCACTCGGTACGACGGGCGTGCGCGGTGTAAGCGCGGCCACGCTCTTCATCCTGGACAATCCGGTGATCGTCATCGAGAACGGCATGTTTGCATTCGTCGGTAGTGAAAATCAGATGCCGCCGGATCTACGATCGCGCATAAGCGAGGACTTCGATGCTCGGCGGGCCACCGCGCTTCCAGGCTTCGTCGACACGCATACTCATCTCCCGTTTGCGGGGTACAGAGAGTCGGAGTTCAATCGCCGGCTCCAAGGTGAGACCTATCAGCAGATCGCGGCTCTCGGCGGAGGAATCGCGTCCACGGTACGCGCAACCCGGGCCGCCTCTCATGACGAGCTCTCCCAGCTTGTGACCCTCCGCACGGGCACGATGGCACTCCACGGAACCACGAGCGCCGAGGCCAAGAGTGGGTATGGACTGTCCCTTCGAGATGAGCTGAAACAGCTCACTGCGATCCGGAGCGCGGCGGCAAGCACTCCCGTCCGTCTGGTGGCTACATGTCTTGCCGCCCACGACTTTCCACCCGAATGCAGCAGCGGGGCTGAGAGAGCTGAATATGTTCGCCTTGTTTGTGAGGAGATTCTGCCGGAGGTTGCGCGGGCAGGGCTCGCACGCTACAACGACGTCTTCGTGGAGGAAGGAGTCTTCACTCGGGAGCAGGGGGAGCAGATTCTTCGCGCGGGAGCGGCAGTGGGCCTCCGACCGAGGGTCCACGCCGACGAGTTCAGCGACCAGGGAGGCGCGGCATTGGCGGTCGAGGTCGGCGCCGCGTCGGCTGACCACCTGATGCATGTTTCAGAAGAAGGCATCGCGAGGCTTGCGGCATCCGACACCGTCGCGAACCTGCTGCCATGCACCAGCTTTTTCCTCATGACAGATCGATACGCGCCGGCTCGAGCCTTTCTCGAGAGGGGAGGCATCATCTCGTTGTCCACTGACTGCAACCCCGGCTCATCGATGACAGAGTCGATGCAGGCCGCCATCCTGCTCGGCGTCATTCAGATGAAGCTCACGGTGGAAGAAGCGATCACCGCCGCCACCATCAACGGCGCGTTTTCCCTCGGCCTGGCCGGCGAGACGGGTTCCGTGGAGACGGGGAAGAGTGCCGACCTCATGCTCCTCGACGCGCCGAGCTATCTTCATCTCGTCTATCACTTCGGGGTCAACCTCGTAAGAGACGTCTTCCGGGATGGGGCTCATGTCGTAAAGGGGGGCACACTCATGCCCGACCTTCGTCCTTAACCCGCATTTCTCACACTGTCATGTCGAAGTGCCGTAAACCTGTGGAAAATGTTCTCGATCGCATGATTGAGGAGGCAGTTGGCGAGTCGCGAGCGCGACATGCACATGAACGTGTGCATGTTGTGGTCGTCGCCTGA
>DATLXH010000105.1:0-5775 GCA_035576005.1 Thermoanaerobaculia bacterium | reverse complement strand
CGGTACCCTGTCCCTGACCGAGAAGATTGTCGTCGGCCATCGCTTTGGACGAGGGTTCATGCCGGGATGCAGAATTCCTGATGCGAATGTCTGGGTGCCGGACGCAGGCCCTGCGTCCCTACACCCGCCCCGGTTGCTCTCCACACAGTGTCATTTATGCTCTCGTCGCGAAACCGTCGTGCGCCTCGCATCCAGGCCGCTCTCGGCCATCTCGCGGCGAAGGTCTGTGAGAAATGCGGGGCTAGCCTGGCGGCGGTGGAATCTCACCCGGTGCATCGGCTCTCGGAGCCTGCGGCGGGGTCGACTCTCCCGCCGTCTCCGGCAATGCAGAATCCGCAGGCGCCGGAGACTCGCCTCCTTCCCCGGTCTGCGCCATGACATCCGTGGCCGCAACAGTCGGCTCGGTTTCCTTTGGCTGGTAGAACGGACGCTGCAGGTAATACGGAAGCTTCGCGACTGCGACGACTGATCCACTGCAATCACGGTTTGGCTCAGTCCCTGTAATGAAAGCTTCCTTGACCACTCGGCCGCATGGTCCGACTCCGCGCCGTCCGCTCCTCAGATCCATCGGGACAATCACGACTCCAGGCGGCATCTCAAACTCAGCCTTCGGTTCGCCACGCAGTTTGTCGATGTCCAGTCGTTTGAAGAAATCGATCCAGATAGGGAGCGCGATGTCCGCCCCGGTCGAGCCTCCTCCGAGGGAGCGCCTGGGATCGTCGTAGCCGACCCATACACCGACTGCTATGTCGGGAGAGTAGCCGACAAACCAGGCGTCGGTGTATCCATTGGTCGTTCCCGTTTTCCCTGCAAACGCGCCCGGCAGATGGCGAGCGTCAAACGCAGTTCCCCGGTCGATCGTCCCCTGCATGACGTACGTCATGAGATACGCGTTCTGAGCCGACGTCGCTTCCGAAAGCTCGGGGTATCCCTCCTCGAGCACCTTGTCCGTCGAGTCGGTGATCTTTCGGATGAGGCGCGGCTTCGTGTAGACACCTTGATTCGCAAACACATTGTATGCGGCGGTCATCTCGAGCGGCGAGACGCCACCAGCACCTAGCGCGAGCGACGGATACCGCGGCAGATCCGACGTGATCCCGCATCGCTTCGCGAAGTCGACGACCTTCTGGCCCCCCACCATGACGTAGGCTTTGACAGCTGGAACGTTGATCGACAATTCGACGGCCCGCTGAATCGTTACGATGCCTGCGTACTTGCCGTAATAGTTTCTGGGCGAGTAGGTGGCGCGGCCAACGGGGATCGCGACCGGTGCGTCGAAGATTGTGTCCCCGGGCGTATATCCGTTCTCGAAGGCTGCGCCATACACGAATGGTTTGAAGGCGGAGCCGGTCTGACGCACCGATTGCACTGCGCGATTGAACTTCGACATCGCGAAGTCGTAGCCACCCACAAGCGCTCGCACTTCTCCGCTCTTGACGTCGAGAGCCACGATCGCGCCCTGGACCTGCGGAACCTGATCGATGAACCAGCGCTTCGCCTGCGTTTTCGGATCGAGATCGTAGCGGACCGAAATCAGGTCGCCTGTCTTGAGGAACCCTGACAGCGTCGTCTTCCGGCTCCAGGCCCAGGAGCTCTTGCCGAGCTCCAGCGTTTCGTCACCGATCCGCACGTCAACGCTGTTTGCATCGACGGCCGTCACAACGCCTGCGATCAGGGTGTTGGGAACTCGTTCATCGTCCCAGCTCGGATCCTTGAACGCGGCCAGCTCGATCCCCTCTTTCAGAAGATTGCGCGCCGGCTTCCTGTATCCACGTCGACGATCGATCTTGCGCAGACCATTCTTGAGAGCGTCCTCCGCGTGTTTCTGCAGAGCGAGATCCAGCGTCGTATAAACCTTGAGCCCATTCCGATAAAGATCCTCGGTGCCGTAATGTTGCTCGATGTGCTGGCGGACCTGCTCGGAAAAGTAGGCGCCGACCTTCGGCGCCTCTTCTTTATAGGAACCAAAGACGATAGGAGTGCTGATCGCCCTGTCCGCCTCGTCGCGACTGATGTACTTTTCGGCGAGCATCCGGCGGATGACGTAGTTGCGACGCCCGACCGCCGCGTCCATGTTCGATATGGGTGAGTAGTACGACGGCCGTCTGATGACGGCTGCGATCAGGGCGGCCTCGGGAAGCGTCAGATCCTTCGCGTGCTTCCCGAAATACAGTCGCGAAGCCGATTCGACCCCGTAAGCGCCGTGCCCCAGATAGAGCTGGTTTGCGTAAAGCTCGAAGATCTGATCTTTCGTCAGACGCTTCTCGACTTCGACCGCGAGCAGCATCTCGTTAATCTTGCGACGCCACGTCTTCTCGGGGGTGAGGAAGACCTGCTTGGCGAGCTGCTGGGTCAGCGTCGATGCCCCTTCGACTTTTTTTCTCGCGATCGCGTCTTTGATGAGCGCCCGAAGAATCGCCTTCGGGTCGATCCCACCATGGCGGTAGAAACCTGCGTCTTCTGTGGCCACGATGGCGTTGATGAGTGCCGGGGCGATCTCCTTCTTGGGGACTACGATTCTCCGCTGGATCGCATACTCGGCGAGGACCGCTCCGTTACGGGCATACATCCTGGTGATGATTCCCGGCTGGTAGGTGTCGAGCGTTTCGACCAGCGGCATCCGAACCAGTCGAGCGAAGAGGAAGCCGCTCGGTATACCAAGCGCGATCGCGAGGAGGAGAAACCCGAGACGTGAGCGCCGCCGGCGCGGAGGACGAGCCCTGTCCCCCTTCCCTGCCTGTTCACTGACGGATTCGCGCGAGTCTGTGGTCTCGTTGATTCCCGAAGGCTCCATTCGCGCCATTCTACGAGAAGTTCCCCGGCCCGGCACCACGTCATCCTGGCCGCTGGCGGTACAATGTGCGATCCGATGACTGTCAGTCCGATCGACCGCACAACTCCCAACCCTCCTCCCGACTGGGCCCGGCTCGTCACAGATTCCCTTGCGCAGAATGGGCCGTGGCACACGTACAACAAGATCGTGGAAGCGCGAGAGAGCTTTCCGAATGACATGTCCCTGCGAGGCTACGCGGAGATCATTCGAACGGTAGTGGTGCGGGACCTTCTCTCTCTGTCGAAAGGGATGCAGGCGGTGCCTAAGATGTCACCCGAATTCCTGAGCGATTTCGGACGCTTCAACCTTACCGCTCAGGAGGGATATCTCGTGTCTCTGATCGATGGTCGCCTCGATCTCCAGAAACTGCTGATCCTGAGCCCCTTCGATGCATTCACCACGCTTTTCAGTATCGCCAAGCTGAATTCACAGAAAGCGATCACTCTTCCATCATGAACAACTTTGGTCCGGCAATCATCGACAAGCTGCCAACGCCGATTGCTGTCGTCTCGGACACCGGTGCGATCACGTATCAGAATGAAGCTTTTACCGAGACTTTCGGGAGTGAAGCGAAGGACTGGTTTCAGCGCGCGGCTCGAGCAGTCGCTGGTGAACGAGGATGGCTGCAGCCTTTTTTCATCGGCGGAAGCGGAGACTTCTCTATGGAAGTCGAGTTCCAGGGCCGGATCTACCGTGTGGAGAGAATCATCGCGCGCCATGAGATGGTCCACGAGGTGGCGCTCGCCTTCGATGACGTAACCCGCCAGCGCGAAGCAGAACAGGCAAAGTCCGATTTCACCTCCATGATTGTTCACGATCTTCGAGGCCCTCTGTCCGGCATCCAGGGAACTCTCGATTTCGTGCTCGGCCAGGAAAGCAGCCGCTTCGATCCCTTGCATGAGGAGTTGTTGCGTGAGGCCTCGCGGGAGTCCGAGCGAATGATGAATCTCATCAACGAACTGCTCGATTTCTCCAAGATCGAATCGGGAAACTTTGACGTCGGCAACGACCCGATGGCGATCTCGAGCATCCTGAGACGTGCCGTCCGCAGTCTCCAGTCCGTAGCAGGTCGCGTCAATGTCTTCCTGCTCTCGGCACACGGACAGGATCTGCCTCAGATCAACGGCAGCGTGGAAAAACTCACGCAGGCAGTGATCAACCTGATCAGCAACTCACTCAAGTTCACGCCCAAGAAAGGTTTGATTTCGGTGGCTGCGCAGGTGATTCGTAAGGGAGATCTGCCCGACTCCATCGTCGTGACTGTCACGGACACCGGAATGGGAATCAAGGCGGCCGAAGTACAGCAGATCTTCGAGAAGTACAAACAGAGTAAAAACAAATCGATTCGCGGCGGCGGCGGCACAGGCCTCGGCCTCTACATCGTGAAACAGGTGATCGAGGCGCATGGAGGCGATGTGACCGTCTCGAGCCTCGAGGGTATCGGCACGAGCATGGTGCTGAGGCTGCCCGTCCGACGAGCGGCCTAAAGAACGCTCGAGACTCCGAATCGCAGCTCGTCTCCAGTCACGTCGGAAACGATGTCGCACTGGCCGATTTCACGCACGAAGATCATCACCTGCTTGCCTTCCGCGAATTTTTTGTCGCGTGACATTGCATTCAACAGGGCATCTCGATCGAGCGGTGGAATTGCTCGAGGCTCGTATCTGCGGATCGCGGATTCGATCCGCGAGGACGTTTCGCGGGAGAGCACTCCCCGTCTACACGCAATCGCATTGGCGGCGATCATTCCCCATGCGACTGCCTCGCCGTGGGTGAGCCCTTCGTAACCAAGCGCCGCCTCGATGCCGTGACCGATCGTGTGACCGTAATTCAGAATTCTGCGACGGTCCCCTTCGCGCTCATCCTCTTCCACAATCGAAGCTTTGAGGTCTATGGATCGACGTACCACACTCTCCAGCACTGAACCTTCGCATCTGAGCACTCCGCTCGAAGATCCTTCGAGAAGCTCGAACAGCTCCGGATCTCCTATCACGCCTCCTTTGAGCGATTCGTACACTCCCGATAGAAGCTCATTGCGAGGCAAGGTCTCGAGAGCTTCCGTATCGGCGATCACCGCGATCGGCGGATGAAACGCTCCGATCAGGTTCTTGCCGGCTGCGTGATTCACCCCGACCTTCCCACCGATGCTGCTGTCCACCTGCGCGAGCAGAGTCGTAGGGATCTGAACGAGATCGATCCCTCGCAGAACGATGGACGCGGCGAACCCTGCCGTGTCACCTGCCACCCCGCCCCCTGCCGCCACCACCACGGAGTCGCGCTTTACTCCAGCATCGATCAGTGCCGTAACGAGAGCACTGGCGGTTTCGAAGGTCTTGTTCGCTTCACCATCTTCCATGGTGATCCATGCGATGTCCTTAGCGAACGAGCGTAGCAGTCGATTCTCAAAGAGCTCGCGACCGCGATCCGTTGCAGCGAGAAACTTCCGTCCATGGGGACGAAGGTCAGCCACGATCGATCCAGCCGACGCGAGAAGTCCCGCCCCTACATACACCGGGTAAGTGGAAGCGCGCTGGCGGACGATGCGATACGGCTGCACGGATGCAGAAGATTTCATGAGCGGCGAATCTTAACGGAGACGCCGCTCGCGGGTCACCCCACCGGCTTCTCGAGACCTCGGCAACTCCGCACCCATGTCGTCCCGCAAGGGATGCACAGCAAAAAACAACGCAATTGAGAAAAAGAAACGAGATGTCGTCCCGAGCAGGTAACAGCGGGAAACGCTGGTGAAGAAGGGATGACACGGAGCGACTGCAACTCTGGAGCGGGCAGGCCTTGCGTGTGCCCCGGGAGGGGCAGCGAGAGGGTAGCCGGTGGCTGAGCGCGGAGCGCGATGCCACCGGACCGGAGTGCAGAAACACTCATGCACCCCGGCAGGGGTGCCAGAAGCTTCTTGCACCCCTGCCGGGGTGCGAGCTGGCCGG
>DATLXH010000104.1:0-11365 GCA_035576005.1 Thermoanaerobaculia bacterium | reverse complement strand
CTCTCCCGCCGGGAGAGGGGGAGATGAATGCCGCGATTCTCGTATCCATTGATCAATCAGTGGCTGCACCGCAGTGACTGTCTCGACGGGTGCAGAGTCGTTCACTGCGTGAGCTCCCGGAATCTTTTTCACCGGCCCACCGGCTAACAACTCGAGCCACTCCCAATCCATGAGGGGATCGCGATCGCCAGCGAGAAAGAGGGAGCGCTCGAGTATCACCGGCCGCTCTGATGCGTCTGCCGAGAATCGCAGAAAGTTTCTGGCCCATCGCAGGATTCCCGCGCGCCAGTAGTCGCGCAGCGCATGCATGAGAAGACTCAGGTGCTCCCTGGGGATGTCGGTCAGCAATCCAGTGAAAAGCCGCAGGAACGGATGTCGAAACCGATTCCAGATTGGCGCGAGGTAAACTGCGCCCGCAACGACCGAGTGATCAAGCGTGGCCGCGTGATACACGACCTGGGCTCCTGTCGAATGGCCCAGCCAGACCGCATTCGTCACTCCCATTGAACGACAGAAAGCGAGCAGCCGTTCGGCCTGCTCCTGAGGCGAGACCTCGGGGCCGTCGGCGCTCGCACCAAAGCCGGGAAGGTCGGGCGCGATCGTACGGATCCCTGCATTTCGAAATGCGCGTGCGAGTGGACCAAAGTACGCACTGGACATCCCGAGGCCATGAACGAGCACGACCTGAACATCGGTTCCTGTGCGGCGGAACGCGACTCTGCTGCCTCCTTGCTCAACCTTCCATGAGAAGGAGCTCGAGGCCCTCGGGATTGGTGACGGAAGTGACTCGGCAGCGCGAAAGAAGTCGAGCACCGCCTTGTTGAAGGCAGCGGAGTTCTCCCACATCGGCACATGTGTCGTCGCAGGCAGAACGACCAGACGTGCCCCCGGAATCTCTCTTTCGATCTCCTCCCCGTAACGGAGCGGAATCAGGGGATCGTTCTCGCCCCAGATGATGAGAGTGGGAGCCTCAACCGAACGCATCGCCTCACGAGCGTCGTCGAGAAGTATCCGCGCACTCGCAACGGCAACAGACGTGGGCCCGGCACGCAGAAAGTCCCCGGCCACGAGGCGTCCAAAGCGGAACCAACCCTTCGGAGGCTTGCCGAGTCCACCGACGTGCGCGCGTGGGTCGATCGAGAACGGGATGCCTGCCGAGCTGACCAGTACCAGCGACCTGACGAGATCAGGTCGATCGTTCGCGATGTGGATGGCGATCTGGCCCCCCATCGAGTGACCGACAAGATGCACCGGCTCGTCGAAGTTTTCCTCCATCCACGAAATCAGCAGGGACGCGATTGCGTCGAACCCGGGCGGCAGCGGCGTCTTACGGAAAAACTTCCGGTTGCGTCCGAATCCGATCAGATCGAGCGCAGTGACAAGGTGATGCTTCGAGAGCGCATCGATATTTCGGCCCCACCATCGCGAAGAGCCGGACAATCCATGCAGAAGGACAACCGGGGTACCGGAGCCGCGGCGCACCTCCCAGAAAGACCAGGGAGGAAGGTCGACGCGTCGATTCTCGGAGCTCAGCATTCAGGATGTGATCTCGCGAGGGTCGGGCCAGGGCGAGAGAGACGTGTCATCCGAGCGATGTCCGGCAACAGGCCGCGAGTGAGAAAAGACGATGAGTCACCCCGAGTAGAAAGGCGTTGCTTCGCAATTGGCAACGCTGTGATGACATTCCCGTCATCCGGAGGAGCGCTGTCTGCGACGAAGGATCTCAAGATGGGCAATGCCTGATTGCACCGCGTCGCATTCCGAGATCCCTCGTCGCAAAAAACGCTCCTTCTAAGAAACCTCCAGCATTTGCGCGGGGTTTACGGCTGTGTCATCCCAAGCGGGTTAACAGCGGGAACGCTGTTGAAGAAGTGATGACACGCGGCGGGACTCGCGCCCTCGAAGAGGGGCGAAGCCCTCTCCCCGGCGGGGAGAGGGTGGTCGCGTAAGCGACCGGGAGAGGGGCCGCGAGAGATACGAAGACCTCGCCCTTTTCGAGGGACTGGCGAGACTTTCACGCCCCTCTCCCTGCTTCGCTCCGCTCGCTTCCCTCTCCCCGCCGGGGAGAGGGATTACGCCGCTTCGCGGCTCAACGACGTCAGACAGTAGAGCCGGTGTCATCAGAAGCTTGGGCGTACAGCCAAAAATCGGGACGACACATCGTTTCTTTTCTCGATGGCGGCACTTTGTAGTCGTCCGCTCGGGACTGCTCCCGGGCATAAAAAAGCCCCGCTGTGAGCGGGGCTTTACCATTTGCAACAACTTTGAAGTAGCGTCAGACGCGACGGCGTCCGATGACCATTCTGTAGATGAACAGAAGAAGCATGGCACCAAGGATCGAGCCGATCCACCCGGCTGCTGTGTTCTCGCGGCCCATCAAAGTGCTCGCAAGGAAACCGCCGACGAAAGAACCTGCGATACCTAGAAGGATTGTCACGATCCAGCCACCGGGATCTTTGCCAGGCATCAAGAGTTTGGCTATGGCACCGATTACAAGACCGAAGATGATCCAACCAAGAAAACTTCCCATATTTCCTCCACGTTAAAAGCGGCTCAGTCTTTTGCGCCGTCGGAAATGTTACAGCAACGCAGGTGCCATGTCCCCGGCTCCGTCGGGGCCAGGAGGCGTCGATCGACGACCGGGGGGCAGCACAGAACGTGCTAGAAGGGACCTCATGACGAAACGGGTTGGCATTTTGACGGGCGGGGGAGATTGCCCGGGCTTGAACGCGGTGATCCGGGCGGTCGTGAAGTCCGGCGCGCGAGATCACGGCTTCGAGGTGATAGGAATCGAGTCAGGTTTCGATGGGCTCATCTCAGGAAACTCGCATCCACTGACAGTCGATAGCATTCGCGGGATTCTGCCGAAAGGCGGCACCCTTCTGCGGACCACGAATCGGGGCAACCCGTTCTCGTATCCGTCAGACAAGGATCCATCGGTATGTGAGGACCGATCGCGTACCGTGCTCGAGAACCTGGAGAAGTTCGGGATCGACGCGCTCATCGTGATCGGTGGTGACGGAACTCTCCGCATTGCCCAACAGTTCGGTGAGTTGGGAGTTCCGGTCGTCGCGGTCCCCAAGACAATCGACAACGATCTCGCCTCAACCGATTTCACCTTCGGCTTCATGACGGCCGTGTCGATCGCCACTGAGGCGGTCGACAGGCTTCATTCCACAGCAGAGAGTCACAACCGCGTGATGATTCTCGAAGTCATGGGCAGGACTGCCGGATGGATCGCGCTCTACGCAGGGATCGCGGGCGGGGCAGACATCATTCTGATCCCCGAGCTTCCCTATCAGGTCGAGAACGTCGTTACGACCATTCGCAATCGCAAGAAGGAAGGCGCGAACTTCGACATCATCGTGGTGGCCGAGGGCGCGACACGCTCCGGAGGCGAAGAAGTCTATCTCGAAAAGAGCACGAAACGATTCGGAGGCGTTGCTTACCAGGTAGCTGACGACATCCGCAAGGGGATCGACCTTGAGATCCGGGTCACCGTCCTGGGGCACGTCCAGAGAGGAGGGTCCCCAATCGCCTTCGACCGCCTGCTGGCTACGCGGTTCGGGAAGGCTGCGATGGACCTGGTGGCGCGCAAAGAGTTCGGAAAGATGGTGTCGCTCCAGCAGGACGAGATCCTGGCGGTTCCGATCGCGGATGCGATCTCGAACCTGAAGCTCGTTACGCAGGACAGTGAGATCGTAGCCACCGCGCGATCGCTGGGAATCTCGTTCGGAGACGGCAGGTGACGGAGAACGTCGTGCTTCAAACGGCGCCGGCAGGAATGACGGCTCTGCCGCCTACCTTCCTTGCAATCTGCAATCTGCAATCTGCAATCTGCATTCTGCATTTCGTACAATGCACCGACCTAAGCGTTTGAGGAGTCTTGAATGAGTGGAAATTTAGTCGATTATCGAGTGGAAAAAGGCGTCGCGATCCTGGAGTTGAATGATCCCCCAGCCAACACCTACACCTATGAAATGAACAAAGAGCTCGACACGGCGATCCTGACGGCTCGAATGGATGATGAGGTGCACGTCATCGTGCTCCGCGGCGCTGGCGAGAAGTTTTTCTCGGCTGGGGCAAACATCAAGATGCTTTCTGAGGTCACGCCCGGCTTCAAGTACTACTTCTGCCTCCACGCGAATGAGACGCTCAATCGCTTCGAGCAGACGCCGAAGCTCGTCATCGCAGCGCTCAACGGCCACACGGTCGGAGGTGGTCTGGAGATCGCGATGGCTGCTGATATCCGGATCGCACAGAAGGGTTCAGGCAAAGTCGGTTTGCCGGAGGTTTCGCTTGGGGTGCTTCCCGGAACCGGCGGCACGCAGCGCCTGTCGCGCATCGTAGGAAAGTCCAAATCGATCGAGCTGATGATTGAAGGTGGACTCTTCGAGTTCGAGGAAGCCGAGCGTCTCGGCATCGTCAATTACGTCTGGCCGGCTGAGGAAGATGGCAAGAAGTGGTGGGATCGCGTGATCGAATACGCGCAGAGCTTCTGCCCGCCGAACAAGGCGTCCAAAGCCGTCGGAAGAATCAAGCGTGCCGTTCAGACCGGATGGGAGATTCCGTTTGAGTCGGCTCTTGCGGTCGAGCGTGAATTGCAGCAACAGCTTTTCCAGAGCGAAGACGCGAAGGAAGGGCTCGGCGCTTACAACAGCAAGAGAAAGGCGAACTTCGCAGGAAAGTAGAGTTTGAGCTGTGGCAAGTCGATGATTTACGCGGGGATTTACGCGGGGTTGGGTGTAGGGCCGCACGGCGTGCGGCCGGCACTCCGGTAATTCTTGCATCGTTAGAACAGTGATACTGGCTGTGAAAGAGCGAACCAAAAACCAATCATGCGATATCGATCTCTTCACGGTACCGACCTGAAAATCTCCGAGCTCGGTCTCGGCACGTGGACGGTCACCACCGGGTGGTGGGGCCAATACACGGACGCCGAGGCCGACAGGGTGATTCGCAAGGCTCTGGATTACGGCATTAACTACATCGACACTGCCGATGCCTACGGCAACGGTCGCGGGGAGACGATTCTCAAGCCGATCCTTCGCGATCACCCCGAGCTGATCATCGGAACGAAATTCGGCTACGATTTTTACAATAATCCCGAGCGGCCGCGAGGGCAGAGAGAGCTCCCGCAGGACATGTCGCCGAAGTTCGTCCGCTTTGCACTCGAAAAGTCGTTCGAGCGGTTAGGCGTCGATCACATCGCTATCTATCAGCCTCACAACCCGAGAATCACAACGCTGATCGGGGACGAGTTCTGGACATTGATGGAGGACCTGGTCAGCGAGGGGAAGATCTCCTCTTACGGCCCATCCCTCGGACCGGCAATCGGATGGCGCGACGAGGGGATCTACTCTGCGGCCGCCCGCAAGGCGCCGGTGACGCAGATGATTTACAACATGCTCGAGCAGGATCCTGGACGCGAGTTCATCCTTACGGCAGAGCAGGCGCAAGGTGGCCAGCGGTACGAAGGGTGCGATGAGGCGGAGCGTGGCGAGCTTGGCAAGAAAGTGTGTGAGCCGAGCACTGCTTATGATCAGTCGTTCCGTCCATGGAAGACTCCGGCGCTCGAGGATGAGGGGCCACAGTTCCTGATTCGTGTGACTCACTCGTCGGGGATGTTGGAAGGAGCGTACACGCTCGAGACAACCTTCGACGAAACCGATCATCGCTCGCATCGCCCACGCTCCTGGCTGGTCGAGGGTCTGCAGAAGGTCGACCGGCTCAAACCTCTCGCAACAGCGAGGGGCGTCTCCATGGGCCAGCTCGCTTTGCTATGGCTCTACGCGCAGCCGTCTGTTTTATCGGCCCTGCCGAACATTTACGCAGAGGCGCAGCTCGAAGAGTTCGCCAAAGCTTCGGAGCATCCGCCTCTCACGGACGGGGAGATGGAGCAGGTCGACGCGATGTACCGGGAGAACTTCCGCATCACGCCCTACGTTGAATGAGCATTCTGCATTCATCCTCTAACCTCCGGAGCCACTCATGACCGCCACAATCGAAGTCGATCCCACGATCCAGAGCAAGCTGTTCATCAATGGTGAATTCGTCGATGCCAGCAGCGGCAAGACGTTTACGACCTCCAATCCGGCAACGGAGGGCGATCTGGCGGAAGTGTCGTCGGCTGGAGATGACGACGTGAACGCGGCTGTGGAGGCGGCGGGGCGAGAGATGCAGCCCGGGTCCGAGTGGCAGAAGATGAAGCCGCGCGACCGTGCGAAGGTGATGTGGAAGCTGGCCGACCTCCTGACGTCACGAGCTGCAGAGATCGGAAGGATCGAGACACTCGACAACGGAAAGCCAATCTTCGAGTCGCAGTTCGTCGACACCCCCGCGGCAGCAGAATGCCTCTATTACTTTGCTGGCTGGTCGGGCAAGGTGACCGGCGAGACGGTGCCGATTCAGGAAAATGCTTTCGCCTACACGTTGCGCGAGCCCGTGGGGGTCGTCGGTGCAATCACCCCGTGGAACTTTCCTCTCATGCTCGCGGTCTGGAAGATCGCCCCGGCGCTTGCATGCGGTAACACGGTCGTCATCAAGCCAGCGTCGAACACGTCGCTCTCATTACTCAAATTTGCTGAGTACGCGAGGGAAGCGGGACTGCCTGCGGGCGTCCTGAATGTCATCCCGGGTGACGGAGCGACAGTAGGGAACGCGATGGTCGATCATCCCGGCATCGACGCCATCGCATTCACAGGCTCCACGGCGGTCGGCAGGCAGATCATGGCCCGCGCGGCGAAGACGCTGAAAAAAGTGTCGCTCGAGCTGGGTGGAAAATCTCCGAACATTGTATTCGCCGACGCGGATCTCGAAGCTGCCGCGCGCGGTGCGCTCAACGCGATCTTCTACGGTAAGGGGGAAGTCTGCGCTGCCGGATCAAGACTCCTCGTCGAAGAGAGCGTCCATGACGAGCTCATGGCCAAAGTCAGCGAGCGCGCGAACAAGATGGTGGCCGCCGACCCGATGCATCCGAAAACGAGGCTTGGCGCAATCGCATCGAAGAACCAGTTCGAGACCGTTATGAAGTACATCGAGACCGGCAAGAAAGAGGGAGCGAAGTTGATCGCCGGGGGAGAGCGCGCCGACATCGGAACCGGGAAGGGCTATTTCGTGAAGCCGACGATTTTCGACGACGTTCAGCCGGAGATGAAGATCGCGCAGGAAGAGATCTTCGGACCTGTGCTCGCCACGATTCGCTTCAGTGATTTCGACGACGCGATTGCAAAGGGGAACGCGACCGTCTACGGACTGGCCGCTGCTGTCTGGACGCGTGACATCAACAAAGCTCACAAGGTCGCGCGCGCAATCAAGGCGGGAACAGTGTGGGTGAATGCATACAACCTCTACGATCCCGCGCTGCCGTTCGGCGGCTTCAAGGAGTCGGGCTTCGGGCGCGACCAGGGACGCGACGCACTCGAAAAGTACACGCAGACGAAGTCGGTATGGGTGAACCTGGGGTGAGTGCTTATTTATAGCGCCGCAGAGTTCTCGCCGAACGAGCGGCGAAGCTTTGGAGTGCGGCAGCCGCAGCTGCCGCTTTTGGTTCGAACTCGCATGAATGGGAATTCGTACATCGAGGCAGCATCGCGATGGGACACAGAAAGCGGCAGCTGCGGCAGCCGCACTCCAAAGCTTCGCCGCTTTCATTTGGGAGAAGGAAGTACTTTCCCGCGACGACAAGCGGATTCATAAAGGGATGACAGATCGGCGATGAAAACGGGACGCGGAAAACCGTTAGGAGCTCTGGTACTCGCACTCGCGTTGTTCGGATGCGCCCGCGAGGAAGCGTCGCGTGCCGAGGCCGTAGACAAGACCTCCGAGATCCTCGTTGGTGAATACGGCTCGATGACAGGGCCGGAAGCGAGCTTCGGTCAGGGAACGCACAACGGCATCATTCTCGCCCTCGACGAGATCAACGCGGGCGGCGGTGTGAAGGGCCGCAAAATCAAAGTCATCACGGAAGATGACCAGTCAAGACCAGACCAGGCAGCGAGCGCGGTCACCAAGCTGATCTCGCAGCATCGTGTGGTCGCAATCCTCGGAGCCGCCGCCTCCTCGAATTCTCTTGCCGGCGCGCCGATCTGTCAAAGCAACAAGGTCCCGATGATCACCCCAGGCTCGACGAACCCGGAGGTCACGAAAAAAGGGGATTACATTTTTCGCACGTGCTTTATCGATCCCTACCAGGGAGAAGCTCTTGCGAAGTACATCGCGAACGATCTCAAACTTCGTCGTGCGGCGATCCTTCGCGATGTCAGCAGCGACTACTCGATGGGTCTGGCCAATGTCTTCAGACAGACGTTCGTTTCGCTCGGCGGCGAGATTGTCGCAGAGCAGAGTTACTCGAAAGGCGACAGCGATTTCCGGGCGCAGCTGACTGGATTGAAGTCCTCCCGCATGGAGGTACTGTTCGTACCAGGCTATTACACCGACATTGGACAGATCGCCATTCAGGCGCGCGACCTGGGCATCCAGCATCCGCTCATGGGAGGCGATGGATGGGACTCGCCGAGACTCATCGAGATCGGCGGTGAAGCGCTGGAAGGTAGTTTCTACACGAACCATCATCACGCCGACGATCCCGCGCCTTCGGTCAGGAACTTTGTGGACAAGTACCGAAAGCGTCACGGTTACGACCCTGATGGTGGAGCCGCGCTCGGCTACGACTCGATGAAACTGCTTGCATCAGCAATGCGTCGCGCCGCTTCGCTCGACGGTCCGACGCTCAGAGACGAGATCGCCCGGACCAGAGAATTCGCCGGCGTTACTGGTGTCATAACCATGGGTCCGGATCGTAATCCCCTCAACAAGAAGTTCGTGGTTCTCGAAGTGAAGAATGGCCGGCTTGCTCTGCGCGCGGCAATCGAGCCACTCGCGGGCTCTGCGGACGGCTCTGAGCAGAAGAGTCAGTAAGAAGAATTGCGGGTCGCGAGATCTGGCCCGATCCTTCCTGTCCGTCGGCGCAGACCTTGCTGATACAATCGCGGACTTGTTACCAACGACCTTCATGGGACGGAAATCGATGAAAATGAGACGCTTATCACTGTTTGCAGTTCCGGCTCTATCGCTGATGCTGTTCAGCTGTGCCCCGAAAGAAGGTGCGAGCGGCGGCGCCGGAGGTGGAGGTGGCAACGAGATCCTGGTCGGTGAGTACGGTTCGATGACCGGGCCCGAGGCAACTTTCGGTCAGTCGACGCACAACGGGATCATGCTCGCACTCGACGAGATCAACGGCGCCGGCGGTGTGAAAGGCCGGAAGATCAAAGTGATCACCGAAGACGACCAGTCGAAGCAGGAAGAAGCAGCCAACGCTGTCACCAAGTTGATCTCGCAGAATGGTGTGGTGGCGGTTCTAGGAGAAGTAGCCTCTTCGAATTCGCTGGCGGCCGCGCCGATCTG
Organism: Thermoanaerobaculia bacterium; assembly: GCA_035576005.1. Lineage (GTDB taxonomy): Bacteria > Acidobacteriota > Thermoanaerobaculia > Gp7-AA8 > Gp7-AA8 > DATLXH01. The sequence goes on along the minus strand of DATLXH010000104.1, from coordinate 1,960 downwards.
TCAGGCGAACAAAGTTCCCATGATCACGCCCTCCTCTACGAACCCCGAGGTGACGAAGAAAGGCGATTACATCTTCCGCATGTGTTTTATCGATCCGTATCAGGGCGAGGCTCTGGCGAACTACATCGCTAAGGACCTGAAGTTCAAGCGAGCCGCGATCCTTCGCGACGTCAAGAGCGATTACTCGATGGGCCTGGCCGACTTTTTCAAGCGGACTTTCGTCGCCCAGGGTGGTCAGATTGTTGCCGACAACAGCTACTCGAAAGGCGACAGCGATTTTCGCGCTCAACTCACGGGGATGAAAGCATCACGCCCCGAGGTGCTTTTCGTACCCGGCTATTACACCGACATCGGTCAGATCGCGATTCAGGCTCGTGACCTCGGGATGAATCAGCCCCTGGTCGGCGGTGATGGATGGGAGTCACCGAAACTCATCGAGATCGGTGGCAAGGCTCTGGAAGGAAGCTTCTACTCGAACCACTACCACGCGGACGATCCCGCAGATGCGGTGCGGAACTTCGTCGAAAAGTACAATCAGCGTTACGGTCAGAAGCCTGATTCGCTGGCCGCTCTCGGTTACGACTCCATGAAGGTACTGGCCGCGGCGATGGGGCGCGTCGAGAAGATCGACGGTCCATCGCTTCGTGACGAAATCGCGAAGACCAGCAACTTTGCTGGCGTCACCGGGATCATCACTCTCGGGCCCGACAGGAATCCCGTGAACAAGAAGCTGGTCGTTCTCGAGATCAAAGGTGGGCAGCTCGCCCTTCGTGCGTCAATTGATCCACTTGCAGGATCAACGGGGGCGGCCGGTGCTCCGGCGACCCCGCCGGCTCCCGCTGCGGGAACCGCAGCGCCGTCAGGCTCCTGACGTTTCCAGTTTTCCCTTGATTTCATGAGGCCCGGCGGTTAGTTTCGCCGGGCCGTTTTATTCAGCGTCACCTCTTCATACTGAAAGCCGAGTCTCACACGGCTCCTCGCCCTCAACCCGAATGCAGACCTTCTTACAGAACCTTCTGAACGGAATCGCCTCCGGTTCGATCTACGCTCTGATCGCCCTTGGCTACACGATGGTGTACGGGATTCTGAAGCTGATCAACTTCGCTCATGGCGACGTGTTCATGCTCGGCTCGTTCATGGGCTACTACGGGGCGCGATGGTTTGCGCGACTTCAGGACCCGACGAAGACTGTAGCCGACCCTTCGTGGGCTACCGCAGGTCTGATCCTTCTGTTCGCGATGGTCGTTTGCGGAGTGTTCGGATATCTGAACGAGCGGATCGCCTATCGTCCGCTGAGGAATGCGCCGAGGATTGCTTCACTGATTACGGCTATTGGTGTGTCGTTCTTTCTCGAGTTTGGTGGCCAGTTCGTTTTCGGAGCTGATCCAAAGTTCTTCCCGACTCTGATCGAGAAGCATCGACTCGAGTTCTTCGGGATTACCACAACGAACTATCAGCTCATCGTCCTGGGCGTGGCGCTCTTCTTCATGCTCATCCTTCAGTACATCGTTTTCGGGACCAAGTTCGGGCGCGCGATGAGAGCGGTGTCGTTCAACTACGAGACCGCGTCGCTCATGGGAATTCCGACCGATCGTGTCATCTCAATCACGTTCGTTCTCGGCTCGATGCTCGCTGCCGTTGCCGGCATTCTCTATGGCCTCTCGTACCCCAAAATCGATCCATTGATGGGGATCATGCCGGGGCTCAAAGCGTTCGTTGCGGCAGTGCTCGGAGGAATCGGCAACGTCCCCGGTGCGGTCATCGGCGGACTTCTGATAGGCATCGTCGAAGCCTTCGTCGGCGGCAGCTCCTTCTCGACGTACCGGGACGCGATCGCTTTCATCATTCTCATCCTCATTCTCCTGTTCCGTCCCTCCGGACTTCTCGGAAAGAGTCAGGCGGAGAAGGTATGAGAATGCTTTGTGTGCCTTCGGGGTTGGAGCGCCGGCTTCCAGCCGGC
>DATLXH010000103.1:0-8206 GCA_035576005.1 Thermoanaerobaculia bacterium | reverse complement strand
CTCCCCTCTCCCGAGGAGATCGTCTCAAATGTCGCTGATGATTATGATGTCTCGGAGAGCTTCAGAGCGGAGCAGATCGTGAGCGAACGAGGGCCTTGGTCGCCGAAACAAGCAAAAAGACGATCCTCGCCGGAGATTTGGGAGAAATGACGATCTTTACCGGAGATTCGGCAAAAGGAGTGGCAGCGGAGGGTTAGAAAGCCACGGATCGGGTGACTTCGCGTTGCCAGTGAGCCAACAGGATCTTCAGATTGAATGTGAGGCAGATCCAAGTCCATTCGGCCAAGGCATTCGGTAGCCCACCGCTGCGGAATCGGACGAAACCAAGATGGCGTTTGATCACCGCAAAGGGGCGCTCACCCACGACGCACCGCTTCTTGAGATTCGCCCTTCCCAACTCCGATCTACGCTTATGGCGGCTCCGTTCGACCAGCAGGTGGTGCTGGCTTCTCTCGATGGTGCGTCCGCGAGAAGAGCTCGTGCAGGCCGGTGCCACAGGACAGTTCGCACAGGAAAGGCAGCGGTAGACGTCCACCTTGCGAGCCTCGCCCTTGCTCTTGGTTGTCTCGAACACCAGTTCCTGTCCTTGGGGACAGAGGAACACATTTTTGTCCTGGTCATAGTGGAACCGGCTCGGGTGATACGGCTTGTCCGGGTTGGACTCGGCATCTGCTGGACCTGCAGCGAGCGTGATCGAGCGGTTCCTGGCTTCTGCTTCTACGAACGTCTGCTCGGTGTTGTATCCGCCGTCGGCGACCGTCTCGGTTGCTGTGCGCCCAAGCTGTTCTTCCACCAGGTCCAGCATCGGCATGAGATGTCCCTGGTCGAATGGATCCGTGACCACGGTCTGCGCCACGATCATCCCGTGCTTGGCGTCAGCAACCATCTGAGCGTTGTATCCAAGCCGGCCCCCTTTCATGAGTTGCGCCTCTGGCTCATGGGGGTTCATGTCATCGGTCTGGTGAAAGGTAAGGGTTTGCAACTTTTCTGCGATCGTTTGGCGAAGCGCTTGCTTGTTGGCCAGCTTCTCCCCAAGCCGGTATCCCTCGTCCTGACCAGCCTCGTGCGAGCCGATCGCGGTCCCCATGTCTGCGATCTGCTGATCGAGGCGAGCCAGGAACTTGTCGAGCTTTCGCCGACTCCATGCGGTCCGCGTCGAGCCCTGAGCCTGGATCTTGGTCCCGTCCACCGCATGCAAAGCCAACCCGATCATCCCTGCCTGAACCGCCAGTTCCATCATCTGTCGGAAAACCCGTTCAATCGTCGTCCGGTTCTTATTCCAGAATCGCCACAGGGTGTTGTGATCCGGAATCTCCATGCCTGTAAGCCAGAGCAATCCCATATGCTCCTGACAAGCCGCTTCGAGCTTCCTCACCGTTGTTATCCGATGCATATATCCATAAAGCCAGACCCGGAACAGCAGGCCCGCCGCGTAAGGCGGCCGTCCCTTGCCGTCCTCGTTCTTCCACTCCAGACCCACATTCGGCAGGATGTACTCGGCAAACTCACGAATGAACCGTGCCGGATGGGTCGGTGGCAGAAAGTCTTCAAGTGCCAGCGGGAACAAGAACGTCTTGGTGAAATCCGCATCGATCGCTTTCATGACCTAATAGTATCATGAAATATTGCATCTTATTATCATCAACAATCTTTTGAGACGATCTCGCCGGGGAGAGGGATACGCCGCTTCGCGGCTCAAACACGTCAGTCAGTGAATCGGTGTCATCAGAAGCGGGAGATCGCTGCTCGGCAACGGTAAGGCGGTGATGACGGGGTGCGGCCTTCACGGCTTTACGCTTGCGGCCGTCGCATAGATGGTACCGGAGTAGAAGCTTGAGAGGTCCCTCGCCCCTTCCGCCCACACGCCCAGGCCCAGGGACGACAGCTCGTTCCTTTTCCTGGAGTCGCGGCACTTTGCCGGGCAGCCGCTCGGGTGACATGTCGCTCTGCTCGAACGCGGCGAACACTGCCTTGAAGGCGTCTCTACACCCGCATCCCGAAATTGACACGCTTTCCCCTTCCTGACATAACCGTGCTGTGGCCGTCGCACGCGTTTATCAGGTCAGCGAGATCCTGGCCGCGATCAACCTCGAGCTCTGGGGTCGCTACAGCGATGTAGCAATCGAGGGCGAGGTCACGAACTTCACCCGCGCGGCCTCCGGACACTGTTACTTCACGATCAAAGACCCGCAGGCGCAGCTGGGGGTCGTCCTGTTCCAGATGCACGCCCGCACCCTGCGCTTCAAGCTGGACAACGGACTCAGAGTCGTAGTCCGCGGCCGCCTCCGCATCTACGAGCAAAGCGGGAAGTTTCAACTCAATGCGGTCGCGGTCGAGCCAGTAGGACTCGGCGCGTTGCAGCTGGCTTTCGAGCAGTTGAAAGCTCGGCTCGCCGAGGAGGGTTTATTCGATCCTGCGCGTAAAAGGGCGTTGCCTCCGTTGCCTCAGCGCATTGCAATCGTTACCAGTCCGACCGGTGCCGCGATCCGCGACATCCTCCATGTTCTGGGTCGCCGCTTCGAAGGTCTCTCGATCCAGATTTATCCCGTTCGCGTCCAGGGCCAGACGGCCGCGCGGGAGATTGCGGCGGCACTTCGCAACCTGTCTCGATGGGATCAGCACGATGTGATCCTCATCTGCAGAGGAGGAGGATCACTCGAGGACCTCTGGCCGTTCAACGAGGAGGTGGTGGCCAGAGCCATTGCAGCGAGCCGCATCCCGACCATCTCCGGAGTCGGTCATGAGACCGACTTCACGATCGCCGACTTCGTGGCTGACCTCCGGGCTCCGACTCCTTCTGCAGCGGCCGAAGTCGTCATCCGCGCAAAGAGTGAGATCTGTTCCTTGATCGATTCGTCCCTGCGCAGAATTCGAGGCGTCCTCGACCGCTCCATCCGCGAGCGACGTCACATGCTGCGGCACCTCTCGTCTTCCGACGGACTCGGGGCGTTTCCGCAGAAGATGCGTTCGAGACGGGAGCGTTTGCAATCGCGCCGGGTCTCCCTCTACAGGCTTCTGGAGTCGCACTCGAAATCGCTTCGTGCGAGATTGAGCGCAGCATGCGAACCGTTAGCCCGCTTCCCCGCGCGACTGGCAATTCGCGATCAACGACGGTATCTCCAGCTCGTGCAACAGCGATCTGCGCAGGCAATTCGAACGCGCGGCGCGAGGCAGAGGCAGAAGCTCGCCGGTCTGGTGACGACACTGCAGGCCGTGTCGCCGCTTTCGGTCTTATCTCGTGGATATGCGATCGCATTTCAACGGCGAGGATCCAGGCTCCGTCCCATCTACGATTCTGCGAGTGTCAGCCTCGGAGAACAAATAGAAGTAAGACTACGGAAAGGCCGTCTCGACTGTACGGTCGACCGCCGCAGCTTCGGCGTCGAATCCGTCTGGCCGATCCAAACCGCCGGCGGCACGGTCATCAGGGCGGCGGATTTTGCAGGAGAAGCCGAGGAGGAAAGCGATGGCAGCACGACTGAAAGGAAATGATTTCGAGAAGGCGTTTCAGCAGCTCGAAAAGATTGTCCAGCGACTCGAAGGTGAAGAGCTTTCTCTCGACGATTCACTCAAGCTCTTCGAAGAAGGTGTCGGGCTCTCGAGGTTCTGCAACGAACGACTCTCGGAGGTGGAGAAAAAGATCGAGTTGATTCTCTCGGACGCCAAAGGCGATCCAGTAGTCGAGCCCTTCGAGTCAGACGAGTCGATCGAAGGTGTGGAGCGAATTGACTGAGCGCGGATAGCCGCGCCAGCTCCCCGTCTCCCTCGGGAGAGGGAGGGTTTGCGGCGATCCTCGTGGTAGCGGTTAACCCGCATTTCTCACAGACCTTTGTTGTGAGACGGCGGAGAGTGGCTTGGATGCGAGGCGCGCGGCGATTTTGCGACGAAGGCATAGTCGACACTATGTCAAGGAGCGAAATTGCCGTGCAACGAAGCAGACAGGCCGCTATCCGTCGTCTCGCGGCGAAGGTCTGTGAGAAATGCGGGTTAGACTTCGCGCTTGACATCCGAGCACGACCCTTTTCTTCAAACCTTCCTCCGTTCTCGTCGGGAGATCGTCGATCGCACTCTCGACTCACATCTCCCACCCACATTCACGAGACCTTCGAGCATCCACGAAGCAATGCGCTATTCCGTCCTTGCGGGCGGCAAGCGGATGCGGCCGATCCTGGCGATCGCGGCAGCGGAGGCGTGTGGCGCCGAAGTGGAGCCGATCCTCCCGCACCTCTGCTCGCTCGAATTGATCCACACCTACTCGCTCATCCATGATGACCTGCCCGCGCTCGACAACGACGATCTGCGTCGCGGGCGTAAGACCTCGCACATTGTGTTTGGAGAAGCCCTCGCGATTCTTGCTGGCGATGCTCTGCTCACCGAGGCGTTCTCGTGGCTGTCCTTTCCCGCACCTGGCGTCGACCCGGCGCGCCAGCTTCGGGCAGTGGCAGCGGTGGCGGCGGCGATCGATTCCCGCGGGATGATTGGAGGCCAGGTCGCCGACATCGAAGCCGAAGGTGGATCGGATAGAGAATCGGACCTTACTCCAGTCGAAACGCTCGAGTTCATTCACCGCAACAAGACAGGACGCCTTCTCGAGGTCTCAGTCGTCCTGGGCGGGCTGCTCGGCGGGGCAGGTGAAGAAGCCCTCTCTCACCTCCGATCGTACGGCGAGGCAGTAGGACTGGCGTTCCAGATCGTCGATGATCTGCTCGATGTGGAACAGACCGCGGAGACGCTTGGAAAGACGGCAGGAAAGGACCTTGAGAGTGGCAAACTGACCTATCCAGCCCTCCTGGGAATTGAGGAATCGCGCCGGCGACTCGTTCCTCTCGTCGAGGTGGCTCTGGACAGGGCTGCCCGGCTCGGAGGCCGCTCGAATTTTCTGGGACCAATCGCGCGTTATTTATGCGAACGAATCTCCTGATCTGAAGTCGTCAGCGCAGGCGTAAAACCGCGCGAGACATCCGAGTGACCCGCCAGCGCACCAAACGCTGGCGGATAATGAGCGTCGCAACATCGCCTGCGATGAGCGACGAAAGAGACATGGCAAGATTTCTCGACAACATCGAAATCCCACAGAACGTTCGCGAGCTCGAGCGCGCACAGCTTCCGCAGCTCGCCGGAGAGATTCGAGAACAGATCATCGATGTCGTTTCCCAGCTGGGTGGGCATTTCGGGGGAAACCTCGGCGTAGTCGAGCTCACGCTTGCCCTTCACTACGTCTTCAATACCCCGCGCGACCAGATTGTCTGGGACACCGGACATCAGAGCTACGCGCACAAGCTCATCACGGGGCGGCGAGACTCATTCCATACGATCCGCCAGCACGACGGAATCTCTGGCTTCTGCAAGCGCGAGGAGTCTGTCTACGACGTCTTCAACGCCGGTCACGCATCGACCTCGATCTCAGCGGCGCTCGGCATCGCTGTCGCTCGCGATTTCCGGAAGGAAGACTACCGCGTGGTGGCTGTGATCGGAGATGGCGCCCTGTCAGGCGGGTTGGCATTCGAGGGTCTCAATCAGGCCGGTCACCTCAAGAGCAAGTTGTTCCTCGTGCTCAACGACAACGACATGTCGATCTCGACAAATGTCGGCGCGATCTCGGGATATCTCAACCAGATCATCAAAGGGCAGAAGTACGTCACGCTCAAAGATCTGGCCAAAGGGATCATGGATCGTGTTCCTCTCATCGGGAGCAAGCTGCATGGCCTCGCCTCCGATGTCGAGGAAATGCTCAAGCACATGGTCGTCCCCGGCCTGCTCTTCGAGCAGCTCGGGTTCAAGTACATCGGTCCGTACGACGGTCACGATCTCGAGACGCTCATAGCGACGTTCGAAAAGTACAAAGACTACGATGGGCCGATCCTCATTCACGTCATCACCAAGAAAGGGAAAGGCTACGAGGCCGCCGAGAACAAGCCGATCTGGTCTCACGGAGTCACTCCGTTCGACATCAAGTCGGGAGAAGTGAGAAAGTCCGAGAAGGCCTCAGCTCCCACTTACACGGCCGTATTTGGCGAGGCACTCACCGAGCTTGCGAGGAAGGACGACAAGATCGTCGCCATCACCGCCGCAATGCCGGAAGGGACCGGCCTCGACAAGTTCGCGAAAGCGCTCCCGGGGCGAATGTTCGATGTTGGTATTGCCGAAGAGCACGCCGTCACCTTCAGTGGCGGCCTCGCAACTCAGGGCCTGCTGCCGGTTGTAGCCATCTACTCCACGTTTCTTCAGCGGGGATTCGACCAGGTATTTCACGACGTCGCAATCATGGACCTCCCCGTGGTCTTCGCGCTCGATCGCGGAGGAATCGCTGGAGCAGACGGCCCGACTCACCATGGAATCTACGACATGGCGTACCTCCGGGTCTTTCCTAACATGATCTGCATGGCGCCAAGAGATGAAAACGAGCTTCGTCACATGCTCAAAACTGCGGTCGAGTCAGGGCATCCCACCTCGCTCCGCTATCCTCGGGGCAATGGCGTCGGAGTGGCCATGGACGCCGAGATTGTCGCTCTCCCGATCGGGAAGGGCGAAGTGATGCGCGAGGGTGACGCCGCAACGATCTTTGCGATCGGCGCTCAGGTGTGGCCGGCGATGGAAGCGGCCGATCTCCTGGCGAAAGAGGGCGTCAAGGTAGCGGTGATCAACGCTCGCTTCATCAAGCCCCTCGACGAAGATCTCGTTCGACGCTTCTGCAGGCCGGGCACGAAGGTCATTACGGTCGAGGAAGGCTCTCTTGCCGGGGGATTCGGCTCGGCAGTGATGGAGTGTGCGCAGGAGCTCCAGATCTCCGGAGTCGAGTTTCATCGTATCGGCATCCCGGATGAGTACGTCCATCACGGATCGCAGGACATTCTGCGCGCACAGTACGACCTGCATGCGGAAGGGATCGCGCAGCGCGTTCGCGACTTTTTGACTAGATCATCGGGCAGCGTCGCGCGCGTCGCCGCACGTAGAACCGTGTGACATCTGCAGTGAAGCCGCGGCGTTCGGTAGCCAACGTCGAGTCTGGTTAACCCGCATTTCTCACACGCCTTCGTCGCGAGGCAGCGGAGAGTGGCCTGGATGCGAGGCGCACGACGGTTTCGCGACGAGCGCATAGTTGACACTATGTCGAGGAGCGAAGCCTTCGTGCAACAAAGCAGACAGGCCGCTATCCGCTGCCGCAGCAGAAGGAGTGTGAGAAATGCGGGTTAGAGATGCCAGCCAGAATTCGGCTTGACGTCGCCCTGCTGGACCGCGGTCTCGTCGACACTCGCGCCAAAGCGCAGGGGCTCATCATGGCCCGTCGCGTCACGATGAACGGGCAGGTCGCGGACAAGCCCGGGCTGCGTGTCGCGGACGACGATCAACTCCAGGTCGTCGCGCTCGAACATCCCTGGGTCGGCCGCGGTGGAATGAAGCTGGCTCATGCGCTCGCACATTTCGGGATCGATGTGAAGGGTAAGACATGCGTTGACCTCGGAGCTTCCACGGGCGGCTTCACCCATGTGCTGCTCGTGGGAGGCGCCACGAAGGTGTACGCGATCGACGTTGGTCACGGACAGATCGATCAATCGCTCCGTGTCGATCCCCGCGTCGTCAATCGCGAGAAGGTGAACGCCCGCTTCCTCGACCCGACGGACTTTGAGGAGGCGATCCAGTTTCTCTCCGCCGACCTTTCGTTCATCTCTCTCCGCCTCGTGCTTCCCGCAATCGCGCGCATCGTGTCTTCGGGGGTGGGCGTCGTGGCCCTCATCAAGCCGCAGTTCGAAGTGGGAAAACGTGACGTGGGCAAAGGAGGGATCATTCGCGACGAAGGAAAACGTCAGGAAGCAGTCGATGCCGTCGTCGCGACTGCGATCGGACTCGGATTCGAGTTGACAGGCATCACGGAGAGTCCCATTCGTGGCGCAGAGGGAAATGTCGAATACCTCATGGCGCTCCGGAAGCTTTAGAAAGGCGCATCAGCGGTGAATGTGCTCAGATGGTGCTGAGCCGCCAAGCGGCGTATCCCTCTCCCCCGCGGGGAGAGGGAAGCGAGCGAAGCGAAGCAGGGTGAGGGGCGTCAAAGTCTCGAGAGTCCGTCCGAAAGGGCGAGGTCTTCGTATCTCTCGCGGCCCCTATAGGGGTAGGGAGGGCTGGTAGGCCCCCCCTCCCTCCGAACCGTACGTGCGGATCTCCCGCATACGGCTCTCCGGTTGATGTTTCTCGTGTAGAGAGCGGATGA
>DATLXH010000102.1:0-5229 GCA_035576005.1 Thermoanaerobaculia bacterium | reverse complement strand
AACGCCATACCGCGAAGCCGGCGTTGACTACTACGAGAAACGCTATCAGCAAAAGCTATTCAACTCACTCGAAAAAAAAGCGCTTACCCTCGGTTACCAGCTCACTCCACTTCCTCAATGAAAAGTCAGTTCATCAGAAGCGTCAGTTTCAAAACATCGCGGAGCTCATCCCTCACATGGTATGGACGGCCACTGCGGATGGACGCCGTGATTATTTCAACAGGAACTGGATGGAGTACACAGGACTCAGCGTGAGCGAGTCTGCCACGAGCGACTGGTCCGGCATCATTCACCCCGACGATCAAGCGGGTAGGGACGAGGCCTGGAACCATGCACTGAAAACGGGACAAATCTTCGACGCACGCTACAGGTTGAAACGTCGACGCGACGGGGCCTACCTCTGGCATCAGGAGAGAGCCGTTCCGCTGCGCGACAGCGATGGCCGGATCGAGCGATGGTTTGCGACCGTTACAGACGTCCACGAGCAGCAGACGCTGGTCGAAGAGCTTCAGCGCCAGCGCGACCTTCTCGAGAAGAGCTCAACAGCGCTACGAGAGATGAATAGCGAGCTTGAAACGTTTGCTTACAGCATTTCTCACGATCTGCGCACGCCCCTGCGAGGCATAAGCGGGTTCAGCGCGGCTCTCGAAGAGGATTACGGTCATCTGCTGGGACGGGAAGGGCAGACGTTCCTTGGAAGAATTCGAGCTGCGACCGCTCGCATGGGCCACATGGTGGACGACCTTTTAGGCCTCGCTCGCGTCGGCCGGGCCGACCTCGTGATCCATCCAGTCGATCTGAGCGCTGCAGCAACTGTTGTAATCGAACGACTTCGCACAGAATCGCCAGCGCGGATTGTTGAGGCCTTTATCCAGCCCGGCATGGTCGTAGACGCCGACCCCGGTCTGGTCAACATCCTGCTCGAAAACCTTCTTGGAAATGCGTGGAAATTTACGAAGAATGTCGAGAGGTCCCGCATCGAAATGGGCAGAACGGAATCAGGCGAGTTTTTCGTGAAAGACAACGGAGCCGGCTTCGACCTCCGTTTCGCCGCACGACTCTACACACCCTTTCAAAGATTCCACTCGCCTGAGGAGTTCCCTGGCACAGGTCTCGGTCTGGCGATCGTTCAGCGCGTCGTCCGTCGTCACGGAGGAGAGATCCGTGCAGAAACCGCCCCCGGCGAAGGTGCAACGCTCTTTTTCAGGTTATCCTCGGGGTTACCATGAATAAGATTCTTCTCGTTGAAGACTCGGCCGATGATGTGGATTTGACGCTCCGCGCTTTTCGCAAAACCGACAGCGAGCTCGAGGTGATCGTAGCGCGCGACGGGGTCGAGGCTCTGGACAAACTTGCCGCCGCGGACGATCACACGTTGCCGGCGCTCGTTCTGCTCGATCTCAAGATGCCGAAGATGGGGGGGCTCGATGTCCTGCGCGAGATACGGAAGCGTCCCGAGACCAGACATTTGCCAGTGGTCATGCTTTCGTCGTCAGTTCAAGAAGAAGACGTCGAAGCTTCTTATGCTTCCGGTGCAAACGCATACCTGCGAAAGCCGCTCGACTATCGGGCGTTTTTGAGTGCAACACGAAGCATCAGCGAATTCTGGATTCGCCTCAATGAACGCCCCGCTTGATTCGCGCAAACTGAAGTTGCTGGTCGTCGAGGATGTCGAAGACGACGCGCTGCTTGTAGAGCGGCACCTCAGGAAAGCGGGATTCGCCGTCTCGGCTCACCGGGTGAAGAGTGAGCTGGAGCTTCGCCATGCTCTGGCAGCGGACCGGTACGACATGGTCATCAGCGATTACAACATTCCGGGTTTCGGTGGACTCCAGGCGCTGGCAATCGTGCAGGATTTTAACAAAGATCTTCCATTCATCCTCGTCTCAGGCACCGTCGGAGAGGAGACGGCCATCGATGCGATGCATATGGGCGCCGGCGACTACGTCTTGAAAGACAATCTCGTCCGCCTCGCCCCAGCCGTGCATCGAGGGCTCGAACAGGCTTTCGAGCGCAGCACCAGACGCGCAGCGGAAGCGGCTCTCCGGGAGGCGGAGGCTCGCAGCGCGGCAGTGCTCAACTCACTCTCAGCCGAGATTTCCGTCATCGACCAGACGGGCAACATCGTGGACGTGAACCTGGCATGGTTGGAGTTTGCCGAGGCCGGGAACCTGAGGCTTCGCACGTGGACGGCCGTCAACTACCTGGACGTCTGCGACCGAGCGATCCATTCGCCGGACGCCCGAGAGGCCGCAAAAGGAATTCGCTCAGTGTTGAGCGGCCAGTCGAGTAGCTTCACAATGGAGTATCACTGCCCGACTCCTGCCGAAGATCGCTGGTTCATGCTGTGCGCAACGCCCCTCACAACAAAGGAGGGCGCCGTACTGTCTCACATCGACATAAGCGCCAGAAGGAAGACTGAAATACAGCTCGAGAACGAGCAGAAGCGGCTTCGCGAAGCTCAGTCTGCTGCGCGATTGGGAGACTGGGAGTGGAATCTCGCCACTGCCACGATGTGCTGGGGCAAGGAAGTGTTTACGATCTTTGAGATGGATCCCACCACGGATCTGAAGGTCTCTGATAGCGTCCTTGTCGCACGTCTTCTCACCGATGACCGTAGCACTCTGGATCAATCAGTGGTGGATGCCGTCACGGGAGAACGAGAGATCAATCTGGACGTGAGGATTCGACGGCTCGACGACAGCATCGCAACGCTTCATTTGACAGGAAAGCGCGCAACGGGCAAGGAGTCTTTGCTTGTCGGCACAGTCCAGGATATCAGTGACCGGAAAATGCTGGAGTCGCAACTGGAACAGGCCAACCGTCTGAACAGCCTCGGCCGACTGGCCGCGACGGTTGCCCACGAATTCAACAATGTACTCATGGGCATTCAACCGTTCTGCGAAATGATCATTCGCAAGGCCGACGACGTAGAGCTCGTTTCAGGTGCGGCGAAAACGATCCAGCAGTCTGTGCTGCGAGGAAGCCGGATCTCGCACGAGATCCTTCGATACACGCAACCTAACGATCCGCGACTCGAACCGCTTCGACTGAGTGCCTGGTTGCGCGAGATCTCTCCTGAGCTCCAGAATATTTTCGGACCTCAGGTTCAAATCAGTATCGACGACGTCGCTCCCGACATAGTTATCGCGGCGGACAAGGCGCAGCTCCAGCAGATTTTCATCAATTTCGCCGTGAACTCACGGGACGCGATGCCTTCGGGGGGCACGTTCTGCATTCGAGCATCCCATCGGACCAGTGCCTCGCAGTTCCGCTTTGGTGTGGTGCTCTCCCCTGACCGCTTTGCCCATATCGTAGTTTCGGATAACGGCACCGGCATGCCAGCAGATGTCCTGGATCGGGCTTTCGAACCGCTCTTTACGACGAAAGCACAGAGCGGAACCGGACTTGGGCTCGCTGTCACACGTCAGATTGTGGCCAATCACGAAGGGCATATTTTCGTGGAGAGCCAGGAAGGGAAGGGTACGACGTTTCACCTGTTCTTTCCTTTGACTTCTGAGGTGCCAACGGAGATCGCCCAGGGCATTGTGGAGAAACGAAGCCTTCCCTCGTCCTTACTCCTCGTGGAGGATGAAGAAGCGATCTCAGATGGACTGGCGGCCCTTCTGGAAATGGATGGGATATCCGTCCAGGTCGCTGCCACGGGTGCCGCAGCGCTAAAAGAACTCGAAGCGCATGAGCCGGAGATTATCGTGCTGGACGTGGGACTTCCTGACATCGACGGCAAGGACCTCTACGTCCTGATTGCCGCACGACATCCAGGAATCCCTGTAATCTTTTCGACAGGACATGGAAACCTCGCCGATATTCAGCACCTCGTCGACCAGGGGAAAGCTCAGTATCTGCTCAAACCCTACGAGTTCGACGATCTTCTCGAGACGATCTCAACCCTCATGAAGACATCTCCCCGCGGCGCCTGACTCGGACATGTAGCGGCAAGTCCAGGTCGGGTGCAGTGGCATGTCCACCACGTGCTCCGATGGCTCCTGACACCCGGCGATCGCGTCCCGCCCATTCCTTCGCGCCGCTCTCCTTCTGGACGCCTCGTTGTGGATTGCATGCGTGTCTAACTATTCGCAGCAGCCAACTCCGTTCAAGCATGCAAAGGGAGCATTCAGCCTTCGACTGCGGCGATCAACGCTGATGCGTGCCGCAGAAATACGTGGTGCGGCCGAAGACGACGCTCCGTTGGATGGAACCGGCGCACAGCGGGCATCTCTCCCCTTCTTCGCGGCGATGAATGAGATAACGACGCGGCAGGTCGGCGCCGCGCTCCCGGCACTCCACGACCTCCCGAAGAATCCGTCTCATAGCCGCATGGATGGTCCGCACCTCGGTGTCCGTAAGCCGGTCCACCGGGCGGCGAGGATGGATGGCACTGTGGAACAGGGTCTCGTCGGCCCAGAGGTTCCCGATGCCGGCGATCATGTCCTGCGATAGCAGAAGCGATTTCACCGCCCCTCGCCTGCCGCTGATCAAACGCCGGAACAGCGGCAGGCGGAACGAGGGGTCGAGAGGATCTGGACCGAGATGATGCTCGGCGATGAAGGCCTCGGGAGATGGCGTTAAATCGACGACTCCGAAGAGCCGCAAATCTTCGAAGGCCAGGTGGGCTCCGCTGGCGAAATCGAACACTACCCTCGCGAATCGCGGCGGAGGTTTGGGGTCGCGGTAATAGGCAAGGTCGCCAGTCATCCCGAAGTGGAGGTGAAGCCACGTCGCGCCCGCGTCGGCGAACAAGTGTTTCCCGTGACGCCGGACGGCGGTGAAGAATCGACCCTTGAGCTCCCGCGTCAGCCGATCCTTGCGTACGTTCCCGAGTACACGTTCATCCAGCACACGGACGCGGCTGATGGCCTGATCCAGCGCGTGCCTGGCGAAGTATTGGCGATAGATCTCGACTTCCGGGAGTTCGGGCAAGCCTCATGATTATCAACCATCGCGAGATAAGCGGGCGGGCGTCGTTAGCCAGGATTTCTCACAATGCCACTATCAGCGCCGCGTGTCATCCGGAGCAGGAGAGCAGCGTGGAACGCTGGTGAAGAGGTGATGACACCCGGCTTGGACTGGCGCCCCGAAGATGGTGCCACTTGGCAACCAGGTAGTTGCTGAAATTGGTGAAATCGCCGTGTGACGTTCGGGTAGGTTTATCGCTTTGCCGGCCCAGGCATGGGCCGGTGGGATGAGCAGCAATACGATGATTGCTGC
>DATLXH010000101.1:0-5014 GCA_035576005.1 Thermoanaerobaculia bacterium | reverse complement strand
CGCCGCGAGACGACGGATAGCGGCCTGTCTGCTTCGTTGCACGGCAATTTCGCTCCTCGACATAGTGTCGACTATGCCTTCGTCGCAAAATCGCCGTGCGCCTCGCATCCAAGCCACTCTCCGCCGTCTCACGACAAAGGTCTGTGAGAAATGCGGGTTAGGGCGAGGTCTTCGTATCTCTCACGGCCCCTCTCCCGGTCGCTGACGCGACCACCCTCTCATGGTTCGTTACTGCGAATGCAGTGTGCGGTCGATGCTGAGCTCCGTCGAGCCGTCATCTCGAATGGTTGCTCGACCGTAGATCGAAACTGTGGCGCGCATCGAAAATGCTCCCCGGCTGACGCCGCTCGCCCGGATCTCGAATGAGCCGTCCGGGTTGAGCGTCTGCTCGCTCGTCATGGTTCCATCGATCCCTTCACTCGTCGCCGATCGCGACGAGGAGTAAAGCATCTTGTGGAGGCCGACCTCGGCCGCGCTCTCTGCCAGAGTCTGAGCGACGATTCGGGAGCGAAACCTCGATGCAGACCTGGCCGCCTCGCTCGTCTCGATCGCCATGAGCTCCATCATGCCGAAGTAGAGCAAGGCAAGCAGCAGAACGCTCAGCAGCACAAAACCCCTCTCGCCCTTTGAAGCAGGGAGTTGTGGATTCGCAGTACCACACTTCATCAGCTGCCGGTTTCCGGAGTGAGGGCTCATGAATGTCCTCTCGGTTCGATGATCTGTTCGATGCGCAAGTTTCCGCTCGAGTCATAGCCTCGGAGTCGAACAGCGGTCTCGCCGTCGGGCATGGTGTAACTCGTGACGGTGAACCTGAGGACGCCTCTCGCTGTCCATTCCGAGACACGTTCGGCCGAAGAGTCGATTGCGAGCCGGCGGACTCGGGAGTTCTCTGAAAAGTCCCAGACGATAGTGACCGGAGCTCCTTGCGGGTCGAGCCCGGCGAGGATAAGCGCGGTCGGCGACTGGGTGTAAGCGCCCGCTGATGGAAGGTAATCTCGGGCGTCCACGACGTCTCGTCGCACTCGCGCCAGGACAGCGTGGAGCTCAGGGTGGGTCATGAGGTTCATGCGAAAGCTGCGGTCAAAACGGAGCATCTCGGCCTGAAGCATGACAACCATGAAGATGATCGTCCCGGCGATGCTCAGGGTTACGACGACCTCGATCAGCGTGAACCCCGAGTCTCGTGATCGGTCTGACACTCGACGACTCACCAGAGATTGTCCCCACCGGTTCCGACCCTGACAATCGTCATCTGCGCAGTCCGCTTTCCCTGCCGCCACCGAATGCTGAGCAGAAGCTCCCGGGTGTCCACGGCCTTCTCGGTGATCTCTATGGAGCTATGCTTATCCGGTAGCTTCGCCATCAGTGGATGGTCGGCAGTGAAGGGATGGCGTCCGGCCGTGAGCGAGGCGAACGGCATACGTCTCTGAACTTCAACTTCGTTTACCAGGGCCTGATAGGCGACAATCGTTTCCTCAGCCTGAAGCAGGCGAAGTCGTCTGTCGTAAAAAATGCGAGCGAGGTCGTCACCACAAGAGTAAGAATCAGGAGTGCGACAAGAGTCTCGACCAGCGTGAATCCCTTCTGGCTTCGCATGAAGCTCGATTGTACTCACGCGTCGCCGGGCCTCGAGACCAATCCAGAGATGGCGCAGCGAGATCAGGTTTGATTTGTCAGTGACAGGTAATCAATCATGACGACGGGTGGAAGGGTGGTGATCCTCGCATGCGATTCGCGCGACGACTCTGCCGGGGAATCCTAGGAGGACGGATGCAATCTCTCTCACTAAGAAAGAAAAGACTGACAGCGAGGAGTCTTCCTGCAGCAATTCTTCTCATCGTCAGTGGATGCCTCACGGCTGAGGTGGCAGTCGCCGCGGCTCCAGGAGCCTACGACATCGGCACACCGTCGGTCGCAGATCTTTGGGTCGACCCTCTAAGTGGCAACGATTCAAACGGCGGCTCCTCGCGGGCCGATGCGCTGAGGACGGTGGCTGCGGCTATCAACCGCATTCCGATCCGCCAGACCTTCTCGAGCCGAGGATATCGGCTGATGCTCCTTCCCGGGACGTATGGTCGTGGATCGGTTCCGGGTTACATCGAGTCGCGTTACGGAACGTACGACTTCCCTCTCATCATTCAGTCGGCCGAGGGTCGTGGGAAGGCCTTTCTGACGGGCGACCTGAACCTTTTCGACATGAAGTACTTCTACCTGATCGATCTGGACATCATCCCGGAGCCGGCTGGCGACGTCGTTCGTTGCGAGCGGTGCGATCACCTTCTCATCCGAGGGTCACAGCTCGACGGAGGAAACCGCGAGGCTCGCGAGACACTGAAGGTGAATCGGTCAACCAACATTTTTATTGAGGAATCGACAATCGAAGGGGCAGACGACAATGCAATTGACTTCGTGTCTGTGCAATACGGCCATGTGATCAACAGCCAGATTCGAAACGCCCGGGACTGGTGCATGTACGCCAAAGGCGGTTCGGCCTACCTGCGGATCGAGGGCAACGAGATCTCCGAATGCGGAGCCGGAGGGTTCACCGCCGGTCAGCGCACCGGCTTCCAGCTCATGGTAGAGCCGTGGATTCACTACGAGGCCTACGACATCAAGGTCGTCAACAACATCATCCATGACGTCGAAGGGGCCGGGCTGGGGGTCAGGGGCGGCTACAACATTCTGCTCGCTCACAACACGCTGTTCAGGGTTGGAGCGCGCGGTCACATGATCGAGGTTACTTTCGGTCTGAGGAGCTGTGACGGGAAGCCGGGGGATCCCGGTCGCGAGCTCTGCGCCATCTATCTTCTCGATGGTGGCTGGGGAACCACTCGTGTGAGCGACGGGAACAACGACGTGAGGATCCCGAACCGGAACGTGTTCATCTACAACAATCTGCTCTACAACCCGGCCGGATTCTCCAGCTCCCGACACTTTCTGGTCAGCCCGCCTTACAGCGGAGCTGCGCAGGAGGATTCCAATGTGGAGGAAGTGCCGACCCGCGCGGACACCAATCTCCAGATTCGCGGCAACGTCATCTCGAATCCGGAGGGCGAGCTCGGCATCGCGTCCGGGACCGGCTGTGGCAGCTCCAATCCGACCTGCAATGAGACCCGTGTGTCGATGGAGAACGTGGTAAATCTGGTCGAGCCTCAATTGGTGTATGCCATTGCCAACAATGTCCGTCCCATTGAGGGGAGCAATTTGTCCCGCTTTCCTCCCGTCGCCATCCCCGATTTTGGTTGGGGTGATGCGCCTGCGAGACCGGCGGTGCCAGTGGGGAACCTTTCGAATGCGGTCCTGCGGGATCGGGACGGGGTCTCGAGACGGCCGCAGAATGCTGCGGTAGGGGCCTACGTCCTGCGCGTCGAGATTCTCCCGGACAGGAACCCGCCCACTCGTGGGAGACGGAGAGCAACCACGCGACGTTAACCCGCATTTCACACGACGAAGTCTGTGAGAATGCAGGTTGATCCGTCCGCTGCAAATCCTACGGTTGTCTAAAGCGCCGCGAAGCGTTTACTTCGAGCGTTCGATTGGGAGGTTCTGCTTTTTCCAGCTGTTATAACCGCCGAGCATGGCTGCGGCGTTCTTCATTCCGTGGTTCGCCAGCGAGAGCACAGCGCGGCCACTCGTCTCTTCGGCGGGGCAGGCGCAGTAAGTAATGACCGTGCGGCCGAATGGCAACTCACGAACTCTCCGCGTGAGCTGAGACAGAGGAATGTTGATCGCACCCTTGATGTGGCCGAGTCGAAATTGATCCGCGCTTCGTACGTCGACGATGACGGCTCGTTTCGCGTTCACTTCCTTGAAGGCGTCGACTACGTTGATCCTTTTGATCGTGCCCGGCGCCGCCGGATTGACCGGAGTGATCATCACATTCGGATTGCCTGCGCTGACCTGCGCCTGGGCGGCTCCAGCCAGGAGCAGGATTGTCACGGTTGCGGTGACAAAACGATGATGCTTCATGAATAACCTCCAGGATGCGGAAACGTTCGTTGACGTTTGAACGTACTCCACACAACGACTCGGTGCGAAGAACCCATTCCGGAAATCGCAGGAGTTGTGCAAACATCTCGTGGCAATTCGTGGGAGTTCATCACGGTTCCATGCGGCAGGGTCGGCACTGAAAGCCGGGAACAGCGCAGGAGGCTTTGTGGCAGCGGGTACTATCTGGAAGGAGTGGATACGGCCGTTCCTGGTCATGCTTGCCGTCGTCGGGTCCCTCCGTTCAGCCGTAGCTGACTGGAACGACGTGCCGACCGGCTCGATGAAGCCGACGATCCTCGAAGGCGATCGAGTGGTCGTCAACAAGCTTGCGTACGACCTCAAAGTTCCCTTCACGACGTCACACCTGGCCGTTTGGGACAACCCGTCGAGAGGCGATATCGTCGTCTTCTTTTCCCCGGCTGATGGGAAGCGTCTCGTCAAGCGAGTCATCGGCATTCCTGGTGACCAGATCGAGATGATTGAAAATCGTCTCCTGATCAACGGACAGGCGGTGACGATTACCCCTGCCGATCCAGCGTGGCTCGCGGCGATGGATCCTCGGGAGCGCGGAATTTACCAGGTGGCTTCCGAGGGGTTCGGCTCTCAGATGCACGCGATGATGGTCACCCCCGGCGCCCCTTCGGTGCGCTCTTTTGCTCCCCTCACCGTCCCTCAGGAGAGCTACTTTGTGATGGGGGACAACCGTGACGACAGCTACGACAGCAGATTCCTGGGATTCATCGATCGCAAGAAAATCGTAGGCCGGGCATTTGGCGTTGCGCTCTCGGTCAATCCACGAGAGCACTACATGCCTCGACTCGGGAGATTTTTTCGCCCTTTACTCTAGCCCGCATTTCTCACGCTCATCTGTTAGCACACAGAGGTGTCATCCCGAGCCCCGGACCGCTGGTGCAGCGACTGAGAGAAAGAAACTAGAATGCGCGAGGCGTGGTCTTGTCATGACCGTACTTGCTTTGGTGCCATAGAGCCCGATCCCGAGCTTGGTCCCGGAAGACAGCGACCC
>DATLXH010000100.1:0-53993 GCA_035576005.1 Thermoanaerobaculia bacterium | reverse complement strand
AACCAAGTGCCCTTCGGGCAACCAATCACGCAACGAGGGCGGCAGTAGCAACGACTGCTCGGGCATGTACTCGCGGTAACTTGTCGGCATGCCCGATTTTACCAGCCATTCGTCCTTTCTACCGCGCAGGCTCCTAGCCCGCACTTCTCCCAGACCTTCGCCGCGAGACGCACGACGGTTTCGCGACGTTGACACTGTGTCGAGAGCAACCGGGGCGGGTGTAGGGACGCAGGGCCTGCGTCCGGCGCCCAGACATTCGCATCGGGAATTCTGCATCGCTGCATGAACCTCGTCCAAAGCGACGGCCGACGACAATCTTCTCGGTCAGGGACAGGGTACCGGACGCACGCCGTGCGTCCCTACGCTCACAGACCTTCACCCCGAGCGTCGAGAAACACCGAGTGTCGCGTGAGCGTGGAGGACAGACACTCTTGTCTGTCACGCGACGCCGCGCCCTGACTCAAACCGCTTGGATGACACTCCGTGCGTGTGCGCATCGCGACAGCACTGCGAGGTGACTCAGAAAGCGGGAGCTGCGGCTCCCGCACTCCAAAGGCTTCGCCCGCAGAGAGGGGGGTGGCTACGGGAGCAACCGACCGCGTAGGGCGCCTAGAACGCGTTGAGGATGTAGGCGAGGGGGTTCACCGGGTTGTTGTTGAGCCGTACCTCGTAATGAAGGTGCGGTCCGGTGCTGCGACCCGTTGAGCCTACGAATCCGATTACGTCGCCGCGCTTGACTCGCTGTCCAGGCTTGACGTTGAACCCCGAAAGGTGGCCGAAACGAGTGGAAAATCCATTTCCATGGGAAACGAAAACGACGTTGCCGTACCCATTCGCCCACTCGGCTTTTGCCACGACGCCGTCAGCTGGTGAGCGGATTTGCTGGCCATTCGCCGAGGAGATGTCGATGGCGTTGTGATTACCTGGCTCTCCGGTAAATGGATCGGAGCGTCCTCCGAATCCGTCAGTCAGGATGCCGCGGACCGGAGCGATGGACGGAGTCGAAGAGAACACCTGCGACTGCTCTGCGAATCGGCGCTCGAGGAGCGAGAGGTCGGAGTCGAGCCGGCGCGAGCGGAAGCTCATGGTGTCGACCTCATCGCGGTAAGGGCTCGCGGAGAAGTCTTCGTTCTGACGAATCCCGCCTACTCCACCGCGCGTTGCCCGGTCGAGTGAGCTCACTCCCGCAATGATCGCGAGCTTGCGTGTCTTGTCTTCTACGGTACGTAGCTGATTCCTCAGAGTCTCGACCGATTTGCTGAACTGCTCATTCGCTCCCTGGAGGGCGCGATTCTCACGCTTGAGATTGGAGAGTTCGTGGGTCTGCGAGATCGAGTTGAAGTACTGGAAGGAGAAGAAGGTCGACAGACAGAGAGAGGAGGTGGCGACGCTGGCGATCGACCAGAGCAAGCGATGGGAGACCCTCAACTTCCGGAATCTGGCCCGCGCGTGCGGTACGAATATGATCGTCGAATAGCGTCGTTTCATTCAAGCTCCATTACTTCGTTCCAATGTCAATCTATCGTTAGGGGAGTGCGTATTCTACGGAAGGAGGGGGTGGAGTCAACGAAAAGTTGACGAAAAACCCACCACTTCTGGAACGTGACGCTCTAACACTCTTCGTCGTCAGTAGTTTACGCGTAAGTGTCGGAAGCAGTTGAAGTTGGGGGCGAGATTTATGGGGTTGTCGCATATTAAAACCGCTCCGGTTCAGTTTGTTATACCGGTTCTTTAAATAAGAGCATGTGATTCCTGTCATAGCCCGATCGGCTATCTCAGGGAGGCTCAAACCGCATTTCTCACAGACCTTCGCCGTGAGACGCGCGAAGAGCGGCCTGTCTGTTTCGTTGCACGGCAATTTCGCTCCTTGACATAGTGTGGACCATGCCTTCGTCGCAAAATCGCCGTGCGCCTCGCATCCAAGCCACTCTCCGCCGTCTCACGACAAAGGTCTGTGAGAAATGCGGGTTACTTCGATTGACAGTCCTCTGTCCGATGCTTATCCTCGGGCCCGTTGCTCACCGATCCTCATCGCCCGCTCGCTTCCTAAACCCCTCGAGGGGTTTTTTTTTGCCCGAGCCGGGCCGGCAGCTGGAGACTCTCCATGAACGAAAAGAAGAAACTGATGGACGCGACCCGCATGAAGCGGGCGATCAGCCGGATGGCGATCGAAATCGTGGAACGGAATCGCGGTGTTGAAGATCTGCTGATCATCGGAATCCGGAGCCGAGGAGTTCCAATCGCCGAACGAATCACGAAGATCATCAATGAG
The DNA here is from genome assembly GCA_035576005.1 of Thermoanaerobaculia bacterium. Classification (GTDB taxonomy): domain Bacteria; phylum Acidobacteriota; class Thermoanaerobaculia; order Gp7-AA8; family Gp7-AA8; genus DATLXH01. Next base: position 51,721 of record DATLXH010000100.1, on the reverse strand, counting down.
ATGGAGGAAACGACGATCCCGATGGGAATCCTCGATATCACTCTGTATCGGGATGATCTGACGACCATCGCGCCGCAGCCGGTGGTCAAGCCGACCAAGCTTCCGGAGCCGATAGACGACAAAATCGTCATCCTGGTAGACGACGTTCTCTACACGGGCCGGACCGTGCGCGCCGCCCTTGATGCGCTGATCGACTTCGGCAGGCCCAAGGCTGTTCAGCTTGCGGTGCTCATTGATCGGGGCCATCGGGAGTTTCCGATCCATGCCGACGTCATTGGACGGTCCGTCCCGACCGATCGAGGCGAGGTCATCAAGGTGAAACTCGAAGAGACGGATGGCGAGGATGAAGTTCTGATCATGGAGAAGTAGGGGAGCAAATGCAGAATGCAGAATGCAGAATGCAGAAGGGAAAAGCAGAAGGAAGAATGCAGGATGAATAGTTTAAAACTGAAGACTCAGTCCCGTTCTGCATTCTGCATTCTGCATTTTTCATTCTGACCTCTCCCTAATGCGAACAGTCGGACTCCGCTCGAAAGATCTCCTCGGAATCGAGCCACTCACTCCTGACGAGATCACCTTGATCCTCGACACCGCCGAGGGATTCAAGGAGGTCAGTGAGCGTCCTGTGAAGAAGGTTCCGACGCTTCGGGGCCAGCTTGTGATCAACCTCTTTATGGAAGCCTCTACGCGGACGCGCGTTTCATTCGAGATCGCGGAGAAGCGCCTGTCGGCCGACACGCTCAGCTTCTCGGCTTCAGGGTCTGCGGTCGAGAAGGGTGAGACGCTGATCGACACGGCAGAGAACCTGATGGCGATGCATCCCGACATGATCGTCATCAGGCACAAGTATCCCGGAGCGCCCAAGATGCTGGCCGACCGTCTGCCGGCATCGATCATCAACGCGGGCGACGGCGCGCACGAGCATCCAACCCAGGCGCTGCTCGATGCGTTCACCATTCGAGAGCGACTCGGGAGGCTCAAGGGAGTGAACGTTTCGATCATTGGCGACATCACGCATTCCCGTGTCGTCCGATCGAACATTCACCTGCTCACGAAGATGGAGGCGAATGTAACTGTGGCGGCCCCTCCGACGTTGATCCCGGCCGAGATCGAGAAGATGGGTGTCCGCGTCGTCCATTCACTCAACGAGGCTCTCGAGGAAGCGGACGTCATCATGATGCTGCGCATTCAGCTCGAGCGTCAGGGAAGGCTCAGCTTCCCGTCTCTGCGGGAGTATCACAACACGTTCGGCCTGACTCCCGAGCGACTCTCGAGGGCTCGTGAAGGCGCGCTTGTCATGCATCCGGGACCGATGAACCGGGGCGTCGAGATCGCTTCGGATGTAGCCGATGGTCCCAGGTCGGTGATCCTCGAGCAGGTGACCAACGGGGTAGCGGTTCGGATGGCTGTCCTCTATCTGCTTGCGGGAGGAAACCTTGCCGACAGTTGACGTACTTTCCGGGATGCGCCTCCTCATACGAGGCGGCCGGGTTGTGGACCCGTCGCAGGGGCTCGATGATCGTAAGGACGTCCTGATCGAAGAGGGACTGGTCACAAAAGTCGCCAGTTCGATCAAGCCACCCTCAGGGATTGAGACTCTCGACGCCGCGGGGATGGTCGTCTCTCCCGGCTTCATCGACCTGCACACGCACTTGCGTGAACCGGGTCAGGAGCACAAAGAAACGATTCGATCGGGGACCCTTGCTGCCGTTGCCGGAGGTTTTACGGCAGTCTGCGCGATGGCAAACACCGTACCGCCTAACGATGAGCGCGCGGTGACGGAAATGATCATCGCCGAGTCGCAGCGCAACGGAGCGTGCCGGGTCTATCCGATCGGCGCCGTGAGCCGTGGTCTTCGAGGAGAAGAGCTGGCTGAGATGGCCGACCTGAGCACCGGAGGCTGTGTTGCCTTCAGCGATGACGGCAAGCCGGTGATCAATGCGCAGCTCATGCGCCGCGCGCTCGAATACGCGGGGATGCTCGGTCGACCCGTAGTTGCACATGAACAGGATCTGAATCTAACCGAAGGTGCCGCAATGCACGAGGGCTACTACTCGACGCTCCTCGGGTTGCGCGGAATGCCTGCAGCAGCCGAAGAGATGATGGTCGCGCGGGATGTGGTCATTGCAGAGCTAACAGGTGGTCACCTCCACATCGCTCACCTCTCAACGAGGGGCGCTGTCGAGGCCGTGCGCCGCGCAAAGCAGAAAGGACTGCGCGTTACCTGCGAGGTCGCGCCACATCACTTCGCCCTCACGGATGAAGCGGTGCAGTCCTTCTCGACCAACCTCAAGATGAACCCGCCGCTTCGTTCGGAAGAGCATCGCGCCGCTCTGCTGGAGGCGTTGGCGGACGGTACGATCGACGCGATTGCTACCGATCACGCCCCGCACCACTTCGATGAAAAGAATGTGGAGTTCGATCTGGCCCCGTTCGGGATCACCGGTCTGGAAACGGCATTTGCGGTTTCCTATGACCGGCTGGTTCATTCGAAGATCGTCGGGATCTCTCGTCTTATCGAACTGTTATCGGTGGCTCCCGCCAGGATCTTCTCGCTTCCGGGAGGGACTCTGGCAGGAGGCTCTCCTGGTGACGTGACCATCTTCGATCCCGATGGCGAAACATCCGTCGAGCACTTTGTTTCGAAGGCCTCGAACTCACCGTTCACAGGTTCTACGTTCCGAGGAAGAATCATCGCAACCGTGGTCGGTGGAGCGATTCGTTACGACGGCCGCACGACGGGCGGGAATCGAGCATCGGAAGACGTGCCCTCCAATTCCGCTCATAAGCGCCGCTCGAAATCATGACGCCCGATCCGGTTCAGAAGCGCATAGTCATCGTCGACGACTCCGTAGCGTTTTGTGAGCTATGGGCCCAGATGCTCAGCGCACGGTATGGCGATCGCGCGAGGGTTGAGACGTATCATCATCCGTACGAGGCATTGCCAACCATCGACTCGACAATTGACCTGCTGATCGTCGACCTGGAGATGCCGGGAATGGATGGCCAGAAGTTCGTCGAGTACGCCCGGGGAAAAGGGGTCTCTCCACGACGAGTCATTATCACCTCGTCTCATCCGGCAGATGAGCTGCATCGTAGATTCAAAATCGGGGAGACCATCGCCGTCATCAACAAGACGGAGCCTAAACAGCAGGAAGCATTTTTGATGATTCTCGATTCTGTGATGAAAAAGTAGCCTATGGGCATCCTTGCACCGGTGTAATCGAAGCCGGGTTCATCCTTGCGAGCCGATGTGCGGCAAAATTGCAGCGACTGAGAAAAGAGAAACGAGATGTCCTCCAGAGCTGGAAAATGTTGCTCCGCAACAGTGAGTCGGTGAAGAAATACGCGTCATCCTGAGATCCTTCGTCGCAAAAGCCTCATCAGGATGCTCGCGTCATGAGCAGGTTCGGCGGGAGGGCGAAGGATCTCGCAAGCTCGTGCTCGGTTTATCACCGGCCGGCTCCTTCGCGTAGCAAGGTTCATTACCCGACGGTCCACGGCTGGAGGGCGGAGAGAGCAGCAACTTTCTGTCAGACTGACGCGCGGCCATCAATCTCTATTATTCAAGGAGCTGCAAACAGCTTGTCCTCCAAGAGTCCGACGCCTGTCACACCTGCTCCGTCCGGCTATGCGCTGAACGACCTTCTCGCGTTCATGGCCTCGAAGCTGGCGTCCGATCTTCATCTGAAGACCATGCGTCCCCCTCTACTGAGGATGCAGGGGAAGCTGGTGGCGATGAAGGGCGAATCGCTCAAGCCCGCTGACCTTGAGCGAATGCTCCTGCCACTGCTCAACGAGGGACAGAAGGAAAAGTTTGCACGATACCAATCTGTCGACTTCGGATACGGGGTTCCCGGAGTGGCGCGTTTCCGCGGCAACATGTTTCTGCAACGCGGCAGCATCTGTGCGGTTTTCCGGCGAATCCCGATTCAGATACTCGGCCTCGACGAGCTCGAGCTTCCGATGGCGATTCGTGAGCTTACGGAGATCCCGGACGGTCTTGTACTCGTTACAGGCCCAACCGGTTCGGGTAAATCGACCACGCTGGCGGCCATGGTGTCTGAGATCGCATCGCGTGAGCCGCTGCACATCGTCACGGTCGAAGATCCAATCGAGTTCCTTTTTGCCGACCGAGTGGCCGCAATTACCCAACGTGAGGTCGGGACCGACACACCCAACTTCAAAGAGGCGTTGCGCAACTCGCTCAGGCAGGATCCGGACGTCATCATGGTCGGCGAGATGCGCGATGTCGAAACGATCGAAACAGTCATGACGGCGGCCGAAACCGGACATCTGGTTTTCTCGACCCTTCACACCAACAATGCGGCTCAGACGATCGATCGGATCGTTGACGCGTTTCCTGCCGAGCAGCAGAAGCAGGTCCGTTCGCAGCTGGCGCTGATTCTCCGAGGGATTATCTCGCTCAAACTCGTCAGGACAGTTGATGGGAAGGTGACAGCGGGCGTCGAGATTCTGAAGAACTCGCCGAAGATCGCAAAGCTCATCGAGGATGGGCTCACGAAAGACATCCTCGAGGAGATGGAAGGCTCCGTCGGATACTACAGAATGCAGTCGATGAACCAGTCGCTTGTCTCGCTTCTGGTTCATCAGAAGATCACTTACAAGGACGCGATGGAGCTTGCAAGCGATCCGGACGACTTGTCGCTCAAGCTGAGGAAGTTTTTCCCGGCTATCGAAGAGAGGGTCCGCGAAGGAGGGGAAATGGCGCCGAGCTATTCGGATTTTTCTCAGATTACCGAGTTGATGGATATCAAGCGGCAGTTCGAAGAGCAGGAAGAGAAGTTTCGGGCGCGCCTGCAGGAGAAAGATGAGACCTTCGAGGCGATGAAGAGCGATCTGGAGCTCCGGCTAGAGGCTCTCGAACAGAAGTCCGACAGTGGGGCCAAAGACGAGGAAATCGGTCGTCTGACGGCCGATATGGAGCGTCTCAAGGCAGACGCTCAGGGCAAGATCAATCAACTACAGGAACGGATCAAGGAGTTGAACCAGAAACTCATGGGGAACGGCGCGCGACGTTAGAGCACGGCGCCAATCGACACTGATTTCGTACGCGAAATTCATTGCGGCTGCCGAGATCCGCGAAAGCCTCTGGATCAAACACGACTATGCCAACCGAGCCAACCAAGCAGATCGAGACCTTCCCGAACCCAAAGCCGGAACGCGACTATCGAATCTCATTCGAAGCGCCGGAGTTCACCTGCCTCTGTCCCATGACAGGACAACCCGATTTTGCAACCATCCGCATCGACTACGTTCCGGACGCGCGCTGCGTGGAGCTCAAGTCGCTCAAGATGTATCTCTGGTCCTTTCGGAACGAGGGAGCGTTTCACGAGGCAGTCACAAACCGGATCCTCGATGACCTCGTCGCTGCGATTGATCCCCGATCAATCACCGTCGAAGGCGATTTCTACGTGCGAGGCGGTATCCACACGAAAGTGCGTGTGGACCATCGCAAGAGCGGACCGGTGTAGGACAGATACTCCTGTCTGTCGGTGATGCGACGCGGCCATTCATAGCGCCCTCAGGATTGCTTTTTTACAGGGGGGATATGTCCCCCTCATGCCGGGGCAACCTCGTGATGGGAGGCTTGTGGTCGAAGCAGTTGATCCGACTGTCCCTCGGGTGGGAGTCGCGTGACGGGACACCTTCAACGCCGCTCGTTAGAGGCGGGTTAACAGCGGGGATGCTGATGAAGAGGTGATGAACTCGTGCGTCCTCGCAGCCGCGAAGCGGCGACATCGTTTTAGCCCCACCCGTGAGGGTGGGGTGTGTCGGTACGGTCTCCACAGAGCCGCGAAGCGGCGGCATCGATGCCGCTCCTTGCGGGGCTCACTGCTCTTGGCGATGAACTCCCCAGCCTTACGGGCGTGTTGCCTAACTCCACTCTCACCAGCGATTCGTCATCCTGAGCGAAAGCGAAGGATCTCAAAATACGTAACTGATTGATTTCACAGCGTCGCATTTTGAGATCCTTCGTCGCAAAAGTGCTCCTCAGGATGACGAACGCTCCTCTGTGGAGTTAGGCAACAAGACCTTACGGCTGGGGCGACGACGATTCCGGGCCTGCAGCTCTCCTGGTTTCTAACTCCAGCTTCTCAGGTTCCACACTGTTGCCTTCATCAGAAGCACTGAGGTCACTGCTGCCTCTGCTTCGTTGCACGGCAATTTCGCTCTCGACTATGCCTTCGTCGCAAAATCGCCGTGCGCCTCGCATCCAAGCCACTCTCCTCCGTCTCACGACAAAGGTCTGTGAGAAATGCGGGTTAAGATCGCCGCGATGAGATACAGCTGCCTTCCCCTCGCGCTCATTGCCGCGCTCCTCGCTCCAGCAGAGGGCGTTCCCGTCGTCAAGCCTTCCAGCGTTCAGGCTGGGCCACGACGTCCCTTTCCCCAGCACGTCACCTACGCTGCGGGCACCATTCGTCCGAATCGGCGCGCGCAGGCGAGACAGGACGACGATGTTCGCGCCTATTACGAGGTGTGGAAAGCGAAGTATCTTCTGCCCGCGGGGAAATCCGCGGACGGAAGCGCGCTCTTCCGCGTTTCGTTTGGCGCCACCAACCCCGGGCGTACTGTGTCAGAAGGTCAGGGTTACGGAATGTTGATCGTGGCGTTGATGGCCGGCCACGACCCCGATGCCCGGAACCTCTTCGATGGACTCTGGAAGTTTTCCAGGACCTATCCCAGCCGCCGCGATTCACGTCTGATGAGTTGGCAGGTCCCCGTTTCCAGCGGGAACTACAGTGCGTTCGACGGCGACACCTACATCGCTTACGCGCTGCTGAAGGCTGATGCGCAGTGGGGCAGCAGTGGAGATCGTGACTATCGCGAAGCCGCCAAAACGGTTATTGCAGGCATTCTCGCTTCGACGATTGGCCCGGAGAGTCGGCTACCGATGCTCGGAGACTGGGTCAAGGCGGACGGCGAGACCTACAACCAGTACACTCCCCGATCTTCGGATCTCATTCCTGATCACTTCCGGGCATTTGGGGTGGCAACCAGGGATCCGGTCTGGGCGCGCGTGATCGCCGAGACACAATCTGTGATCAGCCAGATGCAGAAGAAATACAGTCCCGGCACGGGACTTCTTCCGGACTTCATCGTGCCCGTGTCTGCGGCCGACCATACTCCCCGTCCCGCACCTCCATCCTTCCTGGAGGGCGTCAACGACGGGAACTACGGTTACAACGCAGGGCGCGTTCCGTGGCATCTCGGCACAGACGCGCTCTTGAGCGGGGATTCGGTGGCACTGGCTCAAACGAGAAAGATCGCGCAATGGGCGATCGTCGCCGCGAAAGCGAAGCCGAGCCAGATCCGCGGTGGTTATGCGCTCGACGGCAGTCCGCTGCCGGACAGCGACTATTTCTCGATCTTCTTCGCAGCCCCTCTCGGTGTCGCCGCCATGACCGAACCCTCTCAACAGGCCTGGCTCAACGACTTGTACGATTCCGTGTTTGCAAAACATCAGGGATACTACGAGGACAGCGTTACTTTGCTCTCACTACTGATGATGACCGGTAACACCTGGAAGCCGGAGTCATCACCGACGGCGAAGAGCGCCGGGCGTTAGCCCGCATTTCTCACAGGCCTACGTGGCGAGGTGGCCGAGAGCGGCCTGGATGCGAGGCGCACGAGGGGTTTCGCGACGAGAGCATAGTTGACACTGTGTCGAGAGCAACCGGGGCGGGTGTAGGGACGCAGGGCCTCCCGTCCGGCACCAGACATTCGCATCAGGAATTCTGCATCCCGGTATGAACCCTCGTCCAAAGCGATGGCCGACGACAATCGTTTCGGTCAGGGACAGGGTACCGGACGCACGCCGTGCGTCCCTGCGCTCGCATTCTGTGAGAAATGCGGGCTAAGCCCGCTCCCGGACCGTCGCCATAACGCAGGAGTGTCTGTCACGTCACTCGAACGCTTTGCCCGTGAGCCATTCGTAGGCCTGGATGTATTTCGCGCGCGTGCGATCCACGATCACGTCCGGCAGCTCGGGAGCCGGCGGGGTCTTGTCCCAGCTGGTACTTTCGAGCCAGTCGCGGATGAACTGCTTGTCAAAGGAGGGAGGGCTGCTCCCTTCGGAGTACTCGGCTGCTGGCCAGAACCTTGACGAATCCGGCGTGAGGGCTTCGTCGATCCAGATCACGCGATCCTCCAGAATTCCGAACTCGAACTTCGTGTCCGCGATGATGATGCCTCGGCCAGCAGCGTACTCCTCTGCCCGGCGATAGATGTCCAGCGTCATAGTTCGAAGAGTCGCGGCCAGTGACCGGCCCACGATCTCCGCCATCTGCTCGAATGCGATGTTCTGATCGTGGCCACTTGCTTCTTTCGTCGCCGGCGTGAAGATGGGCTCAGGAAGTCTCGTGGCTGCTCGAAGCCCGCGAGGGAGCTCGATTCCGCAAACACTTCCCGTCTGTTGATACTCCTTCAAACCTGATCCGGCGAGATATCCCCGTGCGACGCATTCGACGGGAATGACTTCACACCTTCTGACGAGCATCGTTCTTCCACGAAGAAATTCAAAGTTCCGGACCTCTGCAGGCATCTGGTCGAAATCGCTCTCGACCCTGTGATTCTCGATGTCGGAAAATTTGTCGAACCAGAAGTCCGAGATTCTGGTCAACAACGTTCCTTTAGATGGAATCCCGGCCCCAAGGACTACATCAAAGGCCGAGACGCGATCGGTTGCAACGAAGAGAAGGTCATCGCCCACCTCGTACACATCGCGGACTTTGCCGCGGGCACGGAGAGGGAAGGGGAGCGAGGTTTCAGTGATGATGTCGTTCATCTCTCAGACGCATCAGCTATTGCCGGTGCGGGCCTCACGAGCGGGGGACAGCGCATCCAATCTGCCTGAGCTCACTCGAGTAACTCCACGGGATCCCCCAGAAGATAGGTCTCGTAGCTGAGCTTCGAACGGAACTGCGTGAGCTGCACGGTGAGGAGATTTTCTTTGTTGTTCTGCAGTCGGTACAGTTCTCGAAGATGTGCTTTCTGATGCTCGAGGGTGGCCGTGCAGAGTGTGGCGTCAACCCCGAGGATCGAACGGAACTCATGCTGCGAGATACGGATCGAGTGGCGTACTTCGTCCGAGCTCGGATTCCATTCTCCGATGATCACGTCCGCCATCTCATCGTCAGTCGCCGCGCAGAGAACGATCGTATTCTCGATTCTGCTTTCCCGGGTGGCTGGTGCTACTTCAGCGACGGTCTGCTCGACTTCGCGGTAGTGGTACTCCTGGCGGAGCATCTGCACGAGCGGCTCGGAATCATCGAGCGGAGTCGCTTCCACGTCGCCATGTGGAAACGGCACGACCTCCCCGACCTCGATCTGCGCCAGCCCCTTGAGCGAAACCGTCCCGATTAACCTGATTCCTATGTATTCGACACCCTCAATCGAAGGTGCGAATCCGATGCAACGACCCCAGCTGGCTCGCAGACTGTAGAGTTTCTGTCCTTCGTTCGCCAGCTCGCTCGAGAGCTCCTGAATGAGCGGGAGCGACGCGACGATACCTTCGTTTACCAGATGCCCGCTGCTGTTCACGTACGCGTAGTAAGGTCGCTGGTGCATCGTGTGATCGACCAGATCGACTCCCCGCGCGAGAGGCGCGAAAAACTGGTGCACCTTTCCGACCTCATATCCGTGAGAGACCAGAAAGCCTTGAATCTCCTCGATCTCCTTGCTTGCTTTGCCCGTCGTGAGACGAGAAAGCTCTACGACGCCCGGCCCGTAGAACTCCATGAAGCGCTCGTTCGAGCCTCCCGTGCCTTTCATCGGCAGGAGTCGGTAGTAGCCATAGTTCAGCGCCATCCGGATTCCCTTGTCGAAGGCGAAGCCGTTGGACTTCATCTCGGCGTAGAAGCGCTGCAACTCGACGGCGGCTCGTAGCAGGTACGTGGCGCGTCTGGTCGTGTAGAACGCCCCGTCGCCCAGGAACTTTTCGAACTGGAGCCCGTGCCTCCCCGCAATCGCCTCGACTTTTCTCTGGAAGAGTAGCATCTGACGGTAGGACCCAAGTTCCCCTTTTCGACCAGCACGTGCGAGATTTCCAAGGGTTTCCGAGAACGAAGTGATGTCGTACATGAAGCCGAAGCGGTGAACCATCGGGTCCACGACACCTGCTCGTCCGAAATCGATGGGTCGCGTGGTTCGAGCGAAAGCCGTCCCTGTACGAGAGTCCGCCGGAACGATCTCTTCTTCCGGGGTCACGACCATCCACGTCAGCCCGCGACGAAGCAGATGAAGAACTGAAAATTCATTCAGTCGCCGCGAGAGGGACTGGAACTGTTCCACCTCTTCACGTGTCAGCAGGTTCTCGATCGTCGGGTGAGAAAAGAGAAACTTCTGGAAACTGCGATCGGTGAGCAGTCCAATGGGAAGTGCCTGATCCGGATTCCCACCGAAGAGCTCGACGGTCGCCCGGACGACCCGGTCGTTCTTGATCAGCTCCGCGGTCAGGTTTCGCAGGCGATCACTCTTCTCGCGGAACTGCTGGAAGTCGCGGTGCAGATATCCGGAGACGAAGGATCGCAGCTCACGAAGATCGGGACCGATGAACTCCTCGGTCAGAATCAGAACGTTGTCCTGAAGCAGGCGGACGAACCGGAGGCCTCGCTCCTGCTCTCCGTCGAGCGCCCCGGCCTGTCGACTCGCCATCCGCCCCATCTGGTCGCGCGATTCGGACGCCCACTTGGAGAAGATTCGATACTTGAGAGTGTCTCCCTGCGTCTTTCCCGCCTGCGCATCCACCGCGCTGATCCGCCGCGGTAGCCCCGAGAAATGGCGGGCCAGATCGAGCGAGTGTGCCAGCCAGAAGACTCCGTGATAGTCGGCGAGAAGGTTTGAGACCATCGCGTTCTCGGCGAGTTTGATGAGGTGCGTGAGGTAGGAGATGAAGGACTGCTGCGTCCTCTCTTTGTTCTCCTTGCGGATCTGCCAGAGGACTTCGTCGGCCAGCCATCTGTCCAGCCTCGTCTCCAGCTCCTGGAGTGCCGGCGACGTGCTGACTGGAAACCCCAGCTGGGGAGGTTGAGTCTCGTCCTTGAAGAAGATCTTGTAAGGACGGGGGAGAATGGATTCGGGATCTGGGAAGAGGTCGGTGATCGTTCTGCCGAGGTCCGGGGTGAGCAGAAACGGCGACCCTTCGGCCCGTTTAACGAGATAGGTGGTGAGGATTGAGCTCATGGATTCAGTCTGTGTGGTTGTGGGTGGCTGTCCCGCTCGATGCGTTCTTTGCAGTCCTCGTCATCCTGGTGAGTGCTCCAGTTACGGGATCCAGGATAGGCAGCTGTACGATCCAGCATTAGCGATCCTGAGATCTGTTGTCGCTTGAGAGCACTCTTCGAGATGACGGGGGTATGGCGGGCGGCTGACCAATGACAGCTGACCAGTATAGAATCGCTCTCGATGGTTGCAACGATTTCCACAGTCTGCGCGCAGTGCCAGGGGTCGGGCTGGATCCCGGTCGAGGGCGCGCTCCAGGTCCGGGCCTGCAGCTGTCAACCCGAGCTCAGGAAGCGCCAACGGTTGCAGGCAGCCGCCATCCCGAAGCGCTATTACCACTGCACGTTGCAGAACTTCAACACGCGCGGATCGATGTCACTCACGGGGGGCAAGCGGCAGATTGCCGAGTTCATCGACTGCTGGCCAGCCAGGGGGCCGGGACTGCTGCTGATGGGCGGGTGTGGCGTCGGGAAAACGCATCTCGCCGTCGCAATTCTTCAGGAAGTGATCAACAGCGGTAAGCCGGGGAAACTGATCTTCAGCAATTTTCAGGATCTCATTCAGGAGATTCAGGCGTCATTCAGCTCGGATCAGGCGCCCTCGAAGTCGGAAATTCTCAGGCCACTTATCGAGGCTGATCTTCTTGTCCTCGACGAGCTCGGCTCGCAGAAGCCGACAACGTTCGTTCAGGAGATTCTCTACCACCTGATCAACTCCCGGTACAACGACGAGAAGAGCACGGTCTTTACGACCAACTATCCCGATGAATCGCCGGAGGCGAGAGATGAGACGCTCGAGCAGAGAATCGGAAAGCGACTGCGGAGCCGACTGCATGAGATGACGGATCGGATCCGCATCGATTCCGAGGACTACAGGAAGAGCAAGAGCCGGATGATCTGAGAACTTCCCTGTCAGGGTTCGTATAAGGAAGAGCGTGGATCAGTAGGCAGTTGATGCTGTGCCTGACAAGCAAATACTGATCGCGCAAACAGCGAGGACCCGATCGAAATCATACGCCGCTCATTCAGGAACGCTCTGGAGAACTGGCCCCTTCTTCTGAGCAGAATCGTGGAATCCGTGCTTGTCTTCGCGATCATCCTTATCGCAGTGATCGCGGCTGCCGGACCGGTGATCGCCTCGGGCGTTGCGGGCGGGTTCAACCTGAGCGCCGAGAATCCGGCGGAGTATGCCCGGCAATATTTTTTTGCTCATCCGTTTCTTGTAGCCTACCTCCTCTTCCTGATCAGCGTTGCTGGCCTTGCAGCTCTTGTCGTTCATTCATGGATTGAGGCAGGCAGCTTCGGCACCTATATGGAGGGAGAGCGGCGAGCAGAGCGGGTTGACGCCCTTGCGCCCGACCGGTTTACGGTTTTCACCATCGATCTCTGGTTCGCGCAGGCGAGGCTCTTCTGGCGGAGGTTTTTCGTTCTTTACAACGTGGTCTGGAGCATCTACCTGCTGCTGATCATGCTGCCGCTTTTGGCGATCGCGACGGCCGTGGTCCTGACTGGCGCGACGCAGGCGGGGATGGTTGCTGGCTGCGTGGTCCTCGTCACATGGGCTCTGGTAGCACTCGTCAGCAGCCTTATTACCCAGGCATGGAGCCACATAGCCCTGGCGGCAATGGTGGATCAGTCGCTGTCGGTCAGGCAGGCCCTTCGCGTCGGTTGGAGTCTGCTCTGGCGCAGGCTTGGAGACGTTCTGGCGGGTGTGCTGGTCATCATCGGGATCTCGCTGCTCATGGGTGTCGTAGCTTCGGCGTTTTTTGTCGGCATGAGCATGTTCGACGATCTTCCGGGGGGGGAGCTCATCCTCTTTCCTTTCCAGTTGATCCTGTCGTTTACCCAGCTGTTCTTTTCTCTCTTCCTGTCAGGCTGGATCACGGCGGCCTTTGTCGCGATCGTCGCGCGAGCGCCTTTGACCTCAGCTCGCCCTGACATTGATCCGTGACTCCCCCCGCCTACCCGGGACAGACTATGTCATCCTGAGGGGATGTACGGCAGAAGTGCCGTAAAGTGAAAAGGAGGGGTGTCCATCCCGCGCTCGCCGGTTCCAGGAAATTCCCAGTGTTCATGCGGGAATGCCCCCTGGTGTCGTCCCGAGCGTGGGCGGGAGGGGCGAGGGACCTCGCAAGCTTGTTCTCGGTACCGTAAAAGTAGCGGCACACGGCGCCAGGCACTTTGCGGACTGTGCGCTCACGTTGACACGGAACATGCTGGAGCCCAGGCCAAAACCAATGACAGATGTGAACTCGATCTTCTCCGCGGATGGGTTGAACCTCCGTCCTTCCGCAATCAGGGCGTTCGCCCGCATTCTGGTCGATCCCGCGATCATCTCCTTCGCTGGAGGCCTCCCGAATCCGGAGACGTTCCCTACCGATAGAATCGCCTTCTATGCTGATCGCGTGATCCGCGACAGGAAAGGGATCTCTCTTCAATACGGACCCACCGCCGGACTGCTCCGCCTGCGCGAGTCGATCGTCTCGATTCAGGCAGGCAGGAAATTCCAGAGTACCGCCGCCGACGTCCTCATCACCACCGGCTCTCAGCAGGGACTCGCCCTCATCTCGCATGCGCTGCTAGATCCCGGTGACGTCGTGCTCGTCGAGCTTCCTACGTACATCGGTGCCGCCTCGGCGTTCCACTCGCGACGCGCGGATCTGGTTGGAGTTGCGCAGGACGACGAGGGGATTGTTCCTGACTCGCTCGAGAGCGCAGCCCGAGAGGTGACGCGCTCGAAACGCAGAGTCAAGTTTCTCTACACAATTCCCAATTTCCAGAATCCATCGGGACGGCTCATGTCGCAGACCCGGCGCGAGCAGGTGCTTGATATCGCGCGACGTCATGACTTTCTAATCGTGGAGGATGATCCCTACGGCGAACTGGTGTACGTGCCGGACGTCGATACGACGCCGATCAAGTCGCTCGACCAGGAGCAACGAGTCATCTATCTGAGCTCCTTCTCGAAGGTGCTTGCCCCGGGACTGCGTTGCGGATGGATCACGGGCGCACCGAACCTGCTCGCGAAGTTCGAGTTGACGAAGGAGGCTTTTGATCTATGCTCCGGGATGCTCGATCAGTCGATCGTCGATGAGTTCTGTGCCGCGGGCGAGCTGTCGGGCCAGATCGACAAGGTCCGCGAGTTCTACCGGTCGAAGCGTGACCTTTTCATCGGCGAGCTGGAACGATATTTCGAAGGAAAGGCCGACTGGACTCCGGCGGACGGGGGGTTGTTCACGTTCCTAACGCTGCGTGACGATCGCGACACCGCGGCTCTGGTTCCTCGATCCATCGAGCTCGGAGTTGCTTACATCCCCGGAGCTCCGTTCTTTGTCGACGGCAGCGGGGCGAATTCCATGCGTCTGACATTTGCGAAAGAAAACGACGACCGCCTTCGCGAAGGCACCCGCCGCCTGCATCAATTGCTGTTCCCTGAGGAGAGCTCATGAGAATCCGAGGTTTCATTGCCGCAGGAAATCTCCTGCTGGTTGCTTCGTGCACCACCATCGCCAGCGACCCTGTCGTCGGTCGCCCAGCTGACAAGAGCCCCGCGATGACTGTCGGGAGGACGCGGAATTCGATGGCCCGCGTCGAGGCGAATCCGAAGTCGTTCGCCAGACCGATCATTCGGGTCGGGCTGCTGAGCGATCAGCCTGCTGTGACCTTCGAGCGGATCGGCGGCGGCTACCTGATCGAAACGCCCGATGGGGTATTCGCGCTGAAGCGAGGCTTTTCGGTTGCCGCGCCCGTATCTGCGGCAACGCTCCGATATGCAGTCCAGGTCGGAGCGATCTCGGACAAAACAAGCGCCGACGCGTTGACGGAGCGGCTTCGTGCTGAGGCGTCGCGGGTGGACGCGGTGTTCGATGCCCCGGCTGGCGTCTATCGAATCGTAGCTGGCGACTTTGCTGATGCGGAATCCGCTGAGCCTTTGAGAGGACTGCTGACGCAGAAGGGCTACGCAACGCCGATGTTCATCGTGAAACGACCGTCGGACGATCCCTTCACTCGAGTCCATCGAATCGTCGACGATGAAGGTGAGACTCACTCGATCGAAGCGGAATCTCTGCTCGTCCTGCCTGCTACGGTAGAGACCGTCGCGATCGATGGCGCACCGTATCGGGGCGGAGCGCGCCTCTTCATCAACAGCCGTGGCCTGCTCAACGTGATCAATGAGCTCGCGCTCGAAGAGTACCTGCGCGGCGTGGTGCCCAATGAGCTTGGCCCGAAAATCTACGACGAGCTCGAGGGGTTGAAAGCTCAGGCCCTGGCTGCCCGCACATACGCAGTCCGGAACCTCGGACAGTTTCGCCCCGAGGGCTTTGACATCTGCCCGACTCCGGCGTGCCAGGTCTATAAAGGGTTTGCAACCGAAGAGCCGTTGAGCGATCGCGCGATTCAGGAGACTGCTGGTCAGATCATTACGTGGCAGGGAAAGCCAATCGATGCGCTATACACATCGACTTGTGGTGGAGAGACCTCCGACGTAGGGACGATGTTTCCCGGACGCAGCGAGCCATACCTCAAGCGCGCTCGCTGCGTTGAAATGGATATGACGCTGCTTGAAGGAAGGCGAGCGAGTGGTGTTCTCTCTGAGCTGGACCTGGAAGCAGAACTGTTCGCAGGAATCGCCGGAGTGGCGCCGGGACAGAGTTGGAGTGCCGCCGATGCTGCACGGGTCGCGATACGGACCGGTGAGCTGCTCGGCGAGCCCGCTACTCGGGTCGCCGTGCCGGCCTCGACAAGTCGGGGCGAGCTCCTCACATATCTCTCGAGATTGTGGGGCCTCCGCGCGCGCGCGGAGACACTGACTCTGCCGGAGGACCGGCGCTACTACTTTCCCCAGAGCGGACCGGCCTCGAGAGACGAGGCGCAACTTGCGGCTGCGTTCCTGATCAAGTTCCGGATTGTTCCAACGCAACAGATCGATCGGATGGATCTCACCTCCCCGATGCCGCGGAACGAATTCTATGCATTGATGTACAACTGGCTCAGGGAGCATGACGCCGTTCGCGAGAGCAGCGGGAAAATCCATGGAGTGAAGGGAAGAGAGCTTGTTCTGAAAGCTGATGGAAAGGCCACCGGCTTCATGATCCCCCCCGCGATTCCGTTGTTCCGCAGAATGAATGAACGCTCGCAGGAGCACCGCTCGCTTCCGGTGATGATCGGAGATCGAGTCTCGATCGTTCACGATCGAAGCAAGCGTCCGATCGCGGTCGTCCTTCAGTCGAGCAACGACGGTGCGTCATTCGATCGTACGTCGAGTTTCGCCAACTGGACTCGGAGCTATCGCGCGGATGAGCTGGTTACGTCGATCGCGAAACGGAATGCGATCAGGCAGCTCGTAGATATTCGTTCTGTCGCAAGGGATGCGTCCGGAAGAATTTCTTCCCTCGAGGTGACTGCGGAGGGCGGAAGGACTTTCATACTGAAAGGTCTGCCGGTTCGATGGTCACTCAACGTCCCTGACAACCTGTTCGTTCACACGAAGTCCACCGATCCCGACGGCATGGCTCGTTACACGTTCTTCGGTAAGGGGTGGGGACATGGAACGGGCATGTGCCAGGTGGGTGCGTACGGGATGGCCTTTCGCGGCTGGAGCGCGGAGCAGATCATCAAGCGCTTCTACGCCGGGGTCGAGATTGTTCCGATGAAGGTGAACTGAGCTAAGAGACTCGTAGGATTCTCATTGCGGCGGAGCGCACGAGCCGCCGCTTGTCGTCGCCTCATGTCATAAGGAAGCGAGTGGTCGGGGTCAGTCTACGGCGCTGATTACGACGGCCAGAGCCAGTCCCATCCGGCGATCGAGGCGACACGATGCGTCCTCAGACAGATCGAGGAGCTGATGCTTTTGCGGTGCGCGTCGTCGGATCCACCCGGCGGGCGATTCGCCCGCGTATATCCGCAGGTCGGTACGGAACAAAGGAGAAAAGTTGCCGAGGACTTTTCTCACGTAGGCGGTAGGCAGAGACTCCTCGATTGCATAGCCGATCGGTGAGGTTCGCTCACGCTCGAAGATCCACCAGCGGTGGCGACCGAGATTCGACAGGGAGCTCTTTTGAATCGATCCGACGACCAGCCCGTCCGAGGAGGCCGCACTGAACCGGAGCCGTGGAAAGGCGAATCTGGAGTCCTGCCTGATCGTAAGAGCAACCTCCTGCATCTGGCGATCGCGGAACAGGAAGAGATTTCGTCGCGGGATCAGCAGCACGATCAGGGTCGCGAATAGTGCAGTGAGGACAGACGCAGCCACGGCGCCGGCAATTCTCGAACCCGCCAGCAGAAAGAGTGTCGCGCCGACTCCGCCGAACACCACGATCGCTGCCACGGAGCCCGTGACGAGGCTGACAATCCGACCGGGAGCGTAGTAGTAGAAAAGAGGAGTTTGTGCTGCATCGCGCACGGTCCCCGAATCCTCGGTAAGTGACTCGCCTTCAATTTCGTAATGCGATTCGCTGAAGCCGGGGTCGGTTTTCGTCTTCCTCCCTCGCTTGCTGTCGTCGACCTGCTCGCTGAGATCCTCCGTGTCAGGCTCGGGAGCCGGCATCGGAAACTCAGCGGTCCTCGTTCTGCGCTGCGGTTTGGAGTCACGCTCACGGCCAGCTGCTCCGAAGCGTGGCACTGACACCGTATGGCCCATCACATCTTCTTCCGTATCCATTCGCGAAGAGGCCGACAGGCCTGATGCCGAGAAGGTGCCGCAGCTGTTGCCGAAGCGTACCTGGGCGCCATCGATGAGAGGGGCGACGCGGATCTGATGGCCGTTGACAAATGTTCCATTTGCGCTCGACAGATCGTGCAGAACGAAGAATCCCTTCTCGAATCGAATCTCCGCGTGATTGCGCGAAACCTTGGCGTCTCGAATGACGGCATCGTTCGCGGGATCGCGACCGAGTCGGAAGGGCTCATGGTGCGAAAGCTCGTACTTTCGCTCCAGTCCGTCGACGGAAACGAGGGAGAGAGTGGCCATGCCTGAGAGAAATCTTACAGCATGTGGGACAGACACTCCCTCGCGTTGGGTGAGGGAGGGTCCAGAAACCGACAGACAAGAGTGTCTGTCCTGCAGCGCGGTCAGCTCTCGTAATCGGGGCTGTAAGTAACCAGTTCGGTGAGGAACTCGGCCCGGGCACGGCTGCTTCTGCTGTCAATCTGGAGAAGGTCGCGGAGGGAGATCATGCCTATCAGATTATCGCCGTCGACCACGGGCAGGTGTCTGCAGTTGAGAGAGTGCATCTTTTGAAGGCAATCGCTGATCGAGTCGTCGGGTGACGCTACGGCGATGTCGCTGGTCATTACATCCTGAATGCGCGTGGCGGACGGATCGAGGTCGCTGGCAACAACCCGGGTCATGAGGTCGCGTTCCGAGAAGACCCCTACGAGAGTTCCTGAGTCGAGCACCGCCACAGCTCCGATGTTCTTCTCGCTCATCAGGCCTGCTGCGGCGCGGACGTCCTGCGTGGGTTCCACATATACAAGCGGCTTCCCCGCGATGAGATCTCCAATTCGCTTCACTTTTTTCTCCTGACAGATTCGCCCGGCCGTAAAGGCGAGAGGTAAAGGGATGGTCAGAGTCGATTGCCCTGAATGCGTTGATTGTGCCACGCCGGGCTCATCTCTGGCCCGAGAAATGCGGACAGGATTCGGTATTATGACCTCGAGGCGTGAGCAGCTATGAAGGAAATGAGAGCGATCAAGATTCATGGCAAGGTTCAGGGAGTCGGTTACCGCTTTTTTGCTACGAGGGTCGCAAGGCGCCTCGGGCTCAAAGGCAGCATCCAGAATCTTCGAGATGGAACCGTCGAAGCATCGGTCGAGGGAGAGCCCGCCGCAATCGATGACTGGATCAAGGAATTGAAAGAAGGACCTCGCTACGCAGAGGTCACCAGGATCGACCAGGAGAAGCGCGACTACACGGGCAAGCTTGGTGATTTCGACGTGAAGATTTAGCCTTCCATCTGGGCGGCTTTCCCTGATTCGCACCTGCTGAGACGCTGATTCCGGAGACTTGTTCATGTCCGGCGTTCCCATCGAGCTGAAAACGTTTATCCGGGATGTCCCCGACTTTCCAAAGCCGGGCATCGTGTTCAAAGACATCACCCCTCTACTTTCTTCGCCTCCTGCGTTCGTATGGGTGATCGAGCAATTCTCGAGTCATTTCGCCGGCGCCGGCATCACGAAGGTCGTAGCGATGGAATCGAGGGGATTCATTTTCGGCGCTCCCATCGCTCTGAGTCTCGGTGTCGGTTTTGTCCCCATTCGAAAGCCCGGAAAGCTTCCCTGGACGACGCAGCGTCATGAGTACACGCTCGAGTACGGGAGCGATGCCCTCGAGATTCACGACGATGCCCTCTCAGAGGGGGATCGCGTGCTGATTGTCGACGACGTCCTTGCAACCGGGGGAACGGCCGCGGCGGCGATCGCGCTGGTCGAGATTCTCGGCGCCACGGTTGCGGGGATCGCAATGCTCATGGAGCTTCGCTTTTTAAACGGGCGATCGCGACTCGGCAACGCCGATGTGTTCTCGCTGATCGAGTATTGATCGGTTCGCAGGTCGAGCTTTCGTCGCAAAGCGACGGATAGCGGCCTCTGTGCGCTCCGTTGCATAGACGTCAACGTCACGCGACACACCAGTTTTATCGCAAGGACTCTACGTAGCTTCGAGACAATGTCTGTAATGAATGCGGGCGAGCCGCGATCATTGCCATTGAGTATTTTGAAAGGTGACCTGGCGGTGACAGGCGCTCCGCGCGTCGTCGGCGTCGGGTCTGCTTCTTTCTGACGGGAGCTTTCTTGCGCGGTGTGACTTTCGCAGGCGGTTTGACCGCGGGAGCGGGCGGCTTTGCTGCAGCAGGCGGTGGGGGAACAATCGCGGCTGGGGGTTGGACCGCAGGAGCGGGCGGTGGAACGTTCTTCGCCGTCGTGGCCAGTGTCTCGACCTTTCGCAGACTCGCATCCATCCTTCTTCGCATCGATTCGAGCTCGAGCCTCACGGCTTTCTGCTGCGCTCTTTGATCCGCGGCAACCATCGCAATCAGGCTCGTCGTCGCGGCCGCGGCCGCGTCCGTCCGGTGGTACTTGCGAACGATTTCTTCGAGCGACACTCGTGCAGCGTCACGCTTGCCCGCCCGCAGATCATTGCGTGCCGTCCTGAGCAGCGCTTCCGCGCGAATGTCATTCGGAATCGAGAGCGCAAAGTAGGTTGCGGTGATCCCGGCCACCAGAAAGAGGATTGCGGTGAAGAGCAGGACGGCGTTTCGTCGCATCAACCCTTCCAGCCGAAGCGGCCGACGAGGGGAACGAATTCAGCCACACCGCAGTCTTCTATCTGAACCGAGGTTCCCACTCTCCGCACCAGGGCGAGCTTCTGATTTCCGCCCGCGCCGATCGGAATGACCATCCTGCCGCCACGCGCAAGCTGCTGAACGAGTGGCTCCGGCACAGAGGGTGCCGCGGCTGCGACGATGATCCTGTCGAAGGGAGCCTGATCGGACCAGCCGTACGTGCCGTCGAAAACTTTGATGCTGAGATTGTGAATTTTGAGCTCACGCGCCAGCTCCGTTGCCTTCATCGCAAGCTCGTTGATCCTTTCGATCGAAAAGACACGGGCCGCAAGTCGTGACAACACGACCGCCTGGTATCCCGTCCCTGTCCCGATTTCCAGAACTTTTTCCTTTCCTGTCAGTTCGAGCAGATCGATCATCCTTGCCACGATGTAAGGATGGGAGATCGTCTGCTTGTGACCGATCGGCAGGGCGACCTCGCTGTAGGCCTTCGCCCGAACCACAGGCGGGACGAAGAGGTGACGAGGGACTTCGCGCATGGCCTCGAGAATTCGCTCGTCCTCGATGTTGCGCGAGGCGACGTAGCGCTCCACCATCAGCTTGCGAAGATGAGCGAAGTTCTGCGGGTTGTCCGCCGCGTCCTTCTCACCTCCGGATGGTCGCTGCAACGGTTTCCTCCAGATCTTTCAGGCGAGCGATCGACGGGTGATGGGTCAGGTCGAGATGGAGCGGTGTGACGGAGATGAACCCTGCTTCAATTGCCTCGAAGTCGGTGTCTTCCCCCGGATGCCACACGGGCGGCTCGCCTCCGATCCAGAAGTACTTTCTGCCTCGAGGGTCGAGCCTCTGGATGACTCCTTCCGAGTAAATCCTCTTGCCGAGCTTCGCAACCTTCACACCCTTGAATTCGCCGAGTGGAAAGTTCACATTCAGAACGATCTCGGGATCTCGCGGACGAGACATGACCTCTCTGGTGAAATCTGCTGCGAACTCAGCGCATCGATCGAAAGAAAAGTTCTCGCCTATCGAGGCCGAGAAGGCGATCGACGGGATATTGAGCAGTGCGCCCTCGAAGGCGGCCGAGATCGTGCCCGAGTACGTTACGTCGTCGCCCAGATTGGGGCCGAAATTGATCCCCGATACAACGATGTCGGGGCGGGCGTCTTTCATCAGGTAAAGAACTGCCAGGTTGACGCAATCCGTCGGAGTCCCATCGACCGTCCACTCGTTCTCCTGAAGCTCGAGCAGCCTCAGTGGGCGGTTCAAAGTCAGTGCGTGCGAGGCGGCACTCTGTTCGCGGTCTGGCGCCACGGTGATGACCTCGCCGAGGGAGCGGAGAGCTTTGGCGAGTTTGCGGATCCCGTCACTGAAAATGCCGTCGTCATTTGTTACCAGGATTCTGGGCGACACGCGTTTCGATCTCCATTCCGGTTTTCGTGGCTTCCGGTGACCCATCATACGTTGACGAGTGATCCGGCATTCCTCAGATGGCTGGCCCGCATTTCTCACAGACCTTCGCCGTGAAGGCGACGGACAGCGGCCTGTCTGCTTCGTTGCACGCCAATTTCGCTCCTCGACATAGTTGACACTGTGTCGAGAGCAACCTGGGCGGGTGTAGGGACGCAGGGCCTGCGTCCGGCACCCAGACATTCGCATCAGGAATTCTGCATCCCGGCATGAACCCTCGTCCAGAGCGATGGCCGAGGACAATCTTCTCAGTCAGGGACAGGGTACCGGACGCACGCCGTGCGTCCCTACGATCGCACTCTGTGAGAAATGCGCGCAAAAAATGGTGACAGGAGCGGCGGCGCATTCAGCGTCCATTCGGTGATCACGCGTTGTTGAGGAACTCACAGTGGAGGACCCAGTTTCCCCGAAACACGGCGCACATTCATCGCCGCAAAGCGCTCGCATGATTGGACGCCCATTCAATCGCGTAGCGCATGGGAGCCGAGTCTGCGAGACCCTTCCCCGCAATCTCGAAGGCTGTCCCGTGATCAACGGAACATCGCAGATAGGGAAGGCCCAGGGTCACGTTGACGGAGCGCTCGAAGTCGAGGGTCTTCACCGGGATGAGCCCCTGATCATGGTAAGCGGCTACGACAACATCGAAACTGCCGCGTACGGCTCGAAGAAAGACCGTGTCCGGGGCGTGTGGTCCGCTTACCTGACAGCCAGCGGCTGCAGCAAGTTTTACCCCTTCCAACATCACCGCCTCCTCGGAGCCGAACTTCCCTGACTCGCCGGCGTGCGGGTTCACTCCCGCGACTCCGATGCGAGGGCGCGATCCATAGAGGCGCTGGTACTCGCGATCAGTCAAAAGAATCGTCGCCTCAACGAGATCGGCCGTAATCGTGCGGATCGCGTCTGCAAGCGGCAAATGCACTGAGAGGAGGACGACGCGCAAGGTAGGAGAGTCGAAGTACATCGCATAGTCGAACCCATACCTGGCGAGTCCGCTCCGAGCGGCGAGCAGCTCTGTGTGGCCCGGCACAGTCGCGCCAGCCGCTTCGATCGCGAGCTTGTTGATCGGTGCAGTAACCAGTGCCGAACAGCGAAAGTCTTCGACGGCCTCGGCTGCGGCCGCGATCGAGTCGAGCGCGATTGCGCCGTAGCGAGCATCGAGCTCGCCGAACTTCACGGTTACCTCGCCGCCCAGGTCGATGAAAAGGTTCCCGGGAGGTGCCGAGCTCGCGGACGGCGAGTGATCCAGATGTGTAAGCTCGGGGAGCTCCGAGCTGTTCACGGACTCCCGCGCTGAGTTCCAGTGGCCGAAGAGCCAGACTGGAATGTCCAACCCTCGCATGGCCTTGAGGACTACTTCTGGCCCAATGCCCGCGGGGTCACCCAGACTGATCGCGAGAGGCCGTTGCACCGAGGAGCTCAAAAGAGGGGCTAACCTTCGGCTTCATCCAGTTTGTAGAGGTACTTGATGTACTGTTTCTGGATGAGGAGATTCGGTGCTCCCTCCCGGTTGACCTTCAGGCAGTTCCTGTCATACCACTCGATCCAGCCGTTGATGGTCTCGCCATCCATCATGACGATCACCATTGGCGTTTTCGCATTCATCTGCTTGAGATAGTAAAAGCTCTCCGCGCTCGTGGCGTCTGGAGGTGCCGGTTTCGTCCGGACGAGCTTTTTCGATCCCGGTCTGAAATCTGAAGGGGCTGGTCTGCTGTTTTTCCGCAACGAAGAGATCCGGTTGCCATCTCCCTCGCGCGACCTTCCGAGAAACGCCATGTTGTACCTCCCTCGACGACCTTGCGACGAAGCGTCAGGCGTCGCAGAACGAAGGCGCGCCAGATTGGGGCGATCCCTGAGTTGTACGCGCTTTCCGACCTGACCGCTGCCGACCTGCAAGGAACTTTCGATTCGCCAGACAATTGCGAACTGCATGCCGCAGTGAGTGCACGCCAAATCATTTCCGAAACGTTGCCGTCCCAGGGCTTCACGAATCCCTGCCTTTCTTGCTGGCGTCGAGAGGCCTCTGCTTCGTTGGCGCTCCTCGACGAGGTCCCGCATCGCCCGCGTCGCGCCGCCTCCCATCTGACCTCTCGCCACCGCAAGAAAAAGCAAGGGATTCGCGAAACCCTACACTAGAATTCGCAGACTTTTCTTCGAGGAGATCGCTTTGAACTCAGTCGTTTGTATCAGCCACGTCCCCGATACCGAATCGAGAATCAAGCTTGCCCCCGATGGGCGGCGAATCGACGAAGCCGGGATGAAATTCATCGTTTCGCCCTACGACGAGTATGCGTTGGAGGAGGCCATCAGGATCAAGGAATCGAAGGGGGGTGACGTCACTGTCATTGCCTTCGGACCGGATCGTGTTGCGCAGGCGTTACGGGAGTGTCTGGCCCGCGGCGCCACGAAGGCACTGCATATCAAAGGCGAGTCGGGCGACGCGGACTCGCTCGGTATCGCCAAGGTGCTTGCCGCCGCAATCAAGACGATTCCGCACGATCTCGTTCTTTTCGGAAAGCAGGGTGTCGGTACCAACAATTCGCTGGTCGGGCCGATGGTGGCCGAGATCCTGGGGCTCCCTCAGATCAACGTCGTGACAAGTCTCGAATTGGGGGATGGCCGAGTGACTGCTCGCAGGGAGATCGAAGGGGCCGAAGAAATGATCGAGGCATCAACGCCCGTCGTGATCACGGCCGAGAAGGGATTGAATGAACCGCGGTATGCCTCGCTCAAAGGAATCATGGCGGCCAAGAAGGTCGTCATTGAGTCCAAATCTGTCTCAGATCTGGGTCTCAGTGACGGAGACATCGTCAACAAGAGAGTAAAGATTGTGTCACTGGAGCTTCCTCCTGAAAAAGTTGCTGGAAAGAAGATCGATGGATCTGACCCGGTCGCAGCGGCGAAGGAAATTGTTCGTTACATCCGTGAAGAAGCAAAAATCTTTTGATCGCGAAATCATCGTAGCGGGTCGTAAGGGAAGTGCGCCGCGCCGCTGCTTCCCTGCTTTCCCCGACAAGCTGGAGCTGTCGCTCCTGATGAATCGCTAGCCCGAGGAGATGGATTATGCCTGGTGTTCTGGTCGTGTGTGAGCTGAAAGATGGCAAGGTGAAAAAGACGAGTCGTGAGGCTTTGGCCCTCGGTCGGGAGCTCGCGAAAGCAGTTGGGGGCGATCTGATGGCGGTAGCGGGCGGAAGCAGCGCTGCGAGCGCAGCCGGAGAGGCGGGTGCGTTTGGAGCCAAAAAGCTCTTTGTACTCACCGATCCTGCCCTTGATGCCTATTCGACGGAAAACGTAACCACCGCGGTCGCGGCAGTGGTCGGGCAAAGCTCACCCGCAATCGTTCTAATCCCCGGAACTTCGAACGGCCGCGATCTTGCCCCGCGACTCGCCGCGCGGCTCGACGTTGGCGTAGCCTCGGACGTAGATACTCTCACCTGGAAAGATGGGAAGCTGCTCGCGCGTCGTCCCATCTATTCGGGAAAGGTTGTGGCCACTGTCGAGATAGAAGGCGTACCAGCGATGGTCACCTGTCGTCCGAACGCCTTTCCGGCGTCGGAGGGTGAGGCGGCCACGGCCGAGGTCGTGGAGGTTGCGTTTACGGCTCCAGAGGCAAAAGCGAAGCTCATCGAGACCAGGGTCCCTGACACAGAGGAGATTACGATCTCGGAGGCCGACATCATTGTTTCGGGTGGTCGGGGCCTGAAGGAAGCCGCGAACTTCTCACACATCAAAGATCTCGCGAGTGCGATCGGAGGAGCCGTTGGCGCCTCGCGCGCCACCGTCGATGCCGGCTGGATCGATCACCAGCATCAGGTCGGGCAGACAGGAAGAGTGGTCAGTCCCAACCTCTACATCGCAGCCGGGATCTCCGGCGCGATTCAGCATCTAGCCGGTATGTCTTCGTCGAAACACATCATTGCAATCAACAAGGACGCGGACTCGCCGATCCTGAAGGCTGCCGACCTCGCGGTTGTCGGCGACCTCTTCACGATTCTCCCGGCGCTCACGGCAGAGGTAAAAAAGGCTAAAGAGCACCACTGAGTGGCATGTCAGTTCGTGGAGGGATGCGGGCTCAGCTGCCGCTGTCCCGGAGCGCCTTCTCGATTCGCTTCACGAGTACGGCTTTCTGAACGGGCTTGCGAATGAAGTCAACCGCACCGAGCTCGAAGGCTTTGATCTCCACTTCGTCGCCGGGCATCGCGGTCATGAGGATGACCGGGGTCGAGAAAGCATTCTGCTTCATCACTTCCAGGAACGTCATCCCATCGACGTTTGGCAGATTAGCGTCGAGAAGAATCAGATTGAACGTCTTCTTTCCCATCTGAATGAGCGCCTGGGCGCCGTCTTCCGCGATGGTCACGGCGTAATGCTGCTCGTTGAGGATCGCGCGCACGAGCTCCCGATTCAAAGCGTTATCTTCTACGAGCAGGACGGAGATCTGCCCAGACTTCGATTCTCCGGGAGCTCCCCCTGCTTCTTTAAGATCCGGGGCGTTTCTGAGGCGGAGGATCTCTTCATGAAGCTTCTTCGTTTCATGCTCCGGCTCTACGCCGAGGCGTCGCCGGACAGCCTCCGCACAGTTCTGGAACTGCCTGAGGGCCGCGTCGGGACGCCGCTGTTTCATGTAGAGACGCATGAGACTTCTGTGTGCGGATTCGCGCAGTGGATCGAGTGAGACCATGCGCAGGGCGGCCTGTACAGCCTCGTCAAGTCGGTCAGCCTCCGTCAGGAGATCGAGAAACTTTCCGTAAGCTACGAGCGCCTTCTCCCTGAGTCGATCCCTCTCACTCGAGACCCATTCCTCGAAAGCTTCTTCGTTGACGTTGAAGCCTTCCAGAAGCTCACCTTTATAGAGGCTAACCGCTTCCTGCAGCTGTTGAATGGTCGGTTGGTTTACGAGGTCGAGAAACCGAAGCGCATCGACTTCGACCAGATTCGAGGCGAGTGAGAGACGATCGGTTTCTACGCGAATGATCTGGTCGCTGTCATCGCCTAATGCCTTGCGGATGCCGAACAGAGTTTGCCTGAGGCTTTGGCGTGCCTGTTCCTCGCCGGTGTCGCCCCAGAGGAGCGATGCGAGTTTCTCTCTTGAATGAAACGTTCCGGGCTGAAGCGCCAGAAAGGCAAGGAGGGCTTCACCTTTCCTGGTGGGAAGGGAGAGTGGCTTGCCGGTAGCTACCGAACAGGAGAATCCGCCCAGAATCTCGATGGTCAAATGACTCATTCAAATGGTAACGGCGTTCCGGTACCCCGAACGGGGGAGGCGATACGAGCCGTTTTGACGAATTTATCACGCTTCGCCCCGCGACCGTCGCATGGCGATGTGAATTTTTGTGCGAACAGGTCCCGCGCAAAGTGCCCTTGCGCCGTCGCCGGTCGAGCCCATCCTCGCCTGACCTCGTGGACAGGGCTGGTCTTCCTCGTGGGGACGTGACGTTGCTGTCAGTGCTGCCTGCTCGATTCGATGAGCGCGTCCAGCGTCTTCCAGAAGCGAGGGTAAGACTTCGAAACGACCGCTTCGTCTGAGATGGTGACGTTGCCTCGGGCAAGTCCGGCGATCGCAAAGCTCATCGCGATCCGGTGATCGTCGTGGGGGTCGACTCTGGCAGCGTCATCGGTCCACCCCGGCTCGATGGTAAGACCGTCGCCTGATTCTTTCGCCGTGGCGCCGAGTTTTCCCAGCTCGGATGCGAGTGCAGCGATCCTGTCTGACTCTTTGTAGCGCAGATTCGCGACATTGATGATTTCGACCGGAGTGCTGGCGAGCGGAGCGATGGCCGCAAGAGTGGGAACGATATCGGGCGCGCCGTTGCAGTCGAAGCGGCCACCTTTCAACTCGGCTGGCCCTTCGAGAGTCACTTCCGAGTCACGCCACTCTGTTTGACAGCCCATCGCCTCCAGGATCCGTACGAATTGCTGATCACCTTGAAGCGAAGCCGCGGTAAGCCCGGCGAGCGTGACACATCCTCCAGTAGCGGCCGCAGCAGCGAGCCAGTAGGATGCCGATGAATAGTCACCCTCCACGAGGTACTCGCTTCGGCTGAGCTGCTCTCCGCGAATGCGGAGCGTGTCATTGCCCCGACTCTCGACCGTCGCCCCGAAGTCCTCGAGGATCTGTCTCGTCATATCGATGTATGGTCTGGAAGCCATCGATCGAATCTCGACGTCGATTCCTCCCGGCAGACTGCAGCCAGCCATCATCAGCGACGAGACGAACTGACTCGAGATCTCGGCCGATACCGGCACGAGGAACCCACCGCGCATTCGCTTCCCCCGAATTGAGAGAGGGGGAAATCCATCCTCACCGGAATACTCGATCTCGCAGTCGATCGTGCGGAGAGCATCGACGAGCGCACCGATCGGCCGCTCACGCATCCGCTGCGATCCGGTCAGGAGGAAACGTCCCGGAACGAACGCGAGATAGCCTGCGAGAAAACGCATCGCGGTGCCTGCGTTACCGACGTCGATCTCGACTTCCTTTGCGGAGATCGAGCGTCGCGGTCCGATGGTCACCTCACCGGATAGTGAACCGCTGATCTCGAACCCGATGGTCCTGATCGCCTCGAGCATGTACCGCGAGTCATCAGAATCGAGGGCGTTCCGGATCGTGGTCGGGATTCCGCTCATGGTCCCCATGAGGAGAGCGCGAGCAGTGAAAGACTTCGAGGCGGGCACCACGACCCTGCCGGAAACTCTGGCGACCTTCGGAATGACTCGCATCAGAACGACAGAGTGAGTCCATCGTGAGCGAGGCGAAAACCGGGAGGGAGCGTAGCTTCGAGCTCGGAATGGTCGACCTCGTGCGAGAGATGGATGAGGTATGTCGTCTTCGCACCAATCTTTCGCGCGGCCTCGATCGCCTCTGGGATGATGAAGTGCGTTGGATGCTTCGTGGACGGCCGGAGCCCGTCGAGTGCCAGAGTCTCGATACCCTCGAGAAGGGCTCGCGAGGCATCGGGGATCCCATTCGTGTCGGTCAGATAGGCGAAGGGTCCGATTCGATACCCGAGGATGGTCCAGTCTCCGTGGGATACAGGAATAGGGACGATTGCAACTCCCTCGTGGGTGAAGGGACCGTCGATCTCCTCGAGTGTCAGCTGCGGCTTGCCGCCGCCATTCTGGGAATCGTCCCAGATGTATGAGAACGCACGACGGATCGCCCTGGCAGTCGAGGGACTTGCGAAAGCCGTGACCGGACGTCTCTGGCGAAAATTGAAAGGGCGGATGTCGTCCAGTCCCATGAGATGGTCCGAATGGGAGTGGGTGAAAAGCACAAAGTCGAGGTGAGAGATCGGATCGCGCAGGAGCTGGGTCCTCAGATCCGGCGTCGTATCGATCAGGAAGATCTTGTCGCCGATTTCGATCTTGACCGATTGCCTCAGACGTTTGTTGCGAGGGTCGGTAGAGCTGCAGACTTTGCAGTTGCACCCGATTACCGGCACGCCGGTCGATGTCCCGCTGCCCAGGAAGGTGACTTTCATCATGATGAGGGATCGAATGAGACGAACGAGTATGCGCCAGTCTCCGGGGAGACCATCATGGCCTCGCCGGATTCGTACCAGGCTGGAAGGACCACCACGGTTGCGTCTCCGGACGGAACGACTGTTTTCTCGTGGAAATGGCCGAAGACGATTCTATCGAACCCTTCCGTATTTCGCTTCCTTCCGTACGCTTCCATCAGCTCGATCGGAAGCCTTCTTTTGTGTTTGAAGTTCGACTGTGCGAGACGTTTTTCCACGTTGTTGACCAGATTTCGAGCAATCTTTCTGGGCACGAGCGCAAGGCCGAGTCTCGAGACAGGGTTCTTGGACGCGCGACGCCAGAAACGATACGGCAGGTCGCGATCGTTGATCATGTCTCCGTGAACGATTAGATACTTGTGAGGTCCGGCCTGGAACGACGACTCCAGCGCGATCTCGGAAACCGCATCTTCGACGAAAGAGCCCTTCAGGAAAAAGTCGCGATTTCCTTCGACGTAATGGATCGGGATTCCGCGTGAGCGGAGCTCGCGTAGTTTCGCGAGAAAGTTTCTGATCGAGTTCGTGAGGAACTTGTCGTGCGCGATGAGGTAGTGAAAGACATCGCCGTTGAGATACAGCGCCTTCGGCTGATGCTGCTCGAGAATTCCAAGCCAGTCGACGATCCTCTGTTCGTTGCCGTCAGACAGGCCGACGTGCGAGTCGCCGATGATGAATATCTGATGAGGAGGGATCTCACGATTCGAGACTGTCCGAGTTGGGGATGGGTGTGAGTTGGTCATGTCGTAAAACTCGTCACAGCGTCGTTTTTAAATTCAATCGAGGGTTTTCTTTGTACTCTCCCTCGAGCGAATTCGCTGCTTCCAGAGCGGCGGGCGAGGGGTCGCGCGGGACTGCGATCTGTACTTTGTAATAATGATCGCCATACCCGGTTCCTTTGCTCTTCCTGACCCCTTTTCCTGTCAGTCGAAACGCCTGCCCTCCCTGAGTGCCCGAGGGAATCCGCGCGCGAACGACCCCGCGAATGGTAGGAACTTCGAGCTCGCCACCACGCATCGCCTCGGCCACGGTGACTGGCACTTCGATATGGATGTCATCTCCACGTCGCTCGAAAAAAGGATGAGCACGAACGTGGATCGTCAGAATGAGGTCGCCTTGCGATCCGCCAGGGCCTCCTTCCGAACCTTTACCGCGGACACGGATTCGCTGCCCCTCAGCGACACCCTCCGGGATTTTCACGCTGACCGCATTTCCGGGAACCGAGCCTGCGCCATGACAACTCCTGCATACCGAATTATTCGAGCGGCCTGTGCCGCGGCAGACGGGACAGAGATCCTGCTTTGCAACTTTCAATTGAACGGTCGTTCCCTGGATAGCATCGCGGAAGTCAATGATCGTCTCTGCCTCGACGTCGCTTCCGCGGCTGGGCGTCCGCGCCGGTTCCGACCCTCCGAAGAGATCGGAGAAAAGATCGCGAAAGTCGGGCTGGGCTCGTCGCGAGCCGCCCTGTCGAGCTCCGCCGAACTGCGAGAAATCGAAGCCTCCTCCTCCGAACGGGTTGGAGCCGCCCGGTTGTGGGCCGCCCCCTGAGGAGAAAGCAGCCTTGCCGAACTGATCGTATTGTTCACGTTTCTCTTTGTCGCTCAGGATTCCGTAAGCTTCCGAAATTTCCTTGAACTTTGTTTCAGCGCCCTTGTCTCCCTGGTTCACATCAGGGTGATGCTTGCGCGCGAGCTTCCGATAAGCCTTCTTGATCTCAGCTTCGGACGCATCCTTCTTGACGCCAAGAAGGGTGTAGTAGGTTTTGTCGGGCATCAGGTTATTGTTTGACGGGTCGGTTTGAGGAGTCCCACGCGAAGAGTAACGATTATGCAGCATCGCGTTGCTCGTGCACGGCGCGCGATGTGGCCGGCTTCTGGAGGAAGGTGCACTCGGCAGCTGCCGCAGGCACAATGGAAGCCCCCGGCGGCAGTCTACGGAGCAGGTTCCGCTGGCGTAACACTGGCAAAACGGATACAACCGGCTTATGCGTAGTCCAATCGGTTTTCGGAATGTCCTGACGATGGTCCTCGCGGGAGGAATGGGGGAGCGTCTCTACCCTCTCACCCGCGACCGAGCCAAGCCAGCGGTGCCCTTTGGCGGGCGCTATCGGATCATCGATTTCGTCCTGAACAACTTCATCAATTCCGGATTTTTCAAGATCAAGGTACTCACCCAGTTCAAGTCGACTTCTCTGATTGAACATGTGACGCGGACCTGGCGGCTCAATCCTGAGATTGGTCAGTACGTCGATGTCGTTCCGGCTCAGATGCGAAAGGGACCGTTCTGGTTCCGAGGAACTGCCGACGCCGTCTACCAGAACCTGGAATTGATCTTCGACGAGCGGCCCGAGCATGTCTGCGTCTTCGGCGGCGATCACATTTACAAGATGGACGTCAATCAGATGCTTCAGGCTCACTTTGAGATGGATGCCGATCTGACGATCGCCACAATCCCCGTACCGCTGAGCGAAGCTCACAACTTCGGCGTGGTGGAAATTGACGATGAGTTCCGAGTTACCGGCTTTGTCGAGAAGCCGAAGGAGGGTGCGAAGACGATTCCGGGTCGCCCCGACATGGTCCTTGCTTCGATGGGGAATTACATCTTCAAGGCACGGGTCATGACCGATGTTCTCCAGCACAATGCCCTGCGCGACACGGCCCACGATTTCGGCAGGCAGGTGATCCCGCAGATGTACCCGAAGATGAAGGTGTATGCCTATGACTTCGGCACGAACAAGATCGATGGCGAGTCTGAGACCAACGCTGGTTACTGGCGTGATGTCGGAACGATCGAGAGTTACTTTGCCGCGTCGATGGATCTCGTGTCCGTGACCCCGGCTTTCAATCTCTACAATCATGAGTGGCCGATTGTCTCGAGCGCAATGAATCTCCCGCCGGCTAAGTTTGTTTTCGCTGATGCAGAGAGCCGGAGGATCGGTATCGCCACCGACTCAATGGTCTCAGACGGCGTCATCATCTCGGGAGGGACGATCAATCGCTCCATCCTTTCACCGCGCGTCAGAATCCATTCGTACTGCGACGTCAACGAATCGATCCTCATGGACGGCGTTGAGGTCGGGCGTCACTCGGAGATTCGACGGGCGATCATCGACAAAGGTGTGCGCCTGCCGGCCGGAACGGTGATCGGCTATGATCAGGAAGAAGACAGGAAACGATTTACTGTGACCGACAGTGGCATCGTCGTCGTGCCGAAAGGCTCCGACCTGAGCTCGGCCGATCAACCCAGCTGACCTTCACCCGCTCGTCATCGAATCATCGGTTCGATCGCTTTTTCGAGCACAGGACATCTCATGAGCTCCACGCTTACTGCACGAATCGATGGACGGTCATTCGATCAGCTTCGTCCCGTCACCATCCGGCCGAATTTCGTCAAGCATGCCGAGGGCTCGGTGCTCATCGAAGTTGGTGACACGAAAGTCATCTGCACCGCATCGATCGAAGAAAAGGTGCCGCCGTTTCTCTACAGAAGCGGGAAGGGTTGGATCACCGCCGAATACGGCATGCTCCCGCGCGCCACCTCGGAGCGCACACACCGGGAAGCGAGCAAAGGCAAGCAGGGTGGCAGGACGATGGAGATTCAGCGGCTGATCGGCCGCTCGCTTCGATCCACTCTCGATCTCGAGCTCCTTGGCGAGCGGACCGTCTGGATCGATTGCGATGTCATTCAGGCGGACGGCGGCACCAGGACCGCGTCGATAACCGGCTCGTTCGTCGCACTGGTGATGGCGCTCGGCGACATGTATCTCGCCGGACGACTTGCACGCTGGCCGATCCGTGAGTCAGTCGCCGCCGTTTCCGTCGGCATCGTTCAGGGTGTCGCCTGTCTCGACCTGAACTATGCGGAGGATTCGAAGGCTGACGTCGACATGAACCTGGTCGCAAACGACAAGATGCGGTTCGTCGAGCTGCAGGGAACCGCCGAGCACAACAGCTTCAGTGACGAAGATCTCCAGTCGATGCTCTCCCTTGGTCGAGGGGGGATCAACACATTGTTCGAAAAGCAGAGAGAGATTCTCGCGCCGATCTTCAACAAGGTCGACACGAAGGCGATGGAGAGGCTGACGAAAAAGTTCCGCTGACGGCGAACGCGACCTATGTCTTGCCGGGCGAATTTGCCGCAGCGTGCCGCGACCAGGAAAAGGAACGGTATGTCCCACCCCTCCGCCCAAGCTCGGGATGACATTTCGATCAATCGAAAAGGGAGGGGTACGCTGCCTTCGAAACTTCACGGCCGTGAGTAGAGGTCGATTACGCGATCGATTCCGCGCCGGCATACTCTGCAGAAGCCAACCTCGTCGCGAGTGAACATGATGCAGTCTGATTCAGCTCTGTAGAGTCCCTTCGCTTCGTAGCCCGCTCCTTCGAACGCCCCAACCCTTCCGGAGTGTTTCATGGACGATAGAAACTTTGTTTCCCACTCCTGTTGCGATTTGAAGAGCTTGTCCATCACACTCTCGGGAGCGTTCTCGCTCCGGATTTTTGTGCGTACGCTCTGGACTTCGCGACTGTGCGTCTCGAACGCTTCCTTCTCCCACGGAGTTGGTAGCGGTGTTCCGGCAACGACCAGGTCCCGCCACTTGAGTTTCGCCGGATCGAGAAGCGCCGTGATGTTCGGCTCCCAGGGCTCCGCGAAGTCTTTGGCTCCGGTCTCGTAGGCAACGTCGGAGGTGTAGTACTCGTCCGCGAGACCTGCGAAGTGATGTCCGAACTCGTGGATGAAGAGGTAGTTGGCGAAACCACTTCCCACCACCGCGGTTGCGTGGTCGTTGAAGATGCCGCCGCCACCGTACTGAGTCTCATTGACCAGGATTTCTAGGAATTCGTACGGGGCTCCGGAGGCGATCTCACGAAGAGACTTGTTGTCTTCGGTCAGCACGTAGCGCTCAGAATCGAAGATGTTGTACTGCGTTCCGAGAGGGGTCCGTCGATTGTCACCGGTACGCGGACGGTGAATGCCGCTGCGCTCCGTCGCGAGATCGATCGCCCGAACGTTGAATGACCCCTTCCTGCTCTTGAATGGTTCGGTTGAGAAGAGCGCGTCCACCAGCTGCTTCGCGTCGTTGTGAAACTTTGGAAGATCTTTCTCGCTGTAGCCGTCAGACAAAATCAGCAGGTCGACTCTCTCGTGTGGAGGTCCGCTCTCGAGGATCGTCCAGACTTTTCCGGCAGCAGGCCTGTCGGAGGGATTGACGAACCTGGATTCGGGATCGATGGCTATGGACCAGATCTCATGAAAGCGATTCTGAGGATCGCGCTTCTTGACCACGAGTTGAAACGCCGCTTTCGGCCACGGGAAGCGGACGGATTCGTGAAAGGTCCGATTCGACGTCTTCGAGTCCGGTACGGTTTCCCACTCTCCATAGAGCGACGCGTAGCCTCGAGAGTAAAGAACTCGATTCGTCTCGGGGTCGATCACCTGAAATAGGTACTTGCCCAGGTTCGTATCGTCGACAAGCCTTGTTCGACTCCCACTCCACGGACCGTCTGAAACGACTTCGTCGAGTGCGAGGATCTCTTCGCCTTTCGCGTTGGTGTGAAAGTAGTCGACACGCATCGTCTTGTTGCGAAACGCGGCGTCGAACGGGTCGGCGGCGAATGCAGAGCAAGTCAGCAGCAACGAAAACATCACGCTTCCAATCACATGTCTCATCTTGTGAATCCCCATGAAGGAATCTTGTCACACGACTGAGAACCCTCGATAGGGATGATCTCGCGCGCGCACTCTGCCCTCTCCCGGCGGGAGAGGGTGCCTCGTGAGAGGCGGGTGAGGGTCCCGCCCTCGAGAACGTATGGCGATGTTGAACTGGGCGTCACCATGGACAATTCTCACGGCGCTGGACAGGGACCCTCACCCGGCGCTGACGCGCCACCCTCCCGCCGGGAGAGGGGAGACGACGAACAACACGTTGCCGGGATGAAACAGTTTGCATCCGACCTGAGGAGTAGTCTTGTAGCGATGCAGCGTCTTAAGTCATGGCTCGCGGTAATCCCTGGGGCTCTCTGCGGGATAGCCCTGTCATATCCCATCCTCGCGCAGGAGATGAAGATCGGCGAGACAATCGAAGTCTCTCGAGTCATCGTCGATGCTCACGTCGTTTACGACGACGGTTCGCCGGTGCTTGGACTCGAAGCCTCCGATTTCAGGGTTCGAATCGACAGGAGACCGGCGGAGATCGAATCGCTGGAGTGGGTGTCGGCATCGACACCTTATGGAGAAGGGGTCGCGCCATCCGGGACCGGTGAATCGTTCGATGTTCCCACCCCCAAAGGGCGTCTCCTGGTGATGTTCTTTCAGACGGATTTCCAGAGAGCAGATTCTCGCCTTGGCGGGCAGATCCGGATGATTCATTACGCGAAGGAGTTTCTTGAAACGCTTTCCGAGGATGACCGTGTTGCGGTCGTGTCCTTCGACTCCCATCTGAAGTTGCGTCAGGACTTCACGAGCGATCGCAACCGGCTAATTCGCGCAATTGAAGAGTCGGTCAGGATTGACACCCCGGCGCCGCTGGAGATCGTTGCAGAGCCGTCGCTGCGCGCACGTCTGACCGCTCTGGCGGCACGGAACAGCAAGTCGCCGGAAGAAGCGCTCTTTCACA
Organism: Thermoanaerobaculia bacterium; assembly: GCA_035576005.1. Lineage (GTDB taxonomy): Bacteria > Acidobacteriota > Thermoanaerobaculia > Gp7-AA8 > Gp7-AA8 > DATLXH01. The sequence goes on along the minus strand of DATLXH010000100.1, from coordinate 15,594 downwards.
TCGGCAACGCGCTTCTTCCGGTGCCCGGTGCCAAGAGCCTCATTCTCTTCGGATGGGGTCTCGGGCGGCTCACGCGGGGCGGCGTGCAGATGGAGAGGTTCTACCACGTAGCGCGGACCGCACTGGAAGCTGCACGGACGGCGGTGTTCTCGCTCGATGTCAGCACCGCCGACTACCACTCTCTCGAAGCCGGTCTCAGTAAAGTCTCCAGCGACACGGGAGGGTTCTACGTCAAGACGAACAACTTTCCGCAATTCGCGATGGATAAGCTCCAGCGGGCGATCTCAGGTCACTACGTCCTGGTCGTGAAGAAGCCGACTCTGCCTCGAGGGCGTCATGCGATCGTTGTGCAGGTCCCGGGTCGCAGGAAGATCGAGGTCATGGCCCGGAGCAGTTTCCAGGATTGATCGCGCGACAGACAAGAGTGTCTGTCCTGCACCCAGCGCGCATTTCTCACAGACCTTCGTCGCGAGACGACGGATAGCGGCCTGTCTCGTTCGTTGCACGGCAATTTCGCTCCTTGACACTGTGTCGAGAGCAACCGGGGCGGGTGTAGGGACGCAGGGCCTGCGTCCGGCACCCAGACATTCGCATCAGGAATTCTGCATCCCGTCATGAACCCTCGTCCAAAGCGATGGCCGAGGACAATCGTCTCGGTCAGGGACAGGGTACCGGACGCACGCCGTGCGTCCCTGCGCTCGCATTCTGTGAGAAATGCGCTAACCCTCAACAGCAGCCGTTGCCGGGACCATTCTGGTTCGATCGACCATCGGCAGTGACAGTGGCAACCTGCTCGCCGCGGATGCCGCGGATCCATGCGCGGGCCGATGCGACGAGAATGACGAAGACACAGGCCAGGAGGGCAGCTGTCAACGTCGCGTCAAGGTATCCCGTGAATGCTTTCCCCGGGATCTTCGTCATCGGCAGGAAGTTGTCGAAGATGGAGAGGATCCCCGCATAGATCGTCGTGAAGGAGACAAAGGCGAGCGGCGCCATGGTCGTCCACGCATACTTCGCGCGTCCGGAGTTGATGATCACCGCCGTCCCCACACAGAGCGCCACGCACGCGAGCAGCTGGTTTGCGATTCCGAACATCGGCCAGATCTGAGAGATCGACCCGGTGAGAATGAAGTAGGACCATCCGGCCACCACCAGGCCGGTCGAGATGATGGTTCCTGGCAGCCAGCTCTGATCCGCAAACGGCTTGACGATCCCGCCCAGAAACTCCTGCACCATGAAGCGCGCCACCCTGGTCCCCGTATCGATCGTGGTGAGGATGAAGAGTGCCTCGAACATGATCGCGAAGTGGTACCAATATTTCATGAGACCGTTCAGCGATGGGAGTGAGGAGAAGATGTTCGCAAATCCGATTGCGAGAGAGACGGCGCCTCCCGTCCTCCCCGCGACGTCTTCACCGACCGCAGCAGAAAGCTCCGCCAGGTGAACCGTGGGGATCCCAAGCTTTGCAAAAGTCTCGGGAGCGACATTGATGGCGAAGTAGTCGCCCGGCTCGAGCGCACAAACCGCGATGAGAGCGACGCAGCCCACAAGCCCTTCGCACAGCATCGCTCCGTATCCGATCATGCGGGCGTCGGATTCTTTGTCGATCATCTTGGGCGTGGTTCCCGATCCGATGAGCGCGTGAAAGCCCGAGATGGCGCCGCAGGCGATCGTGATGAAGACGAACGGGAAGAGCTTGCCCGGGATGATCGGTCCGCCGCCGCCCGCGAACTCAGAGATGGCCGGCGCATGAATCGTCGGCGCGACGATGATCGTGGAGACGACGAGCGCGAAGATCGTTCCGAGCTTCATGTACGACGAGAGGTAGTCACGCGGGCAGAGAAGCATCCAGACGGGAAGCACGGAGGCGATGAAGCCGTAGGCTGCGATGGCGAACGTGATCTCGGTCTTCGACAGGGTGAAGAATGATTCGAGCGGTGAGCCTGGAATCCATCGACCGGCCACGACAGCCGCGAGGACAGCGAGAGTGCCGTAGATCGAAGCCTTGCGAATTCCTGCGTCCCCGCGACCGTGCATCGAGAAGCCGACGACGAAGGCGATCGGGATCGTCATGGCGATTGTGAAAAGGCCCCACGGTGAGTCAGCCAGCGCGTTCACCACCGCGATTCCGAGCCCGGCCAGAGCAATGACAATGATCCCGAGAATCGCGATCATCGCGGTCATCCCGGCAACCGGCCCGATCTCTGCGCGCGCTATCTCAGCCAGAGACTTGCCGTTCCGTCGCATGGATGAGGTGAGGATCACGAAATCGTGAGCGGCGCCGGCGAACACGACACCGAATGCGAGCCAGAGAAGGCCGGGAAGGTAGCCGAACTGAGCCGCCAGCACGGGACCAATCAGCGGACCCGCTCCCGAGATGGCAGCGAAGTGGTGGCCGAAAAGGACCCACTTGTTTGTCGGAACGTAGTTGTTCCCGTCCTCGAGTCTGTGAGCCGGCGTGATGCGGGAATCGTCCAGCACGAGGACTCTCGCGGCGAGGAATGCGGAGTAGTAACGGTACGCGATCGTCGTGATCGCCATAAAAAAGAGGAGCAGAGGAAGTGCGTTCATTTTGTGAGGTGGTCTGGGTACAATTCTATCGCCCGTACGGCGAGATCAGTCGAGCGTCGAGTCCGACCTCGGGGAGGTCTTTGTCGAAGGAGTGCGAAGCTATGGAGTGCGGCTGCCGCAGCTGCCGCTTTTGTGTCGAACCAGCGTGAATGAAAATCGTGCATCGCTTGCATGATTGCGATGGGACTCAGAAAGCGGCAGCTGCGGCAGCCGCACTCCAAAGGCTTCGCCCTCCCGCCCGGAGAGAGAAAGGCGTGCTACTCCTGTTCTTCGTATCGTTCCTTGAGCGAGGCCACGACGGTCGGGTCGGCGAGTGTTGTGACGTCGCCCAGGGCTCTTCCTTCCGCGATGTCTCGAAGCAGTCGCCGCATGATCTTGCCGCTTCTCGTCTTGGGCAACTCAACCGTAATGAGAATCTTCTCCGGTCGGGCGATCGCGCCGATCTTCTGGACCACATGAGCCTTCAGCTCCGATTCGAATGCTTTCGGATCGCGCATCGACTCCTCTTTCCTCGATTCCTTCACGATCACGAACGCGGCGATCCCCGTTCCCTTGATCTCGTGACCAATCCCAACTACGGCTGCCTCGGCGACGGCAGGATGATCAACCAGCGCCGATTCAACTTCCATCGTACCGATTCGGTGGCCGGCGACATTCATGACGTCATCAACGCGGCCCAGCAGCCAGAAGTACCCTTCTTCGTCCCGCCGGGCTCCGTCACCCGTGAAGTAGATCCCCTTCCACTTGGACCAGTACTGCTTCTCGAATCGTTCGGGATCTCCGTAGATCCCGCGCAACATCGCGGGCCACGGACTCGTGATCGCGAGATATCCGCCGCCGACGTCAACCCGCTCCCCCGCTTCGTTGAGAATCGCAGTCTCGATCCCCGGGAATGCTCGGGTAGCAGAACCCGGCTTCGTCGCTACGATGCCGGGCAGAGGAGTGATCATGATCATCCCCGTCTCGGTCTGCCACCACGTATCCACTACGGGACATCTACCACCGCCGATGTTCTCGTGGTACCAGATCCACGCCTCCGGGTTGATCGGCTCGCCTACGCTGCCGAGAAGACGAAGTGAGGAAAGGTCATGCGACTGTGGCAGCTGCCGGCCCCACTTCATGAACGCACGAATTGCTGTTGGCGCCGTGTAGAAGATCGTGACCTTGTGCTTCTCCACGAGACTCCACATCCTGTCGCGCTCAGGCCAGTCGGGTGCACCCTCGTAGAGAAACACCGTGGCACCATTTGAGAGAGGTCCATAGACGACATACGAGTGGCCGGTGACCCATCCGATGTCCGCCGTGCACCAGTAGACGTCGTCTTCCTTGAGATCGAATACCCACTTCGTGGTCGCGTACACCCCGGTCAGATAACCGCCCGTGGTGTGGACGATGCCTTTCGGTTTTCCGGTCGTGCCGGACGTGTAGAGCGTGAAGAGCATGTGTTCGGAATCGAGCGGGATCGCGTCACACTTCGGGTCCGCGTCCTTCATGATCTCGTCGTACCAATGATCGCGACCTTCCTTCATCTCGGTCGAACGATCTTCCTCATGCCGCGCGACGACTACGACATGCGCGATCGACGGAGTGTTCGAGATCGCGTTGTCCGAGAGTTTCTTGAGTGCGACCAGATTCCCTCGCCGATAGCCGGTGGTTGCGGTGATCAGAACTTTTGCCTGCGCGTCATTGATCCTGTCGCTCAAAGCGTCGGAGGAGAACCCTCCGAACACTACGGAGTGCACCGCGCCGATTCGCGCGCACGCAAGCATCGCCACCACAGCCTCGGGAATCAGCGGCATGTAGATCGCCACGCGGTCGCCCGGTTCAACGCGAAGCTTCAGTAAGGCACTGGCGAAGCGCGAGACCTCGGCGTGAAGTTCCCTGTAGGTGAAGGTGCGGACCTCCCCAGGTTCGCCCTCCCAGATGATTGCCTTCTTGTCGCCGCGAGTTTCCAGGTGACGGTCGAGACAGTTATAGGAAACGTTGATCTTTCCATCGATGAACCATCTTGCGTTAGGAGGCGTCCACTCCAGCACGCTCGTCCACTTCGTTTCCCAGTCGAGCTCCTCAGCCCATGATTCCCAGAATGCTTCACGGTTCTCCAGCGCCCGCTCGTAGACAGCCTCGTTGCTGATGTTCGCCTGAAGCTTGAACGAATCGCTCGGGGGGAATTCGCGGGTCTCATGCAACAGCGCGTCAATGTCTTTTTCGCTCAACTTGGTCTCCAGTCGCCTGTGATTAATGTAGGACAGACACTCTTGTCTGTCGGTCTGGTCCCAGACCAATGATCGTCTTCTCGATCGAGCGGAAAATGGTCAGCCCATCCTGATTTCCGAGGAGTGATTCGGAGCAGCGTTCCGGATGAGGCATCAGTCCGAAAACGTTTCGGCTCTCGTTACAGATCCCGGCGATGCTTCGCGCGGATCCGTTCGGATTTGCGTCCGCTGTCAAATCACCTTCTTCGGAACAGTAGCGGAGAATGACTTGATTGTTGCTCTCGAGTTTTTCAAGCGTTCGCTCATCAGCGATGTAATTTCCCTCACCGTGGGCAATCGGCATGCGAAGCACGGTCCCGGGGGCGATTGTTGACGTAAAGGGCGTATCGCTGTGCTCGACCCGAACCCGTATGTCACGACAGATGAAGCTGAGGCCGGAGTTCCTCATCAGGGCGCCGGGCAGGAGCCCGACTTCTGTCAGGACCTGAAAACCGTTGCAGATGCCCAGGACGAGGCCTCCTTTTGCGGCATGGCGCTTGACCGATTCGATGATGGGGGCGAACTTTGCCAGGGCTCCGGCGCGGAGATAATCGCCGTAGGCGAAGCCTCCCGGCAGGATCACGCAGTCCACGTTCCGGATGTCGCTCTCTTTGTGCCACAAGGTCACGATCTCGGCGCCGAGAACTTTCTCGGCGACGTGGAGCGCGTCGTGATCGCAGTTGGAACCAGGGAGGACCACGACTCCGAATTTCATCGAGCGTACCTCATGATGGTTTCGTCGAAACCGACTACATCGCGGGAGATCAGGGAGTTCTTTTTTTGCTGGGGGGAGCTACCACTTTGTAAATTGTAAAGTAGCCGGCTCGGTCTGTCGCGAAAAGCCGGCCCGCCGACGCATCGAACGCAATCGCATACGCAGAGATCCCATAAACCGACTGCGTCGTCGTCTTCCTGGCTGAGGCTCGGAAGGAACTGCCTGCGCTGCATCGTCGCTCCGCGAAGAGGACAACAGAAGATGGCCTGCCGAGGGTGGCTATCTGGGGGCCGCTTTTCGGCGGCAGACAGATCCGCTCGGTGCTCATCATGTCTCCGAACTCCAGGCGGATGCGGGCCTGCTTCTGATCCTGAATCATTGTTTTCGGGGCCTTCATCGCGAGGCTTTTCTCACCGAGCCAGTCGTCCGCGATTGCAACGATTGCCTGGTCATCCGCCGCGAAGAGAAGCTGCTGAATTCTGCGGTCGGTCTCCAGAGGTTCCCGGGAGATTTCTTTGAGCGTCGTCGTGTCGTAGAGCGCGAGGATCGAGACTTTGCCATTCCCGAAATCCTCGCTCCCGGCTACGGCGAGTAACCTCCCGCTCGCATCGACGGCCATCGCGGCGGGGTCATCGATTTCCAGACGCCGGATTTCTTTTTTGCCCTCGCGGTCGAAGGCGTGGACCGATCGTCCCATGACGAAGAGGTTCCGTCCTGAGTGATCGAAGATCGTGTCGCGCACGACTTCACCTTCGAGCGAGATTTCGCGGCGAACGTCGAGTGAGGGGATGGCGACGAGAGTGACGCTCTCGTCCGACCCGTTCGCAATGGCCAGCAGGGTTCCATCGTGATTCACCCTGAGTGTGAGTAGTTCTTTCGTCGCGGCGATGTGGGGAGAATCGAGGACGAGCTCTTTCTGGATCGACCCGGTCGATATGTTGATCGCGAGCAGTGACTGCGCGTTCGTCATGCCTACGTACACGATTCCATTGCGGCCGATCGCCAGGCCCGCAGGGGAGCCATTGAGAGACCATCGTCTGACGATTTTTGGATCTCGTGTTCCGACGGGAGTGAGCGAGGTGGCCGCGTCAACATGAGTCGCGAGAGCGACGACGAGGAGCGCGGAGACCCATGTTGCTCGAGGCATTCTTTCAAGCCTCGGAATCCGCCGCGGCGACTGAGCCGCGAAGCGGCGAGCCCTCTGCCCGGCGGGCAGAGGGAAGCGAGCGAAGCGACGCAGGGAGAGGGGTGTGGAAGTCTCGCGATTCCGCGGCATCGGCTGAGTTTTCGTATCTCTCACGGCCACTCTCCCGGTCGCTGACGCGACCACCCTGTCCCCCGCCAGGCAGAGGATTCGGCCCCCTTCGGGCGCGCGGCTACCGTTCGACTGTGAAGGAGTAGTTCTCCATGACCGTATTGGCGAAGAGGCTCTCGCACATGGCTTTGATCCGTTTGTCGAGATCTTCGGTAGATGTGTCATCAAACGTGATGCGAAACACTTTCCCGACGCGGACATCTTCCACTCCCTCGAAGCCCAGACTCCCAAGCGAATGCTGGATTGCTTTTCCCTGCGGATCGAGGACTGAGCTTTTCAGCTCGACAATCACAGTCGCTTTCAAACCGATGCTCCGACTGCAGTGGGATCGTGTAAGACCATCATGCGAATAGCCGCAGCTGCTGAAAGCCGGAGATCCGTTTCGCAGCACCGGTTCGACGCGATATTTCCATCCGGCCAATCGCGCGTTCCTGTGCTGCGATGAGCACATCGAGTCGGGCCCCGGTTGTCTTCACGACGTCAGAGGCCATCGACCGCACGATCGATTCGTGATTGTTGCTCTTCGAGAGATGGATCAGAACAACGGTCTTGAGCTCCTGCCCGATCATCTTTTGAAGAGCCGACATCGCATCGTCATTCGACAGGTGGCCATAATTCGACATGATCCTGCGCTTGAGACTCCAGGGATAGCTTCCGGCGCGCAGCATGTCGAGATCGTGGTTGGATTCGAGCAGCAGGCCGTCGCATTTCGACAAGTGGCGGAGGACCGGCGCGTCGACGATGCCCAGGTCGCTGGCGATGCCGACTCTGGTCCCGTCGGCGGCTTCGATGACGAAACAGGCGGGATCCGCTGCGTCGTGAATGATGCGTCGTGCATGAATCGACAGGTCACCGATCCGGAAAGTGCTGTTGTTCGGGATGGCTACCGTCGGGACTTTTTTCCGGTCGATGTTTCTCGCGTTGAGCGTTCCCTCGGTCGAGTAGATGGGAATGCTGAACTTCTCGGCGATTTTTGCAGCTCCCCGCATGTGGTCGTAGTGCTCGTGCGTGATGACCAGGCCCTGCACCTTCTCGAGCGAAGTGCCGAGCATATTGAGCCGCTTTTCAGTCTCGCGAGGGCCGAAACCTGCGTCCACGAGGATCCGCGTACCGTCACTCTCGAACAAAGTGCAGTTTCCAGCGCTACCGGAGCCCAGAGTTGCTACGAGCATTGGCTTACCGTCCGGCCAGGGCGATGGCAGCTGACCAGGGCTGGTGGGAGCGATTCGTTCAATCGAAGGGAAGTTTCCTGCACGACACCTAAAGTAAACGACATGAGACGATTTGCACAGCGTTGTGTGTCTCGGTCGGCGGAATACGCCAGTGATGGGTTGAAATGATTCGGCCCGGCCAGCACGGACCAGGGAGGGGAGCGGCTTTTGTGTTAGCTTCCATCCGCACTCAGCAGACGCCATTTCCGGTCTACAGCCTGTAGTGCTAGAGGACAGAATGGAACGGTTTATTGTCGAAGGCGGCAAGAGGTTGTCGGGGACGATTCGCCCCGGAGGAAACAAGAACGCGGCATTGCCGATCCTAGCGGCAACGATTCTCAGTAGTGAGCCAATCACTTTGAGGAATCTTCCGGACATCCAGGACGTCCGGATCATGCTGCAGATCCTCGAGGGAGTCGGCGCCGCTGTCGAGCGGCTCGAAAAAAACGTCGTCCGCATCCACGCCCGCGCCGAATGCTCAACGGTTCCCGACCCCGAGCTTTCGAAAAAGATCCGTGCATCCATTCTTCTTGCCGGTCCTCTACTGGCTCGCTGCGGGGCGGCGTCGATCAGTAAACCTGGCGGAGACTCAATCGGCAGAAGACGGATCGACACCCACCTCATGGCGCTCGAGGCGCTCGGGGCTCAGATCGAGGTCTCAGCGAGTGAGTACCGGATGAGTGCCAGGCAGCTTCGGGGCAAGAAGATGTTCCTCGATGAAGCTTCCGTGACTGCAACTGAGAACGCGATCACTGCTGCTGTACTGGCCAAAGGCGACACCATCATCTACAACGCGGCTGCCGAGCCACACGTTCAGGATCTCTGTCGATTTCTGAACTCCCTCGGGGCGAGCATCGAGGGAATCGCGACGAACTCCCTGACAATCCATGGTGTCGACCGGTTGGGCGGGGGCGAATTCACCATACCAAGCGATCACATCGAAGTGGGATCGTACATCGGACTCGCCGCCGTTACCCGCAGCGAGCTTCTGATCGAGAACGCGGTGCCCGAGCACATGTATTCAGTCCGTCTGATGCTCGAGAAACTTGGTGTGGAGCTGAAATTCGAGGGAGCGAACATCCGCGTGCCGGCCGAGCAGGAATTGCGCATCCGTTATGACATTGGCGCCGCTGTTCCGAAGATCGACGACGGCCCCTGGCCGGCGTTCCCGGCCGATCTGCTCTCGATCATGATCGTCGTGGCTACGCAGTCCGAAGGGACGGTCATGATTTTCGAGAAGATGTTCGAGTCGCGTCTCTTTTTCACCGACAAGCTGATCGGGATGGGAGCTCGCATCATCCTGTGCGATCCCCATCGCGCGATCATCGTGGGAGGCCTGGGACTATACGGCGGCGAGATCTCGAGCCCGGACATTCGCGCCGGGATGGCGCTCCTGCTTGCGGCGCTCTGCGCGAAAGGGGAGAGCATCATCCACAACATTCATCAGATCGATCGCGGATACGAGCGAATCGAGGAGCGACTCAGGCCCCTCGGCGCTGAGATACGGAGAGAGGAAGATCGCTGAGTGTGGGGACGATCCTGTCTCGACCCTTCTGAGCTGAGCCTCGCAGGAGTTGCGAGCGCCGCCTTCGAGGCGGCTCCAGCCCGCATTTCTCACACTCCTTCTGCTGCGGCAGCGGATAGCGGCCTGTCTGCTTCGTTGCACGGCGGTTTCGCTCCTCGACATAGTGTCAACTATGCCCTCGTCGCGAAACTGTCGTGCGCCTCGCGTCCAGGCCACTCTCCGCTGCCTCGCAACGAAGGAGTGTGAGAAATGCGGGCTGGCATGGACCTTCCCAATGGGAGAATCCTCGAGTTCCGATCGCGCCCGATGGTCATGGGCATCATCAACGTGACACCCGATTCGTTCTCGGATGGCGGCGTCCACCTCAGCCCCGCAATCGCCATCGAGTCGGCGCTTCACATGGAGCGCGAAGGTGCAGCGATCATTGATGTAGGAGGCGAATCGACAAGGCCGGGCGCTCAACCGGTCCCATTGCAACAGGAGCTCGATCGTGTCATCCCCATCATCGAAGGAATCAGAAGGGTGAGCAACGTCCTGATTTCCATTGACACGATGAAGTCGCCCGTTGCCCTCGAGGCTGGACGAGCGGGGGCCGATATCCTCAATGATGTAACGGCGCTGGAGTTCGATGAGGGAATGGCTGGTGTCGCGCGTTCGCTGAGGCTGGGCGTCATCCTGATGCATATTCGGGGTGAGCCGCGAACGATGCAGGACTCCATTCATTACGACGACGTGATGTCTGAGATCAAGACCGATCTCCAGTCCCGGATTGATCACGCAGTCGATTGCGGGATCGATCCCGAGCTGCTGTTGATTGATCCGGGAATTGGATTTGGAAAAACATCGGAGCACAACGTCGAGATCCTGGCCAGGCTTTCCGAATTGCGTGAGCTCCGTCCGCTGGTAGTGGGCGCCTCGCGGAAGGGATTCATCGGCAAACTGACAGGCAAGCCTGGAGGACCCGCTCGCAGTGCCGGCTCTCTGGCGGCTGCGGCGGCCGCAGCGAACGCTGGCGCGGCCATAGTCCGTGTGCACGATGTGGCCGAGACTGTCGACTTCCTCGAAGTGTTCGCGGCCATCAGTGCAGCAGCCTTGAAGGCTTACCCGGCCGGTCCCGGAGTGGACGGCCTCCGATGAGCAATCTCTACGAACAGTTGCAGTCGTTGCAGTTCACCTGGCGAGACGCAGTGGACATTCTCATCGTCGCGTTCGTTCTCTACATGGTTCTCCGCCTGATCCGCGGAACGCGTGCGATGCAGATGTCGATCGGGTTGATGGTGCTCGGCGCTGCGTACCTTGTGGCACGCGCACTCGACCTTGCTGCCCTCGAGGCGATATCACGACAGATTTTCTTTTACCTGCCATTCGCTCTGGTCGTCCTCTTCCAGAACGAGATCCGCAGCGGGCTGGCGGCCTTTGGGAAGAATCCCCTGCAGGCTCTGCCCGGAGGGGAAACCTCGGCCGCGCAGATCGTTGCACCGATCGTCGAGGCGGTGCGTCTGCTGGCACATCGCAAAGTGGGAGCGTTGATTGCGATCGAGCGCACCCAGTCACTCCGTCTTTTTATCGAGCGAGGCAAGCTGCTCGACGCGCGGCTCACGGCTGAGCTGCTCGGCAACATCTTCACACCTGGAGCGCCACTCCACGACGGAGCGGTCATCATTCAGCAGGGCCGCATCGCGGCCGCCAGTGTCCTGCTTCCGCTGAGCGCTACGACCGAAGTCAAGGGACACGGCAGCCGTCACAGGGCCGCCGTGGGTCTTTCGGAAGAGACGGATGCCTTCGTGATCGTAGTCTCTGAGGAGAACGGATCGATTGCTGCAGCGTCGGATGGAGTTCTCGACGAGCATCTCACCGCTGAAGGTCTGAGCGACAGAATCGAAAAGGTGCTGACGAGACGAGGGGATCGATGAGTCGTTCGACTATTTTCTCGAATCTGCCCTCCAAGCTTCTGGCGCTCAGTCTCGCCGTAGCGACCTGGACCGTGGTGTCGGCGCCGCGGCGGGAGAGAGTCGTTGAGCTCCCATTCGATGTCCCTCTCGCGCTCGTGGCGGTCCCCAAGGATCTCGTCGTGACAACGGCAACACGGGAGACCATCAGTGCGCGGCTTCGCGGCCGGCTGACTGTTCTTCGATCGCTCTCGGCACAGAATCTCGCTGTGACGCTGGACCTGAGTGAATACCGCGCGGGCGATTGGATTTTCACACTCCGCCCGCAGGCTCTCAACGTTCCCCCTGAGGTCGAGGTCGTGGCACTCGAGCCGACAAAAGTGAGGCTCAAGCTCGACCCGAGGCGCCAGAAATATGTGCCGATCCGCCCGTTTCTGGTGGGCGAACTGCCAGCGGGCTTCACGACGGATGGAGTCCCTGAGGTGATCCCGGAGCAGGCTCTGGTGTCGGGCCCCGCGTCCCTCATTCGTGATGTGACCGAGGTGGCGACCGAGAGAATCATCCTGACAGGGCGTACCGCCTCGTTCCGGTCCACTGTCGGTGTAACCTCGGAGAACAGCATGGTGTCCATAGTCGAGCCGCTCAACGCTCAGGTTTCCATATCAGTGACGACGGAAGCCGCGCGGTCCGGCGCAGCCGATACGACCACGTCAACCGCAGTCACGGAAAAGTCTGAAGCCCGGGGAGTTCGCTGATGAGAACGTTGTTCGGAACCGATGGGATACGAGGCAAGGCGCGTGAGTTCCCGCTCGATACGCAGACGATGTTTGCGCTGGGTCAGGCACTGGCGACGCGATTCATTTCTGCTTCGTCCCGAGCTGACATTCTTCTCGGGATGGATACCAGGGAGTCCGGACCTGAGATCGCGAACGCTCTTGCTGCAGGCATCCGTCAGGCGGGAGGTGACGCGACCTTCATTGGCGTGGTTCCGACGCCCGCGGTCGCCTATCTTTGCCGGACATCGGATGCCTCTGCCGGAATCTCCATCTCTGCTTCGCACAACCCGTTCGAGGACAACGGAGTCAAGGTCTTCGGCCATGACGGTATGAAGCTGGCCGATTCTCTCGAAAAGGCGATCGAGGATGATCTGCTGAGGATCAGGAACGAAGAAAACAGCATCGAGGATCAGGCGCTTATGGAATCGCCCGCCCTCATCAGCGCGTACAAGGCGTTCCTGGTTGGCAACTTCCCCGCAGCGGCATTGCGGGGACTTCGCGTGGTGCTCGACACCGGCCATGGAGCCGCGTATCGAATCGGCCCGGAAGTTTTCCGGGAGCTGGGAGCCGAGGTCATCGTGCTTCACGATCAACCCTCGGGGGTGAATATCAATGAGGGCTCCGGGGCACTTCACCCGGAGAAAATGTCGGATCGGGTCGTCAAAGAGAAAGCGGACTTTGGAGTCGCCTTTGATGGCGACGCGGACCGCGCGATCTTCGTCGATGATTCGGGAAAGGTCAGGGATGGCGATGAGATTCTCTTCCTCTGGGCGAAGAGCCTCAAGGAGCGAAATGAGCTTCCCAAGGCGACTGTCGTGTCGACGGTCATGTCGAACTTCGGATTTGAGAAACAGCTCCAGGCTGACGGCATCCGGTTGATGCGCGCAGGGGTTGGGGATAAGTATGTCCTCGAGATGATGCTGGCGAACCAGGCGGCGCTTGGCGGCGAGCAGTCGGGCCACATCATCGACTTTGCCGTTCATACCACGGGCGACGGCATTCACAGCGGATTGAGGATTGCGGAGCTTCTGGCGAGCAGTAAGGCGAAGTTCTCGAGCCTCCGGACCTTCGAGCCATATCCTCAGATCCTCAAGAACGAGAAAGTTGCTTCGAAGCCTCCTCTCGAAACATTGCCCGACTATCGGGCAGCCGCAGCCGAAGCGGAGCGGCAGCTTGGAGGGCGAGGAAGGATTCTCGTCCGCTACTCCGGAACGGAAAATCTCGTTCGCGTGATGGTGGAAGGAGACGATGCGGGCGAGATCGAACAGATCGCCTCGCGTCTCGTCGAGGTGCTGAGAAGCGAGATCGGGAGAGGGTAACGGCCGTGGAGGTTTCTGCATTGCTATGCAGCGGGGTTCGGGAGGCCGACCATGAAACGACGCAGACTGTACGTCATTGCGCCGCGAGAGATACGAAGACCTCGCCCTTTCCGACGGGCTGGCGAGAGTTTCACGCCCCTCTCCCTGCTTCGCTCCGCTCGCTTCCCTCTCCCCGCCGGGGAGAGGGATACGCCGCTTCGCGGCTCAACCACGTCAGTCAGTGAACCGGTGTTCTCCTCCGAAAACTCTGGCGTGGCGAGGTACCCATTGGTATATTGCGCCATTCTTTTTCTGGGCGGTCAGGCTCGGCGAGTCCTGTTTCCGCATAAGGGAGTCATATGCCGGCAGTGAAAGGTAAGAAAAATGGCGGAAAATCCGCGCCGGCAAGGAAGCCTGCCAGGGGCGTTGCCTCCTCTAAGAAACTGGTCTCCGCGAAAAAACTGATTTCATCCAGGAAGGTCGCTTCCGCGAAGAAGGCCGTCTCGAAAAACCTCCAGAAGGCGGCGGTGAAAACCGGCAAGGCGGCTGCGGGCTTGAAGAAGGCGATCAAAAAAACGGTTGCGTCGATCGCCCGGAAGCCTGCTGTCAAGAGCGCGGTGAAAAGTCTCAAAGATGGATCGAAGAAGAACATTGCTTCGCTGAAGTCACTCAAGTCAAAGGTCGTCGGTTCGACGGCGAAGAGCTCTGGAAGCAAACAGCTCAAACCTCAGGCTTCCAAGGCATCCCCGAAAAAACCCGCAGCAAAACTCCCTTCTGCGCATCGTGGCGGCGTACGCGTTGCCGACTCAAAGACAGAGCGAAAGACTTCCAAAGTAAAGGCAGGGCAGGGGAGAGCATCGGAGGCAAAATCACCTTCGGTGAAGTCGGCCGCGACGAAGTCAAGCGCGGCGAAGTCAAACACGGCGAAAGCGGGCGCGACGAAGGCGACCACTGCTAAGACGGCTTCCGCTGACGTGCCTGCGAGCAAGAAAGCCTCGAAGGCTGCACTCCCGGCGTCCCAGACCCGGACGACAACCGTGCCTAAGGACTCAGCCAAGCCGAAGAATGACGCGGCAACGGCTCCAGCAGCGACGAAGGCCGTGACCGCTCCCGTCGCAAAAGCTCCTGCAGCTCGAGGTGGACGGCGACCGAAGCTTCGACTCTCGGGCGAAGGGTCGGCGACGGCTGCGTGGCTCATCAATAACGAGCCCTCGCGTCCCTCTTCATTCATTCCGGCGCCTCCCCGCGCCGAGTCACCTTTCTCCGTTGCCGCTCCTCCTGCATCCTCGGACCGTCTCATGCGGCCCGACGACCTCGACGATGTCGACTCAGGCCTCAGGACTCACACGGTTCGTGTCGATGTCGAGCAGGGCGCAGGCAAGACGGTTCTCGCTGTCTATCCCGACGAGATCTCGTTGAGAGTCGGTGAAGGAATCGAGTGGGACTTCCGCTATCTCGGCGGCTCGGACGCCACGGTTGACGAAGTCGTGATCGAGTTCGAGAAGCCGGGCCCTTTTGATTCCGCATCGTTCAAATCCAGAAAGCCGGGTAGCAATCGGCCACATCGTCAGATTTCGGGGGCAGCAAAGAGCGGTTCGGCGAACACGCGCGTTACCTACACGATCCGCTGTCTGAACCTGATCAAGAGCGAGATCGCGCGGACGAAACCCGTGTTGAACGTGACCCCGATGCTGCAGACTGTCGTCGCCGGTTAGCTGGTCGCAGGAGTGTCGTGTGCATGTAGGACAGACACTCTTGTCTGTCCCGCGACACTCCTAACCCGCATTTCTCACAGACCTTCGCCGCGAGACGACGGATAGCGGCCTGGATGCGAGGCGCACGACGGTTTCGCGACGAGAGCATAGTTGCCACTGTGTCGAGAGCAACCGGGGCGGGTGTAGGGACGCAGGGCCTGCGTCCGGCACCCAGACATTCGCATCAGGAATTCTGCATCCCGGCATGAACCCTCGTCCAAAGCGATGGCCGAGGACAATCTTCTCGGTCAGGGACAGGGTACCGGACGCACGCCGTGCGTCCCT
>DATLXH010000099.1:0-30109 GCA_035576005.1 Thermoanaerobaculia bacterium | reverse complement strand
ATAGCGGCCTGTCTGCTTCGTCGCACGGCAATTTCGCTCCTCGACATAGTGTCGACTATGCCTTCGTCGCAAAATCGCCGCGCGCCTCGCATCCAAGCCACTCTCCGTCGTCTCACGACAAACGTCTGTGAGAAATGCGGGTTAACCCGCATCGCGTGACAGACAAGGGTCTGCCCTACATGCGGGTGTAGGACAGACACTCTTGTCTGTCACGCGATGCGGGCTAGAATCGGCACGACCCTATGAAAGCGTCCCGACTCGATCTCACGCTGCTTCCAGCCGAGGAGTTGCAATTCCTCCGGAGGATTGCCGGGGCGCTGTTGGTCCTGTTCCTCTTCTTCGCGCTCTTTGCGACTCTTCATCGCTTCTACTCGGAAAAATTCTTCCGGATCACCGGCGAAGCGAACTGGATCTGGTCGAGTCAACGCCTCGAGTCGGGCAAGCTGGTCGGTCACGAGCTCAAGTCAGGCAAGCCAATCGTTTTCTTTGCCGTCCGTGACTTCGTGCTGCACGACGATCCCGGTACCGCCAGGATCAAAGTGTTCGGAGATCCTGAGTACACGCTCTTCATGAATGGCGTCAGGCTTGGCGGCCGCCGGACGGCCGGGGCCGGCCCGCTCGATCTCTACGACGTGAGCGCGGTGGCGAAAAAAGGAGTGAACCGAGTCGTTGCGGCTGTGCGAAGCGAGAAAGGGGTGGGGGGATTTCTCTTCGCGCTGGACGCGTCTCCGACACGCCAGAATGTCTTGATCTCGGACGGACGTTGGAAAATTTTTCATTCGTGGAGCGAGCGGCTGCCGTTCGCTGACCCGACCGAACGTCCCCAAAGTGCTTCCGTGGCGGGCAGGCCCCCCTTCGGTCGCTGGAACTTTTTACCGCTCAGCCGAACGGCCATCGTGCCTTCGCCCGTGGGCTCCGTGACTCAGCCCGGCTCGATCATGCCACGCCATACGAGACGCGTCGCCACGGCTCAGCCGGAAATTCGTTCACTCAGTGGTGTGGCCGTCGTGGTTCGCGTACCGGTCGTCGCAACTCTTTTCGACTTCGGACCAGTGCAAGGGTACGGACGGCTGGCCTTCCCGGCTAACGAGCAGCGATTGGTGCGCGTGCGGTATATCAATGATCCTTCCGAGCTCTCGGACATCGACGGAACGTTCGAGTCGTTCGTTCTGGCGAGGGGAGAGAGACTACTCACGGATCCGGAGAAGCGCGCGTTTCGTTACATGGCCGTGTTTGCAACGGATGTCAACGCTGTAGTGATAACCGAGTGAGTCCGCTGTGAGTCGACTGCTTCCGGGATGCAGAGTGGCTTGCAGTAGTTGAGATAGGCCTGCGCCACATCTTCAGCTTCGTCCGAAGCCGTACGGCCGCTTCTGATGACACCGGTTCACTGTCTGACGTCGTTGAGCCGCGAAGCGGCGTAATCCCTCTCCCCGGCGGGGAGAGGGAAGCGAGCGGAGCGAAGCAGGGAGAGGGGCGTGAAAGTCTCGCCAGTCCGTCGAAAAAGGCGAGGTCTTCGTATCTCTCGCGGCCCCTCTCCCGGTCGCTTACGCGACCACCCTCTCCCCGCCGGGGAGAGGGATTCGCCCCTACCCGGGCGCGAGTCCCGCCGCGTGTCATCACTTCTTCAACATGTTCCCCTGTTAACCCGCTCAGGACGACACACTCTCGCGTGCTAGCAGAGGCGCTGTGAGAAATGCGGTCTAGTTCTAGTAGATCACTTTCCTCACAAAGTAGTCGGCTTCGGGACGGCTGGAAGATTTGCTGAGGATGGCCTGGGCGTCTTCCTGGGTCATGATGAAACGACCGGCGGTTCCCCCGTTGGTGGTCGACATGAACAACTCCACCGAATCGATTTTTGAGCCAGTGATGCCGGGAACTTTCGTCATCATGTACGAGGTAGCAGATAGAACCTTGAAGACCTTGTCTTCGCTGTCCGCCGTCAACTGTACTCTGAGAGTTGCCGGCGAGGTGGAGGTAACGGTTTTTTCGTAGATGCCAATGTTCTCGTATGCATCGTTGAATTTGGTGATCACGTCACTGCCGAGGGAGCCTTTCGATCCGGAGGGGGGAGGGGGAGCTGGCGACGAGGCGGGGGGAGCGTCAGGTCGTGGCTTCTCCTGGGGAAGCGTGCGCAGCCGCGTGCGCGAGCCAAGGGACGGACCCCTCTGCGGAGCAGACGAAGGTTGAGGCGTGTCGGTTGCCAGTACGCGCACATCGCCGAGACCCGAGCGGGCCAGCTGGTCGCTTGCAGTGGCGTCGATCAGTCCTGGATCGAGCTGAAGCGTCGTTCCGTTCTCGAGCGCGATCAGAGCCTTTCCGCCCGCGACCGTCCACTTTTGCTTTGCTTTGTAACGCCGTCCATCTTTCATCACCACGATGTACGTAGCCATCGAGGTGGATGCGGTGAGAAATGAGAGAAACATCACTGTTGCAATCTTCTTCATGCCTTCTCCGGTTTCTAATGGGTGACGGGACCCCGAGATTAACAGTTCCCAATCGCTACCGTCCCTGATCCTGTACAACGGACTCTTGAATCGGGACGGGCGCAACCCGGAACCTGCAATCGCTCGATTATACTTGCCGGCTCTGTAGGCGGCGCGAGTTGTTGCACCGCGAGGAATCAATGCTCATCGTAATGGAAAGCTCTGCGCAGCCTGAACAGGTTGCCGCAGTCGTCAGACAGATTGAGAAGCTTGGACTTCGCGCCCATCCCATACCGGGCGCGCAGCGCGTCGCCATCGGCATAACCGGTAACCGCGGTTCCGTTGATTCCGGAACGGTCGAGGCAATGCCCGGCGTGGCTGAAGTCATCCGCGTATCCAATCCCTATAAGCTTGTCAGTCGTGAAGCGCGTCCGGAAGACACGGTGGTCTCTGTTGGAGGCGTTGCAGTCGGGGGCCCGGCGATCGTGGTCATCGGTGGGCCCTGCGCTGTGGAGACGCGCGAGCAGATTCGTGCAGTTGCCGAGGGGGTGCGGGACGCCGGAGGACATATCCTCCGCGGTGGCGCCTTCAAGCCGCGAACGTCGCCGTACGCATTCCAGGGTCTGGGAGAGCGAGGGCTCCACATACTGGCCGAAGCGGGTCGGGAGTTCGGACTTCCTGTCGTGACTGAAGCCATCGACGAGGAGAGTCTCTCGCTCGTAGCGCAATACGCCGACGCGATTCAGATCGGCGCGCGCAACATGCAGAACTTTTCCCTTCTCCGCAGTGCCGGGAAACTACGCAAGCCGGTCCTGCTGAAACGCGGCATGTCCGCGACGCTCGAAGAGTTCCTGCTCTCTGCTGAGTACATACTTTCGGAAGGAAACTACGAAGTGATGCTTTGCGAACGTGGAATCCGAACGTTCTCTGACTACACTCGCAACACGCTCGATCTTTCGGTTGTCCCCGCGATCAAACGAATCAGCCATCTGCCGATCCTCGTCGATCCGAGTCATGGAACGGGGAAGCGATCGAAGGTGCTGCCGATGTCGAGAGCGGGGATCGCGGTGGGCGCCGACGGAATCATCGTGGAAGTGCATCACAAGCCGGATGAGGCGCTCTCGGACGGGCCACAGTCGATCCTCCCGTCGGATTTCGCGAGGCTCGTGAGCGAGGTCGAGTCCATTGCAACGGTGCTGGGACGACCTCTCCACGCGAGCGTCGCGGCAAGTGCAAAGTAACGATGCGTCGAACAAAGATCGTAGCGACACTCGGTCCCGCCTGCAACACGGAGGAGATGGTCCGCAAACTCCTCGCAGCGGGGGTGGACGTCTTCCGGCTGAACTTTTCGCATGGTCGCTCCGAGGATCGGATCCGTCTGATCGAAATGATCCGTCAGGTCTCGAGCTCGATGGATCGCTTCGTACCGATCGTTGCCGATATCCAGGGGCCGAAGCTTCGGATCGGGGACGTCGAGGGAACCGTCTATCTGAAAGAGGGTGCGACATTTGTGATCACGACCGATCTCGTCCCAGGAAACGGTCTTCAGGTCTCCACACCGTTCTCCCGGTTGCCCGAGGAGGTTCAGCCCGGTCACCGGATCCTGATCAACGACGGGCTGGTCGAGCTCAAGGTGACGGCAGTCGATCCTACCCACGTCCAGATGCTCGTGATTCATGGAGGGCCGATCTCATCGAAAAAAGGGATGAACTTTCCCGATTCAGAACTGAGCATTCCGGCTATCACTCCGAAAGATCGCGAAGACCTCACGTTTGTTTGCCAGCAGCAACTCGATTACGTCGCGGCATCGTTCGTTAGGAAGCGCGAGGACATCCAGGAGTTGCGACAGATCCTTCGCTCATCGGGAGGCGAAGAGATCTCGATCATCGCGAAGCTCGAAAAAGCGCAGGCAATCGATTCGCTCGAAGCAATCATCGAGGAAAGCGACGGCGTCATGGTCGCTCGCGGCGACCTCGGTGTGGAGCTTCCTCCCGAGCTTGTGCCGATCATCCAGAAACGGATCCTGAAATCGGCAAGTCAGTGGGGAAAATTCGCCATTACCGCCACGCAGATGCTCGAATCGATGACGTCCAATTCACGACCAACTCGCGCCGAGGCTTCGGATGTCGCGAATGCGATCTTCGATGGTTCGGATGCCGTGATGCTTTCTGCGGAAACCGCCTCAGGAGCCTATCCGGTTGAATCCGTCGAGATGATGTCGAGGATCGTGGTTGCGGCCGAGCAGAACCGTCAGCTTCAGCTTCAACACACGCGCGATCCGTTCCGGAAGAGCACGGAGGTCGACGAGTTCACCGACGCTCTGGCTGGGGCTGCTAATTATGCAGCCGAGCAGATTGACGCAAAGTACATTGTGGTCTTCACGCAAACGGGACTCGCTGTGAGGCTGATGTCGAAATTCCGTCCGAGGGCGCCGATTATCGGAATGGGGCAGTCGATGCGGGTCGCCCGCCGCATGGGGATCCTCTGGGGAGTGATTCCACTGGTGGTTGAGAACACTGGAGAGTTCCACGAGCAAATCGTCGAGAAGGTGGAAGAGGTACTCATGTCCAAGGGGATGGTACGTCCCGGAGACCGGATCGTGATTCTCATGGGTTCGCCGATCTACCAACGCTCGCGAACGAACCTTCTCCGCGTTCATCAGATCAAGGGATAAGGTCCGCGCTTTCTGGCGACCTTCTCGGGGCGTATACGATGGTGTAGGACAGACACTCCTGTCTGTCTCGCGTGAATGTGCCAGTTCAGGACGGACCAGGCGGTCTGCCCACACTGTGACCGTTCTGACAAACTATCGATCTCGGGAAGGATCGGGGAACAGGGGTTGTTTCCAGAATCGAGCAATTGACTACGCCTGGAGGGCACTCTTAGACTGATCCCGATATGGGTTGAACCTATGTTACGCGCTCGAGTCATCGCCCTGGTCCTCACACTCCTTTTGAGTGCTGGGACAGCTCGCCCTGAACCCATCGGCGATCTGGTGCAGCTGCTCGGTCACGTAACCATGGCGGCGCGCCCTGTGGAGAATGCGCTCATCGTGGCCTTCAACCTGGGGACCCGGACTGCAACGCAGACCATGAGCGCGCCCGACGGCTCCTTTCAGCTCCCGCCTCTGGTCGCCGGGGTCTACAGAGTGATCGCGGTCAAGCGGGGACTCGCTCCCGCCGTTGCGACCCTGGTCCCGAAAGGCGTCCAGAAGGTTGCCCTCAGGATGCAGGGCGCGTCGTCCCTGACCATGGATCAGACAAGTGACATCTGGGAAATCCGGGGTTCGCTTCCCTCGGATGTCCTCCGCGAGTTGAGCGATGTGTTGTCGCCCGAAACCACCAGCCGCGTCTCAGCTGCCCGCGCTCTCAAAGGGGAGATGTCTTCCGTCACGGCAGTCCACGCTGATCAAGACGCAGCGAGTCTCGCGAAGACAGCGGTCCGCGTGAGAGGAAATCTCGGCGGCGGCTGGAGCGTCGGATTTCGGGGCCAGCTTCAGCGACTTGACGACTCTTCAATTGTTAGCGGCGAAGGATCGATGATGTCCGCAGAGTCAAGCGACATGTCGATGGAGATTCGATCTTCCCTGCGCAACTCCTACAAGCTCGCGACGACCACGAACATCTGGAAAGTCAACGGTGACGCAATCGCGGACCGTTACGCCGATCTGAGGTCGCATAACTTCGAGTGGAACTATGGCGAGTCCAGTGTCCGTTTGCGATACCTGGCCCAGGAGAACCTCTTTCCCTCGGACCGGCTCGACTCTGAACTGTTCGAGCTGTCAGGCGACACCAGTCTGATTCACACCGGCCGGAATGCAGTCGATGTTTCGGTGCGTCTCACGCAGCAGAATGGCCTGAGTCAAAGCGACATCCCGACGTTTCAAAGACTCGCCGATATCACCGCGCGCGGCAGCTATATCCCCGTGAGTCTCTTGACCGTGAATTACGGTTTGCGCTCGAGGACGACCACAACAGGGAGCGAGTGGTCGCCACAGACAGGCGCCGAGATCCGTCTGACTCCCACAACGGCGCTTCTTGTCTCTGGCCTCTATAAGGTCTCGCAGCAGGGTGAAGGAGCTCTCACTCTTCCGGAGATCATCCTATGGAGCGATGGTGGCTATGCATCGCCGCGCTACCTTTACTCAGTCGGGATCGTTTCAGGAGTTGCCGAGCACGGCCGTCTTTCGGCAACTGCGACGGTGTCGGCAATCGACTCGTTTGCCCGCGTGGTGTTCGACGATCAGATCGAGCAGTTCGGCGACGGGTTTTACCTCGAAGCGGGTGACAGGAGACGTGACATCCGAGTTGCCTACGAGAAGCAGCTGAATCGGTTCGCGGTCAATCTGTCCACGGTCGCTGGAATGATTCAGAGCGCGCCACTTCTCGAGGCACAGCGCGACAGGCGATATCTCGTGGGGGCCTTTCAGTCGACATTTCACCCATCAGGAACCTCGATTGACCTGACCTATCGTCATCTCGACGGGATCAATGTCAACCTGGTCGATCAGCCGGCTGACAGCCAGCGGGTGAATCTACAGATGTCTCAATCACTCCACCTTCCCGTCAATCTTCGACTGCTGGTGGGTGTTGAGCTTGCTCGAGGATTCAACTCCTCAATCTGGCTCGATCCGAGCTCCCCTCTGGTCCATCGACGATTCCTCGGCGGTCTATCGGTTGCTTTCTGACGGAATCTCTACCACCACGACCTTCTCACGTTCGAGCTTGATCTCAGCCAGCACCTTCTCGAACCGAAGCGAGATTCCCTTGGTCACGAAGATCTGCTTCAGATAGTTGAGCGAAGTGATCGCTGCCGGAATGCCCGAGATCGCCGTCGGAATCCCTGCGAGCCTTCCGACGAGCTGAATCGTTTTGTCCGAGCTGGAGTAATCCTTCGAGATGAAGTCGTTCCTGGTTTCCCCGTAGTACGCCAGGATCAAAAGGTAGATGTCGCTCACCAGATCGCGAAAGCGCATTTCCTCGCCCCAGGCAAAGCACTCGCCGTCGCGCACACTCTCGAGGAACTGCGGAATCGACTCCGCTTTGGCTACCGTGTAAACCCGCGCCACGTGCTTGAGCGTGTGCGCATCCGATCCGCCCACCATTGAGATCTTGCGCCCGCTCTCGCGGACGACCGTGGTCAGTTGATGAACCACCCGGTTGTGAACCGAAGCCATTGCGCCATTGAGAACCTCGAAGATGTCGAACATGTCGATCATCTCGCGGATGTAGGTGGCGGCCACGTTCTTCATCCGGTAATTCTGGAAGAGGTGATTGACTCCGAAGATCAGCCGCTCCGATTTCATGAACGGCACCAGCTCGCGAATGTTCGGGCGAAGTCGCTGGATCTCACGGTGCTGAGCTTCGTTCAGTCCCCATACGCCAATATGGATGCGCTGATTGGTCTCGGGGAAATACGTTTCGACCTCTTCAGAAATGAAAAAGTCGTCCATATCAGGAAACTTGTTCAGCAAGTAGAGCGCGCCGTCAATCGTGTCGTGATCAGACAGCGTCACGTACGACATTCCGCGGAGCTTTGCCAGCCGGTAGACTTCTTCCGGGGGGCTGTAGCAGTCACGCGTATTGGCGCGGCGGAAATATTTAAAGACCGAGAACCGGCTGTGGCAGTGCAGGTCGACTCGTTTGTAGGCGGGGTCGGCTAGCAGCTCCGGCCTCAGAGTTTCCTTCATTGATGCATCGCTCTCAGAAGATGCTTTGGGTGGGCAGGCTACAGGTAGATCGAAATTCCTCGCTGGCGTCGCTTCGACGTGCGTTGCCCCCGATTATACGACGACCGGAGCACTCCGGAGCGATGAGGTGCGATTCCTCCCGTCGACGAGCGCCTTTCCATTGGGAACGCGATTGCGACCTTCGTTCGGTATGATACGGGACTGAAGATGAACGAATCGAGTCCCGAGCTCTCGAGCCCCATTCAGATGAGCGTCGGCTGGCCATTGGGTTGATGCGAACTCTCGGTAAAATAGGATTCGCGTTTCTCGTGCTGGCTCTTTTCGGAGGCAGCAGTTACTTCTGGTTCTCGTTTTTCGTAAAGGGAAAGTCGATTCCCACGCCGAAGTTGATCGGACAGTCATTTCCTCAGGCAAAGGCAACCACGTCCGACCTCGGGCTGGTTCTCGAGCTGGATCGAAGCGGAAAGAAGGACCGGCACGCGGATGCTGTGCCGAAGGGTGCGGTCGTGTGGCAGAACCGGGCTCCTGGAAGTCTCATCAAACGCGGCACCCGCATCCATGTCGGCCAGAGTCTCGGCCCGCTGGTCCTCAGCGTGCCCGATCTGACAGGCCAGTCAGCCCGCACGGCGGTGCTTCGTTTCGGGCAGAGGAATCTGGCCGTAGGCAGTCTTTCCTATCTGGAGTCGAGCGGCCCCACGGGAGTCTTGAGCGCGGATCCGCCGGTAGGGACTGTCGTAGCGGGTCAAACCGCAGTGTCGCTCCTGATCGGTTCCGGAAAGACGCGAACCGTATTCGTCATGCCGGACATCATCGATCGCGCCCTTGCGGATATCCGCCCAGCGCTCGGGTCGAACGGTTTGACCGTATCAAATGTGAAGTACGAGCCCTACCCGGGCATCCGGGATGGCATTGTCATTCGGCAGTTTCCGTTGCCCGGGTCTCCTATCGGAACGGGCGACGTGATTTCCCTCGTGGTCAGTAAGAAGCCCGAGGGCGAGATCAGTGAAGAGCCCCTCGTAGCACTACCGCAGCCGGTCATGGGGACGGTGCCGCAGCCATGAGCGTGAAAGTAGCTCCGTCGATTCTTGCTGCTGACTTTTCACGACTGGGTGAGGAGGTCCGATCGGTCGCCGATGCCGGGGCCGATCTCATTCACATCGACGTCATGGACGGGCATTTCGTTCCGAACATTACTCTGGGCTCTGCGATCGTGCGCGATCTGCGGAAAGAGACCGACCTGCCGTTCGATTGCCACCTGATGATCTCAGAGCCTCAGAGGTACATCCAGGACTTCATCAATGCCGGCGCAAACATGATTTCGATCCACACGGAAGCAGAGCCGCATCTTCACCGCGCACTCCGGCTGATTCGCGACGGTGGTGCGCTCGCTGGAATTGCGCTGAATCCGGCCACGGCCTGCGAAGCGGTGGCCGATGCAATCGACTTTTGTGACTTTTTACTCGTCATGAGCGTCAACCCCGGGTTCGGAGGGCAGAAATTCATCCCTCCGATGGTTGCTAAGATCCGAAGGCTATCGGCGATGATTGCCGAGCGTGGGCGTCCGATCCCGATAGAGGTCGATGGTGGAATCGGGGCGGCGACCGTCAGAGATGTAGTGCTCGCAGGAGCGGGGATCGTTGTGGCCGGCACCTCGGTGTTTGGAAACAGCGACCGGCGTTCTGCCATAGAGTCCATTCGAACAGCAGCAGATTCACATTCAGCCTGATTCTGGAGGTCCGTTGAGAACTCACCGCATTCTTCCCATCATCATGATCATGATCGCTCTCGGCCTGCCCGCCTGTCGAGGCACCAAAACGCGTTCTACGCCCGCGATCGATCCTGAGCTGGTCAACTTGTCCAAACAGGAAGCGTTCGACAAGGCAGAAGCACTGTTTGAAGACAAGCGCTGGGTCAGATCCCGAACCTTCTATCAGTACGTCAACGAAAATTTCCCCAATGATCCGCTGGGCCGGAGAAGCCTGCTGCGCATTGCCGACACCTACTTCAAGCAGGGGAGCGACGTGAACCTGGTCGAGTCGCAGTACAAGTACCGCGACTTCATCAACCGTTACCCGGGGAGCGAATCAGCTGATTACGCAATGCTTCAGATTGCGAACGTTTCTTACAAGCAGATGGAGCGGCCCGATCGCGATCAGACCAAGACACGGGAAGCTGTGACGAAGTTTCAGGAGATGCTGACAGCCTTTCCCAGGAGCTCTCATCGGGCGGAAGCAGAGACGAGGCTGCGCAAAGCGAACGATCGCCTCGCGAAACATGAACATCTGGTCGCCCGCTTCTACATCAAGCGAAAAAGTTACGAAGCGGCAATCCTGCGACTCAATCATATGGTCGAGCGTTTCCCAGACTATGAAGAGCGCGACGCAACGTTCTACGACCTCGGCACAGCTCTGAGTGCGCTCGGAAGAAAAGGGGAGGCGCGACTCTACTTCGAGCGCGTCGTCGCGGAGTTCCCCAACAGCGAGTTCGCCGCGAAGGCGAAGCAGAAGCTCGAGCAGAAGGCGGTCTGATGCGTCTCTGCTCCATTGCCTGTCTCGTGCTTCTGACATCGTGTGCGACTGCGCCAGCGGATGATCCGGTCCGCCCCGTCGCGGCGCCGGCAGCCCCGCCCGATCTGCGCCTCACGGAGATCCAGGTGTCACTCGCGGAGCTCCTCGACCGTGTCGAGATCCTCAGCGACCGATTGCAACGAGTCGAATCAACGGCTGGCAGCGTCGCGCCTGCCCGTACCCAGGCAAGGTTAGAGAATGCGCCGCCCGCTCCTGCGGCGAGATCGCAGGCTGCAACGCCTGCCGATCCACCACCGGCAACGAGGATGGTCTCCGCGCAGAATCCGGCGCTCGCCGGGGCGTTCATCGCAGACAAGTACAGGAACGCGCTGACCCTCTACGGGAAAGGCCGGGTTGACGACTCACGCCGGGCGTTCATGGACGTTTTCGAATCGGATACAAATGGCGAGCTTGCCGACAATGCGCTCTACTGGATCGGTGAGACGTACTTTGCTACAGGCAGGTACAGCGAGGCAATGAAGTACTACCGCCGAATCGAGACGGAGTACCCCCAGCAGAACAAGGCGCCTGATGCAATTCTGAAAATTGGTCTGGCCTATGAAAAGCTGAGTGACCTGGGGCTGGCGCGCAGAGCCTTTGAGTCTCTCATCGCGAAATATCCTTATTCGGGACCTGCTGGCACCGCGCGTCAGGAGCTCAAACGAATCAAATATTGAGATGCGTGGCGACCCAGCACATCCGCGGCTGATCCAACCGTCAGGCGGGAGCGATTTTTGCGACGTGAATTTCAGAATGCGATTCTGCGCCATCAAGCCTGCGGACAACCGTGGGCTTTCGTCAAACTGGTTGATTAAACCATTGAGGCGACAATGACCGGTGATGACACCGCGAGCGGAAAGCTCTCGATCGCGACTCTCATGGCCACGCGGTCGTACGACAAGGCCGTCCCGCTCCTGCGCGCCGAGGTGCAAAAGTACCCGACAAATGTTCGAACTCGACTGCAGTTCGCCGACGCTCTCGCCGCTACAGGATCAGTCGCCGAAGCCATTGAGCAGTACGGAAAAACGGCTCGCTACTACGACGACAGCGGCTTAATCGTTCAGGCCATCGCCGTAAGGAAAAAGCTCGAGAAGCTGGAAGGCAGCCAGCCGCCGTTGCAGGACGTGGCAAAGGTTCCCACCTTCAACTTCACGGTGCCGAGGAGTCCCTTGTTCGAAGAGCTCACCGCCGAAGAGCGAGAGGCACTGGTCGGCGAGATGGTGCTCGAACAGTTTGACCAGGGAGATCTCGTCATCACCGAGGGTGACAAAGGGTCGTCCCTGTACGTCATCGTTTCCGGCGAAGTGAAGGTTTACTCCCGAGGTCCGAAGGGCGACAGCGTCTACCTCGCGATGCTGGGGGAAGGGGATTTTTTCGGGGAAGTCAGTCTGTTGACGGGAAAACCGCGTACCGCGACGATCACAGCGTCGCAGAGAACGGAGTTGTTGAGGCTCGACAAGGATAAGCTCGACCGTTTGATCGAGCAGCGTCCTCACATCCGAGAGATCTTGAACGAGTTCTATAAACGGAGAGCGGGGCATACCGTGGAAGCGATGATCGAGAGTTTAAAAGGCCAGCGGAATCCGTCATGACGATCCTTTCAATCAAAAAGTACGGCGATGACGTGCTACGCAATCCGACCGAGCTCGTCACCGAATTCGATGAAAATCTCGAGCGGCTCATCAATGACATGGTCGACACGATGTATGCAGCGCCGGGAGTCGGAATCGCCGCAAACCAGGTCGGGGTGTCCAAGCGACTCATGCTCATCGATCTTTCGGTCGGGAAGCGCCGCGACGATTTGCACGTCTTCATAAATCCCGAGATTACCGAAACGGATGGAGAGATCACTGAGGAGGAGGGCTGCCTGTCGATACCCGACTTCGTGGAGATCGTCACCAGGCCCGAGACGTTGAGGGTGAAGTATCTCGATCGCAACGGCGACGCACAGGAGATGGAGGCGCGAGACCTCATGGCGCGCGCGGTCTGCCATGAGGTTGATCATCTGGAAGGTACGCTCTTCATCGATTACCTGCGTGGTCTGAAGAAAGAGCGGATTCTGAAGCGAATCCAGAAGCTCTCGAAAAAAGGTCTCTGGGTGTAGCGAACTGGAGTTGGCATGTCCATCCATCTATTTCTGGCCGTCTCGCTTGCATCGCTCATCGCATCAGCTCCCGAAACGATCGTTCTTCGCTCCGGACATCGAATGGATCTCGAGGGGTCGATGACAGTGCGAGAGGGACAGGCGATCTTCACAAGCGCGAATCAACGTCTTTACTCGATCGCCATTGAAGAGATCGACCTCCCGGCAACTGAAAAACTCGCGGCCGAACGAAAAGACTCCGTAACCCGGCGAACCTCAGAGGCGTCGGCGAGGCGCCGGATCAAAGTGACGGACGCTGAACGGGAGCGTCTCCTGAGGGAGATCGAGGCGAATCATGAGGGGAAGCCAGCTCCGGCACGGGACCTTCAACGGCTCAGAGAGCTCACAGCGGAATCGAGCTCTGTCACGGTCAGTGAGCGAGGAGACGAGCGCTACTGGAGAGATCGTGCACGATCATTCTCAGAAGCTGTGACGAGGAGTAAGGAAGATCTGCAATTGCTGCTCGATCGTCAGCAGCAACTGGAGGATCAGATCCTCGGCTTCCTTTCCCTCGGCTACAACGCCCGGCAATTCAGCTATCAGGCCGGGCAGCTTCAGCTCACGAGGGACTCCCTTGCCGCCGCACGACTGGAAGTCACCCGCGCAAATCGAGAGAATGACCGCTTCCGTGACGACGCGCGGCGCGAGGGGATTCTTCCCGGCTGGCTGCGGTAGACGTCAGCCTCGCTGTTGCCCTGGCCCGCATTTCTCACAGACCTTCGCCGTGAGACGACGGATAGCGGCCTGTCTGCTTCGTTGCACGGCAATTTCGCTCCTTGACATAGTGTCAACGATGCCTTCGCAGCAAAATCGCCGTGCGCCTCGCATCCAAGCCACTCCCCGCCGTCTCACGACAAAGGTCTGTGAGAAATGCGGACTAGAGGGAGTACGTGCTTGCACGACGCGGTCGTCCCGCACGTAACCAGAGTTACGCCGCCACAGAGCTCTCGTTGTACCCTCACATGGTGCCCAACTGGATTTATCTGGCCGTCGCATTCCTCTACAACTTCGGTCTTGCGGTATGGATCGGAGGAACTCTGATTCTGGGAGCCCTCGTGGCGCCTGCGCTGTTCCGCAAGATGGAACGGCCGGAGGCAGGCGCGCTGTTCGGCGCGATCCTGCGGAAATTCTCCAGAGTTCGACTTGTCTGTCTCGCCGCGGTGATCGTGGGAGCTGCGTGCAAGCACCTCATCTGGGAGACGCACATCGGCGGGTCCGCCAGCCCGCCCTGGATCGCGATTCGCTGGGCGGCGATTGCCGTGATGGCCGCCGGTGTCAGCTATGAAGTATTGTTCCTCGAACGCGCGATCGAAGAAGCGCGAAATGGCGAGCAGAGAGCCGGTTCGAATGATCGTTTCAAGACCCTTCATCGCCGCGCCGAAGGACTCGTCAAGCTCGAGCTCCTGGCGGCTGCGGTCGCGTTACTGCTCAACTGAGCTCATTCAATCTCCCGGGTCATGGCAGGCCTCGAAATGCGCTTCACCCTCCGCCGCGTTCAAAGGGCGAAGGTACCTCGGAGAATGCGAGATAAAATGACATACAGAACTTGATGGGCAGCGGACTCTCACAAACCTCCTGGATCATTCTGGCTGTTGCCTGTGGTGCTCTGTATCTGCTATTCGATGCGGCCCGGTTCTTCGTCCAGCAGCTCAGCGCGGTGCGCCTTCGCAGCTGGAGCGGCGACGAACGGATCGAGCGCGGCAGCCGCTGGTTTCAGTACAACCCTCAGAACTTTGCACTGATCAGCGGAGCCCTGCTTCAGGTGGCACTCATCGTTGCGCTCGGGGCAACTGTGGCGGCGCTGTCGGAGCGGGGGATCATTGGTGCGGCCGTGGGAGCTGTAGCGATATGGCTCGGTATCACGATCGTATGGAAGCTCGGCCTCGCTCTGATCTCGGATGACGTTGGCGAGTTGCTAGTCAAGAGCATCCTGCCGGTTTCTCACTTCTTCTATTACCTCTTCTGGCCTGTACTGGGTCCGCTCAGATACCTGCTCGAGCTGCGTGACAAGCGCAACGAGGCCATCCCTGATGACGACGAGGCGACCGACGAAGAAGTCCAGGCCTATATCGACGTCGGCGAAGACGAAGGGATTCTCGAAGCAGGGGAAGGCAAGTTGATTCAATCGATCGTCGACTTCGGCGACCGGGTGGCGCACGAGCTGATGACGCCGCGGATTGATGTTCTGGCTTTCGAAGTAAATTCTTCCATAGAAGAGCTGACTCGTCTTTTCAGCGAATCGAAATACTCCAGGATTCCGATCTACGAGCAGAGTATCGATCGCATCATAGGGATGGTCCACATCAAGGACATCTTCGACGTGCGGCTCAAGGGAACTGACACTACGGTCCGCGAGCTTGCATGTCCGGCGTATTTCGTCCCGGAAACGAAAAAGGTCTCTGAGCTGCTCAGGGAGTTTCAGATCGAGCACCTGCAAATCGCTGTCGTGGTCGATGAGTACGGCGGGACCGCAGGGGTAATCAGCATCGAGGACGTGATCGAGGAGATCGTCGGAGAGATCGCGGACGAACATGAAGACGCCGAGGAGTCGATCGTGGAGATCAACTCCAATACGTTTCTCGTCAATGGGCTGTTCCGGGTGGAGTCTCTGAGCGACAAGTTCGACGTGGAACTGCACGGCGACGACTACGAGACGGTTGCGGGATTGATCTTTACCACCCTGGGGCGGGTCCCGAAAGTCGGCGAATCTGTGGTCAGCCACGGGCTCGAATTTCGCGTGGAGCGAGCAGATCGGAAGAGGATTTACCGCGTTCAGGTATCGCGACAGGTCCGGGCTGCGATGGCCGACGAGAAAGGAGACTTGAATGGTCGCTAAGCCTCTGAGCGATCTCGACGGAGAAGACCTCGCCCCGGACTTGAAGAACCGAGCTGGCGTTGTGGCCATCGTCGGGCGTGCGAACGCTGGAAAATCGACGCTTCTGAACAAGATCCTGGGGAAGAAAGTCTCAATCGTTTCCGACAAGCCGCAGACGACCCGCAACCGTATCGTCGGAATTCTGAATGAGCCGAGGGGGCAGATTGCATTTCTCGATACGCCCGGCATCCACAGACCGCTTCACAAACTGAACGTGCGGATGATGGATCACGTGAAAGCAAGCCTGTCGGAGTCGGACGTCATCCTGGCGATCGTCGACGCATCAGAGGAATTCGGCCGCGGTGATCAGTTCGTGCTCGACATGATGAGACACGCGGAAGGCGCGAAGAAATTCGTGGTGCTCAACAAGATCGATAAACTGAAGAAGAACAATCTGCTCCCGATCATGCAGAGATATGGCGAGCTGAACCTGTTCGATCAGATCGTTCCGATCTCGGCAGTGAGTGGCGACGGTGTTGAGTCGCTTGTATCGCTTCTCTTCGCAAATCTCGGCGAGGGAGAGGCTACGTATCCGGTGGAAGAGTACACGACCCAACCAGAACGGTTCTTCGCGTCAGAGCTCATCAGGGAAAAGCTTCTGCGCTACACGCGCGACGAGCTGCCCTACAGCACCGTCGTCACCATTGAGCGCTGGGAAGAGGAAGAAGAGCGAAACTTCATCAAGATCTACGCATCGATCTTCGTCGAGCGGGACTCGCAGAAAAAGATCGTCATCGGCAAGGGTGGAGACATGCTCAAGCGAATCGGCACGGAAGCGCGCCTGGAGCTTGAGTCGATCCTGGGCGCGAAGCTCTTCATCGAGCTGCATGTGGGGGTCCAGGACGCGTGGCGCGACGACCCGCGCTTTCTTAACGAGCTCGATCGGCCCCTCGACTAGCCCGCATTTCTCACAGACCTTTGTCGCGAGACGGCGGAGAGTGGCTTGGATGCGAGGCGCACGGCGATTTTGCGCGAGAGCATAGTTGACATTGTGTCGAGAGCAACCGGGGCGGGTGTAGGGACGCAGGGCCTCCCGTCCGGCACCCAGACATTCGCATCAGGAATTCTGCATCCCGGCATGAACCCTCGTCCAAAGCGATGGCCGACGACAATCTTCTCGGTCAGGGACAGGGTACCGGACGCACGCCGTGCGTCCCTGCACTCGCATTCTGTGAGAAATGCGGGTTAGCGTGTCCCCTGCAGCAGATCGTTGATCGAGCCGCGAAGGTCGATGAAGCTTCCCACATTCTTCAGGCTGATCGACAACTGAAAGTCACCAGGCAGAGCGCGTGACAATGCGCCGCCGCGAGGTGAGGGAGCGCCCGAGAGCCGGCGCAAGCTGATGAAGTCGCGATACTCGAGCGCCACGCTGAAGCAGGAAGCATTCGTCCCGAGGATGTAACGCTGTTCAATCAGTTTGTTGTCCTTCGCGTCGTAGCTGAGCTGGATATCGCCACGGACACGGTCCGTGTCCTTGGTTCGAAGCAAGGGGCCGCCGCTGGTGATGCGGATCTGGCTCGAGCCCCGTCCGGGGAGGTTCGGTGAAGAAAATGACGAGAACCATGTGAGATAGAGGTATGAAAGTTTCCCGGAGAGATTCGCCGAAACGCTCGTTTGATCGAGTTGTTTGGAAAGGTTGCCGAAAGAGGCGTTGGCATCGACGCTGACAGACTGGTAGGGGTTGAGGTGTGCGCTGAGCGTTAGAGGTGTGAACCGGCTCGTATCGCTCGACCCGAAGCGAAACTGCTGGAACGGCTCCGATAGCGAGACTGCCTGCTTCAACGACACAGTCAGGATCTCTCTGGCCGAACTGTTCTCTCCGGACTGCTTGGCGATGACCCTTTGTGTAAGAGAGTATTCGACCGAGTTACTGACCAGTGGAAGGAAAGGTGTATCAACCGTATCGAATGCGATGATGCGATCCCTGTTCTCGACGTTGCTCGTGTAGAGATAGCGGAAGCGAGGCTCGAGCAGATGCTTGAACCTGCTGAATCCACCGAGATCACGGTCGTAGATGCGCGACACCGATGGACCGACGAGCTCTACTTCTCCCTGCGCGTACGTTCGATTGATCGCCGGACCGGTTGGAGGCCCACCAACTGTCTCGCGGCTTGATGTGTAATTCGTCTGCCGCAGAGACACCTGCGGTCTGACCGAGAACCACGAAGGCGTTTTGACGCGGAGTGCGAGGGTCGGGAAAACGTCGCCGCGAAAGTAATCAGCTCCCTGATTGTTTCGGAGATGCGACGCTGAGCTCTCGAGCGAAAAGTAGAGCGGTGTCGAGGCAATCTGATTCGGATAGGAACGATACTCGAGTGAGGGCACCTGCTCGAACCTGTCCCGACATTCGCCAGGGATGGGGAGACCGTTCGCGTCGCGACAGGTCCTGAAGTTTTCGCGACGGTCTGCTCTCAGGTTCAGGGAGTATGTCGGACGGTTGCGCGTCAGATAGGCTGCTGAGTAGATCGTGGAGCGGGTGTTGATCGCAAAGCTCCGCTCGAAGTTCCGGAAAAACTCGAGATCGGAGTAGTCTCGGATGTCCACTACGGCGCGCAGGTCTCCGGGCAGATTGTCCTGCGCGTGGGTGTATTCGTACTTCCACTCACGCGACCTCGTCTCCGGGTCTGTGACGACGTAAGCCTGCAGTTTGCCATTGGTGATGTCGACTGAAGGCGCGTAGCGAACCGTTGTTCCCAGGCCTGCAAACCCTTTGCTGAAGATGTCGGCGTGGATCGTCGCGTCCGCCGAGACACCGAGCGGGATGAAGTACGCGCTCTGCACCGAGGCGCCGAATCGCGAGGAATAGTTGACCTTGGGAACCAGCAGCCCCTGAGCCCGATCCTTCTTCGTCGGGAAGATCAGATATGGCGTCCAGAGGAGCGGAATCTCTCGCGCACGAAACGAAACGCCACGAAGACGGGCATAGTCGTCGATCGTCACAGTCGCGGTCTTGAGGTGAAAGGACCAGGCAGGTTTATTGAGCTCACACGATGTGAAGAGACCGTTCGTTAGCCGGTATGTGGTGTCGTCGAGTTTCTCGATCGAATCGCCGGTGAAATAGATCGAAGGCTCGAACATCGCGGTCGCGCGAAAGAACGTCCCGGTCTTACTCGTAAGATTGAAGACGAGATGCTCGGCGGTGAGCCGCTGCGGACCCTGATCGATGATCACGTGCCCTTCGGCGGTCGCATCCTTCGTTTTCTGGTTGAAAGTAATCTTGTCTGCGCTGAGTGTGACGTCCTGATACACGATCTTCGCAGGCTGGCTGGGGCTGCCGAGAAGGATTGCGTACTCATCGCGCACCAGTTCGAGCTTGTCGTACGTGAATTTCACGTCCCCACCCTTCTGAGGGGTCGGGAAGCTGAACTTGAACTTCGCCTCGCTTTTGTAGAACTGCTCGGAGACGTTTTCCCGATCGACCGTCTGCCCGTTGAGTGGCGAGGCGATGAGGCTCATCGTCAGCAGAGCGTGTGCAAGCCACCTGCGCGCCGCCGGAGTTCTGCGGGCTGGGGATGGACGGTGCGAGTTGCCTTTTTGGTGAATGGGAGTCTGGTTGGCGATCATCGTCAAGTAGGCGAGTTGTGGCTGGTGAGCATTTTAACCCGCATTTCACACAGACCTTTGTCGTGAGACGGCGGAGAGTGGCTTGGATGCGAGGCGCACGGCGATTTTGGGACGAAGGCATAGTCGACACTATGTCAAGGAGCGAAATTGCCGTGCAACGAAGCAGACAGGCCGCTATCCGTCGTCTCGCGGCGAAGGTCTGTGAGAAATGCGGGTTAACTCTCAACGGCAGCTGGCGAGTCGGCCTGCCGCGATGGAAACGGAGCGCCATAAAGCTGCCGCACCAGTTGGCCGATCGAAAGCTTTTTCATCGATTCGTGCGTACAGCTTTTCAGAGTGGTGAACACGCCCTGTATCGCGTCTTTCGCCTGATCCACACCCTCTCGCGCCGGAATCTCCCGGGTCCCCCCTTCCATGAGCTGCACGATCTCCTCGACCGTGATCTTGTTAGGGTCGCAGCCGGGAACGAACCCCGACCACTCCCCTGTGATTTCCTTGACCAGATGTTTGCTCTCGAGCTTTCGCAGCACGATGTTCATCTGCCTGTCAGTCGATCCGAACTCTTCGGCCAGCCTGTAGGAAGACGGCGCCTCCTCGCGCCGATCAAAGCGGCGAGCAATCTCAATGAGCGCACGAAGGCCAAAGTAGAGATTGAACCGAGGCTCATCGACCAGGTGTTTCTCAGAGGCGCGAAGCACTCCCTGAAGGTTCTGAAACACGTAGCTGATTTCAACGCCGAGGAGGATCACGATCCACATCGCCTCGAGCGCCAGCAGGAAAATGATTACGAGGCCTAACGTCCCGTAGATGACGTTGAAACTTCCCTTGAACAGGTGCGCAGCGTAGATTCCGAAGCCAAACCGTACGAGCGAGAACAGCAGCGTGGAAATCATAGCCCCTACAGCCGCTGCTTTGATCTGCACCCGCGTCGAGGGGACAAGCCAGAACATCATGGTGAACGCAACGAACAGGACGATCACCGGAACCAGCCCGAGGATGAAGTCGTTCTGTATGAACGCGCGAAGATATGGATTCTTCTCGAGCGAGGTCTGCGTCGTGAAGGAAAGTGTCATTAACAGCGGACCCCAGAAAAGAAGCATCGTGAATGCACGGATCTTCTGGCGGTAACCGCGGGTGTCGGGGACCTTCCATATTTGATTGATCGTCGCTTCGACCGCCATGAAGAGCCGGAAGGAGATGAAGAGGAAAACGATCACCCCGAAGGTCGACGCGGTCTTTGCGCCTACGTCCGTGAAGTGGTTCAGATTGCTGGTGATCTGAGGGGACCTGTATGGGACCACCGAGTTGAGCAGCAACTCGATCTGAAAGTTGGGAAGAATCTCCTTGAAGTATCCACCCAGGACCTGCGAGAACGCCACCATCAGAGGGATCAGCGAGATGAGCGTCGTGTACGCGAGCGACGCAGCTCGCTGGGTCCCTTCGACTCTGTAGAAAAATTCGGCGATCACCTCACGGACGAAAAGAAAGAACTCGACCTGCAGCACCCGGGCGCGATCTTTCCCATGCGCAGACCGGCGGTACACAAGCACAGCTTCGTCTGTGAGGGACGCCCAGACCCAGTTACGAGCACGCATGAAGCGGTCGTACGGGCTCTGGGACGGCTTCTGAATCTCGGGATCGTCCTTAGGCATCGCTATGAAACTACCACGCTCCGGTGCGGCGTCTGGGGCTTCGATCTTGCAAGGCGCGTCCCATTCGACTTCTCCACTGAGGAATTTTTCGCTCATCCCCGGCCCGTACCTGCCGGGATTCGTTACACCACGAGACCGCTCTTAGCAACGGGAGAGAGAACTTTCAGACCATGCCGAACACGCCGCCTCTTTTGACCGCTGAGATTATCGAGCCGGATGAGGCGTTGCCAGCCGACCTGGTGGCCCTGCGACGCTTCGCCCACCTCATGGATGCGGCCTTTGAGATACCAGGTACGAAGCGCCGTTTCGGTCTCGACGCCGCGATTGGACTCATTCCCGGAGTGGGCGATGCTGTTGGCGCCCTCTTTTCCAGCTGGATCGTCATCGGAGCCCTCAAGCACCGCGTCCCGTTCCGCCACATCGTCCGGATGATGGCCAACATTGCGGTCGATGTGTTCGTCGGGGCAATTCCACTGGCCGGCGACATCTTCGACTTTCTGTGGGACGAGAATCTGACGAACTTGAAACTTCTCCTCAAGCACAGAAACCGGCAGCGCCCTCCTCGCTCATTTGCGGCGATCGCCTCGAGCATTGCGGTCGTTCTACTACTCGTTCTCGGGATGATCGTCGCCGCGGCAGCACTCTTCATCTGGTTGATCGTGCAGGTCGTGGAAGGGCGAGGGTAGTGTTCCGAAAAAACAAGCCCTCCAGATATCCGCGACGTCCCACCCTTCCGATCATCCGTCGGAAAAACCCGCTTCGCTATCACATGAAACACCAGTTCGGCGTGCGCGACGTTGCGTTCACGCAGACGATGCATGCGTTGACCGGGGCGGCAATCCAGCCTGGAAACCAGGTCGACCTCCTTCGCAACGGTGTGGAGATCTTCCCTTCCATGCTTGGCGCGATCCGATCGGCTCGCAGAACGATCAACATGGAGTCATACATCTACTGGGACGGCAATGTGGCCCGGGAGTTTGCCGAAGCTCTGGCCGAGAGGGCACGTGCCGGGGTCGAAGTCAAACTCATTCTCGACGGGGTCGGGTCCGCGCAGATGTCAGGCTCACTCATCGATTTTCTCCGTCGGAACGGAATCGATATCGAGTGGTATCACCCGATTCGCTGGTACACCCTGATGCGGGCGAACCACCGTACGCACAGGAAGCTCCTGATCATCGACGGGATCGTTGGCTTCACTGGAGGCGCCGGCATCGCCGACAACTGGCTGGGCGACGCTGACTCCCCCGACAGCTGGCGCGAGACACAGGTTCGTGTGGAAGGCCCCGCGGTCACGCAGATGCAGTTTGCATTCATGGATAACTGGGTCAAGAGTCGAGGGGAGATTCTTACCGGACTCGACTATTTCCCCAGGCTGGAGAATTGCGGCCCGCACCTGACCCAGGTAATCAAGTCATCCCCCGCTGAGGGAAGCTCGACGGTCAAACTTCTCTATGTAATTTCCATCGTCAGCGCCAGGGAGTCGATTTCCATCACCAATGCTTACTTCATCCCCGACCACGACACGATCAGCGCGCTCGAGGGCGCCGTAAGACGTGGCGTGTCTGTGAGGGTGATCGTCCCGGGCAAATGGAACGACGTGCCGGTCGTCAGGCAGGCAAGCCGCTTCCACTACGAGCTGCTCCTGAGAAAAGGAATCCGGATCTTCGAGTATCAGGGAACGATGATTCACGCAAAGACCATGGTTGTCGACGGGGTGTGGACCACGATCGGATCCTCGAACTTCGACGACCGCAGCTTCCGGTTGAACGACGAAGTCAACGTGAACATCTACGATGAGGGTATCGCGGCGCAGATGGACACCATGTTCGCGGAGGATCTCCAGCGGTCGGTGGAAATCAGGATGGGATTCTGGAAACAGCGCGCGATGTTGACGCGGGTCAAGGAGTCGCTCGCCGGAATGTTCCGAAAGCAGCTGTGACGGCCCGCCTTAACGGCGAGTAGCGCTTTGGAGTGCGGCTGCCGCAGCTGCCGCTTTCTGTGTCAACCTGGCGAAACAGCCTGTTCAGGATCAAACTCATCCCGAACCGTCAGCTGGTCCGTCTTGAAACTCATCACGGTCTCAAAGAAAGCAGCGCTCGCCCGTTCTCCAAACCAGTTCGCCGAGCACCACGGGTAAAGTGAAGCCTCTCGAACAAGTTCGTGATGCACCGCATTCGTGTGCACATACTTCAAACGGGCGAGATACGACTTCTGAAACGTCAAGTGAGTGTCCCAGTAGTCGAACCACACCTGCCGTCCCTTCGCGGCATCGAGCAGATTGATCTCACGGGCCGTCTTCGAGTGGAGCGTCTTGATCATCGTTTGCAGCGAACTTGCGTCGCCCGGCGACATCGCCACGAAGTGGTAGTGATTCGAGAACACCGCCCAGGCTTGCATTTGCCATCCATATTCTTCGGCGAGTGTGAGAAGCGATTTTTGAAGAAACTCGAGCCGGGCCGGAGAACGAAAGTGATGGATCTTCTGGTAGGTGGAGCCGGTCACCATGTAAGCGCCAGGTTCGTGGAGTTCATGAACCGGAGCGTGAGGCCATCGAGTCATTGCTTCGATTGTCCCTCGGAGAACCATGAATTCAAAGTGCGAAGCTTTGGAGTGCGGCTGCCGCAGCTGCCCCTTTCTGAGTGAACCGCGAAGGATGAGTTTCCTGGACTCCAGCATCTACTAATAAAGACACAAAAGCGGCAGCTGCGGCTGCCGCACTCCAAAGGCTACGCCCGCACGGAATACCACCAGCAGCAGAAAACTGCTTACCGCTTCTCGTATTGCTTTGCGTAGTATTCCTTGAACTCCGCGCTACGCTCTTTGATCGCCCGCCACCAACCCTCATTGCTTCGATACCATTCGACAGTGCGAACCAGTGCCTCGTCAAAATCCCGATCAATCCGAAAGCCGAGACCTTCGAGCTTCGAAGTCTCGATCGAGTAGCGCCGGTCGTGGCCGGTGCGATCAGCCACTCTACGGATCAACGTGTCGGGCTTGGCAAGTAACCGGAGAATCGTGGACGTGATCTCGCGATTCTCACGCTCGTTGCCGCCGCCGATGTTGTACGTTTCACTGTTCTCACCATGCCCGATGAGGAAATCGATTGCCGCACAATGGTCGTCCACGAATAGCCAGTCGCGGATGTTCCGGCCGTCTCCATACAAGGGCAGAGGAAGGTCGTCGATCGCGTTGGTGACGAAAAGAGGGATCAACTTCTCCGGGTATTGCCAGGGACCGAAGTTGTTCGAAGCGCGTGTCACGATAACGGGAAGCCCGTAAGTCTGAGCATACGCATAGGCCATCCGATCGCCACCCGCCTTCGAAGCTGAGTACGGATTTCTGGGATTCAACGCGTCGGTCTCGATGAAGGACCCTGAAGCAATCGACCCGTAAACTTCATCAGTCGATATCTGCACGAAGCGCTTGAGCGAGGCATGCTTTCGTGCCTCCTCGAGCAACACCAGGACTCCATGGACATCAGTCTCGATGAAGGTCCCAGCCTCCATGAGCGACCTGTCGACGTGAGTCTCCGCCGCGAAGTTCACGACCACGTCGACGCCGGACCCATCAGTTCCCTTGTATCCCTCGGCAACATCTGCAGCGTTCGCGATGTCGCCCTGCAGGAACTTGTAACTCGGAGAGCCTTCGAACTCGGCGAGATTCTCCCGGATTCCGGCGTAAGTCAGCTTGTCCAGGTTAACGACCCTGGCCGCTTCGCCGTATTTGCGAAAGAGGAAACGTATGAAGTTCGACCCGATGAAGCCGGCACCGCCTGTGACCAGATAACGCATATGCGTCAGTTCCTTTCCTCTGTCGATGCACTTCGACTAACGGTACGTGAGCGCGACTGCCCTCGCCAGCAGCTCAGCCTGAGTCCACTCGTACGCGCATCCCGGCTGAAGGGCCGCAGGGACGGATACGCTACACAAGATCTCTGTCAGGTTTCTGCGCGTTTCTACTATCGGCCGATGTCAACGCAGCGCGGTGTTTCTGCTTCTCGCGCAAGATGGCCGTTTGCTCCTGCATCAACGCAAGCATCTGGACGTTGAAGTCATCGATTCTGCGTTGCGAGGCTCTCGTGCTCTTCATCCACGCATAACAGAGAACGGCAATTCCTACCGTCACCAGCACGACGCCAATGAGTAACCCGATCATCAGTAGGTCAAAAGTCCGCGGGTCAGGTAGTCAGCAAGTGTCAGTACGAAAAGGATCCCGACCGTCATGAAGCTCGCAATCAGTATTACCCAGGTGAGCCGGGTACTGTGTCTGACATGCATGAAGTAGAGGATGACGAGGGTCGCCTTCGACATGGCAATCGCAAGGGCCACTGGAGTATTCATCCGCCCCAGATCGACAAAAGCCACGCCTACCGTAACCGCCGTCAAAATCAGTAGAACTCCGAAGATCAGATAGTACGTCGCCGGCGACGTTATGTGATGCTGAGGGTCCTTGTGGGAAACCAGCTCTTCGGTGGGGTCAGCTACATTCATTCATGCCTCGGCTTTCGTCTGAACTCGGTTCGGATGAGCTCAATGGCGTCCGACCAGATAGAGAAGTGGAAAGAGAAAGATCCAGACGATGTCGACGAAATGCCAGTAAAGCCCACTCACCTCGACCGGACCGTAATACTCGAGAGAAAACTCCTTTCGCCGGGCTCGTATCAGCAGCCAGGTAAAGATCCCGATTCCAACGATCATGTGGACGGCGTGTAACCCGGTCATCACGAAGTAAAGCACGAAGAACATCTGCACCCTGGGCGCGAGGGGACTCTTGTACGTGAAATGCGAACCGGGAAAGAGTCCTTCCTCGAAGTGCTCGTGGTATTCGATGGCCTTGATGCCCAGGAATGCAATCCCCAGAACGAGCGTGAGTGCCAGGGCAACCACCAGCGCCTTATGCCGGTTCTTCTGAGCAAAATAAACGCTCATGGCAACAGTGAGACTACTGAAGATCAGCACTGCTGTGTTCGTGACTCCAAGCTTCCAGTTCTGATGGTGACTGGCCTCGACAAAGGCCTCCGAATACTGGCTTCGGTACAACGCATAAGCGAAGAACAATGGACCGAAAAACATGATCTCGGTGGTGAGGAAGGCCCACATGCCGAGCGTCGATGCTTCATGCTGCTGTCCAAGGTCCTCGAAGTGGTGCTTGAGAGCGGGATGATGCGGCTGGGTGTCAGACATTGCTGCCCCCCCACTCGGGACGGTACTCATAAGCTTCCCAGGTCACCACCGGAGTTGTATGGAAGTTCTCCGTCGGTGGCGGCGAGGTGGTCTGCCACTCCAGTCCAGCCGCGCCCCAGGGATTGTTTCCGGCAGCCTTCCCGAACTTGAGCGACCAGGCGAAATAGATCATCGGGAGTGCGTAGCCGATCGCAAGGATCGAAGCCCCGGCACTCGACATGACGTTCAGAATCTGGAATTCCGGCGAGTAAGCGTGATAGCGCCTCGGCATGCCGAGGTACCCGAGGATGAACTGCGGGAAGAAGGTGAGATTGAATCCGGTGAAAATCAGAACCGCTGAGACGCGCGCCCACCACTCGGGGTACATCCGGCCTGTGATCTTGGGCCACCAGTAGTGAATCCCGGCAAAGTACGCCATGACCGACCCGCCAACCATCACGTAGTGAAAGTGGGCGACGATGAAGTAGGTGTCGTGAACGTGGATATCGAGTCCCATTGTTGCCAGGAACAGTCCCGTCATCCCACCAATGAGAAACAGACCGATGAACCCGAGCGCAAACAGCATCGGAGTCTGAATGGAGATCGAGCCCTTGTAGAGAGTCGCAGTCCAGTTGAAGACTTTCACAGCCGATGGAATGGCAACCAGGAAGCTCAGCAGCGAGAAGATCATCGCTGAGTAGACGGAGATTCCAGCGACGAACATATGGTGAGCCCAGACGAGAAACCCGAGGAAGGCGATCGCCAGGCTCGAGAAGGCGACGAACTTGTAGCCGAAGATTCTTCGACGGGTGAACGCTGCGATTACCTCACTCGTCACACCCATGGCGGGAAGAATCATGATGTAGACAGCCGGGTGGGAGTAGAACCAGAAAAGATGCTGGAACAGCAGCGGATCGCCGCCAATCGCCGGATCGAAGATCCCGACGTGGAGTAGCCGCTCGATCGCCACCAGGGACAACGTGATCGCGATTACGGGGGTCCCGAGAAGCATGATGATGCTCGTGGCATACATCGCCCAGACGAAGAGCGGCAGGCGGAACCACGTAAGACCTGGTGCGCGCATCCGGTGGATCGTGACGATGAAGTTGAAGCCGGTCAGAATCGAGGAAAAGCCGGCCACGAACGCACCGATGATCATCAGCACCACGTGCGTATTCGAGAAACTCGTGCTGAACGGAGTGTAGAAGGTCCAGCCAGTAT
This sequence comes from Thermoanaerobaculia bacterium, assembly GCA_035576005.1. Taxonomy (GTDB): domain Bacteria; phylum Acidobacteriota; class Thermoanaerobaculia; order Gp7-AA8; family Gp7-AA8; genus DATLXH01. Next base: position 2,810 of record DATLXH010000099.1, on the reverse strand, counting down.
CGACGCCGCCCAGAAGGACCACGACGAGAGAAAATGCTGTGCCGATCATGTAGAGGTACCAACTGAGCAGGTTCAGCTTTGGAAACGCAAGGTCCCTTGCGCCAAGCATGATGGGAAGGATGAAGTTGCCCAGCACTGCGGGAATCGAGGGAATCAGAAAGAAGAAGATCATCACGAGCCCGTGCAACGTGAAGAGCTTGTTGTAGGTATCGGAACTGAAAAGATCCCCTGCCGGGGTAACAAGCTCGAGCCGCATCAGGACTGCGAAGAAGCCTCCGAGAAGAAACATCACAGTGACCGACAGCAGGTAGAGAATTCCAATTCTCTTGTGGTCCTGCGTCAGCAGCCACGACATGACTCCGAACTCCTGATTCAGGTAGTTCGTCTTTTCAACTTCCGGGATCTCCGGAACATCAATGACTGCTGTAGTCATGGTCGTTTCGCCTCACGGACTACCGATGAGCCGCTCCCTTCTGTGCCGACACCCGATGCGGACCCGCGAGCGTCCGGTGCCGGCGCGACGCCAGGTTGCACCGCTGGAAGAGACGGCGATGCAGCCGACCCGGGCTGAGCAGTCGCCGCAGGAGCTGTCGCTCCGTCCACTCCTTTCGCGGGAGTGGCGGGCCCGCCACCTTCGGTCGAAGCTCCGAGCGACTTGATATAGGCGATGAGCTGGATCAGCTCCGCCTCATTTACCTGTCCCTTGAACGTAGGCATGATCGGTTCGAATCCTTCCACGATCTTCGCCTGCGGGTTGAGGATGGACTCGCGAAGGTAATTCTCATCCCTCCGTACGATGGCCCCGCCTCGCAGCGAAACCGGCTTGCCGAATACGCCATCGAGTGCCGGACCTCTCGAACCGCTCTCGGCGTTGTGACAGCTGTTGCAGGCATACTTTTCAAACAGAACCTTGCCAAGCGCCCCCGGCGTCCCCTCGGTGACTCCGCCCGCGAGCCATTGCTGATAAGCGGCAGGCTCCATGACCGTAACCCAGCCGATCATGCCGGAGTGCTGCGTACCGCAATATTCGGCGCAGAAGAGGTGGTACCGACCGGTCTTCGTCGCCTGGAACCAGGTCGTGCTGTAACGGTTGGGAAGAACGTCCGTTTTCACGCGGAAAGCGGGAACATAGAAATCATGAATGACATCCTCGGACGCCGCGAGGACTTTGACGGCGCGGTTGACGGGAACATGCAGCTCATTGATTTCACTCTGGCCGCCCACATGCTGAAACTTCCACATCCACTGCCGTGCTGTGGCGTAGACCTCGAGTGCGTTGTCGGGAGGGCGGGCAATCGTGAAGTAGACCTTCGCCCCCCAGAGAAACATGATCATCATCGGGAAGAGGGGCGCGATGATCCAGCCGATCTCGAGAGCCTTCGGTTCCTTGTACTCCACCGGAATCTGGTTATCGGCGGTTCTGCGGTACCTGACTGCAAAGAAGATGATGAGAATGATCACCACGAGACTGACAAACCCACATACGGCGATCAGGAAAAAGTAGAGAGCATCTACACTTCCAGAGACGGTCGAGGCGGATTCGGGGAAGAGAGGGAAATCGTCGATCATGGTCGTCGCGTCCCTCCTTCTTCGCTACGCCCGCTCCGGATTAGAAACATCACGAAGCCGGCAAGGCCTGCAACAGCCGCGACTCCTCCGGCTCGCACGGCGTTCATGGCGTTCGCGCTGTATTTCCCCGTCGCCGGGTCATAGTGGAAACAGAGGAGCAGCACTTTATCCGTCAACGAGCCAATCTTGTTCTCCGACGCATCGATCAGAGCGAGCCTCAGGTCGCGCGAAGGAAACTCAATGCCGTACAGATATCTCGAGACTCGCCCGTCGGGCGTCAGAACGACGATACCCGCGCCATGCGCGTATTGACCGATGGGCGGATCGAAGAAGAATCGAAATCCTACGGCATCCGTCAGCGCCTTGATCGATGCCGGATCGCCGGTGAGGAAATGCCAGCCGCTCGCTGCATCTCGCCTTCCGTACCGGCGAACATATTTTTTGCTCCAGGCCGCGGCCTTCTCTGTACCGTCCTTCGGATCGAAGCTCACCGTGAGGATCGTGTACTCCTTGCCTACGTTGAAGCGGATGTCCGACACGCTCGACACCAGGCCATCCGTAACCACGTTACATAGCATCGGACAACCGAAGTAGACGAGGTTGAGTATTACGGGCTTCGACCCGAAATAATCACCGAGTCTCACGACGGAACCGCGCTCGTCCCGGAATGTGAGATCGAGAGGGATCTTCTGATTGAGTTTCTGATCGATGCGTGCAGGTTTCTTCGGTCCCGCGATTGTGAAGACGTCCTGCGCATTCAGGTTTGTTGAAAGCGAGAGAACGAGTACCGCCATCGTGATGAAAGCCGAGATGTTCAGGCGACCATACCCGCGCGAAGGGCGGCAGCCGTTCCCCTCTCCGCGGCTCGATTCCCGAACTCCGGGTGTGGCGAGCTGGTTCATCGTTGCACCTGCGTCGCTGCAGCACGGGGAGCCACGACCGGCGTCGTGAGCGCCGCTCCGGAAGGTGCGGCCGTCTGGACGTTGCCGCCTGCGACCCCGTCCGACATTGCCGCGCGGTTCCGCCTCATTCTTTCCACCAGAAGATGCTGCGCGCGCTCAATGGGCATACGGACTACGCCTGCCTGCTCATCGACCCAGCCGTACGAGTTGATCTGCTCCTCGTGCTGGCGCGTCAGTTTTTCCATGTCACTTACAGGGGTGTGATTCAGCGGGCTTTCCTGCTGGCCGCGTGCATTTCTGTACGGAAACGGCTGGAGCAACGGCACGAGCGGCGCGTGT
>DATLXH010000098.1:0-54333 GCA_035576005.1 Thermoanaerobaculia bacterium | reverse complement strand
CAGACATTCGCATCAGGAATTCTGCATCCCGGCATGAACCCTCGTCCAAAGCGATGGCCGACGACAATCTTCTCGGTCAGGGACAGGGTACCGGACGCACGCCGTGCGTCCCTGCGCTCGCATTCTGTGAGAAATGCGGGCCCTAGCCCGGTCTCTCACCTGCGCCGAGAGGCGGCTAAGTGGAGCTCATGCGTTTTGTTCTCGTTCTGCAGTCTCTTCGGGGGAGGTGAGCTCGATTGAAGGAGCTTGCTTTGGCATCGACAGCTGAACAGCAGGCTCGACTTCAACCTCCGCGCGGTACCGCTCGAAGCAGGCGCGACAGCGCGCCTCATAGGAAGAGTCTCCAACCTCGACCTGAGCTGTTCCCCCTGAGAGTCGCTGAGAGTAATGTGCCGAGCCTCGGCAGCGCACGCAGACGGCGTGCATCTTGGAGACTTCTTCCGCGACTGACAGTAACGCGGGCATCGGACCGAAGGGTCGTCTCTGGAAGTCCTGATCGAGTCCCGCAGCAATGACCCGGATGCCGGCATCAGCCAGCTGCATGCAGACCTCGACAATGCCATCGTCAAAGAACTGTACTTCGTCGATTCCCACTACCTGAATCCCGATCTCTACTCGGGCCAGTAAGGCCTCAGCCGTGGCAACAGGGCTTGCCTTGAGACGACGGTCGTCGCGAGAGACGACTTCCTCGAGACTGAACCGGTCGTCGATAAGCGGCTTGAAGACCTGCACCCGCTGACGGGCAATCACGGCCCTGCGGAGCCTGCGGATCAGCTCCTCGGATTTTCCCGAGAACATGCCCCCGGCGATGATCTCGATCCATCCTCCCTTGAATGCGTCCAATTCAGGCCTCCGTGTCTGCAGAATGTATTCTGGCTTAAAGCCGATCCAGTTTGAGTTGCATGACCCAAAAAGAAAAGCCCCCGCGAACGGGGGCTTTTACCTACTGCAAGCTTCGAAGATTTATGGGAGAAGGAGTCGGATCTCGACACGACGGTTACGGAGACGACCCTCGGCAGTGCTGTTGTCGCCGATTGCGTCACTGGTTCCGCGAGTTTCGACCGTGATCCTGGAGGAATCGATCCCGTGTCTGCTGACCAGATAGTCGCGAACCGCTTCGGCACGACGACGATCGAGATCGGCGTTTGCACCTGTTGCTTCGCGGCTGTCGGTGTAGCCGACGACGACTGCTGTTGAGGCTGGCTCCTGTTTCATACGGAGAGCAACGTCATCGAGAATGGCCTTCGCGATGTTGGTGAGACGCGCTGAGGCTGGCTCGAAGTGGATCTCGTCAGTTCTGAGCGTCTGAATTTCCCGGGGAGCCACGATTGGGGGTGGTGGGGGTGGTTGCACTTCAAGGATTGGTGGTGGGGGAGGAATCACGGGCGGTGGTGGAGGTGCGAGCTGCGCGATTGCGAACGGCGCATAGGTGAGGCCGACGAGACCGCCAAGGGCGCAGTCATCGAGCTCGGTGAGCTCGCAATGCTCTCTGTCTTCACGGAACTTGTTCACGTTCCAGCGGACGCCTGCGTTGAGTGCCCAGCCGCTGTCACCAAACCAGTGACGGATACCAGTCACGAGGAAGATTGGGTTTTGCGGTTTGGCGTCTCCGCCTGTGTAGAAGGTGCCGTTGACCTCGTTGATCCAGTTCGTATGTGTGAACCGGCTAAGAGCGGTCTGCCATCCGAGGTCGATGTGAAGTTCATCGGCTACATCGCGGCTGGTATTGGTGCCGAAGATCGTCCCGTTTGGACGGCGGGTAGCGAATGATGCGTCGTCTCGGTCGCCGGTCTTTTTGATCCCGACGGCAACAGTTCCCCGCTCACTTCCGAAGCTCAGACCGACACCGATGTTCGGGTCGCCAGTCGAGATGCCTCCGTCGTCGTCACCTGTCGGAACGTCAACCGATCCGAAAAGAGAGTAACGAACAGGGCCCTCAGTCGAGCCGAGGGCGAACTTGGTTCCGATATGCAGATTTCCGAGACCGCTGTCGGTGAATTTGCCGATGTACTCATGACCATTGATGATGCCCGAGCGGTCATTTCCACCGTTCTTGATACGGTCATAAGGAAGGGACGCTGAAAGCTCCCAACGATCTGTGATTCCGACACCGACTGAGGCGTTGAGCCGGTAGAGGTCGTAACCCATCCTGTCGTTTCCGCGCGCGCTCGGAATGACGAAGTTGGAGCGTCCTGCCAGAAGATCATAGTCATTCAGGTAAAAACCGAGCGACCAGGTTCCTCGTGAAAGTGTTCCGGGGGTGATCGTGGTGAAAAGCCCCGTCTCTCCGCTCGAGGTAGGAGCCTTGAGCATCAAGCGGTCCGAGATCGACATGCTCGACATCGGGGTGGTCATCATCGAGTCCGTTTGGGCTCCGAGTGACGGTACCATGACAAGAAGACATAAAATCGGTAGTAACAACTGCTTTCTATGACGCAATGCACACCTCCTGAAAATCACACGCGTTCGGACGCGATACTATAGTTGATGACGGCCGTTACAAGACGTGTGCCACACACACCCGTTTACAGACGGCAACCCGTTGTACCTTAGAAGTTTACCATAGGATTCAGTTGTGGGTCGCCCCGAAAATCAAGATCAGGGCGGTTCAGGCCAATTTTGCCCGTAGGGTTGGGGGTCTCATGAGACGGATGCTCGCTGCAGCGTTGTTTATTGTCGTTACCGCATTCTCACAAACTGGTTGGTGTCAGTCAGCACAGGAGCCGGCCACACAGCGCCCCGGTCGTGACGGAGGGTTGCCGAATTTCAACATCTACCTCCCCGAAGGCGAGGTCAGCCTTCGCATCCGGAAGCTGATCAAGAATGTGCTCTTCGAGGCTCAGGGCAATTATAAGTTTGTTGACGGCGATATCTCGACCTTCCTTCGATACAAGTACTACGCGCACACATTCAGCTACAGGGTCAGCCTCTTTGACTCCCTCGAATTTCCCGACATCACCAACAGCAGCCGCGAATTTGAACGGGTGCGAGGGGGCCTGGTTCTTTTCGAATACCCGAGAAATTATAACAATCGCTATTTTGTGGGGTTCCAGGCCGACGGACTGAGCTTTGGCGACGTAACCGATCCCGACAACAACAAGACCAATGTCTATACCAAGCTCGCGTACCAGTTCGGAACGCCATTCGACGAGCGAATGAACGCGATCGTCGGAGAGTCGCGAGGACGCATTGTTCCTGTTCTCACTGCGTACCGTGATATTGGTCCGCAACGAACGGGACTGGCCGTTGCCCTGACACAGACACTGGGGATTGAGGGCGACTTCGACTACACCCGCTTCGAGACGGAAGCGCTGCGGCGACTGGATCTCACGGACACCTCATTCCTCGTCTCCCGCGCTCACCTCGGCACAATGCGGAAGAAGCGTCTGACCGGCCGGCCCCTCGGTACGCCCCTCGAAGAGAGCTTCAGCGTTCCTTACAATGAATTGTTCAAGCTGGGCGGCCGGGACGCGATGAAAGGGGTGGACGACAAACACCGCGGCAGTGAAGAGCTCCACCTGAGCAACGAATTTTTCTTCCCGATCTTCAGGAACAGGAACCTCAGGACTTATCTGCTTGAGTGGAACACGCTTTATGCGATTGGATACGCCGGGGCGGGGAGTCTTGGCTTCGGGGCGAAAACGTTCACGGAAGTGAACAACTTCGTCCTCGATGGGGGACTGGGAGCCGAGGCGAGTCTGACCGTCCGTGACTACAACATCCTGCTCAGCCTGTTGTACGCCAAAACCTTCAAGGGACCTGAGGAACTGCAGGGTCAGGAGATTCGATTCGCCGTGCGTACGTCGCGATAAGGCACAGCCCGTTAATTCAAGGACGCTAGCCCGCATTTCTCACACACCTTCGCCGCGAGACGACGGATAGCGGCCTGTCTCGTTCGTTGCACGCCAATTTCGCTCCTTGACATAGTGTCGACTATGCCTTCGTCGCAAAATCGCGTCGCGCCTCGCATCCAAGCCACTCTCCGCCGTCTCACGACAAAGGTCTGTGAGAAATGCGGGCTCGAGCGGAGTGCAACTCGTCAATCAGGGACGCTTGAGCGATACGGTAAAAATCACGCTCCGGACACCAGGAACGCGCGTCACGATGTCCTGTGCGGCATCCTTCTGCAGTTCGCGCTGCACCGTACCGCCGAGCGTGAGGACGCCGTTGACTGCGTCGATGGTGAAGTGGCAACCGTCGAGAGCACGGGCTCTCGAGAGCTGACGCTCAACCTCTCGTTTGATGGCATCGTCATCGGTAACCGCCACCAGCTGAATCATGTTGGCAATTCGAATGTGCCCATGATCGCGGGCAATCCGGCTGACCCTGCCAATCTCACTCTTCACGGTCGTCTGCCCTCGTATGATGGTGATGCCGTCAACGGTCCTTACCGTCATCTTCGTCACCTGCAGATTTGCTCGACGTAGAGCGACCAGCAACTGCTCGCCGCTGGCCGCCGACACAGGCATCGCGGTGCCCAAGCAGAAAACGATCAGCGTAGCGTCGACGAAACGACGCCATCGCCCGGCTGAAGCACGGTTATTTGTATCCATGTTTCTCCATTTCATTCAAGGCAGATGCCACGGCGAGCCTTGCGAATGCCGGAAGCGTTCGAAATCCGGACGCTCGGGCATTCCGTATGATGGTCACCCATGAAAGCAATCGTTATCAGTCGTCACGGAGGGCGCGAGCAGCTGGAGGTCACGACGACCAAGGCGCCGCCACGGAAAGAGCGCGCGATTGTCCGCGTGAGAGCTGTGGCCCTCAATCATCTCGACGTCTGGCTCCGTAGAGGGGTGCCTGGGCATGTCTTCCCTCTTCCAATGATCCCAGGCTCGGAAGTCAGCGGAATCATTGAGTGGCTTCCGGACGGGGCCGAAGGCTGGGCAGTCGGAGATGAGGTGATCGTCGCACCAGGGATCTCCTGCGCGCTATGCGCTGCCTGCTTGAGCGGGAACGACCAGCTTTGTCTGCGCTTTGGAGTTTTCGGCGAATCAGAGAATGGCGGTTGCGCAGAGGAGATCGCTGCGCCGGTGAGGAATCTGTTCCGCAAACCTCCGGGCCTCTCGTTCGCAGAAGCCGCCGCGGCGCCTCTCGACTTCCTGACCGCCTGGCACATGCTGGTCGCCCGGGCTGAGCTTCGAGAGGGAGAGACTGTCCTGGTGCATGCGGGGGGGTCGGGAGTTGGTTCCGCAGCGATTCAGATCGCCAGGCTCTGGGGAGCGAAGGTAATCGCGACAGCCGGGTCCAGCCGAAAGACCGAACTGGCTGCCGCTCTCGGCGCGCATCACACAGTCAATTACAGCGAGCATGATTTTCTCGCGGAGGTCAGGACCATTACCGGCCGCCGCGGGGTCGATGTCGTCGTCGAGCACGTCGGAGCTGACACGTTCGATCGATCCCTTCGCGCTCTCGCGCGGGGCGGACGCCTCGTGACTTGCGGCGCGACAACGGGTGGCGACGTCCGGATCAATCTGAATCTCGTCTTCTTCAAACTCCTTTCCATTCTCGGATCTACGATGGGTAGCCTCCGGGAGCTGCGTGAGATCATGACTCATCTCGAGTCGGGCAAGTTGCGACCGATCGTTGACACGACTCTTCCTCTCGAGCAGGTGGCTGAGGCGCATCGGCTCATCGAGGAACGCTTGCTGTTCGGGAAGGTCGTCCTCACGGTGCAGTAGTCGAGTTGAGCAGCGATTCTCGACGGATGGAATTTGAGGGTGTGGAACTTCGACCGAGACGGATCAAAGCTGTAAAAGACAACATCCTGTGGCACTGGAATGTGGATCTGCTCGATGGAAATCGTGACTGTTAAGTGAACGGCAACCCATGCAACGCATCAAACTCCTCTCTTCCGATCTGATCAATAAAATCGCGGCCGGCGAGGTCATCGAGCGTCCTTCCTCGGTTGTGAAAGAGCTCGTCGAGAATGCGATCGACGCTGGCGCTCGATCGATCGAGATCGTTCTCGAGGGAGGAGGGAAGAAACTGATTGAGGTGAGCGACGACGGCTCCGGGATGTCACACGCCGACGCTCTACTTTCCGTGGAACGCCACGCCACTTCGAAGATTCGCAACTTCGATGACCTCTCGTCGATCTCGACACTCGGCTTCCGCGGCGAAGCGCTGCCTTCGATCGCGAGCGTCTCGAGTTTCACGATCACCACATGGGACGGAATCGAGGAGCATGGAATCTCGATTCACACTGACCCCATTGCCGCAGTGGTCAGCAAGCCGGCAGCACGCGACCGCGGCACCACCATTCGCGTCGCCGAGCTTTTCGAGAACGTTCCCGCCCGGCGAAAGTTTCTCAAAAGTGCAGACGCTGAGTTCCGCGCGATCGTGACCGTCGTCTCTTCGTATGCTCTACCCTCGCCCGATCGCGCTTTCAGGCTCGAGCACAACGGCCGGACTGTCCTGGATCTGCCGCGCGCTGAGTCAGGAAGGCATCGAGTCGAGCAATTACTCGGATCCGATGTCGCGCCGCATCTTTCGCCGATCGAGCTTTCGATCGCCGGTTGTAACGCCGCTGGATTTGTCACTCGCGGCGTTCGATTCGGCAGTCGGAGGAACCAGTATTTTTTCGTCAACGGACGTCTGGTTCGCGACCGGGTTCTCACACACGCCGCAACCCGGGCGTGCGAAGCATTCGATTTCGACGGCCATCCCGGAATCGTCCTTTTTCTCGGGATGAATCCTGAGAGCGTCGACGTGAATGTTCACCCGGCCAAGACGGAAGTCCGTTTCCGTGACAGTGGCGCCGTGCATGTCCTTGTCGAGCAATCGATCAAGGCAGCGCTCGGCGGCGCGGAGGAGGGAGCCAGGTTGCTCACGAGCCACGTCGCTGCGGTGCATGATTCGCCGGACTCTTCCACATCGCACGGTCTCGATTTCCAGGAGCAACTCCCCGGCGCCTCGCTCTCCTACGCGGCAGAGACTGCAATTCGACGGGAGTCTATCTACGAAGTTGCACCACTCTTCCAGCAGCGTCCGCTAGTCCAGCCGCCTCGCGAGGACGCCGACCTCGGGCCCGCTTCCATCGGCGATCTGCAGGGGCGCGTAATCGGCCAGTATCGAATGAGCTACATCCTTTGCGATGTGCCGGGCGGGCTCCGCCTGGTCGATCAGCATGTCGCACATGAACGCGTCCTTTACGACCGGTTCGAACGGCTGGCATCGATCGGCGGGGGTGCAATGCAACACCTTCTGACTCCCTATATTCACGATGCAGGGGCTGCGGAAGGGGCCGTGCTCGAGTCGCAATTGACCGAGCTGCGCAACGTAGGATTCGAGATCGAGCGCTTCTCAGGGCGTAGCTTCGCAATCACTGCCGTGCCCTCGGAGTTGCGAGTCAAGAACCTCGCCGGTTTCTTTGCGAAACTGGTCGACGCGGCTCTCGAGGAGAGAGGGTCCCACCTCACGCATCTCCGGGAGAAGATGCTCGCTTCCATCGCCTGTCAGGCTGCCATCAAAGTTCACCGACCTTTAGGTGGTGAAGAGATGTCTCTCCTTCTCGGAGATCTGCTCGCCTCGTCGAATCCCTATGCCTGTCCACATGGACGACCGGTGATTGTAGACATCCGACACCTCGACATCGAGAAACACTTCCACCGAAAGTGAAGCGGATTACGCGCATGCTCACCACCGCGTCCCGCCTTCTGGCGACGACGTACTCCCCGCAGGAGCTCGGCCGACTGGGTGAGAGTAGAGCTGCACGTCATTACCGGCTCCGCGGTTACCGGATCGTATCGAGGAATCTTCGCCTGGCCGATGGTGAGATCGATCTCGTAGTGCGACGCGGAGCGTTGCTGGCGTTCGTCGAGGTAAAAACGCGACACGGCACGAACTACGGTGCGCCACACGAAGCTGTCGACGCCCGCAAGCGGGAGAGGCTCGTTGCGCTCGCCGAGGAATACATGAGAAGTCGCGAGCTCTCACAGTGTGACGTGAGGTTCGATGTCGTCTCGCTGATCTGGAACGGTTTCTGGTTCAACGTGACCCGTTATCGCGATGCGTTCCGACCGGTGGCGAATCCGGACCGGCCATGGAAGTGGGTCGGGTCGGGTTGGGGCCGCAAGAGGCGTTAACCCTCTGGGCAATCAGGTTAGCGTCGGTGAGATGCGGAGGATTGGCGCGAAGTCCGCAATAACGAGCCTCGTGGAAACGAGCTCCCAACGCTCCCGCGAAGAGCATGTTCTCGTCGCCGACGACGACCCCGCAATCCGGCGTGCGCTTACGACCGTCCTGGAAAAGGCGGGGCTATTCGTTACTGCCGTCTCTGACGGTGCCGACGCAGTAGCCGAGATGGAGAATGCAGTTTTCGAAGTTCTCGTTCTCGACCTGGTGATGCCCCGAGTCACCGGGTGGCAGGTGATCGAATGGATCACGGCGCATCCGGCACACAAACCAAGGGTGGTGATCGTCCTGACGGCCTCGGATCGCAAGATCCTCTACGAGCTGGACCCTGAAGCAGTGAATGCAATCCTATTCAAGCCGTTTGACATCCAGGAGCTTGCCGGATACGTCGCTGCCTGCTGCCGCGGCCTACGCACTATAGCCACTCCCCCCACAGACACCGTTTGAACGAACCCCACAGACCTTCGTCTCGCGGCGGTCGCCGTGCATCGCCCCCTCTCCCCGCGGGAGGGGGTGCCGTGTCGAGCGGCGTAGCGGCCTGTCGGTTCAGTCAGGCGAGAGTGTTGCGTGACAGACAAGAGTGTCTGTCCTACACGCGCAGCCGGAACTGGATCCAGAGTACCGACGCGAAAAGGGCCGCAAATTCTGCGGCCCTGATTCATGTGCGATGGAGCGGGAAAAGGGGGTCGAACCCTCGACTTCAACCTTGGCAAGGTTGCGCTCTACCACTGAGCTATTCCCGCGCGATGTGACCTGCTGCACTCTAGACAACCGCGATCACTGCTGTCAAGAAACAGCAGAATACGGAAAGCAGCCGGTTTAATCCACACCTCTGTGAGAAGCGCGAGGCATCAGTCGAATCAACGTCATCCACGCTCGACCCGGATTCCGAACGCAGTCAGCTTCCGATACAGATTCGAGCGCTCGACACCGAGAGCCTCGGCGGTCCGGCTGACATTGCCGGAGAACTCTTTCAACTTCGACAGGATGAACTGCCGCTCGAACTCCTCCCGCGCTTCCCGGAGCGTCAACTCCGAGGAGATGTGGCCGCGCGGCTCGAGGTCGCCCAGGATGATGTCGGACGCTTCGATCTGCTGGTTCGCCACCAGGATGGTCAGACGCTCCATGACGTTTCTCAACTCGCGAACGTTTCCTGGCCACGAGTAAGAACGAAGGCGCCGCGTCGCAGGCTCGGCTAGCTGCTTGGCGCGGGTTCCGGTCTCCGCGGCAAACCTGCGAAGGAAGTGCTCGGCCAGCAGAATGATGTCGTCTCCACGATCTCGTAGCGGAGGGACATGAATCGGAATGACATTCAGCCTGAAGAAGAGGTCTTCCCGGAAAGCGCCCTCAGTGATCTCGCGCGAGAGGTCTTTATTCGTGGCGGCTACCACGCGGACATCGGTCTGGATCAACTGCTGACCACCGACTTTCTGGAATGTCTGTTCCTGGAGCACGCGCAGAACTTTCGCCTGCGTCTTGAGGCTCATGTCGGCGACTTCATCGAGAAAGAGGGTTCCGCCGTTTGCGAGCTCGAACTTGCCCTTCCGCTCGTCGATCGCCCCGGTGAATGCCCCCTTGCGGTGACCGAACAGCTCCGACTCGATGAGCTCCTCAGGAATCGCCGCACAGTTCACGTCGATGAAGGCTGCATCTGCGCGTTTGGAGAGGCGATGGATCGAGCGTGCCACGATTTCCTTGCCACTGCCGTTCTCTCCCGAGATGAGGACCCGCCCGTTCGAGGGAGCGGCGCTGCGGATCTGTTCCTCGAGACGCCTGATGACCGGACTCTCGCCCATGAGCAGCTCTTCGACCGAGAGGTTCCGTTTGAGCTCCCGCACTTCCTGTCGCAGCTTCCGGTCTGCCACCGCGTGCTCGACAGTGAGCAGCACTCGCTCGAGCGAGAGAGGCTTTTCGAGGAAGTCATACGCGCCGAGCCGTGTGGCCCGGACCGCCGTCTCGACATTCCCGTGTCCCGAGATCACAACGACGGGAGTGCTTTTTTCCACCGACTTGAAACGCTCGAGCAGTGTCAGCCCGTCCATGCCCGGCAGCCAGACGTCCAGAAGCACGAGATCGTATTCCTCCCGAGCGAAACGGTTGAGCGCTTCCTCCCCCGTCTCACACGTGATCACTCGGTGACCCTCGTCCTCGAGAATTCCGGCAAGGGTCGCGCGGATGGAAGCTTCGTCATCGACGATCAGGATTTTGGACATGGCTGGTTGTCTGTTGGGGCAGTCAAATTCTCAGGCGGGGATATCGATCTCGAACCTGGTTCCACGAGGCCGGTTGTCGTGGATTGAGATCCGCCCGTCGTGATCCTTTACGATGCGGTGAACGATGGCGAGACCGAGGCCCGTGCCGCGTCCCTTGGTTGAAAAGTTCGGCAGGAAAAGATTTTCTTTATCGCGGTCCGAAACTCCTCTGCCTGAATCCTCCACAGAGATCCGCAGATCGTGATGGATCTTCTCAGCCCGCAGGCGAATGAAGCCGCTGTCTGTCGCCTCGAGGGCGTTGTCGAGAAGATTGATGAGGACCCGGCGAATCTGTTCGGGATCGAGCAGCGCCTGAAGCGTCGGATCGACTTCGAGAGTCACGTCGACCCCGGGCTTGGAGTCGCGATAAAGTCGCACCACCCCCTCCAGGATTTCCGCTACTGAGCTTTGTCGAAGATGGACCGCCGGGAGTCTCGCGAACCGGGAGAACTCGTCGACCATCCTCTTGAGCTGTCCGACTTCATTCACGATGGTTTTGCAACCCTCGTCGACCGCCTGCGCGATCCCTGGATCTCCCTGCCGGAACTTCCTTGCGATTCGTTCCGCGGAGAGTTGAATCGGAGTCAGGGGATTCTTGATCTCGTGCGCGATTCGCCTTGCCGCCTCGCTCCACGCCGCGAGCTTTTGAGCCTGAATGAGCTGTGTGGAATCCTCGAGAGCTACTACCCAGCCGCCGCCAACCGGAAGGCGCGCGGCCGACAACTCGAGATAACGAAGCTCACCGCTTCGCGTCAGGGTGATCTCCCGCGGGCGGGGATCGCGCTCCGTGATGTCACGCAGGTACTCGCCCAGTTCCTCGAGATCTCCTGCGAAGACTGCATCGACATGCTTGCCGATCTGGTCGCTCCCCACATGAAGCATCGTCTGCGCCGAGTGATTGATGCTCAGCAGTTCCGAGCGATTGTTGAGCGTCATGATTCCGGTCGAGACACTCTCCTGAACGGCGGACAGGTACGCCCGTTCCTCGTCCAGCCGTCTGGCTGCATCCGTGAGCTCGACATTGGTCCGGGTGAGCGTCTCGCGATTCGTCTGGAGCTGTGAAGACATGTTGTTGAACGAATCGATGAGCGTGGCAAACTCGTCGGTCCCGCGCACGCCGATGCGATGATCGAATCGTCCCTCTGCCAGCGTCCGCGTTCCCTCGGCCAGGGCTTCGATCGGCGTGGTGATCCGCCGTGAGACATAAATCGAAGTCCAGAGCGTGCTGAAGAGGATCGAGAGTGTGACTGCGAGAAACAACAGTGTCTGTGATGCTTTGAGCGCCGGACGCCCGGCATCGAGCTGCCGAAAATTCTGGTAGGCGATGGTGTTCTGGTCGAGCAGCCGGCTCACCGCAGCGGGGATGAACGTACCTCCCAGCGCAACGAGCTCGCGGTCCGATCCATCGCCCATTCTCACGCCATATCGGATCCACTTCCCTGTCGGGATCACATCGATCTTTCTCGCGCTGCCACGTGCGCGAATTTCGTCAAAGAACCTTCGCGAAGGCTCTCCGACTTCATTAATCGGGGCTCTGGGATCGGCAATCAGCTTGACGACCGCGCCCCGCTCGTAGAGGCCGACCAGATCCATTTGATGGAAATGCCTCACATGGTTCAGAGCCTCATCGATTCCTGCCCCGTCTCGCCTCTCGATCTCCCAGGCGACCTCGCGTGCCGCCCGCTCGACTCGGGCAATCGACTGATCCTGAGAGATCTGAGCGATCTGGTCCGAGTTCTGGACGAGCGTCCGGACAGGCGTGTTGAACCAGCGATCCACCGAGACGCGTAGAAGATCCGTCGCGATGAAGAAGAGAAGGAGGATCGGGAAGAGCGAGGTCGCAACGTACGTGATGACGAGCTTGGTTCGGAAGCGCGACCCGGGACGTCCGCGCTGGCGGTCGATCACGAGCTTCACCATTCCTCGAAGAAGAACGAACGCGATTCCGAGGATGAGAATGAGGTTGATGTTCCACAGTACGAAGAGCAGTAACCTGCTGCTCATCGCCTCGGGAGAGAGCTCCTTGGCCCGCTGGACCAGATAAAAAACAAGTGAGGCGACGACCAGGATCAGAAGCGGAAGCGTGATGATGATCCGCGGATCTTTCCTGTAATCGAGAAGGCGCCGCACGGTCATCGCCTGCCCGGAACTGCGGAGCCGACTGTGACCGCCGCCCTACGCACCCGCGTCTCCCTCCAGCTCGTCGAGATTCTGGTAGGAAGAAGCGAGAGGAAAAAGCCGGAGCCGATGTCAGCTCGGACTCTAACGCGGAGCCTCGAGAGCCGCGCGCCCCCGGTCGCGAAAAGCTCTTTCTCCTCGATGACTGTAAGAGCCCGTTCAAGTTGTGCCAGGTCAGTGATGACGGCAGAGCGAACCAGCCGCCTGTCACGGCGATAGTTCAGGAGGTATTCGCGCGTGACGGAGTTGAAGCTGCAGATGACCTCTATCCGTGAACGCGACAGCGCGGCATCGAACCAGTTGGACCGTTTGAGAAAAAATTCGATGTGGTACGTAATGCCGGCCGGAAGACCGTTCTGCAGATTTTTGATCGCGCTCGCCGAGAAGGCGTCCGCCAGGCGAAAGGTGACCGTGACGGCCCCTCGGTCCTCCCTGGCGGAGAGCTCCTTGATTCTCGGTTCACTTCGAGCAGAGGTAGCGAAAAAGAAAAAGAGGGAGAGGACGAGGGCGGGACGCGTCCAGCTTCGAGTCGGCCTTTCGCTGCACGAACTCAGTTCATGATCACTGCGTCGTGACGGCGCGGACGTGGATCCGGTCATGGTGTGGTTGATTTACCACACAACCGACTGTATCCGCACCTTCTTCCGCGCCGGGTTAACCCCAGGGCGGGCCAGGTGTGGGAGCGGACTCACCCGCGCGGCCAGAGTCCAGCTCAGGAAGCAGCGGGTGAGAGTTGCGTGAACCCGACGTTTTCCCGCTGCTCATCCCGGGCTTCATCGCCATGAGCGAGGATGGTCTGGACGAAACGCGAGTGAAGTGCGTGGCCGGCCTTATGCGCGGTGATCTCCCCGACGAGCGGCCTGCCAACGAGGGCCAGATCGCCCAGTAAATCCAGAACTTTGTGCCGGACGAACTCATCCTTGAATCGGAGCGGGCCGTTGGTGACACCCTTGTCGCCGAGGACGATGCAGTTCTCTACCGTTCCGCCACGAGCCAGGCCTGCGGCCCGCAGTTGTTCGACTTCGTGGATGAACCCGAAGGTTCTGGCGGGCGCAATCTTTCTGGCGAAGGAGTCGACGGACGGCTCGAAATGGATCGACTGTTTTCCAATGGCTGGATGCGCAAAGTCAATCTTGTAACGGATTGAGAACTTGCTGGCGGGTACGATACGGATCCACTTGTCTCCATCGCGGACTTCGATCGGCCTCGCGACGCGAAGCGGTTCGATGGTCGCGCCGAGCAGCCTGATTCCGGCTGCGTCGATCAAATGGACGAAAGGCAACGCGCTGCCATCAATGATCGGGACTTCGGGTCCGTCAATCGCAATTTCGATGTCGGTGATCCCAAACGCAACGATTGCGGAAAGAAGGTGCTCCACGGTGCCGATGGAGACGTCATCGCGGCCGACCGTGGTCGCGTGATCGAGCGCAGTCGTGGAGGCCTGGAGGGCGGGGATACGGAGACCGCCGAGATCGGTCCTGACGAAGGTGATGCCAGAACCGGAGCGAGCGGGGTGAAGCTCGATCTTCGTATAAATCCCTGAGTGTAGACCCACTCCTTCGATCCCGACTGTTGCGGAGATGGTCTTTCGTTCCATGTGCATCGGTGCTCCTCGGCGGTCTAAAGGAGCATGCCGGGTGCCACGCGATGTTAAAAGTTAAGTCTTTTAACGCGAGCAATTTAGCAAATCACTCAACTCTCAGAGTGAGACCTTCCAAGGTCACCAGTGTGGTAAAAATGACACGTCGAGGTCAGCGAATTGCCTGCTTGATGGCTGCGGCCGTTTCGCGAGTCGCTTCCCGCTGTTTTTCCGTTTCTCTCTTGTCGTAGAGCTTTTTCCCACGCACGACGCCGATCTCGACTTTGACGCGACCCTTCTTGAAGTAGAGCCTGAGAGGCACGATCGTCAGTCCCTTTTCACTGACCTGCTCGAACAGTTTTTCCAGCTCTTTCCTGTGCAACAGAAGTTTGCGCGTGCGCTCCGGCTCGTGGTTTTCCCGATTGCCGTGGGCGTAGGGAGAGATATGGGTACCGAGCAGATACGCTTCGCCGCCTTTGAAAATGACATAGCTGTCCTTGAGGTTGGCGCGGCCGTCCCGGAGCGACTTGACCTCGGTCCCGGTAAGAGCCAGGCCCGCCTCGTTCTTGGAGAGGACGAAGTAGTCGTGATACGCCTTTTTGTTGCTGGCGATCAACTTTTCGGATGGGTCGTGGGACTTGGTCGGTTTCATGACGGGCGATTCTATGTGAGGGGCGCTCAGAACGTCAGGGCGAGAGTGATGCCACTCCGCGAAACGCCTTTTGCTACAATCCGCCACCATTTCGCACTTCCGGAGAGGCCTCTCATGTTCAAAAAGGACGCTAAGAACATCGTACACGTCGTGGGGACCGGTACGATTGGTGAGCCGCTCGTCGGACTGTTCACCGACTACAAAGAGAAGTTCGGTATCGACGAGGTGACCTTTCACAAGAGGACCCCGAAGGCTGACGACCGCCCTACGGTGAACCATCTTCTTGCCCGAGGCGCCAAACTCGCCGTCGACGAAGGAGCGCGTCCTGAATTCGAGGCGCTGGGACTCAGGGTCTCCTTCGAGCAGGAGGAGGCGATTGAGCGGGCGACGGTCGTGATCGACTGCACTCCGGCCGGCAACGAGAACAAGGCGATGTTCTACGAGCGGATCAAGGGTCCTCGGGGATACCTGGCGCAGGGCTCCGAGTTTGGCTTCGGCAAGGCCTATGCGCGCGGAATCAACGATTCGGTGATGTCGTCTGACGACCGTTTCGTTCAGGTGGTCTCGTGCAACACGCACAATATCTCGGTGTTGATCAAGACGATCACCGAGCGCGAGGGCGAAATCCAGCTCAACAGCGGTCGCTTTGTCTGCATGCGTCGTGCGAATGACATTTCTGACGCGAAGGATTTCATCTCGTCTCCGCAGGCTGGGAAGCATGACGACCCGGAGTTCGGCACGCATCACGCTCGCGATGCGTACCACCTTTTCTCGACGATGGGAGAGAAGCTCGACCTTTACTCTTCGGCAATCAAGATCAACACGCAATACATGCACACCCTCTGGTTTGATCTTGATCTCTCGACGGATACAACTCTCGAGGAAGTCAAGGCAGCACTACGGAACAATCCCCGGGTCGCCAACACCAATAAACGGAACTCGAACCAGATATTTTCCTTCGGGCGCGACCACGGGTACTACGGAAGAATTCTCTCTCAGACCGTCGTACCAACGCCGACCCTCGCCGTACCGAATCCGAGAAAGGTGGTCGGCTTCTGCTACACGCCGCAGGACGGAAACTCTCTTCTCTCGTCGGTCGCCGCGACCCTCCGCCTCCTGCACCCTGACGGATTTGACGATCGTCTCGACGCGCTCCGTCCATTCATGTTTCGCGAAATCTGAGGCGCGCTGAACCACAGGGGCAGCAGAGGCGCACGAGGTGCCGAACGACCACGTGGCGATAGAAGCTTGCTTGACCCGCGAATTCCAGCGACGTTAGAGTGCCGCCATGTCCTGGTTCCGAAAAGAGAAGAAGCCGAAAGAGGTGGTGGAGCAGAAAGCGCTGACGATCCCGGAAGGGCTCTGGGTCAAGTGCGACGATTGCAAAGAGATCGTCTACAAAAAAGAGGTCGAAGCGAATCTCAATGTCTGCCCCAAGTGCGGGTTTCACTTCCGCCTCTCAGCTCGCGAGCGGTTCGAGGTCCTTTTCGATGACGCGCATTACCGCGAGTTCGCCACGAACATTCGTTCGGGCGATCCACTGGAGTTCCGCGATACCAAACGATACCGGGATCGTCTCAAGGTTTACGAGGCCCGGGTCGGGAAGGGGGACGCGATCCTCTGCGCTTACGGAAAGATCGAAGCGATGCCGGTCGTCATCTGCGCGATGGAGTACGCGTTCATGGGCGGCTCGATGGGCTCGGTCGTGGGAGAAAAGATCGCGATCGCGATTGACAGGTGTATCGAAAAGTCCGAGCCGCTGCTCATTGTTTCCTGTTCCGGCGGGGCCCGGATGCAGGAGGGCATTCTTTCACTCATGCAGATGGCCAAGATCTCGGCGGGGCTCAATCGCCTTGCCAGGGCAAAGCTCCCATATCTTTCGATTCTGACCGACCCTACAACCGGCGGCGTAACGGCGTCTTATGCGATGCTCGGCGACCTCAACATTGCCGAGCCGCGGGCACTCATCGGTTTTGCGGGTCCGCGCGTCATCGAGCAGACAATTCGCCAGACACTGCCGGAGGGATTCCAGCGTTCGGAGTTCCTCGTCGAGCACGGGATGGTCGATCTGATCACACCGCGCGCCGAGATGAAGCCCGCCATCGCGACGTATCTTCGTCACTTCAGCGCGGCTTGAGCGGTCGGCTCAGCAGGAGCACCGTGATCTCGGACGCGAAGCTTCCGCGAAGATGGCGCTGCGGGCGCACTCCTGAACGGTCGCGTGCGCGGCAGCTCTAATGAAAGACGATCCGCGCATCGCGCGTGAGCCGGCATCGATCCAATCTCCTGAGCTCGCCTGGCTCGACTCCCTCCAGGCAAGTGGGATTCGCCCCGGACTCTCTCGTGTCCGCTCGCTGCTGCGGCACGCCGGCAATCCTCATCGACAATACCCTTCGCTGATCGTCGCAGGCACGAATGGGAAAGGTTCGGTCTCGGCAAACCTCGCATCGATACTCTCCGCGTCCGGATACAAAGTCGGACTCTACACATCTCCTCACCTTGTCGAGCTTCGCGAGCGATGGCTGATCGGAGGCGTTCCGGTCGGGATGGCAACGCTCATCGATGCGATCGTCGAGCTCGAACGTTGCGCGGCCCGTGCGGGGTTCGCACCAACGTACTTCGAAGCCCTTACCGTAGTTGCGTTCATCCTTTTTGCACGAACAAATTGCGATGCCGTCGTGCTCGAGGTCGGGATGGGAGGTCGCCTCGACGCGACCAACGTGGTCAAACCGGTCGCATCAGTCATCACGCCGATCTCGCTCGATCATACGGAGTTTCTCGGTGACACAGTGACGAAAGTCGCTCGCGAGAAGGCAGGGGTGATTCACCCCGGCTCTGTTGTGTTGACCTCGAACAGCTCCCGCGAGATCGTGGACGTTTTGAGACGGAAAGCTTTGAAGGTAAAAGCTCCTTTCCATCTTGCCAGCGAGCAGACATCCGTCAGCGATCTGAGTCTCGCCGAGGGTAGGACCGCTTTCAGGCTGGTCACCGCGCACGCGTCGTACGCGATCTCCTCGGCTCTTGCCGGCGCACATCAGGTGAGCAACCTGACTCTCGCGGTCAGGACAGCCGAGGAGCTTGCCAGTCGTTTCGATCGGATCACAGTAGCTTCGATCACTCGTGGCATCGAGGAAACGAAATGGCGCGGCCGCTTCGAGCGATTCGCGATTGCGGGCAGGAGCATCTTCGTCGACGGGGCGCACAATGTGTCTGCCGCCGAGGCGATCGTCCCATCAATTGAGCAGTTGGTTGTTAGACCACGGACTCTTGTGTTCGGGATCATGGCCGACAAGGATGTCGAAAGCGTCGCACGGATTCTCTTCCCGCACTTCGATCGCCTGATTCTCACCATTCCATATGCCCCGAGGGCCGCCTCACTGGAAGATCTCACCGCGATCGCTGGCAGCATGGGAATCAGTGCGAGCTCCGAGGAGAATCCGGATGAAGCGTTTGAAGTCGCACTGGCAGGCGGATCAGGTTCGATTGTGATCTGTGGATCGCTTTATCTTGCGGGAGCGGCCATCGCATTTCTCGACGCGCGGAGGGCGACTCCGAATGAGGCCATGAGCGTGAGCAGCGACAGCGAGAACGCGACCCCAACGGCCTGACGTTTCCTGCCGAACCGCAGGGTCACGTCCGACCTTCCTTCTGGCACGATCACTCCCAGGCGATCGATGTTGAGAGGCACAATGGGAAGGATGCGGTTCCGCGCAGTCGCCTCCCAGCCGGAAAAGTAACTTTCGTTGACGAGAATGGTTGATGGTGCGTCAGCGACGACCTGGACGTGAACGCTGTCGAGGGTTCGTCTGAACGAGACGATCCGGGCCGGTGCTGTCGGTGGACGC
Organism: Thermoanaerobaculia bacterium; assembly: GCA_035576005.1. Classification (GTDB taxonomy): domain Bacteria; phylum Acidobacteriota; class Thermoanaerobaculia; order Gp7-AA8; family Gp7-AA8; genus DATLXH01. Next base: position 35,691 of record DATLXH010000098.1, on the reverse strand, counting down.
CTTGCCGGCGTTACGGCGGCCTCGTGCTCATCGAACGACGGATTTTCGATGACGCGCACAGCGTCCTGAATCGATCGAACACCGGAGGCTCGGCGGACCGGGCTCACGTAAGGGAGAGCTCCCTCTATGAGGTAGGTGTGCCGGCGGTTTCCTCCGATTTCATCGATCCGCTCGAGCCGAAGCCCGGTGCTGTCCGGCAGAGCCTCGGTTGTGATGATGTGACTGCAACTGAGCATCCGGAGGTATCGAAGTTTGAGAGGGAGGGAGGCTGTCTCGATCCGTTCCTGGACGATCCTCGTCAGCACTGAGTACATTCCTTCCGGTGAGCGATCCCCGATGTATCGCAGACCCGAAGTTGCTCCAAAGACAGGGTCGAGAAGTCCGGCCGTCACGCGGTAACGCGAGGTTGCATTGGGAGCTGGAAGATTCAGCGGTTGACCCTGTAGCCAGCGATACACCCGAGCACCCGGTGGCGGCGGGGTGATGGCTGTCTTGTAAGGGTCAGATTGGTCCACGGGAATCCCGAGGCAGGCCCAGAAAAACAGGTGGCCGCCGCTGAGGAGGACGCCAAAAAGTTTACCGGTGGGGCCGCGGAGGATCAGGGCGAAACAGAGGAGAGCGAGCAGTGAGCCGATCACGAAACGCTGGAGCACGGGAGCGGGATACTGCATCGTCGTCACCGCGAATCCGCCGACAAGAATCAGCACGACGGCCCCGAGGATGGCAGAGCGCGCACGATCATCGAGTGTTGGCTCGTCGATCCATCGCGAGATCAGAAGCACTCCAGCGACGCAGAGCGGGATTGCGAACTTTTCGGGATAGCGGACCACGCGCAGGCTCTCACTCGACTCGACCAGCAATCTGATGACCGGATTGTGCTCGCCGAGACTGATGAAAAGCATCGAGGCGAACATGACTTGATAACGTCGCGGCGCGTTGCGGAAGAGGAGGGCTGGAACGATGAGAGGCCCGAGGAAGATCGTGTGCAGAAAGCGTGGCCACTCGCCCGCTCTGGTCGCGTAACCGCTGGGGGAGTAGTCCATGACCATGCCGCGGAAGGGGCCGAGGTAGAGCTCGAGAACTTGAAGTGGCCGCACCGATGCTGACAGGACGGTTGCGACCGAGAACGGTTGATGAGCACGTTCGGTCTCAGAAGCAATCTCGCTGTAAGCGATGACGAGGGGCGATGCAATGACGAGCGCCACGACGACTGCAGCAGCGCTCGCTGCGAGCGTGCGGAGAGAGAGTCGTCGGGCGGTTACGAGGACCAGTGAGAGCGCCGTCGCGATGACGGTGACCGGTTCTCCGGAAAGGCCGATCAGGCCGAGCACAGAGCCGAGGAAGAGCACGCGTGTCCACGAGACGCCGAGGACGAGTCGCTCCGCGCAGAGAAGCGCAGCAGGAATCCACGCGATCGTAATGATGAGATTGTAAAAGGCGAGAGCGGAGACGGTGATGCCGCTGATCAGATAGAACGTCGCACCGATCGTGGCAGCGCGGCGCGACGCACCGATTGCTATGGCGAGCGAACGCATCGCGAAGAAAGCGATCGTGAGGTGAATCAGGAAGTGGAGGTTGAACGCGGTCAGGGCGGGAAAGAGGAGGTAGAGGAGATTGTCCGGGTAGAAAGTCAGTGTGTTGGGATTCCCGGCGAGTGGCTGGCCGCCGCCGGCGAAGAAGTTCCAGTAGGGAATCTCGCCGGCACGAAACAACGAGGCGGAGATCAGCTTGATGGGGAAATGCGTGGAGAAGTTGTCGCGGTAAAAGAAGAAGATCTGGCTGCTCACGAGGATGATGAAGACCGAGGAGACCAGAGCAACGAGGAGCAGGCGGAAAGTCTTCGGCATTGTTTGCATGGTAGTACGCATCATTCGCAAAGTACGGGCGACGAAGTTCATGAGTGGTGGCAGGTTGACCGGGGAGGTCCGGCAAGGTCCGATTGGCCCAGCGCGGGCTCACGGACGACTCCTTCCCTCGAGGCCCAACCTTTTGCGCCCCGGCCTCGGGTCAACTATGCTTCGCTGCGAAACCGTCACAGTTGAGGAGCATTGCATGTCGAATGTGTTGGAGGCGGCCGCCGCCGGTCACGAGTTCCTCGAGCGCGAGCTGGCAGACGCCGACCCCGAAATCGCCGAAGCCATCCAGATCGAGACTTCGCGTCAGAATGAAACGCTCGAGCTGATCGCCTCTGAGAATCACGTCTCACGTGCCGTGCTCCGCGCCATGGGATCCGTGTTTACGAACAAGTACGCGGAAGGCTATCCGGGCAAACGCTACTACGGAGGCTGTGGACCGACCGATATCGTCGAGAACCTTGCCATCGAGCGCGCAAAGAAGTTGTTCGATGCAGAGCATGTCAACGTCCAGCCGCACTCAGGCTCGCAGGCGAACATGGCGGTCTACTTTACAGTGCTCAAGCCGGGCGATGTCATCATGGGAATGGACCTCTCGCACGGTGGTCATCTCACGCATGGTCATCCTCTGTCGTACAGCGGACGTGATTTCAAGGTCGTAGCGTACGGCGTGAAGAAAGAGAGTGAGCTGATTGACTACGACGAGATGGCGCGACTTGCCGAGGAGGCGAGGCCGAAGCTGATCATTTGCGGGGCGTCCGCATACTCCCGCGTCATCGACTTCAAACGGATCCGTGAGATCGCCGATAGCGTCGGTGCTCTGATGATGGCTGACATCGCCCATATTGCGGGGCTTGTGGTCACGGGCGAACATCCGTCCCCGGTCCCGTACGCCGATTTCGTCACCACCACGACTCACAAGACTCTTCGCGGTCCCCGCGCCGGCCTGGTGATCTGCAAGGAAAAGTACGCAAAGGACCTCGACCGCTCGGTCTTTCCAGGAATTCAGGGAGGACCCCTCGTCCACATCATCGCGGCGAAGGCCGTAGCGTTCCGCGAAGCCCTCTCGTCCGAGTTCAAACACTATCAGAAGCAGGTGAAATCGAACGCGAAGGCGTTCGCGTCTGCATTCGCGGATCATGGTTTCCGGATTGTGTCGGGCGGAACCGATAACCATCTCTTCCTGACCGACGTCTTTTCCAAAGGCATCACAGGGAAAGATGGCGAGAAGATGCTGGAGCTGGCCGGGATCACCGTCAATAAGAACACGATCCCTTTCGATCAGAACAAACCGATGGTGGCCTCCGGCTTGCGAATCGGAACGCCCGCGGTTACCACACGCGGTCTCAAAGAGGACGACATGAAAGAGATCGCCGGGCTCATCGCCCGGGTGCTCGAATCAAGAGGCGACGCAGCGGTGAGTCGCGAAGTCCTGGGGTCCGTTCGAGAGCTCTGTCAGAGGTTCCCGATTTATTGATGCATGACCAGGAAACAGTTCCCGTACTACCCGATCTATCTCGACATCGAGAATCGTAATCTCCTCATCGTCGGAGGGGGAGACGTCGCAGCGCGGAAGGCGGAGACGCTCATGCGATACGGGGCGAACATCACCGTGGTCGCGCCTGTGCTGAGCGACGAGATCGAGGCATGGGCAAGGGAAGGAAAACTTGTCGTGGAACGGACTGTCTACGACGAGACGAAACTGAGCGGGCGAGCCCTCGTCATCGCGTCGACCGACAGTCGCTGTGTGAACGCTCGTGTCGCGCGCGACTGCAGGCGCAGAGCGATTCCGGTGAATGTCGTCGATGTCACGCACCTTTGCGACTTCATCGTGCCGTCGGTCGTTGAGCGTGGCTCGATTCAGATCGCGGCGTCGACAGGCGGAAAGTCTCCTGCAATTGCCCGAAAGATTCGCGAGATCCTCGAGAACAGCATCGGGCCGGAGTATGCGGAGATCAACGACCTGCTCGGGTCATTACGAAAGGAAGCGAAGCGGGCGCTTGCGGTCGACAAGGATCGGAAGCGATTCTTCGAGGCGATCATTGCGCGGGATGTTCTGGCGCTCGTGCGCGCGGGTCGTCGTCTGGAGGCTTACGAGATCATCGCCGAGGAGTGCCGCGACGCGGGCGTGCAGCCGAGCGTTGAGCTGACTGGTTTACTGGAAGGACTTCGCAGCACTCAGTGACGATGACGAGGCGAAGCCTTTGGAGTGCGGCAGCCGCAGCTGCCGCTTTCCGTGTCGCATCGCCACTTGGTACCGTTGCGCCACCTGACGTTCGACAGAAAGTACTTTTGCGAGTATCCGACACAAAAGCGGCAGCTGCGGCTGCCGCACTCCAAAGGCTTCGCCTCGCGGCTTCGCTCGACCGAGCACTACCTCCCGCGTTGCTTCGGCGGGTTGCTGTTGTAGAAGAACTGCGCGGTGACCTTTTCGGTCTCGTTGGGAAAATCCTTCGGCAACGGGGCGAGAGGTGACGAGAGCTCGATAGCCTTCCTCGCAGCAAAGTCGTATGGCGGAACCGATGAGCTGCTCAACATCGTGACGTCCGAGATCGCCCCGCTCCGGTTGATCGTGAAGCGGATCACCACCACGCCCTGCATGCCTGTCCTGATCAGCGGCGGCATGTTCGCATACCAGTTCACCCGGATCCTGCGGACCATCCCCTCGGCATAGTCACCCCAGTCGTACCACTGGCTCTCGAAGGAAATCGGGCCGCTTTCCGCAAACCCTTTTTCTCCCCCCATCGAGCCTGGCTCCGGGCCATTGGCGGCCCCGGATTCGCCAGGAGGGCCGGCCTTCCCAGCCTCTTTGATTGCGGAGCTCCAGTCGATATCCGATGCTCGGGGAGCCGCAGAAGGAACGGCGACCTGTGAGGTCTGCTGTGCTGTCGTTGCGACTTCACTCGAGCCTGGATTCGGCGCGGGGGACGATGTCGTTGCTCGCGGCTGGTTCGCGGAGGTCGCTCCCGGCTCGTAAGCGGAGCCGTCGCGCGGTCTCTTTGCCGGCACCTCGCCGGTCGGGCGTGGTGAGGCTGCTCGCCGATTCGCATTGGACAGGGGGGCAGAGATCGGCGCAGACGCCACTCGTTCTCCCGGCGCTTCTGTGAGCGTGTCCTTCCTGAGAAGCTCGATGTATCGCGCCACTGGTGCCTTCTCGCGAAAGGCCGCTGGTGCTACGCGAGTGAGCGCGTAGTAGATGAGGAGTGAGTGGACGACGACAGAGAGGACAACGGGGATCATCACTCCCTTGCCGCTGGGACTGTCTTCGATAAAGCCTATCGGGGCATGGTCGTTTCGCAGGAGCTCCAGCTCGATCCGCGTGCGATCGTGTTGTGCGCGAAGCTTCTCGTGTGCGACTCGAAGAGCATTGAGCTCGTCATCAGATTGCGGTTCCAATATGAGTCCAGTAAGCGGTCGGGAGAAAGGATTGTTCCACTGGTGAGACGATGCGAAGTCTCTTTCGTTTCGCGTTGGTGACGATGTGTGAGTAATGGGGGTCCAGGCTGATAGGCTGGATCCCATATTGAGTAAGGGTGAGATGCCGGAGGGTCGATTGACGATTGAAGCGATGCGTCATCCGGGTCAACCGCCGGCACACACCAGGGTCATGGCCTCTCTGATCGCGTTGATCTCGGGCGCAATTCTGCTGTTGTCCCTTGGTGCGACGACTGCGTCTGTTCTGCGGCCCGCTCGAGCGGCTTTCAGTTTGCTTTGTCATGGCATCGAAGGTCGCTGCTTCATTCTGGATGGCACGCCGATGCCTGTCTGCGCGAGGTGCATCGGCATTTATGGAGGAGCGTTCCTGTCGGCTGTCATGTCTCTGGTGCGTCCGAGAGCTGGTGCGGGAGGGTCGCATGCGATCCTTCCGATTCTTGCAATCCTTCCTGTGGCGATCGACGGCGCGACCCAGGCGCTCGGGATGCGAGAGAGCACGAATCTTCTCCGAGTCGCAACGGGCGCGTTTGCAGGGGTGCTTCTCACGTGGTGGATCGTCCAGAAGAGCGCGATGAAATCAAAGTGAGACTGTCCGCTCATCTGGTTGCCGCGACAGCGATTTCGGGACCGGCCCGCATTTCCCACAGTCGGTTGCCGCGAGACGGTGGATCACGGCGCCGAAATCTTGACGCACTCTCGGAGCTTGGGTTACGCTTCAAATGAACGCCCGTAGGCGCGGAAATCCCTGAGATCCAACAATTTATGAGCCTCATTCGACGGGCGGGGCCGTCGGGCGGGGCTCCATGGAGTGAAATGGCATTTCAAGGTTCACTCAAAGAACTTCCTCTTCCGGACATCATTCAGCTCGTCAGCGTGTCTGGAAAGACGGGAATGTTTACTCTGGCTCGCGAGTCGGAGAAGGGACTGATTTACCTCAAGAACGGTCAGATGGTTCACGCCGAGATCGGGGAGTTGATCGGTGAGGAAGCCATCTACGCTCTCGCCATCTGGAATCATGGAGATTTCCAGTTCACGGCTGCAGAGGAGCCTCAGAGGCAGACCATCACCAAGTCGAACACGAATCTACTGATGGAGGCTGCGCGCCGCATCGACGAGTGGCGCGTTCTCTCCAAGAAAATCTCCTCGATCGAGCTCGTTCCGGAGCTTCATCCAAGAGAGGACCGGCACGAGCAGATCACGCTGAATCCGCAGGAGTGGCGGCTCGTCACATGGATCAATGGCGGTCGCTCGATTGTCGAGATTGCGAAACTGCTCAACATCTCATCGTTCGAAGTCGCGAAAGTACTCTATGGAATGATCACGTCAGAACTGGTCGTCCTAAAAAAAAAACGTGACGCCGTCCCAGCTCCACAGCAGGGCGAGCTGACTGCGCTCGCTACACGGATCCGCGCTCTCGCGGAAGAGATGCTCGGTAGCGGACACAAGTCGATCGACAAGCATTACCGGTCGGCACTGGAAGTGATCGAAGGTGGCGGTGGTGTCGTTGCGATCGAGACGTTGATTGTCGAGATCGAGAAAACGGCGTCCCTTCTCCGGGGCATGGCGATCACCCAGGAGCTTCGATCGAGGATCTCCCAGCTGACCTCCTCGCACTGAGTTGAACTCGAGCGGCAGGAGTGACGCATTGACGCGGCCGAGTCGTCGACTCCGATCGTTCCTGAAATGGCAGGAGCCACTCTCACTGTTCGCAATGATCGATGGCCCGGGCAACGAGTTTGGAAGCGATTGAACAACGATGGGCTGTCGACGAGACCTCCATCGGCAGGGTCGTGATTCCTTCGGACCTCCCTCCCGGAATCGCGCTGTTCTACACGACCATTGATTTCCACGGCAGGCTCGATGCCGCATCGTCTGCTGCTCTCCGCGAGGTCATGCAGGACCGGTTCGGCGTCGATGCCACCCTTGCCAGTTGCCATCAGGTTCACGGGACCCGGGCGGTCAAAGCCGTGTGTGCTTCCGACTGGAGTGAGACGTCGGGTTGTGACGCCCTGTTCAGTGACGAGTCGGGAGTTGCGCTTGCGATTAAAATGGCTGACTGCCTTCCCGTCACCCTCATTGACGCGGAGCACCATGCGATCGCGAACATTCACTCAGGGTGGCGCGGAACCGCGGCGTCCATTGTGAAGGGAACCCTGACAGCTCTCCGCGACCAGACGACTTTCGCCAGCGCCTCCGCCCTCGCGTATCTCGGTCCGTCCATTCGCAGCTGTTGCTTCGAGGTAGGGGAAGAGGTCATCGCGCTGTTTGCGCAACGTCACGAAGGGATCGAGCGTTACGTCGACAGAACGCGTGGGCCGCGTCCGTTTCTCGACACCGTTGCGCTCACCATTGATGGGCTCATTCGTGAGGGGATCGCGCGCGAGCGTACCTTCGACTCGAAGATCTGCACGCGCTGCGATGGTTCCATTTTTCATTCTTACCGGCGCGATGCGGCTCTCTCGGGCCGGAATCTTGCTGTTGCGGCGCAGAGAACATGAGCAATTTCACCTCCAGGATGCCGCGGCGGAAGACCGTGGTTCAGTCGATTGCCGTCGTCGTGATCATCGTTGCACTCACGATTACCGCTCTCGCCTTCTACGTCTACTCACAGGCGATCGGGACCTTCGAAGTGCGGAGGGTCTCTCTTCCCACGCGCATTTTTACCGACCAGCTTCCGCTGCGCCCCGGACAGCTCATGACGCGGGCCGATCTGGAAGACAAGCTCGTTCGTCTCGGCTATTCGGCTGACCCGGCACTTACGCAGCCCGGCTCGTTCTCGGTGAACAAAGACGGAGTTGCCCTCAACCTCCGGGCTTTCCGGCATCCCTCAGGTGATCACTCCTCGCAGTCGGTCGATCTGAAGTTCAACAACGGCCTTCTCGCGACGGTCACATCGCGCGGGGGGTCGGGGGCGGTGGAAACCGCCGCTCTCGAGCCAGAGCTCCTCACCTCCGTGCTGGGCGACCAGCTCGAGAATCGGAGACCTGTGACGCTCGAGCAGGTTCCGCAGCAACTGATCGACGCCGTGGTCGTGACTGAGGATGTTCGCTTCTGGCATCACCCGGGAGTCGACCCGCTCGGAATTCTGCGTGCGTTGTTCCGTAACGTGAAGGCCAAAGGGGTCGCTGAGGGTGGATCGACGCTCACCCAGCAGCTGGTGAAGAACTATTACCTGACAAGCGAGAAGACTTACAAACGAAAAGTCATCGAGGCTTTCATGTCCGTGATCCTCGACGCGAAGTACTCGAAGCGCGAGATCCTGGAGGCGTATCTCAACGACATTTATCTGGGAAGAAATCGTTCGATCTCGATCATCGGCGTGGGTGAGGCGGCCAGCTTTTACTTCGGAAAGCCTATCGGAGAGATCAACGTCGCGGAGGCCGCGCTGATCGCGGGGATCATTCGCAGTCCCAACAACTATTCACCATTCACCCATCAGGAGAAAGCGCTGGAGCGGAGACGCACGGTCCTGATGCTGCTGAGGAAGAACAAGAAGATCGATGAAGCCACGTATCAGCAGGGTCTCATCACGCCGTTGCCGAAGAAGCCGAACCGTGAAAAGTCCGGTCTCGGCTCCATCCCGTTCTACGTCGATCGCGTGCTCAATGAGCTCCGCACCGACTACGACATCAAGGATGTCAAGGGCCGTGGTCTTTCCATCTACACCGCGATCGATCTGGCGTGGCAGGATTCCGCCGCGAAGGCCGTTGAGGCGAGTTTGAGAAGTCTCGAGAAGTCGAGTGCCATGTTACGCCGTCGCAACAAGCCACTCGAAGGTGTGATGATCGCCGTCGATGTTCCAACCGGGGAGATCCGTGCCCTGATCGGCGGGCGCAATTACGAACGGAGTCAGTTCAACCGTGCGCTCAACGCCAACAGGCAGGTTGGCTCGCTTTTCAAACCATTCGTCTTCATGACCGCGTTCGAACCGAGTCTTTCGCAGCAGAACATCACTCCGGCCACTCTCGTGAGTGACACGCGATTCACTCTCGAACGAAAGTTCAGTAAGGACTGGTCTCCGCGAAACTATGGCGATCAGTACTACGGTACGGTCACGGTTCGCCGGGCGTTAGAGCAGTCGATGAACGCGGCCTCAGTCAGAATTGGTCTCTCTTCCGGCGTCGATGCGGTGATCAAGACGGCGCATGTGCTCGGGATCGATGCTGAGCTCGAGAGTCAGCCATCCATCTTTCTCGGTTCCGTCGGCGTTCCCCCCATCCAGATGGCAGAGGCGTACAGCACGATGGCCCGCATCGGTTCTCGACTTCCCCTCAGAACGGTTCGCTTCGTGACCGATGATCGTGGAAGGGTGGTTACGAACGGAGGGGACATCAAGCCGGTGCAGGTCTTCCCCGACCGTGATGCCTATCTCACGGTCCACGTCATGGAAGGTGTTGTCGACCGAGGTACGGCGGCGGCTGCAAGGACGATGGGCTTTACGCAGAGCGCCGCAGGAAAGACGGGAACGACGAACGAAAAGCGCGATGCCTGGTTCATCGGATTCACTCCGCAGACGCTGGCGCTCAGCTGGATTGGCTTCGATGACAATTCGCCGGTTGGAGTCTCTGGCAGCGAAGGCGCCGTTCCGATGTGGACACGCTTCATGAAAGATGTCGCTGGAAGCGCTCCCGATCGCGAGTTTCGCGTTCCATCGCGCATCGTCTTTGCTGCCATTGATACGATCTCCGGCGGACGGGCCGTGACGAACTGTCCGGCCCGTGATGTTGTGACTGAGGCGTTCAAGGTCGGGACCGAGCCGGTAGCGCCGTGCCCGTTACATTCGCCTCAGGCGCCGCCCCCGGTTGCCCTCGACCAGTATGGGATGCCGATCGGGATGCCGATCGGGATGCCGATCTCCAGCGACACTGCCCTCACACCACCGGGAGTTAGCCTCCCGCCACCGGTTGCGCCGGTCCCGATGCCCCCGCCAGTCGACTACGGGTCGCAGACTCCCGCAGCTCCCTCGACGCCACCACCGCTGTCAGGTGGAATCTTTCGAGACCAAAATCCCGCGCCGCCTCCCAGAGCAGAACCTCCGCCGGAGAAAACGGTCCCGCCGGAACAGTCTCAACCGCCGGTGGTCGCTCCGCCTCCGATCCAGCCTGAAGTGATCGAATCGGTGCCGCCGCCAACCAGTACGCCGCAGTAGCGAAATCGCTATCGCGGGGCTTCTTCGTGGCGGGAGAGAACGAGGGTCGCATTCGTTCCGCCAAAGCCGAATGAATTCGACAGAGCGTGACGAATCACCTTCTTCCGTGCCTGATTGGGAACGTAGTCGAGATCGCACCCGGGATCAGGATTCTCGTAGTTGATCGTCGGAGGCATCGTCCCTTCCAGAACGGCAAGCGCGGTGATCGCTGCCTCGAGTCCGCCCGCGGCTCCCAGCAGATGCCCCGTCATCGACTTGGTGGAGCTCATCGCGACCTGAGCCGCATGTTCCCCGAAGAGTTTCGTTACAGCCAGGCTCTCGGTCCTGTCTCCGACCGGGGTCGAAGTTCCATGCGCATTGATGTAATCGACCTGGTCGGTGCGCACGCCGGCATCGGCCAGCGCCCGCTCCATCACCCGCATCATTCCGTTCCCATCCTCGGCCGGTGAGGTGATGTGATAAGCGTCACTCGACATCCCGTAGCCTGAGAGCTCGCAGTAAATTTTCGCCCCTCTGCGAATCGCCTGTTCGCGCTCCTCGAGGATCACGATACCCGCGCCTTCGCCCATGACGAATCCGTCGCGCTGCGCATCCCACGGACGAGACGCCCGCTTCGGGTCGTCGTTTCGGGTCGAGAGGGCGCGCATGGCAGCGAAGCCTCCGATTGCAAGTGGGGCGACGACGGCCTCAGTTCCTCCGGCAATCATCGTGTCCGCGTCATTGCGCTGGATGACTTTGAACGCGTCGCCGATCGCGTGGGCGCCCGTGGCGCAGGCAGTGGCGGGCGCTGAATTCGGTCCCTTCGCCCCGAACCTGATGGATACATGACCCGCTGCGAGGTTCACGATGAGTCCCGGGATGAAAAACGGAGAGATTCGCCCTGGACCTTTCTCGAGGAGCTTCTTGTGTGTTTCCTCGATGAGTGGAAGCCCGCCGATACCGGACCCTATGATGACGCCGGTACGCTCAGCCGTGCTCTCGTCGATCTGAAGCCCTGAATCATCGACTGCGAACTGTGACGCTGCAATCGCGTAGTGAATGAACGTATCGGATTTCTTGATTTCTTTTTTTTCAATCCAGTTTGCGGGATCGAACGATTGCACTTCCCCCGCGATTCTGCACGCATAGTCGGTAGCGTCGAAACGGGTGATCGGTCCGATTCCCGACTCTCCCGCGAGCAACGCTTTCCAGTTCGGACCGTTGCCGATCCCGATCGGGGAAACCATTCCGATCCCGGTGATGACTACGCGTCGTTTTTCGATGGGGACCTCCGAGGCGTTGCGGTGCGGTGTGGGGTGGAGTCACGTTGACGGGCCGTTGAGCATGCCCGTCGGATCAACTGCGAAAATCACCAATCCATCTTCACATCAAAAAAAATGTCAGTTGCCATCGTCCTCTCCAGGCTTGTTAACCTGGAATCGACGCCGGCAACCGACAGGAATGGAGCTGGACTACCAGGAGTAACTATTGCGCCTTGGCTCTCTTGTCGATGTATTCGACAGCGTCTTTGACGCGGCGGATCTTTTCGGCCTCATCATCTGAGATCTCGATTCCGAATTCCTCTTCGAACGCCATGATCAGCTCGACAGTATCGAGGGAGTCCGCACCGAGATCTTCGACGAAAGAAGCTTCTGAGGTGACTTCCTGACCGTCAACTCCCAGCTGCTCGACGATGATTGATTTAACTCTTTCCTCAACAGACATCCGTGTCTCCTTCTTATTGCTCAGAGAAAATCAGACCGCCCTTTTAACATAAGCCTGTGTCAGCGTCTATGTTTTGCCGGTTCCATGCACGGGCAGATTTTCAGTGGCTGGTAATGCTTCCAGAGTCTCTCGAGTTGTTCGGGTGAGCGGCGTTTGGTGTCGTCGTGAGAGACTCAAGGAAACTACCTGCACGGCGTTCGCCCGAGGAAACTATGATCAAAGCTGTCGCATTCGACTTGTGGGAAACGCTCATCAGCGATACGCCAACGGTCTCGAGCCGCCAGGAGGAGGCGCGGCTGACCCGGATGGCGGCGTCGCTGCGTCGAGAAGGGTTCGACGTGTCGTCGACAGAGGTCGAGCAGGCCTATCGCCAGCTCTGGAGCCGCTGTTTCGAGTTGTACTGGGCGAAGGATCTCGACATCCACGCAAACCAGCAGATCCTCCACTTTCTCGAGGCACTTGATCTTGACCCGGCGGCCGTGGGTCAGACCCTGCTGGGCGAGCTCGAGCTTGCCTATGCCGGGGCGGCGATCGAGCACCCCCCGGAGCTTGTTCCCAACGCCCGGGAGACCCTGGCGAAGGTGAGACAGCGAAACCTCAAGACTGGCCTCGTGAGTAACACCGGGCGAACGCCGGGAAGCGCGCTGCGCGAGGTGCTGGCGAGTCATGGGCTTTCAGGAGAGCTCGACGTGCTCGTATTCTCGAACGAGCATGGCCAGTGCAAGCCGCGTCCGTCGATCTTCGAGAAGTTGCGCGAGGGTCTCGCATTGCGTTTCGACGAGATCTTGTTCGTCGGCGACAATCTGTATGCCGACGTTCATGGCGCCCAGAGTTGCGGCATGCTGGCGGTCCACTTCACGCCCGCGACGCGCGGGAATGCCGTCGCGCCCCCTGTAGACCATGGCCTCGACATCGTGCCCCATGCGACGATCGAGCGACTCGAGGATCTCGATCCGATTCTTGCGGAGCTCACGGGTTGACTGCTCCGATCATCCTGAAAACTCCGCGGTTCACCATTGAGGGAAAATCGCGGGCCGGCAACGAGACCTGGCTCAGGATTCGTGAGCTCGACCTCGCGTTCGATATAGGACGCTGTCCTGATGAGCTGGTCCCGGTGCCGAATGTCTTCATCAGTCACGCGCACATCGACCACGCCATGGGAGTGCCGCTCTACGCGGCGCAGCGAGGGCTCCAGGGGATGCCTCGCGGTCGTGTGCACGTCCCGCGGGAGAGTCTTGCCGGCTTCCAGGAGTTGATTGCCATTCACGAACGGCTCGAGCACTGTTCCTACGAGCTCGATCTGGTCGGTGTCGCGCCAGGCGAATCGATCTCATTACACAGGAATCTCGAGATTCGGGCGCACGCGGCGTCTCACCGCGTCCCTGCCCTCGCGTACGAGGTAGTGGAGACGCGGCGGAAGTTGAAGCAGGAGTTTCGCCACCTGACCGGAAATGAAATTGCCGAGTTGCGCAGAGGAGGAGGCGAAGCGACGGACTCCACGGAAGTTTCAACGCTCTTCTATACCGGCGACACCGATCGCGGGATTCTGGTGAGGGGCCATCCGATGTTCCATGCCGAGGTCCTCGTCGCGGAGTGTTCGTTCACGGCACCGGAGGACTACGCTCGGGCCGAGCGGTATCGGCACCTCCATTTCGATGACCTGTGCGAGGTCAGTGATGAGATTCAGAGCGAGATCATTCTGCTGATCCACTTCAGTCTGAGGGACTCGCCAGCTTCGATTCACGCCAATATTTCGCGTCGTTGTCCCCAGACGCTCCGCGAGCGAATCAGGCTGGGACTTGCAGAACCTTTCATGAGACTCTGACGTCAATGAAAAGTTGGACGGGACACGAGCATCTGTTTTGCACAGGGGGCGTGTCAGCGTTTGGCCCGAAGTACGAGGTCACCGCCGAAGTAGGACCAGAGTGATGGTCAGACCGTATCTTCTCCAGTAAATCAATCTAAGGGGTTTCCACTCGATGACCGTGTCACTCAGGCGAAGGCTGGCCGCGACCTCGCTGACCGCACTCCTGCTCACCCTCAATCCTGCTCCGCTCGAGAGCGCTCCAAAGAAGGCAGTCGTCAAGAAAGCAGTCGTGAAGAAAGCGGCAGCGACGAAAAAGCCTGCATTAGCAAAAAAATCTCCCGCAGCAGCGAAGAAGACGGTCGGCAGAAGACCCGTCGCCAGAGTTGCGGTAAGGCCCGCTCCTGTCAGAAGGATCATTCCCGCGACGACTCCGGCCGCGGTCGGGGTTTCGCTCGAGGAGCGCCTCGCGTCGCTGGTGAACGGTCCCACCTCGCGCAGCTCCGACGCCGGGATCTCCATAGTCGAAGTCGCCTCGGGGCGGGTCGTCGCGGAGCGGAACCCGAACGTCCCGCTCACACCGGCCTCGAACATGAAGCTCTTCACTACCGCCGCAGCCCTCGACATTCTGCCAACCGATTTCGAGCTCATCACGACGGTTGCGATGAGGGGCGACGTCGACGCAACCGGCACGCTGGCTGGTGATGTAAAGGTCGTCGGTCGGGGCGACGCCACAATCGGCAGTCGCTTTCATGACGGCGATGCGACCGCGGTGCTCCAGAACTGGGCTGCAGAGCTCCAGCGTGCCGGTGTCAAGACGATCGCTGGCGACCTGATCTTCGAGTACGGCTACATGGACACTGAGTACATTCACCCGAGCTGGCCGGCCGATCAGCTTCTCAACTGGTACGAGGCGCCGATCTCGGCGTTCTCGATGCAGGAAGGGTGCGTCATGGTTCGCGTTCTCCCCACGCAGCCGGGACAGAGAGCGAACGTGGCGATGGAGCCTCAGAACAGCTATCTGTCAGTGCAGAACAACTGCACGACCGGCAGAGGATATCCGCTGGTGACACGGCGGCCCGGAACGAACAACATCATCATCAATGGGGGTGTGCCCCCTCGCTCGGGCGCGTCTGAGATCTTCATCACGATCGTCAATCCCGTTCACTACTTCGCGAACGTAACGAAGGAAGCGTTTCTGAGAAGTGGAATTCGGATTCTCGGTCAGGTGCGTCTGTCCAATAGCGATGACCGGCCCGACTGGAAGACGGTGACCGAGCACAAGACTCCTCTGGCGATCATGATTTATGTCATCAACAAGAAGAGTCAGAATCACTACGCCGAACAACTGCTGAAGGTCATCGGAGCCGAGGTGAATAAGAAAGGCTCGTGGCAGAGCGGCGGAGCTGCCATTACTGACTGGCTGCGAAAGAAGGTCGGGATCAATGGCCAGTATATGCAGGCCGACGGATCAGGGATGTCGCGTTTCAATCGTGCAACCGCGGGCGACTTTACCAAGCTGCTCCTCTATATGTGGAAGACCCCTCATCGCAATGATTTCCTGAGCTCGATGCCTTACACCGGCGATCCCGACTCGAAGTTCGGCAAGCGGCTCAAGAACCCCCCTTATGCGCGGCAGGTGTACGCGAAAACCGGGTACATCGGCGGAGTTGTCGGACTCTCCGGGTACGTACATGGACAGAGTGGGAAGGTGTACGCGTTTTCTTTCCTCTTCAATCGTTACCACACCGGCGTATTCAATGTGTATCGCCTTCATGATGAGATGCTCAAAGAGATCGTCAGAGGTGGTTAGCCAATATCCTGGAAATCCCCTTCGGATCTCTCATTGAATCGCGAAAACATTCTCTTCGCCTCCTGCGGATTTCTGCTGGGACTGATCCTGGGTGGGGTGATGATCGGTCCGAAAATTCACGAGTGGCGCACTCCTGCGAGAGGCGCCGCGACGACCCCGGACTCCGCTGCGCCGTCGCAACCAGCTGCGTCGTCCGCGGAAGCCAGCGGCGGGGCGGCCATGTCCATGGTGCGCCAGCAGATCGATGGTCTGAGAAAACGGATTGCTGCGAACCCGCGTGATGCGCGTGCTTTCGTCGAGCTGGGCAATCTTTACATGGACGCGGCAAAGTTTCCCCAGGCGATCGAGTTCTACGAGAAGAGTCTCCAGATCGAGCGAAGTCCCAGCGTAGAGATGGACCTCGGCATCTGCTATCGCGAGACGAGGGCTTTCGATCGCTCCCTCGCGTTGTTCCGCGAGATCGCACGGGAGACGCCAGCGAACTGGCAGGCCCGGTTCAATGAGGCGATCGTGCTGGCTGACATGGGGAATCTCGGTGCCGCGAGCGCTGTGATCGCCACTCTCAGACAGGAGCGCCCCGACGACGCCAACATCGTCCGCTTCGAGCAGACGCTGGCCGCAGCCAGGAAGCAGCAGACTCCGTAACGAGCGGCATTTGGGTCGCTTGGCTATCATCTGCGGTCAGGGCGGGGTGCAGCGACCGAAATTGCGTTCACTACTCGCGAACGAATTGCTCGGTCACCGGATCGACGTGCAGGGTGTAGACGACCTTGCGGCGTTTCGCCGTGGCTACAAGCTGGAACCCCGGGAACCGCGCGACATCTCCGACGACCTCACCATGGTCAGCCTGGACGAACGTCGTCAGTGCATCGTCGACGTTGGGAGCATCGAGCACGTGGAAGCGCACGCGGTCTGATGAAGGGGGCACGACCACGCCTTCATCATCTGTAAGGTAGGTCTGTTCTATTCTGAAACGCAAAGTCGTCTCGGTACGTTTCCCGGTTTCCGCAATCGGGATGCTGCAATTCTGATGCTACTTTTTCTGGTTATACTCGCGAGACACGGACTCCTCTTCACCTGCTCGAGGCAGATAAGATGAGGCGGCTGCGGCGAGGACCCTATGAGTGATGAACGAGTGCTCCGTGAGGAACGGGAAGTCATTGGCCGGGTCGAGCTCCGCGAGGTGCGTCCTGAAGACCCCTTGCCCTCCGGACGGTTCGCCGAACCGCTGACTCTCGGGCTCACGTTCGATGACGTGCTCCTCCGCCCCGCGCGCTCTGACATTCATCCGAATTTTGTCGAGACCACAACCATCCTCACCCGGGACATCCGGCTGAATATCCCAATCCTTTCCGCCGCGATGGACACGGTAACCGAAGCCCGCCTCGCGATTGCCATGGCGCAACAGGGTGGTCTCGGTGTGATTCACAAGAATATGTCGATCGAGCAGCAGGCAGAGGAGGTCGACAAGGTCAAACGTTCAGAAGCCGGGATGATCGTCGATCCTGTAACGATGCGCCCGTGGCACCGGATCTCTGAAGCGCTTCTCGTGATGGAAAAATTCAAGATCTCTGGTGTGCCTGTCACCGACGATCACGGTAAGTTAGTCGGAATCCTCACCAATCGCGACCTTCGCTTCGAGACGCGTTTCGACCTGCCGATCTCCGAGCGGATGACGAAAGAGAATCTGATCACGGCTCCGGTCGGCACCACCCTGGAGCAGGCGCGGGAGGTCCTCCACAAACATCGGATCGAGAAACTTCTCGTCGTGGACGGGAATGGCGATCTCAAAGGTCTCATCACGGTAAAAGACATTCAGAAAGCGCGACGCTATCCGATGGCGGCGAAAGATCCTCTCGGACGTCTCCGCTGCGCCGCAGCAACCGGTGTGGGCAAAGAGGGACTCGATCGGGCACGTGCGCTGGTTGACGCAAAGGTCGATGTCATCGTCATCGACTCTGCGCACGCTCATTCAACAGGCGTCATGGAAATGATCAGACAGTTCAAGAAGACATTTCCCTATACTCCGCTCATCGCCGGCAACGTTGCAACGTATGAGGGTGCGAAGGACCTCATCGAGCTTGGCGTCGACGCCGTGAAGGTAGGAATCGGGCCCGGCTCGATCTGCACCACCCGCATTGTCGCCGGAGCAGGGGTTCCTCAAATCACCGCCGTCATGGAATGCGCGCGTGCTGCCGAAAAAAGCGGAACCCCGATCATCAGTGATGGCGGGATCAAGTTCTCCGGTGACATCACGAAAGCACTGGCTGCAGGTGCCAGCTCCGTCATGATCGGCTCGCTATTCGCCGGCACCGACGAGGCCCCCGGTGAGACCATCCTCTACCAGGGGAGAACGTTCAAGGCTTACCGCGGAATGGGCTCACTCGGAGCGATGCAGGCGGGTTCGAAGGATCGCTACTTTCAGGAAGACGAACAGGAAGTGTCGAAGCTCGTGCCCGAAGGGATCGAAGGCAAGGTCGCTTACAAGGGCTCTCTTGCTTCAATGATCCCGCAACTCGTTGGCGGTCTCCGCTCTGGAATGGGACTGACCGGCTCGAAGACGATCGAGGATCTTCGAACGAAGGCCCAGTTCGTCCGGATCAGTGCCTCGGGGCTTCGCGAGAGCCATGCTCACGACGTGAGCATCACCAAGGAAGCTCCGAACTACAGGATCGAATCCAACGACTGAGCAAGCCGGCCGTTCAGGAGAGCTTTACCCCCTGAATTGCTGACTCCTCGTTCTCCGTCTCAATGCCTTCACTCCGAATCATCCTGGTAGAGCCTCGTGAGGCGGGAAACGTCGGTGCTGCTGCGCGGTCGATGAAGAACTTCGGATTCTCCGAGCTCGTCATTGTCGGCGATCATCCAACGCTGCAACCCGTCGCCGAGTGGTGGGCATCTGGTGCCGGCGACCTTGTGCATGCTGCCCGGATCGTTCCAACACTGCAGACGGCTCTCGCAGGCTCACATCTCACCATTGCCACCACATCGTCGCGCGGCCGGAATGCTGATCCCGACCTCGAGCCGCGGGCTCTGGCAGCGCTCTACGCTGCAATGCCCGAGCAGCAGGTCGTCTCGCTCGTTTTCGGACGCGAGGATCGCGGCTTGACTCGCAGCGAGCTCAACCTCTGCAGTCGCACGGCAGTCATCCCTACCTCTGAATTGCTACCGACAATGAACCTCGCACAGTCGGTCTCTCTTTTCTGCTACGAACTGTCTCGCGTCACGGCCGCAGCAGGGCCGCGCTCACGTGACCTCGCTCCATCGGAGCTGATCGACCGGCTTCATGAGCGAGGACAGTCACTGCTCATGGAGATCGGGTTTCTTCACGAAAATAACCCCGATCGAATCTACGACGACCTGCGCCGCATCCTCGCCCGGGCGCAACCGGACAGCAGAGAGACAGAGATCCTGCTCGGGATCATGCGGCAGCTCGAATGGGCGATGCGGGAGAGAGCGGGACGGTGATGAAATGCAGAATGCAGAATGCAGAATGCTGTGAACGGAGCTCCTCGGTCGGGCAGCTGACTTGTGTGCGATTACGTTGTCATGCAGCGACCGATCATCTCGATGAACTTTTGAAGGTCGAAGGGTTTGAGGATGGAATCGCAGACCGCGCCTTCCGGGATCTTCTCCACGCCTCGGGGACCCGCAGCAGTGAAGACAATCACGTGCGGATAGCCGCCTGGGAACTCCTGACGGAGCGCTTCGAGGAACTGGTAGCCGTCGACGTTTGGCATCATCAGGTCGAGCAGGATCAGGTCGAAATGCGTTTTCCTGACCTTGTCCAGCGCGATGGCGCCGTCCTCAGCCAGAACGACGGCGTACTTGAGGCGGGTCAGAACCGCCTGAAGTAGGACGCGGATCGCGAGATCGTCATCGATCACCAGGATCGTTCGCTGGTGATCGCCTGTTATGGTCGTATGTGACATGCGGCTGCTCGTCCCGGATTGCCTCGACGGAGCATATGGAAACTTTGTGCAGGTAGACAGCCGATCAATGGGGGACCAATGCCAAGAGTCTAATGGACTGCCGTTTTTGAAAGCAACCGATTTCGGAAACTCCTGCAGCCCCGAACGGCAGCGTCCCGGAGGAGTTCTTCGCTTCCTGGAAGCTCTGGAACGAGGACGCTCATCGCTGGATGGCTTACGAGGGAGAGCTCCTCTTCTGGTGCCTGAAGCCAGCCCGGCATACCCTGTACTGCGTGGACGGAACGGAGGCTCACGAGACGTTTGGATTTCGCCCCTGGGTCAGGCGGGCCGGGCTCTCGATCCTGCTCGTTGCGACGGCGGTTTCCGCGATTCTCGCGATTGGCCTTTCCCTCGACGAGGATGTGCGGCGCGGATGGGCCGGTGAGGGCTTCGTATGGATCTACATCGGTGCCCTCTGGGTCGGCGGCGCGAAAGTTTTCCTCGGGACACTCCGTCCGGTGGCCGAGATCTCGAGCGACGGCCTGACAGTCCGTCCGCTACACGTCGTAGGACCGCGAACGATTCCATGGAGTCGTCTGACCGCAACCGAGCAGATGACGAGAGGGGATCGGATGATCATTCACTACGCGACCTCCCGAGGCGCTCGCTTCGTGGCGATCAACCTGAATCTCGTGAAGGGACGGAGACGCTTCCAGAGTCTCGTCGACGAGTTGCTGCAGGCGCGCGGTTTCCGCGAGCGCATCGAGGGCGACTCGAGAATCCTGGCCCGCATCCCTGTGGAAAATGCGGTCTACTAGCTAAGAAAGGAAACAAGACAACATCCCGGGTTGACAGCGTGGAAAGGTGGTGAAGCGGGTGAGCAGCGCGCTGGTGCGTATGTGAGGACATCTCTCGCTGGACAAGGCCCCGAAGGGGCGACCGGGAGAGGGGCCGCGAGAGATACGAAGACCTCGCCCCTTCCACCGGAGTCTCAGGACTTTCACGCCCCTCACCCTGCTTCGCTTCGCCGCTGCGCGGCTCAGTCACCCGAGCCCGGCCGGACCGGGTGTCATCAGAACGGATGTAGGGCGAAACGTGAGCCGCACCAAGGCCGGGTCCGCGGCGCGGGGGACGAACCCCGGGGCATACGAAGCGAACCTTCTACTTTTTTCTTCGTAGCTCTCGCTCGTCCAGCATCAGCAACGGTACTGCGGGTCCGTCGCCCACCGCCGCGTCGTAGACCTTTCGAGCGGTCTTCGCGGTGAGGTGTGAGTAAACATCACCAGCGGGCTCCACAATGATGTTCGGTCCGAAGTCGCAAAGATCGAGACATGAGACGCCGCAGATTCGCACGGTCGCCTTCCGTCCCTTTTTCTTGTTGAGATCCTTGAGCTCCTGACGGATCGCGTCGCCGGAGTCACTCTTTGACCGCTCCTCACTGCAGCGGGCGCCAATGCAGACCAGGATCAGGCTTTGAAAGGGAACTTTCATAACACCAGCGACCTCGGTCTCCTACGAGAAGACAAACTTCTTCCCGCTGTCGATCAGCTTCTTGAGCTCTTTTGCACTGCCGGCTTCCGCATACAGGCGAGCGACCGGCTCCGTTCCGGACAGCCGGAAGAGAAGCCAGGTGCGATCGTTGAACAACATCTTCACGCCGTCGGTTTTGTTGACCTTCTCCACTTTGAATCCTTCGATGTCGGTGGGAGGATTTTTCAACTTCTCGTTGAGCGACTCCTTGAGCGCTGGAGTCAATTTGATGTCGACGCGTTTGGACACCAGCGTCCCGAACTCTTCATGCATCGCTTCAGTGAGCTCATGAAGCTTCTTACCGGTCGTCGCAATCATTTCTGCAACGAGCAGGCAGGCCAGCACTCCATCCTTCTCAGGAAGATGACCGTAGATCGACAGCCCTGCGCTTTCCTCTCCGCCGATCGCGATCTTGTCGGCCAGGATCAACTCTCCGATGTACTTGAAGCCGACCGGTGTTTCATAAAGCGGTACGTCGAGTTTGCGTGCGATTGCATCCACCATGTGCGTGGTCGCCACCGAGCGGGCGAGACCTCCAGGCAACTCGCGGTATCGTTTGAGATAGAGCGATAGCAGGGCAATGATGGTGTTCGGTGGGACGAAGCGACCACGCTCGTCGATGATTCCGAATCTGTCAGCGTCTCCGTCTGTGCCGAGCCCGAGCGCGAAGCCTTCACTTGTGATGAGGTGACGGAGCTCCCCGAGATTCTTCTGATTGCACTCCGGAGAGAAGCCGCCGAAATAGGGATCACGATAGTTGTGGAGGATTTTGACTTCCAGACCGGTCTCGAGAAGAAAGTAGTCGAGGTAGTCGCGCGCGGTTCCATAGAGAGAATCGACGGCTACTCTCAATCCACTCTTGCGAAGCGTCTCGGTGTCGACCTTGCTCCTGAGCTCGGCGAGATACCGTTCCCGAGGATCGATGGTTTCGATCAGCTCCGGCTTTTCGTAAACGTCGACCGGCTGATTCAATTCTTCGAGCGCATGAATCTCGCGCTCGATTCCGCTCGTCACCTCTGGGAGTGCCGGAGCTCCATTCGCCGAGGAGAACTTGAGTCCGTTGTACTCCGGTGGATTGTGCGAGGCAGTGAAGTTGATCGCGCCGCTCGCCTTGCGTCGCACGGTTTCGAACGATACGCACGGGGTCGGAACATCACGATTGCAAAGGTATGCCTGAATTCCGTTATACGCCAGAATTTTTGATGCTTCGAGCGCAAATTTTTCCGACAGGAAGCGGGTGTCATATCCGACCACCACACCACCTCGCGTCAGCGAATTTTTCTTGAGGTAATTCGCGACACCCTGGCTGGCAATTCGCACGGTTCCAAATGTGAAATCCTCGCCGATGATTCCGCGCCAGCCTGACGTACCGAATTTGATCATTGCCTCTCCTGTTGGGCGGATATGACCGGACATTCCAATCTCCGGCGCCGCGGACGAACGACCCGACAAATTAGCACAGCCCGGCGGGTCTCGGGCAGCGTGGTTCGCGGCAGTCGTACTTTATGATCGCAAGGAGTTATGGTATTGCGGAGCAGCGTTTTGTCGTTGATGCACGGTTGGCGAGTCAGCTTTTCACCTCGCCCCTCGGCCTGAACTGCTCCAAGCCCGCAACCTTATGACCGACGATCCTCATAACATGCTGCCGATGCAGTGCGACTCGACGATTCTCATCGCGGATGACAGTCCCGAGATCGTCAAGTTGCTGCGATTGTTTCTCTCGCCTCTCCATTGCGATGTCATCACCGCGAAAGATGGTGCGGAGGCACTCGCCATTGCGCAGGAACGGCTTCCCGACGTCGTACTCCTCGACGTCATGATGCCCAAGATGAGTGGTTGGGAAGTCTGCCAGGCCCTCAAGGCCGTCCAGCGAACCTCGCATATCGCCATCGTCCTGATCACGGGGAAAGGGGAGGTCAAAGATCGACTGACAGGGCTGCAGGTCGGCGCCGATGACTACCTCGTCAAGCCATTCAACCGTGAAGAGGTCGTAAAGCGAATCGGCGCGCTCGTCGACAAACGAAAGAGCACTGCTCAAAGAGCCCCGTTTGCCGACCGCCGAGTTGCGACGCAGGATCTTCTACATGACCGAACCTCCGGCCTGCCGACCATTCCGATGGTGATGGAGCGTGCCAAGGAAGTTCTGATCGAGCAGGGAGAGATCGGGATCGTTTACATCGACATCGAGCAGGTGGATGCGATCGAAACAGAGTACGGCTGGGCGTTCTTCGACGAATTTCTTCGTAAGGCGGGTGAAGTGATCGTCGCCGTTGGCAATGAGAACTTCCGCAAGCCGCTCGCTGCGGTGAACCGGATCGCCGGATCGAACTTTTTTATCCTGGCCGAAACCAGGGGCATCGTCTCAGCACAGGAAGGGATGGAAGCCATTGCACGCGATCTTCAGGATCGGCTGGTTGCCACTCTGCGGGAACGCTTCCCTTCGATTCAGAGTGATCGCTTCGGATTTTTCGTCGGGGCGGCTCGGATCCAGTATCGGCCCGAGATCCGGCTCGAGCGTCAGCTTTACTGCGGAATGCAGATCGCGGCAGACGCTGTCCGTGATGCCGAACAGCGCAAGAGGCAGCATCAGGTCGCAGAGCTTCGCGAGATCATCCGTCTCAAACGCGTCACGACACTCTTTCAGCCGATCGTCTGGGCAAGAGATTGCTCGCTCTTCGGCTACGAGATCCTCACCCGCGGCGCATCCGATTCGTCGTTCCGGAACTCCGACATGCTCTTCTCGTTCGCGCGCGAAAACCACCTCGCCTGGGAGCTGGAAGAGCTCGCGCTCGAGAGCTCGCTCAATCGACTTCGCAGCGCTGATCTCGGTGACAGGAAGTTTCTCGTCAACCTCGAGGCCGAGATGTTTCAGAACTCGCAGTTCTTCTTCCACGAGATGGTAACGTTCTTTGCCGAGCAGAAAGGCCGTTTTGTCTTCGAGCTGACTGAGCGGGCAGCCATCGAGGACTACGCAGTGTTTCGTGAATCGCTCGAGGACTTCAGAAAGCGAGGAATCGAGATCGCAATCGATGACGCTGGCTCCGGCTACGCGTCGCTCGAAGCGATTGCGGCGCTGGCGCCCGACTATCTCAAAATTACAAAAGGACTGATCTCGACTCTTCCCGACGAGCCGATCAAGCAGGACCTCGTGAAGATGCTGGTCGAGCTCTCCGCCAAGATGGGCGCGAAAACCCTGGCTGAAGGGATCGAGACGTACGAGGAGTACAAGTGCTGCAGAGACCTGGGCGTTGATCTTATCCAGGGTTACTACGTCGCTCATCCTCAGGAGGAGCTCCAGGCGGGAGCCGACGAAGCCGCTGGGAGGATGCACGCGCTCGAGGCTCTTGAAGCCGGTGAGGTCCCTCCGGTTCTTGTCGAGCCCGGGTTCTGACTTGTCGCAGCGAACAAGTTGAACCGTTCCCGGATCGGCCAGGGATCTGCCCGCGCAGGGAGAGGTTGGACACGACCACGTCCGGCACGAGACCATAGTTGCGGCGTGCATCACGTTCGATCCGCGGGGGCTCTTGTTTGTTCGCGCGCATCGTGCCCGTTACAATGCTTCGGGAAATTTCAATTCTGCATTCAGCATTCTGCAATTCGTAACGTTGGGGCTGTAGCTCAGTTTGGGAGAGCGCCTGAATCGCACTCAGGAGGTCGTCAGTTCGATCCTGATCAGCTCCACCATTGATTACAAAGCAGTTGAGCCGACAGAGCATCGTCGGCTTTTTCACTTTTTACGCACTTTTTGCGCAACCGGAAGAACACTCCCAAAACCTGCTCGGCTGCAGTCGTGCGTCAGGCGTTCCCACTCCGGTCCACTTGCACCCAGGCGCCTTTTCAGACGATCTCCGCGGGAGAGGGGCCGCTTCAGCGGCGGGTGAGGGCGAAGCGGAGTCGCTACGCGAATGTGGTTCGAGCGACGCTCGATGCGACGCCGTGAACGGCACCGCGCTCTCGCACAACCGTAGCATTCCTGCGGCGCCGCCGTTCGCCCTCACCCGGCTTGCGAAACCAGCGATTCTTCCGCCCCCTGACTGCTGTGAAACTGACGGAGGCGTCGTGTCCACTGCCATTGCTTCCCTATTGCGGCGGAAATAGCTGTTCGAATTCCGAGTCGCCGTGCAGCAGAGCCAGATCGGGATCCTGACGCGCCCAGTTGGAGTTGCGGTAACCGGAGTCCCACGCTTTTTTGAGGGCGATCAGAGCATCTGCTCGTCTATCCAAAACGCCGAAGACGCAGGCCGTGTTGTAAAGAATCATCGAGTCGTCCGGGCGCAGAACCATAGCCATGTTTGCTTCACGGAAGGCGTCATCAGGACGGTCCAGGTTCGCGTAAGAAGTCGCCAGCAGGACTCGTGCTCGTGCATCTTCCGGCACTTTCCTAAGCTGACTTTCAAAGACCTCAATCTCGCGATGAACGAAGTTTCTGAAAGCGTCCTTCTTTCCGAGCGCTCCCAGCGCTCCCCGAATCGGAACGAGCGTGTTGTAATTCTCCCCCGCGTGGGCCAGCGCATCCTCCATGATGTCGATCACCTCCTGGTATCTCCCCGCTGAAAAGAGGGCACGGCCGAGGAGGTAATAGCCGCCATCCAGATCGGGCGTGTGGCTCACCAAAGCACGGGTCTTTTCCGCAGCCTCGTCGTAGCGCCCTTCGACGAAAAGCACCCAGGCCTCCGCCAGCTTGATTTCCGGCGCGTCGCTGCCGTTTGCGCTGGCTTTCTTCGTCGCTGCGATGGCGCGGTCGATCCACTGCTGCTGCCGCTCGAAGTGGTAGTAATACTCAGCGCAGACGTTCCCTAGACCGGCATATGCAAGCGCGAAGGCGGGATCGAGAGCCACCGCGTTTTCATACATCTGTATGGCGTACTGCAGATCCTGCCGGCCGACACGCCGCGCGTAGTTTCTTCCACGCAGATAGAGATCGTAGGCCTGCAGATCTTCCGTCGGTTTTTCGGAGAGAGCCTTCTGTTCCTGAGGCGAGAGCGTGATGCGAAGCGCAGCCGCAATCTTCTGTGCGATCTCGTCCTGCACTTCGAAGACGTCTTTCATTTCGCGGTCATACCGTTCCGACCAGAGAGGAAAGTCGGTGGCTGCGTCCACGAGCCCGGCGTTGATGCGAAGCCGAGCCCCGGCTCGGCGCAAGCTGCCGGTGAGCACATATGACGCGCCCAATTCTTTTCCCACGTGCCCCGCGGTTACCGGTTTGTCGCGGTAAGCAAGCACCATGGCGCGCGAGAAGATCTTCAGCCCCTTGATCTTCGACAGCTCGGTGGTGATGTCCTCGGTGATGCCGTCGCGAAGGTACTCGTCTTCTTTCACACCGCTGAGGTTCTCGAAGTAGAGCACGGCAATTGAATGTTCCTTGCGGCCTGGCGATGAGCCGGGTCGGATTCCGCTGGATTCGCCGGCGCGGCGCTCGGCCGACTCGATGTCACGCCTCAGACGTTTGAGCGCGGTCTTCACATCGTTTGCACTCTGATAGCGCAGGTCACGATCCTTCTCCAGTGCCTGCCCGATGATCCGGCCGAGCTCCGGTGGGAGGACGGCGTTGAACTGTGTGATTGGCACCGGTTCGCGGTTCAGGATCGATTCGAAAATCACCGCTGACGTGGCACCCGGAAAAGGCAATGTGCCGGTGGCCATCTGGTAGAGCACAGTGCCGAAGGAGAAGAGGTCGGTGCGTGTGTCGGTCACTTCTCCGCGCGCCTGCTCCGGAGACATGTAAGAGACCGTGCCGATGGCGGCGCCAGCCGTGGTCAGTGGTTCCGCTCGGATCGCGGTCGGCATCGAACCGTCGGCCGTATCCTTCTGCTCGATCTTGGCAAGACCGAAGTCGAGAATCTTCGCCTGCCCACGTGAAGTGACGAAGATGTTGGCCGGTTTCAGGTCGCGATGGACGATCCCCTTCGAGTGAGCCGATTCGAGCGCGTCAACGATTTCGATTCCGAGGGTCAGCAGCGAATCGAGATCAACGGGACCGCGGCCGATGCGATCGGCCAGTGACTCTCCTTCGAGCAGTTCCATCACGATGAACTGCTCCGATTCGAATTGCTCGATCCCATGAATGGTGCAGATGTTGGGGTGATTGAGCGCCGAGGCTGCGCGCGCTTCGCGTTGGAAGCGCTGGAGCAACGACTCGTCTTTGGAGAGATCAGGCGGAAGGAACTTCAGCGCTACGTGGCGCCCAAGGTTCGTATCCTCGGCTTCGTAGACGATGCCCATGCCGCCCGCGCCGAGCTTAGAGGTTATGCGGTAGTGCGAGACTGTTCGGCCAATCATTGGAGAACCTCCGACGACCGTGACGGGTCATCTGTATCGTTGGGTAGGCGCTCATGGTAGTCGAGAAGCGGCCCATCTCGAGGAGCCGCAGCTGAAGAAGACTCAGGCGCTACCACCAACAAGATTGAGACAGAGGCGGCCTGTTAACCCGCATTTCTCACCGAGTTTCTGCTGCGGACGGCGATAGCGGCCCGTCTGCTTCGTTGCACGACCTTTTCGCTCCTCGACAGAGTGTCGACTATGCCTTCGTCGCGAAAAAGCCGTGCGCCTCGCATCCAGGCCGCTCTCCACGTCCTCGCGACGAAACCCTGTGAGAAATGCAGGTCAGGCGTAGCTCAGACGCGGTCGGAGCAACCTCTTTCGCGCTCCGGTACAATGCCCGGCCTCTCCACAACTTGCTTCGGAGGTTTCAATCGTGCCGCCACTCGAGCTCACGCTGCTCAATCCTCATGCGCCGCCGGTGACGCTGCACATGAACCGTGACGTCATCACGATGGGACGTGCGGCCGATTGTGACATCCCGATCACCGATCGCTTTCTCTCGCGCCGTCACGCGGAGATCGTGTCCGAAAACGGCGGGTGGATTCTCCGCGACAACGGAAGCTCCAACGGCACGTACCTCAACGGAGCTCGTGTAGAGGCGCCGGTGAAACTCGAACTGGGCGATCAGATCACGCTCGGGGACGTCCGGGTCGTGATAGGAGCAGCAGCACCGTCTCCTCCCGCACCGGCTCAACTTCCTCTCGAAGCGGCTCACGTGACGCAGTTCTTCCTTGCGGAAAACCAGGTTCAGGAGTCGGCGGAGCGAAGCCGCATCATTCACGCACTCGCGCTCGAGTTGATCGAAGACCGTCCGCTTGCGGAACTGTTCGACTTCATCCTCGATCGGGTCGTCGAAGTCATGCGGCCATCGCGTGCTGCACTGGCAATCCTAACGGGCGACGACTACTCTCACGAAATCGTGAAGATGCGCAGCATCGACCCTGCCCCACGCGCGCTCACCATCAGCCGGACGCTCCTACGCGAAGTCGTACGCGATCGAAAGGTCCTCGCCTTCACTGACGTAGGCTCTGATCAGCTTCTCGCCGCTGCGCATTCCATGATGTCGCAGAGCATCTACTCTGCTCTCTGTGCGCCGCTCATCTCCGGCCATACCGTCATCGGAGTCCTTTATCTCGATTACCAGATCACGCGCCGGATCATCACCGAGGATGATGCGCAGCTTGCAGCGCAGATCGCGCGCGTCGCGGCGATGAAACTCGAATCTACACGCCTGCGCGAAGCTGCGCTCGAGAAGGGCTTACTCGACGAAACGCTGAAACTCGCTCAGGCCATTCAGATGCGGATGCTCCCGCAGGAAGTTCCTGAGGCGACTGCAGACTCCTCGTTTGATGTTGCCGCGCAGATCCGACCGGCCAGGCAGGTTGGCGGGGACTTTTATGACTTCTATACGGCCCCCGATGGAAAACTCTACTTCTGCATCGGGGATGTTTCCGGAAAAGGAATTCCCGCAGCGCTGATGATGGCGGTGAGTCGAGCGCTTTTCCGATCATTCATCCTCGCCGGAAGAACACCCGCTTCAATGATGTCGGCAGTCAATCGACAGCTGTGTGACGAGACGGATGAAGCGATGTTCGTCACCGCGTTCTGTGGTGTCATCGACCCTGCGACCGGCGAGGTGCGCTACAGCAACGCCGGCCACAATCCCCCGATGATCCTGAACAGGGACGGCAGCGTGCGTTCACTCGAAGCGCTGCCGGGACTCGTGCTCGGCCATCTCCCGCAGTTCAACTACGTCGAGCAGAGCGCTCTGCTCGAGCAAGGGGACGTACTGTATCTCTACACCGACGGGATCTCGGAAGCGACCGATGCAGCGGACGAGCTGTTCTCGGTCGAGCGGCTGGAAAGGCTCCTGTCCGAGCGCGCCACGAGTACCGTACGCGACCTCGCCGCTGCGACGATCGCTGCAGTCAACACGTTCGTCGGCGACGCTCCGCAGTCCGATGACCTGACACTCCTCTGCATCCGCTTCCTGCGTCGCAGCACCCGCGTCGCGAACAGCTGATTCGTTGAATCGGCTCAGTGACAGGTAGAATCGTCCCACACGTACAAACGCAGCAACTGAATCGGAAGTCCCGGTTGGAGCCTGCTCATGCATACGCGCTTTCGAAGAGAGCTCTCCGCATTGCCCGCGGTGTTCGCGATGTCGGAAGAGTTCTGCGCGCGTGACGAGACACTTGAATCAGAAAAGTACACGCTCGACTTCGTACTCGAGGAAATCTTCACGAATCTCGTGAAGTACGGCTCCGGTGAAGACGACGAGATCCTGATCTCGATCGATCAGAAGGGTCAGGAGCTGGTTCTTTCCGTCACCGACTTCTCTGCGCTTCCATTCGACATGCGGGATGCGGCAGCTCCCGATGTGACATTGCCGCTCGAGGAGCGCACTCCCGGTGGCCTCGGGATCCACCTGGTCAGACGCATGGTCGATCGGCTCGACTATGACTACGACGCTGAACACAAAAAGAGCACCATCACCATATACAAGGAAGTGAGATGACGAATGTTCGAA
Organism: Thermoanaerobaculia bacterium; assembly: GCA_035576005.1. Lineage (GTDB taxonomy): Bacteria > Acidobacteriota > Thermoanaerobaculia > Gp7-AA8 > Gp7-AA8 > DATLXH01. The sequence goes on along the minus strand of DATLXH010000098.1, from coordinate 5,641 downwards.
ATTGAATCAGGAGCCGATGGCGCAGTTCTTTTAATCGGCAGGCTCGACGCGTCGCAGGTCGAGAAGGCGAAGAGTGTTCTGCTGGCTCTTGATCGAGACTGCACGGTTGATTTCGCCCAGCTCGACTACATCTCCAGTGCAGGTCTCGGCGTTCTGCTGGCCACTCAGAAGAAACTGGGACAGCGAGGTTGTGCGCTCAAACTGGCGAGGGTGAACAACCACATCCGCGACGTGCTGCACTTCTCAGGCTTCGATCAGATATTCGTCATCGAATAGGCAGTTTCATTGAGAAGCCAGCTTTTCTGCCGATGAGCTGTACTTCAGACAACCAGGACGCTGAATGCGTGCGCCGAACCCGTCTGGGGGACTCGTACGCATTCGAGGAACTGGTCGTGCGGTACCAGTTTTATCCCGGAGAGGTCCTCGCCGACATGATCTCGTGCATGCGTCTGCGTACCGAACTTTCATTGCGCGCGAAAGGTGTGTTGATGATGCGCGAGAACGGCTTTCCAGTGAAACCTGATCCGGAGATCAGGTCGAGCCTCGCCGAACTGGCCTATCTCGAGTCTGCTATTGGCCTGACCGCAATGAGCAGCCTCAAGCCCGTCATTCGATCTTCAGAGCAGGACATGTGGCAGCTGCAGGTGCTGGAAGGGCTGTAGCGCCGGCAAGTTCCCTCCCCGCCAATTTCCCCTCTCCCCATTGGAGATCGTCTCAAAAGTAGGATTTGTGAAACCGAATGGAGAACGCAGAACGCAGAATGAAGAATCGAGAAAACAAAGCGCGGGAATTTCGAGTTTTTCCAGGTCCTTTCGCGTTTTTCTTTCTAAATTCTTCATTCTGCGTTCTGCGTCCTCCGTTCGGCTTTTTATCGTGGCCTTTTGAGACGATCTCATTGGGGAGAGGGGTCAGGGGTGAGGGGCTAACTTTACCTCTTACCTCGCGCGTCTCGAGCCCCGGAGGGGCCTAACCCCCTCCGGGGGCCCGAGACGCCCGAGGTAAAGTTAACGCATAGCCCCCGGCCCCTCTCCCCGACGGAGACCGTCTCAAAAGTAAGATTGAAACTATTCGTCGTCCTGAGACGATGGAAAAAAAAGCCGGAATGGCCAAACTCGTCATCCTGAGGAGCGCTTTTGCGACGAAGGATCTCTAAATGCGACGCTGTGCAATCCACCATTTGCGTATTTAGAGATCCTTCGTCGCAAAAAGCGCTCCTCAGGATGACGAACGTTCTCTAAATCTGTCTTTTGAGACGATCTCGGACGGGGAGAGGGGAGAAAAGCGCGGCGGCGCCCTCACCGTTCACTGCAGCTTCGCGTACTCCTGTTTCGCCTCGACCAGCGGGGGCAGGTCGGCGTCGGCGTTGCTCCAGAGCTTGAAGAACTGCTCGTACATCCGCTTTGCCTGCGGTGTGTCGCCCTGCAGCGTCAGCGCGCGCGCGAGGTTCAGGTGCGCCAGCGGCCAGAGCAGAGAGAGCGGCGCCTCGCCGCGATGATCGATGATGGTTCGCGCTTCGGCGGCGGCTTCGGTTCCCTTGCCGAGCTTCAGCCAGGCCATTGTCCGCAAGGTCTGGGTCCGGAACTCTGCGGCTCGGTCGAAGCGTTTCGCCGGCTCGAGCAGGTCGAGTGCGGCCTGGGCGTTGCCCCTGCGAAGTTCAAGCGCCGCTTTGATCTGGGGCATCCGAAGCCCGTTCACGAGAGTGCCTTTGGGCCGCTTCTGCGCGAGCTCGGCGATGAGCGGCTGCGCCCGGGCCGCGTCCCCGACCAGCGCGAAGGCGAGAGCGGAATCGTAAAGTACGTCGGGGGTGCGGTCGTACTCCAGGGCCGCCTCGGCAAGGGCGACTGCCTCGCTCGTTTGTCCCAGCGAGGCGGCCGCGACCGCCTGTTGTGCCGCGTAGCCCGCCGCACTCTCGTTGTCCTCAGCGCGCAGAGCCATCGCTACAGAGCGGCGCGAGAGGTCCATCGATTTGCGCCACTCTCCCGCGAATGACGCCGTATCTGTCTGCCAGTCAACGGCGAGGTGCTCATCGGGCCTGCCGCTCGCCCAGGCAAGCTGCTCCTGCATCGCCTGCGCGTCGCTCCGGATGAAGGCGAGTAGGTAGAGATAAGAACGAATAAGAATGCCGTCGAGTTTCTTCGCCAGCGCCTGTCGTAGGACCTCTTCAGCTTCCGCATAGCGCCCGTGCTGGATCAGGAAAGCTGCGAGGTTACCCTGCGCCACCGCTGACGTTGGGTTCAGGCGCACAGCCTCGCGCGCGGCCGCAAGCGCCTTTGCGAGTTGCCCCGTTTGCTTGTAGCGGATCGCGAGGTTGTTGGGCCCTCGAAAGTCGCGCGGATAGCTGCGGACGTACTCTTCCTGCACCTCAATCGCCTTGTCCAGTTCGCCGGTCACCACTGTGTAATAGTAGGCGGTGATGCGGGCGCGCTCGTCTTCGCTGGCCCGGTCGCGCAGCGCGTAGGCTTTCTCCGTGTACTCGGCCGCCAGTCCCGGCTTCCGCGCGTTGTTGTGATTCACGGCCAGGCTCAACCATGAGGAGGCGAAGTTCGGGTCCTTTTCCGTCGCCCGCCTGAAGTGCTCGATGGGTTTGAGGAAATCCCCTTTGCGTGCCGCCTCGGCGCCCAACGCAAACTCCCTGAGCGCGTCGAGTGAGTTGGTGGTGACTTCGAGCTTGGCGTCGAACTTCTCGATCGAGCTGACGCTCTCGCCCAGCTTTTCGCGCAGCTCTGTGGCCGCACGCGTCAGCGCCTCGAGCACCGCGTCCTTCCCTTCCGCCTTCTCCTGCACGATGGCCAGCGACTCGCCTGTCTGTCCGTGAAGCGCCTCGAGCGTGAGCGAGTAGCTGCGCTCGAACTTTACGATCGAGCCGGCGACGTAGGCCTTCAATCCCTGTCGCTGACAGATCTCCCGTCCCAGCTCGCGCGTGACCGCCTCGTCAGGCGAGCGACTCATCAGCCGCAGCGTCGAGCGCACACGCTGATCGGAGAAGATGTCCAGGAACGGCGACTGACGCAGCTGCACGGCCAGCCCCTCGCGCAGCGTGCCATCGAAGACTGGGTCGCCAGTGCGGTTCTCGAGCTCTGCGAGAAGGATCGTGTCCTTGTCTGTGAGGAGCGGTTTGCGCTCGGGCCAGAACGCCGCTGCAACGGCCGCGATCACGAACAGCGCTACCGTGAGCGCCACGCCGAGCTTGTGCCGTTTGACCTCACCGAGGATGACCTTCGCGCTGGAGTTGTCCTGGCTCGGCGTGGTTGCACCGCTCGGGGCGGTGACCACCGCCGCGGCACCGGTCGCGGGAGTCTCTCTCGATCCGCTCCGCTCGAGCTTTGCGGTGAAAACCAGCTCTTCGCGCAGATCGTTCAGGTCGATGACCAGGTCCTTGCTGGTCTGGTAACGCTGGTCGCGATCCTTGCGCAGCGCCTTCGAAACAATGTGCTCCAGGTCGCGCGTGAGCCCGGGCGGCACTTCGGCCAGCGCTGGCGCCAGCGGTGGAGGTTCGGCGCGAAGGATCGCGCTCGACACATCCGCTGTTGTACGGCCGGTGAAGGGAGAGCGGCCTGCGAGCATCTCGTAGAGCACCACGCCGAGGCTGAAGATGTCCGTGCGCGCGTCCGCATCGTCCCCGCGCAGCTGCTCGGGAGACATGTAGGCGACCGTGCCCATCACCGTCCCCTCCTGCGTCAACCGTCTCTTATGCGTCGCCGCCTCCACGTCCGCCGCCGCCTCGCTCAATTTGGCGAGGCCAAAATCGAGCACCTTCACGACGCGGTCTTCGCGCAGCATCACGTTCTCAGGCTTGATGTCGCGGTGCACGATGCCGGCTTTGTGCGCCGCCGACAATGCCTGCGCGATCTGGCCAGCGATGTTCGTGGCCTCGTCGGGAGTGAGTGGCCCGCGTTCCAGTCGCGCGCGCAGCGTCTCGCCTTCGATGTACTCCGAGGCGAGGAAATGCGTCTCGCCGTCAACGCCGAACTCGAAGATCGTCAGGATGTTGGGGTGATTCAGCGACGAGGCCGCAAACGCTTCCTGCTCGAAGCGGCGCAGGCGCTCCGCATCGCGCGCCAGCGCGTCGGGCAACACCTTGAGCGCGACCTTGCGTTTGAGGCGCGTGTCCTCCGCCAGGAAGACCTCGCCCATGCCGCCGGCGCCGAGCTTCATCAGGATCGTGTAGTGAGAGATGCTTGAAGGTGTCAGCGCAGGCCTCGGTCGATGCAGTGATGTGATGGTGAGATTCGGGGGAACTCGATGAAGCGCGAACAGGATTGGACGCAGTATACAGGTCGGGTTTGCGGCGGCGTGCGGCACGTTGCACGCCGATCACAAAGGGCGTACGCGAGGCATCCGTATCTTACGTACTCGCGTCGACGGGAACCCTGTGTGTCAACATCGAGTGAGACAGTTGCCTTGCTGAAATTAGAGTAGATTCAGGGCGGTAGGACTGGGTGCGATGTTGAAGAGCAAAGCGAGTGATGAAGCGGTTGTCGAAGGATCGCCTCGACTGGTAGCAGATCCCAAGGTAGTGATTCGTGCAACGCGGCGGCGATTCGCGGCTGATTACAAGGGGCGTGTGTTGCGCAACGCCGATCGGTGTTAGGGTCCGGGTGAGATCGGCGCGCCGCTGTCGATCCTGGAGGGTCGGCTTCTTTCTGCCGGCGGGAAGCCGGTCTTTCGTCATGGAGACGAGTCCTTACGGCGCTCAGAGGGGACTGCTCGCAAAGAAACTCGTTTGCAGATCGCTCCACTCGGATAGGCTCTGCACCTTGGATCTGAAACTCAAAGACAAAGTTGTCGTCGTCACAGGTGGAGCAGCTGGGATCGGCCGGGCCACGACCGAGCGATTCCGGGAAGAAGGCGCCATCGTCGTTCCGTGGGATATCTCACTCGAGCCCGGGGTCGATGTTTCCAGCGCTGACGATGTCGAGCGCGCTGCGGCTGAGGTCGCGCTGACACACGGCAGGATCGATGTCCTCATCAATAACGCCGGGATCGTCCGGGACGCTCAGCTGATCAAGTGGAAGGATGGCCAGATCGTCTCGATGATGGACGACGCGACATTTGATTCGGTGGTGCGAGTCAACCTCAGAGGCGTTTTTGTCTGCACACGCGCCATTGTTCCTCACATGATCCGCGCGGGTGGGGGAGTGATCCTGAACGCCTCATCGATCGTCGGTCTCTACGGAAACTTCGGTCAGACCAACTACGCCGCAACGAAGGCGGGAGTCATCAGCTTCACAAAGACCTGGGCTCGAGAACTGGGAAGGTTCAACATTCGGGTCAATGCTGTCGCCCCAGGGTTCATTGTCACCGATATTCTCAAGGCAATGCCTCAGAAAGTCCTCGACTCCATGGCGCAAAAAACGCCACTGGCGCGCATCGGCGAACCGGAGGACATAGCGAACGCGTACGCATGGTTAGCCTCCGACGCAGCCCGCTTCGTTCACGGAGTCGTGCTGTCGGTAGACGGAGGCCTGGTCCTCGGTACGTGACCGGTCAGACTCGCAGCGTGTCATCCCGAGCCCCGGACCGCTGGTGCAGCGACTGAGAGAAAGAAACTAGAATGCGCGAGGCGTGGTCTTGTCATGACCGTACTTGCTTTGGTGCCATAGAGCCCGATCCCGAGCTTGGTCCCGGAAGACAGCGACCC
>DATLXH010000097.1:0-7194 GCA_035576005.1 Thermoanaerobaculia bacterium | reverse complement strand
TCGCTTGGAAGTTGAGTTGCTCCCCGTTACACTGTGTCTGTTGCACGCCGCCGCCTCCCATGTTCTCAAGTTGTTGGTCACACTCAACTTAATAGCATGGTGCGGCGGCTTTTCTTTATCAGCGTGAGAAATGCGGGCTAGGACAGACACTCCTGTCTGTCGCTCGACACTTTACCCAACAACGGTCCTGCACCAATTCCGGAACTGATGGTCGCCACCACTCCTCCGATAGCCTTTCGCATCGCAACGAGAGTAGAGTGACCACTCCTTCGTCATGAAAGTCACGCGCACTTCCCCCGAGGCGTTCACCGCCGAGTTTGAAGAGTGAAGAGGAGCTTCGGGAAGAACAGCGCGTCAATCTTTCGATCGGGGCACTGCGTCTGCCCACGAACGAACGAGCCGCGCTTCACACGTCGATCGTACTTACGCTTCGCGGGCCGTGGGGCGGTGAAACGTCGATGCGAGCTACGGTGGTAGTGCATTTGCCTGATGGAATCGCGCTGATGCTCGAGGGCGATTCGGAGGAACACCTTCTCCGACTACTGGAGAGAGCGGAAATGGAGCAACCCGATGTCGTTGCGAAGGAGACTGAATCGACCGACGATCGGCCCGACAAGAACCAGAATACGTGGGATCGCGTGCGTGCTCTCTCGCAGATGGAAAAACTTCTTCTGGCGGTAAAGGCTGATCGAACCGAGCGCGCTCTCCTCCTTCAGGATAGCGATCCCAGGGTTCTACTTTCCCTCCTGCGAAATCCGCGGCTGACCGTCGATGAAGTCGGGCGGCTGGCGAAGTCGTCCAACATGACGTTTCAAATCGCCGACGTGATCCTCAAGACCGGACAGTGGATGGGGAACCTGGACGTCAGGCTGGGATTGATTCACAACCCGAAAACTCCTACAGCGTTCGCCCTCCGAATCCTGCCCACGCTGCCCGACCTCGAGGTCAAGAACATCGCTCGTACAGGTTCAAGCACGGCGCTCAAGCAGGCTGCTCTCAAGCGCCTTCAGGCGAAGACGTCAAATTAAAGAAGGCGCCACTTGCCGGATCCGGCATTCCCCTAGCTACACCCGCGCTCATGTAGATGAAATGACGAAGGTTGATCGAGAGCGAGCGGATGTCCGTGAGTATGCAGGACAGGCACTCCTGTATGTCTTACACCGCCCGCTCACCGGAACGGATTCGTCACGTGCAGACGAAACCGGCTGAAATCGCGGTCACCCGTGAACAGCTCGCTGACCCCGTGCTCGATGCACAGCGCAGCGATATGTGCGTCGTGCACCAGGTTGCCCGTCGCATCCGATTCGCTAACCACCGTCTGCATCACTTCGACGTGTCTCTCCGTTTCTGAAAGAAGCCGCAGGGTCGGGGAAGAGAAAATCTGACCCAGATCGTGCAGGGCGACGGCGCGGGGAACCGGAGGGGAAAAGACGCGTGGATGTGTGATCACTCGCAGGAATTCGTAAACACAGGGCCAGGGAATCGCCCAGGGTGCCGGTCCCTCGGCCATGCTCGTCAGCAAGCGCCTCGCGGCATGATGGTAGGTCGAGGAAACGATCTCGGAGTAAACCAGGATGTTCGTGTCGATCGCCCGCACGTTTCAGCGGCCATCCATCAAATCGAAAAGCTTGTCGCGATCGAGCAGATCGACTCCAGGCTGTTCCACCGCTTTCCAGCCACGAAGCGCGAGGTTGAACCTTCCCCTTGGTCCCCGCGGGACCATCGCCTCCCTCAGGAGCTCGTTCGCGACGTCCTGAAAAGTACGTCCCTCGCGGGCCGCCTTTTGCTTGATGCGTTTCAGCAGATCGTCGTCAATGGCCAGGGTAGTTCGGTGCACGCATCAAAGTGTAGAAGTGACACATCAAGATGTCAAATCGCCGATAGATCCCGAGGGTGTGAGGTGGGGATAGCCAGCCCGCTTACAACCCCGCAACCACATTCCGGTTGAGCCGAGCGGTCTGCCACGTCACTCAGCTCGTCTCAGGCATCGAACATCTCGCTCAGCTCACGAAAATTGACCGCCTCTTCTACGAACGTGAAGGTCCCGTGTTCGTGCATTTCTTTCGCCGCATGAAGGAAGGCCCCGAGAGCGACCCTCGTCAAACCGCTGCCCACGCTGACCCTTTTGACACCCATCGATGAAAGCTCGTCCATGGACAGTCGAACAGCTGCTGAGCCCACCAGCACGTTCACCGGACGGTCCACTGAACTGACAACCGCAGCGATGTCGGCCCGAGTCGCAAGGCCCGGAGCGTAGAGGACATCCGCGCCAGCTTCCTGGTAGGCCTGCAGTCGTTGGATTGTGTCGTTCAGGTCGGGTGTCCCGACGAGGTAGTTCTCTGCACGGGCAGTAAGCACGAATGAAAATGAAAGTCCTCGCACAACCTCAGCTGCCGCAGCGATCCTTTCCACTGCCTGTTCATGCGGATAGATCGGACCATCGGGCCGCCCGGTGGAGTCCTCGATCGAACCGCCGACCAGTCCCGTTTCTGCGGCCAGTCTGATCGTTTCAGCGACCGCTTCGGGGTCGTCTCCGAAACCATTCTCGAGGTCGGCGCTCACGGGGAGATCAGTTGCCGATGCGATCGCTGCCACGTGCGACAACATCCGTTCGCGGCCGATCGTATTGTCCCGCTGTCCCACTGAGAATGCATAGCCGGCACTGGTGGTGGCGAGTGCTTCGAATCCCAGATGCGCGAGAAGCCGTGCTGTGCCGATGTCCCAGGGGTTGGGGATGATAAAAGCGCGGTTCCGTTCGTGAAGTGCTTTGAAGACTCTCCCCTTCTCGGATTGTTCCTCCATCTGATCTCCCTGTTTATCGTCCTTTGCCAATGCCTAGTTGATATGCAGCCGCATGTTGCGAGGCTTCGAAGTCGACGAGTGCTCCCTGTTGGTTCTTGCGCCCTCACCCGGCGCTGACGAGCCACCCTCTGCCGCAGGGGAGAGGAAACAAAAAGGCCCGGCGGATGCCGGGCCCGTTTGTTACTTAACTGCGATCGTAGCTAGAACTGCAAACGAACCGCGACCTGGAAGCGTCGTGGGTCGATGAAGTTTCGAGCGAAAGGTGCGTTGAGTCGAAATCCTGCCTGCGCCGGGGTGAGAGTAATCGAACTAGGAACTTCAATCGTAGGGACATCGGTCTTGTTGGTCAGGCCGAGCGTTCCGACACGGGTCTCGAAGTTGTAGCCAGTCTGACGGTCGAGTACGTTGTAAATGTCGGCCAGAATCTGCACGTTGAAATTGCCGCCGATGGGGATGTTCTGCGTGTAATTGAGATCGGCCTGGTAATGATCGGGCGCCCTTCGCGAACCCGCCGGCTCCGCGTAGCGACTGGTGTCGCTCGTACTCCTTGTGAGGCTTCTGTACGGGAGATAGCTCCAGATTTCATAGGGCTGCCCTGACTGGTAGAAGGTGTAGGCCCCAACGCTGGCACTCCACGGAAGCAGGTACGACCCGTAGACCTTCACAAGGTGACGCCGGTCACCATGCAGATCGCCGTATCTCATGTCCCAGATCTGCCGCCCTGCGTCATCCGCGAGGTTCGACGAACCGATGAAGATGTTCTGGTCATTGAAGACCGTCGTGGCATCCTGGTCGAAGTTCCCGTAGTAGTGGCTCCATGTATACGAGCCGCGGAGAAACGTCTGGCTGCTCCGCCACTCGGACTCGAGTGAGGCTTCGTAGTACTTCGTAAAAGCGCCATCGAGCTCTGCGATGAGGTAACTCGAACCACTTCCTATCTGCTCGATCTTCTTATCGAAATCCGGATCGTAGAGTGTGTTGGGAATCCCCGCAGGAGCACCGTAATCCCGGCGGGAAATGTTCTCCGTGTCTTCCCAGAAATGACTTCCCTTGCGATGGCGAGCGTAAAGTCGGGCAGACCAGCGGCTGGTGAGCTGCTGCGAGGTTCCGATCAGATACTCATCAACGCTGCGAGGGGTCATGTCGTCGAGAAAGAGTTTGCCTGACGATCCCGCAACAGGATTCGTGCCGAGAAGCAGTCCATCCCGATCATAGTAGGCATTGATTGTCCGGGCAGAGTTGCGGGCCCAGGAAGCAGCGCGGGGAAGCGAGCTTGCTGCCGGATTGTATTTCGCGTAGCTGCTGAAGACCGTATCGGTGCCGTTGTACGCCCAGGTTGCTCCGAGCCGCGGCTGGATCATCTTGCTGAACGGGATGTTGTACATCTCGTACTTGTTGCCCGGAGCCCTGACAAATCCGGAGATCGTCGAATCGTCTTCGCGCAAGCCCTGACCATAGAGCGTGTCGTTGCTGGCCAGAACTCCGACGTTGAACGCCCAGTTGTTCCATTTGATCGTGTCGTTGATCTCGAAGTTCTGCGACTGATATTCGGAATGGATTACCGGGACTGCTCCAGTCGACTGCTGCTGAAAAGCGGTCTGGAAGAATACGGGCTTCAGTGTCCCGCAGGCGTTGACAGGACAGTTCGCAGCGCCCCCAGGGATGGTAATCACACCGAAGCCGTTCGATTTTCGGAGCAGATCCTCGGCGTCGGTATAGCGCTGGTAGCCGAAGTGCAGATCGTGCGTCGCTTTCGTGCCTACCGTCAGGTTGTAGCCAATCTGTCCGCTTTCGCGGAAGAAATCGTTATCGTCGAACTGGGAGGCAAATCCGACTCGACCGCCTCCCGTCCGGAGGCCGGTGGTCGGGCTGATATAGCCGAACCGCTCGATGAACGGAGCATTAAAGATATTCGCCCCGGCGTTGGTTCCAGTGTTTGTAGGTACTGTCAACGCGCCGAGCTTATCGAGGTTCGCGATGTCCAGCCTGCTTCCAGCGGCGGTGCTGATCTGCGCGCTCGAAGTAAAATCGGGACGTCCCAATGTCTCGAGTGCGAAGTCCGTCAGGCTGAATGAAGCGTAACTCCTGGCATTGATGACCCACGAACCTTCCAGAATCGCGATCCGCTGCTCTGATTCGGCTCCGCCACCCGTGGTTGCTGTGGCATTGAAGGCAAAGAGATCGCTTTCATCAACACGCTTCGAATCGCGGTAGCTTCCATTCAGCAGGACCGAGCTGATGGGCGTAGCGGTAAGCTTTCCAAAGTATTCATTTCGCTCGCTCGAATACTCGGGGAGCTCTCCGTAAAGATTCGCACGGTTTTCTCGCGTTCGAGTGGGGCGGTAGTACGAGCCATAAAAAAAGAGGCGATCGGAAATGACCGGGCCGCCGAGATTCGCCGTGGCCCACGTTCTGTCCTGCTCGAAAATCGAGTTGGTTCCTCTCTTCAAGTCGGCATTGAACGAGTTGTCCTGAAGTTGATAGCTCAGCAACCCGGAGAATCTGTTCGTGCCCGACTTGCTGACCGTGTCAATCGTGAAACCGCCGGACCGTTCGAAGTTGAGCGCCTTGGCTCCCCCCTTCGTGACGTTGACCTGGGCGATGTCGTGCGAGGCAGGCTCCGCCGAAAGGGTACCGAAGAGCGGCAGCGTGACGTTCACGCCGTCGAACTGGTAGATGTTGTCCTGTCCGCTTCCACCCGCACTCGGGCCGCGCACCTGGTCTTGCGTGGTCTGCACACCCGGAATCAGTTTGACCAGATCGCGATACTCCTGCCCAACTGGAAGGGCCCGGATCTGTTCGCCCGACAGAGCGCTCTGAAGCGCCGTCGAAGAGCGGTCAACTAGTGTGTTCTCCGCGGTGACAGTGATGCTCTCAGAAACACCCGTGAGACCCAGGCTCACATTCGCTACCGTGTCCTGAGACAGAAGAACCTGAGTAGTTCGAGTAGCGGTCTGCATTCCGCCGAGGCTGAACTGCAGGGTGTACGTTCCAGGCTGCAGAGCGGGCAATCGGTAGTCCCCGCCCGCCTCGGTCGTTGTCACGCGCGGCTGAGGGAGGCTCACCGAACTTGCTTCCACAGTAACTCCGGGCAGCGCCTCACCGGCCGGTGTGGTGACCCTGCCCGTGATCGAGCCGGTCTGCTGGGCAATAGCGCAAGGGACGATCAGAAGCGAAAGTGACGTAAATACGAACGCGCGCAGGACGCGGGTTAAACGCATGGGCACTCCTCCGGTTTGACAGTGGGTTGTTGGTTGAGCGGGATTTTAGCCTACCAACAGAGATTTACAGAGGATTCTCTGAGATTCGCCAGCCTCTTCCCCCTCCCTCACGTGGCGAAGCCTTTGGAGTGCGGCAGCCCCAGCTGCCGCTTTTCTGTGTCCCATGGCGATTCTGCCGCGATGCACTGTCAACCAAGCGCGTTCTGGGAGAGAACTCTTCAGACTTGTGGTTCGAGAATCTAGACAGACGAGGGTGTCTCGTCCACATCTGACAATGCAGGGCGGTGAGTTATGCGAGCTAACACCATAGAGCAGGAGCAGCTGAGGTTGTGACTCCGGGAGGTGGTTCGAGTCGACATCAGGGGAGCAACTCGAGGCCGAGCTCTGCGGCCAGCGGATCGAAGTCCCGACGATCCGTCGTTGCAATCCGTCGTACCTGCATCGCTTCGGCGATCGCCACGACCGCCGCGTCGACGAACCCCAGGTCGAGCTGTGCATAGCGCGTGTTCAGCTCCTGGACGCGCCCGTACCCTTCACGCTTGAGGTCTGCCACGAAATAGTGGCCTTCAGAGATGCCCCGATAAAACACCATCCGGGCCGAGGGTCCGAGACGATGACCAAGCAGATGATCGACTTCGGGAATGACTGGTGCCGGGACGATCAGCTGACTTTCTTCTTTCCGCAGCAGCTTGATGGCCCGCTGATGCCAGGAGTCTGCGCGGTCGTAATACGCGTAGAGAATCCCGGTGTCGAGAACGAGAGCCACTACTCGGCGCCAAAGCCCGACATCTTAAGAACGCTTTCGGCGCGGCTCGACGTAGTGCTCGTCCCACTGTCAAATGCGCCACCTCCTGGCGGTGCGGCCGAAGTGCGTGATGAAAAATAGGAACTGAGTGCTTCCCGGATGACGTCGGACATCGCAGCCCCACTCCGTGCCGCTTCGGTCTTCAAAAGCAGTTCTGTGTCTTGATCGAGATAGATCGTCGTACGTTTCATATGACGTATGTTAGCATACATACCGAGCCCGCACTTCTCACAGAATGCGAGCGTAGGGACGCACGGCGTGCGTCCGGTACCCTGTCCCTGACCGAGAAGATTGTCGTCGGCCATCGCTTTGGACGAGGGTTCATGCCGGGATGCAGAATTCCTGATGCGAATGTCTGGGTGCCGG
>DATLXH010000096.1:0-46074 GCA_035576005.1 Thermoanaerobaculia bacterium | reverse complement strand
CGGATAGCGGCCTGTCTGCTTCGTTGCACGGCAATTTCGCTCCTTGACATAGTGTCGACTATGCCTTCGTCCCAAAATCGCCGTGCGCCTCGCATCCAAGCCACTCTCCGCCGTCTCACGACAAAGGTCTGTGAGAAATGCGGGTTAGCGTGACGACTCGCCCGTATCAAGGGCGATCGCTTCCGCTCCCATCCGTCGCCTGATCGCGCGGATTCTTCGCACGGATTCGTACGCGGCTGTGGTGAACGTGGCCCAGATGCCCCCCGCGGCGAATCCGGCTCCAATATCGGAGAGCCAGTGGACCCCCAGATAGATGCGGGAGAGTCCGACGGTGAGTATGACGCTGGCAGCGATGGCAAATGAGGCCGAGCGCTCGCGCGGTGTCGGAAAGGCGCGGATGGCTATGTACGCGAGGGCCGCGAAAACGGCCATCGACCCCATGGCATGTCCGCTCGGAAACGAGAAGCCTCCAGCATGACGCAATGCGATCGACAAGTCGGGACGTGCTCGCGCGAAATGCAGCTTGAGGGCGAGATTCAGGACGCCTCCGCCAAGGGCGGTGATCGTCAGATAAGCCGCCCAGCGAAAGCGACGCCTCCAGCATAGAAGCAGTGTTGTCAGCAGCAGGATCACAGCCAGCCCCGAGGGTCCGCCGACGACAGTGAAGAGTGTGAAAAACAGAGTGGCCGGCCCGCTTCGATACTCTTTGGCCCAGCTGTGAGCAGTCGTGTCGACCTCCTCGAGGACGCCGCTGCTCGAGTGAAGCAGTTCTACCAGGTCGAAAAAGATGTCGGCAGCCCAGAAGGTCACCAACATTCCGGAGGCCACAACGAGCGCAACCGGGGCGTAGGCTTTCAGCGGGGAGAAGCGCTCTCGACTCGACATGATGAGTCTGCTCACGAACGCTGTTCGGAGGATGACGCCGAGGGTCCTTCGCGTCAGTAGAATGAGAAGTCCGGTAAGCGGCGGCAACAGATGCCGGGAGATCAGGTACACACCGGAAGTGAAGGCTAAGAAGAGCAGGAAAGGGATGGGATAGGACACTTCGGGGATTCCTAAAAAAGCAGTACTCCGTTCGCCATCAGAACCCGCCCGACATGTACTTCCATTGAACGATCTTGTCGTTAATCTCACGCAGGCGCCGGCTGATCATGCGGCAGAGGAGGTTGAGGAATTGAAGCGAGGCTTTCGGGTCCATCGACAGAATCTCGTTGAGTGTAGCGCGGTCGATCGACAGGACAGTCGCGTCCGTCTCGTGCGCCTTCGCGTCAGCCGAACGAGTCTTGTCGTCGATGAGCGCCATCTCGCCGAAAAAGTCGCCTCGGTCCAGGACTGCGAGCGCCTCTTCTCCCACTCCCGGAATGAACTTGGAGATGCGTACGCGCCCATCCAGAACGATGTAGAGCTTGTCGCCTACGTCGCCCTCCCTGAATACCACCGACCCTTCCCTGAATCGCTCCTCCGCAGAGAATGTTGCGAGCAGTTTCATCTCAGCGGCTGACAGGCCACGCTCGCGAAAGAGGTCGACCTTCTCCTCTGACCGGACGCCGCGGACCTCCTGCGTCTCACGTTTCGATTCAACCCTTGAACGACCATGACCTTTCCGGGCGTCTTCCTGAAAAAACAGTTTGAGCTGCTCGTTCGCGTGTCGTACCTTCTCGCTCAGGGAGCGCCAGAAGGCCCAGTGGAGCCCTACAGCCATCTCCTTGTCGTCGTCCATGATCTGGTCGAGTGCGCTGAAGGAAAAGAGGTAGCAGGTTGAGGACGGCTCCACAGCGACCGCATCAGTGGAGCGGTGAGTGCGATCAATGAAATTCATCTCGCCAAAGATGGTGTCCCGTTCGATTGAAGCGAGTACCTGGGGCCCGAACGGTGTTTCTTTCCGAATCTCAAACCTCCCTCCACGCCCGACATAAAAGTCCATCGACCGCTCGTCTTCGCGAAATATGTAATCTCCGGGACCGAAGGATTCGAGATGGGCGTAACGTGCCAGTCGGGAAATCTGATCGTTTTTCATGTGCTGAAAGATGCTCAGCCCGCGCAGCTCGGCAGACACCGAGAGCAGGCTCTCGCGTTTCTCAGCGCCACGACTGATCCTGTCGGCGATTGCCTTGAGATCACCGCGGCTCTCGATTCGAAATAGATTTTCTTTTCGATACTCGAGACGTTCGGTCGAGAGCTGCAGCAGATCCACCCGATCCTTGATCAGTGCGTTCAGCTTCCGGTTGTCCAGGTCGATCAGCCGCTTGAGCGTATTGATCATCCGCCGTACCGGCTCGGAGCTGCCTCCTTTCTGATCCGTTGAGAGGAGGAATGCGTCGATGAAGCACTCAATCGATCGCTCAAAATTCTTGAGCTCGAAACAAATACGCCCGGCAGTCTCAGCCAGATCGCGATCGAATGGGTTGAGCCTTCGAGCCTCGGAGATCTCCTGATCGGCCGACTGCCATTCGCCTTCGGAGTAGTACAGCTGACCGAGCGTCTCGAAAGGCTCGTAGTTGTTCGGCGTCTTGAGCTTGGAGATCTCGAGCATCTCGATTGCTTTTTCGGTCTGATCCTTGGCCACGTAGTAGCGCGCCAGTCCAATGTACTGAGACGAATCGATCTCGTCGCGTACGCGCTCAGCTCTGACGACGGCGCGAAGCTCGTCGAAGCGCGACTCGTCCGACTGGCGCTTGAGATCCTGGACACGATGCAGGTCGTTTTTAAGGACCGAAGAACCTGGCTGCAGCTTGGCAGCCATTTCGTAGAGGTGAATCGATTCTTCGTACATCCCCTGATCTGCGTAGCGTCTCGCGAGCGTGGCAAGATCATTCACTTCAATCGGGATAGCGGGCTCGGGAGACGTCTTGAGCCGCGATCCGGGCCTTGAGAGTTGCTCTGCCATGGAGACCGGCATTATAGATCGCGGAAGGTAGCCGAAGAATGCGGAATGCGGAGTGCAGGGTTGGAACGAGACCCTTCGAGTGCGAGCGCTCGAAGCGCGACCTTCGAACCCGAATGCAAAAGATGAACGAGTCCTGGCTGGGTGTAGTTTGCAGCGTGCCCCCTGACTGGCGGCTGCGAGCCTTGCAGCTCCGGGATTCGGGCAGAATGAATGCTCGTACTCTGAGCCGAAGTCTCAATTCGAATCGAGCCGAGACCGCAATGCGCGGTGGAGTGTTGTCCAGTCTGATTCTGGCGCTGGTTTTTCTAGTCTCCTCACCAGCGGTGGCGCAGCAGAAACCCGAGCCATTCAGACTGGCCCTTCCCGGCTATGAATTCGAGTTCCCGCGCGATCATGGCTCGCATCCCGAGTTCGGAACCGAGTGGTGGTACTACACCGGTCACCTCACGACAAAGTCTGGAAAGGAATACGGCTTCGAGCTGACATTCTTCCGGGTTGGAACAAACCGGACGGCGTCGACGAACGATAGTCAGTGGGATCTACGCGACGTCTCCCTTGCGCATTTCGCTCTCACTGACGTTCGCAGGAAGGCGTTCCGCTTCTACGAGAAGCTCAACAGAAGCAGCCTCTTCACCGCGAACGCGGCTGTCGGGCGGCTGGAAGTGTTCAATGAGTCCTGGAGGGCGGTGACGCTTCCAGACGGTCGCGTGAGGCTTCAGGCCGACGGTGGAGGCGATTCGATCGATCTCGTTCTTCGCTCGATGAAGACGCCCGCCATTCATGGCGAAAACGGAATCAGTGTGAAAGCTGCGGGCCTTGGCTACGCGTCGCATTACTACTCTTTGACGAGGATCGAGGTCGTCGGAAGAGTCAGGGTGGCGAATGAGTGGGAATCATGCCGAGGGATCGCATGGATGGACCATGAATTCGGAAGCGCTACGTTGCGAGAGAGTCAGCAGGGGTGGGACTGGTTTTCGATCCAGTTCGATAACGAGACGGAGCTCATGCTCTACCAGATCCGCAAACGTGACGGATCGCCTGATGCAACCTCCGCTGGCTCTTTCGTGATGGCGGATGGAAGCGTCATTCACCTCAGGAACGACCAGTTCCGTATCAAAGCCCTCGGCAGCTGGACCTCTCCTGCGAGTCGCGCCCGTTATCCGATGGGATGGCAGATCGACGTGCTCCCCCTCAATCTGTCAATCAAGGTGACCGAGCGTCTTCGGCCTCAGGAGCTACTGACCAGAAGCTCAACGCAGATCACATACTGGGAAGGAGCTGTCGCGGTTCAAGGGAGCTTCGAGCGCACACCGGTGAGGGGCGTGGGCTACGTAGAAATGACGGGATACGACCGCGCCTTCCGGCAGCCGGGGATGGTTAGCCCGGGTCCCTGAATCGCCCCTCTGAGCATCAGTTCCGTCCGGACCCTGGGCGCGTTTGCTCGCTCCGGTGCCACTTCCGCGTTAAGCGCGGCTCGCTGCTTCGGTCGTCTCGACTCTGTAGGTGCGTTCCGCCGGGCGAAGCCTTTGGAGTGCGGCAGCCACGGCTGCCGCTTTTTGTGTCGAGCCAGGAGGGATTGAACGGGTCACATTGCGACTGACTCGCGAATGTGACTCTTAACGCGGCAGCTGCGGCTGCCGCACTCCGAAGCTTCGCCGGTCGCTAATCGACCGTGAACCCGATGAATGCTAAACACATCTCATCGGTCGTCCCTTCGCCCCACCGGACGGTTTTGGGAGGCCGATTCGGGTTTCGAGGATTGGACTCTGAGTTGTCGTAGGTCGCACTCAACGAGAGTCGTGATCCCGCTGGGAGCGCCACCGGGGTCTTGAACTGATACTGCCCCTGCCAGTTGAAATCCCAGTCCTCGATATTGATCAGACATTCTTTCGTACCGTCGGGCTTCGCCGCTTCCACCTTCATCGTTTTTCCGAGCAGATGCATGTGGGGAGCGACCGAGACGAGGTGAATGGGCGTAAACACGGGAATCGGCCAGGTCGCATTGACCCGATGTTCTTTAACGCCGGCCGGGATGACGAAGCTCGTGTTGATGATCGGAATCATGTTGAGAACCTTGGCGGGCGGCTTCTTTGAGAGATAGAGCCCGATCTCCGTCTTGTCGGGAAGCGGCTTGCCGTGGTGGGGATGATAGTGAATCTGAAGGACAACTCGCGCGTTCCCAGGCAGGGACATGGCGACGCCTTCAGGGAGAAGCACGGGTCGCGCTCCGGGCGCCCAGCCACCGAGAGTTGCCGACTGAAAGTTCGTGATGTCGAAACCGGGACCGCCAAAAGAGGTGTAGCCCGGACCGGGGTCCTTTGCATCGAGCAGTTCCGATTGGAACGGCTTGATCACCTTGCCGCTGCTGTCAACCTGTCCGGTTGTGTCGATGTAGGCGATCACGTGATGCACCGACTCGCGGTCTCCAGGGCGAATGTCTATTGCCGAAACGAATTGTTCATTCGTGAGATTCGTCGGAAGAGGAAAGCAGCGATAGATGTCGCCGCGCGGCGGTGGCGTGTAAGGTTCCTGGAGTTTGAGCACGAGATCCGGCTGGCCAAGCGACCAGCCATCATCGAATTCCAGCGGTTTCGGAAGCTTTGTCCTGTCACCCTCCGGAGCACCATTGGCGATCCAGGTTCCGATCGTATCAATCTGCTCCTCAGAGAGTGTCCTGGTCTGCTCGAAGTCCCCACAGCCGGGTGATGGTTTCCAGGGTGGCATCTGCCTGGTTGCTGTCACGTGACGGATGGCGTTGAGCCAGGGCAAGGCATCTCTGTACGTCATCAGGGAGAACGGAGCGACATCGCCCGGATGGTGACAGTTCTGGCAGTTTGCCTGAAAGATCCGCGAGATCTCGTTACTGAATGTAGGTCCCGTCACGGCTGCCGGCTGACGGACCGAGCGCGCGCGGCCTGCGCCCATGATCAGGAGCGAAAGGAGAGAGACGAGAACGGTTCCAGTGAGCGCTTGTTTTTTCATCGGGCCCCGGGTCGAGACGCTGGCAAATTTGGATTTCATAACGCGGTTCCGTAGTGGATTCCTTCCATCGGGTGTCCTAACCCGCATTTCTCACAGACCTTCGCCGTGAGACGGCGGATAGCGGACTGTCTCGTTCGTTGCACGGCAATTTCGCTCCTCGACATAGTGTCGACCATGCCTTCGTCGCAAAAACGCCGTGCGCCTCGCATCCAAGCCACTCTCCGCCGTCTCACGACAAAGGTCTGTGAGAAATGCGGGCTA
Source organism: Thermoanaerobaculia bacterium (assembly GCA_035576005.1). Classification (GTDB taxonomy): domain Bacteria; phylum Acidobacteriota; class Thermoanaerobaculia; order Gp7-AA8; family Gp7-AA8; genus DATLXH01. Next base: position 39,944 of record DATLXH010000096.1, on the reverse strand, counting down.
ACCGCGTCACGTAGAGCCGTTCGCGGTCGGTCGACGTAGAATACGCGACCCGACCCGAGTCGCAGGAGGCTGTCGAATGGCATTGAGCCTGGATAAAAAAGAAATCACGGCATTCGCCGAGAAAGAAAAGCGCGCATTCGAGGAGACGCTGAAGCAGTTCGTCGACGTGCCAACGGTCTCAGCTCAGCCGGAGCACAAAAAGGACATTGCCCGGGGGGTTGAGCTGGCTGCAGAGACCATCCGACGGTTCGGTGGGAGGGCTGAAGTGCTGACGACCGCCGGCTTCCCGATCGTGCATGGCGTTTTCGATCAGGGCAAGGATCTTCCCACAGTCACGGTCTACAACCATATCGATGTGCAACCGGCTTCGCGGGAGAGCGAGCCGTGGGACAGCGATCCATTCGCGATGACCGTAGAAAACGATCGGTACCTTGGACGTGGGACAACCGATGACAAGGGGCCTGCGCTGTCGGCGCTGTTCGGCATCCGCGCGGCGCGCGAGGCGGGAGTTGAGGCTAACCTCCGTGTGCTCTGGGAGTTCGAAGAGGAGATCGGCTCCCCCAACTTTGCCGATGGGATCCGGGAAGCGGGAAAGAAGCTGTCGACCGATTCCGTCATCGTGTCCGACACCATCTGGGTGTCGCGCAGCCGGCCGGCCTGCCCGGCGGGCCTTCGCGGACTGCAGGGGTTTTCCCTGACTCTCGAGACGGGAACAACCGATACGCATTCAGGAACGACCGGCGGTGCTGCCCGCAATCCGCTCGGCGAGCTCATGCAGCTCGTCTCGGAAATGTACGACGCAAAAACAGGCAAAGTGAAGATGCCAGGCTTCTACGACGAGGTAAAACCGCCATCGAAGAAGGAGATTACCGACTTTTCGAACTCCGGCTTCTCGATCAGCAACTTCAAAAAAGATCATCGCTTCAAATCGATCCGGACGAGTGATCCGGTAGACGCGATGAAGCGGCTCTGGGCAATGCCGACTCTGGAGGTACACGGGGTTGTGGGCGGATACACAGGCGCTGGCATCAAGACCATCATCCCGCCTCGCGCGGAGGTGAAGCTTTCCTGCCGCCTCGTTGCGAACCAGAATCCTTACAAGATTCTCAAACTGATTCGCGCATTCGTGAAGTCTCGAAACAAGGATGTCGCGGTGGTACCGGAAGGGAGCATGTCACCGTACCAGGCGCCCACCGAAGGTCCCCTGGCTGACGCTGTGAGACGATCGATGAAGTTCGCGTTTGGCCGTGAGCCTGTGTTCGTTCGCGAAGGGGGATCAATCGGGGCGGTTGTGTCGATGGAAAAGATCCTGGATTGCCCTGTCCTCTTCCTCGGGCTCTCCCTGCCTGAACATGGCTATCATGCGCCGAACGAGAACTTCGACTGGCAGCAGGCTTCGGGCGGAATGGTGGCGTTCACGCATTATTTTGGCGAGATCGCAGCAATGAAACGGTGAATGCAGCGTGCGCGGGATGTCAGGCCGGGTGCTGTGCTCAACATGGAAGCGGGCCGTCGCTAGCGGGCTAGAGAGCGAATGTGTCGTCAGAGTGAGGGCTGCCCAGCTTGATGAGGTGCATCACCTAACAAGCTGTGACTCCTCGCCTCCTCGCTTCGGCACCTTCCTTGCTTAAAAAATGTTCACATGACAGAGCACAGCGCTGCGCCCGCGTGGCGAAGTAGCGATATTCTCCGTGCCGTTGCTCTCGCATTCCTCGTCTACCTCGCCCTCCGTTTCCTCTGGGTCGCACGCTCGGTCATCATCACAGGAACGCTTGGAGTCCTTCTGGGGCTTGCCCTCTCGCGCTCGGTCGACTGGCTCGAGCGATTCGGATTCAAGCGAGGCCTGGCAGCAACGCTGATCGTTGTCATCGTGCTCGGCGCCCTGGTAGGTGGGGCAATGCTTGCCGCTCCCAAGGTCAAAGAGCAGGCCGCGCAGATGCGGGAGAAGTTGCCCGCAGTAATCGACTCGATCGACAACTGGCTCAACGCCCACCCTGAGGTCGCCTCCGTTGTCGGTGGCGAGCTGCCTGGTGCGGAGAGCAGCGGACAAGTCGGACAGCGAGAACCTTCCAAGCAGGATGCGGCGAACAAGCAGGACGGGGCGGCGAAGAAGAGTGAAAAAACGACAGCAGGTGATGAAAAGAAACAGCCTTCACTTTCGGACAGCTTAGGCGGCGAGCTGGGTGGGCTGGCCAATATGTTGTTCCCGTTCCTATCCAACACGATGGCCGCGCTTGCCGGCTTTCTCCTGATCGTGTTCGTCGCGATTTTTATCGCTTCGGATCCCGACACGTACCGCGCTGGAATGATGCATCTGATTCCGCGCCGCGCTCGACCGCGCGGTGCCGAGGTGCTCGACAACATTGGAGCAGTCCTGCGTAGCTGGCTGGTCGCTCGCGCGCTCGCAATGGTTGCAGTCGGTCTGGTGACCTGGGGGATCCTGGCTCTTCTCGAGGTTCCCGCTGCAGCGGTCCTTGGATTGCTTGCGGGACTCCTCGAGTTCGTTCCGTTTTTCGGGCCTGTCGCAGCTGCGATTCCGATAGTCGGTATGGCTGTCACGAAGTCGCCCCAGACAGCGCTTTACGCCGCTATCGCGATGCTGGTGATCCAGCAGCTGGAGGGGAACTTGATCACTCCTCTTCTGCTGGAGAGCCGCGTGGACGTGCCACCTGCTTTGACGATTATCGGTGTAGCGGCCATGGGCCTTGCTTTTGGACTTCTGGGTATGTTGATTGCCGAGCCGGTGCTGGCGGCAACGCTGGCCGCGACGAAGATGCTCTATGTATCGGACGCCCTCGGTGACACGTCAGTCGAGCCCGAGCCGGAGAGTTCATGACGGCTCCGTGGCCCGGGACGATGCGACCGGACGGGAATCGCAACATCGGTGGATTGCGGCTACACTCATGAAGTGTCCAACAGCCGACTGCTGCTCGTCTTGTTTCTGCTCACGTCATGTGCGTCGCGCCCCCTGGTGATACCGCCGGCGTCATTGGTGATCACTAATGCCCGGGTCTGGACTGGACGTTCAGAACAGCCCTGGGCAGAAGCTGTCGCGATTCGTGAAGACCGGATCGTCTTCGTTGGAGCCAACCGCGATCTGGAGCCGTTCATTGACTCCGGGACCCGCCTGGTGGATGGCCGGGGCGCTATGGTGACTCCGGGATTCAATGACTCTCACATTCATTTTCTCGAAGGCGGTTCGCATATCAGTTCAGTCCAGTTGCGTGACGTTGTGTCGAGGGCGGACTTCGTCAAAAGGATCGCTGACTTCGCTGCGACCGTTCCGGCTGGAACCTGGATCACAGGTGGCGATTGGGATCATGAGCGATGGGGCGGGGAACTTCCGGAGCGTTCATGGATCGACGAGTCGACGCCGAATCACCCTGTGTGGGTCAACCGTCTCGACGGCCATATGAGCCTTGCGAACAGTGCCGCCTTGAAGCTCGCCGGAGTCACGGCTGGAACTCCGGACATCGAGGGCGGAGAGATTGTCCGAGGCGCCGATGGCGCGCCGACCGGAGTTCTGAAAGACAATGCGCTTGGACTGGTCGACAGGGTCGTGCCACCGGCGAGCGCGGACGCTCAGGACCGTGCGCTGGACGCGGCTATGAGCTACGTGGTGCAACAGGGAGTCACGTCCGTGCAACACATGGGGAGCTGGGACGACCTGATTGTTTTCCGCCGCGCCCACGCAGCCGGCAGGCTCCGCGTACGTTTATTCGCTGCGGTTCCTCTCCATTCGTGGGAGCGGCTGCGAGATGAAGTCTCAGCGCGGGGTCGGGGTGATCGCTGGCTCAGGATCGGAGGACTCAAGGGATTCGTTGATGGGTCACTGGGGTCGCACACGGCGGCATTCGTCGAGCCTTTTTCTGATGCGCCTTCGGATCGCGGACTGCTGGTCACGAGCCGCGAGAATCTCTATACGTGGATCTCCGGTGCCGATCGGAGCGAGCTTCAGGTCATGACGCACGCGATTGGCGATCGCGCAATCGGAATGCTGCTGGACATCTACGAACGCGTTGCGAAGGAAAATGGGTCTCGGGATCGACGTTTCAGGGTCGAGCACGCGCAACACATTGCCCCTGCAGACATCGTTAGATTCAAGGCCCTCGATGTCGTGGCGAGCATGCAGCCTTATCATGCGATCGACGACGGACGTTGGGCAGAGAGGACGATCGGGCCCGAACGAATCAAGACCACGTACGCGTTTCGATCACTCCTCGACGCAGGGGCACGAGTCGCATTCGGCAGCGACTGGTATGTCGCTCCTCCGATTCCACTCGAGGGAATCTACGCCGCAGTGACACGGCGGACCATCGACGGAAAGAACGATACAGGCTGGGTCCCCGCTCAGAAAATCAGCGTGGAAGAGGCGCTGAAAGCGTACACGACAGAGGCGGCCTATGCGACCGGAGAGCAGGGAGAAAAGGGGCTTCTGGCTGCAGGGATGCTCGCGGACATCGTTGTGCTCGATCGCGACCTGACTGCGATCCCCCCAGAGGAGATCCGCGATGTGAAGGTTCGCATGACGATTGTTGGAGGTAAGGTCATGTACGATCGGACCAGCGGGCGCCAGTAGTCCCTCCGAAGTCTGGTCGACAAATAGCAGACCCACACTTGACGGCGATGATCCGTGAGTAATGGGGGATGGCGACGCATGCAGGGCAATTTGAACTTCACTGAGCGGATTTCGTAACAGTAGGGGTCATGAGCGCGCAGCCACTTCTGATTTCCGGATTAGTCAAAACGTTCGGCGGCGCGCGAGCGCTCGATGGTGTCGATCTCGAGTTGCAGACTGGAGAGGTGCTCGGAGTACTGGGACCGAACGGGGCTGGGAAGAGCACCATGGTGCGAGCGGTCATGGGGCGTGTCGCGGCCGATGCCGGAAGCATTCTGATCTTCGGGACCATCGCAGTCGCCGGAGATCCGGTACCGCGCCTCAGGATCGGATTCGTTCCACAGGAAATTGCGCTCTACCCTCTGCTGACGGTGAAAGAGAATCTGATCGTCTTTGGACGCTATCAGGGACTCAGCGGGGGCGCACTATCCGATGCGATCGATCGCTCGCTGGAATGGGCTGCGCTCGCGGAGCGCGCCGCCGACCAGGTTAAAAAACTCTCTGGCGGAATGAAGCGTCGACTCAACATCGCCGCAGGAGTTCTCCATCGGCCTCGGGTTTTGATGCTCGACGAGCCGACGGTTGGTGTCGACCCGCAGTCGCGCGAGCGCATTTACTCGATGATCGAATCTCTGCGAGAGGACGGCGTCTCTCTGATTTACACCACGCACTACATGGAAGAAGCGGAACGGCTCTGCGATCGGATCGCCGTGATGGACCACGGTAAAGTCATCGCAAGCGGCACGAAGGATGAGCTGGTCAAATCCACAGTCGGAACGGGACGCGAGATCAGAATTGAAGTCGGAAATGACATTCCTCCACACCTGGGTCAGGAGCTGATCGAAGACGGGGCTGTCGTGGACGACAAGCGGATAACCTTTTTCTCCGACCTGCCTGCGCAGGACGTCGCGCGGCTCATCGGCCGACTCGCGGAGGAGGCAATCACGGTTGCGGATCTGTCGATCAGAACTCCGACGCTCGAACGCGTCTTTCTTCATCTCACCGGGAGGGAGCTTCGCGAATGATCCTGTCAGTGATGAGAGCGGGGTGGATGAATCTGCGGCGCGATCGCGCAGCGTTAGTGCTCAGTTTCGTGGTGCCGATCGTGTTTTTCTCCATTTTCGCGTCCGTCTTCGGAGGTAAGGGAAAAGGCCAGACGTCGAAGATCACGCTTGCGGTGGCCGACGAGGACCAGTCGCTACACTCCGGAAATCTTCTCGACGCGTTACGCGGAGACAGCGCACTGAAGCTCGTCGAAGCTCCCCCCGGAAAGGGGGAGATGAAGTTCAACGCAGCCACTGCGGAAGCGTTTGTGCGGGCGGGAAGCGCGCCAGTCGCCCTGGTGATCCCGAAAGGATTTGGGGCGACGAAAATTGACTTCGCCGGGAGTAACGGAACCGGGCAGCCGACTCTCCTGCTGGTTGCCGATACGTCGGATCCCATCGCCTCACCCATGGTGAACGGGCTCCTGCAGAAAAGTGTGATGACTTCGATGCCCCACATGTTCATGCAGGGCGGAGTCGCGGTGGTTGACCAGTTCAGCGGCGGTCTGACCCCTGAGCAGCATGCAAACCTCGACAAGAGTTTCTCAATGCTCCAGATGAGCTCGGCTGCACAGGGAAAGACGTCTGGCGCGGGGTCTCCCATGGTCAACATCAAGGTGAACGATGTCCTTGGTGCGACCAAGAAGAGTCCGATGGTGGCGTTCTACGCAGCAGGCGTCGGTGTCATGTTCCTTCTTTTTACCGCCGCGAACGCGGGCGGGGCGCTTCTGGAAGAGAACGAAAGCGGGACCCTCGACCGGATCCTCACGACCCGGCTCTCGCTCACGCAACTCCTTGTGGGGAAGATGGCATACCTGACGACTCTCGGGGTCACACAGCTCACGATCATGTTCGTCTGGGGGGCAGTTGCCTTTGGACTCGAGCTCTTTTCCCACCTCGCCGGTTTCTTTGTGATGGCCGTTGCAACGGCGCTCGCCTGCTCCGCTTTCGGACTCCTGATCGCATCGCTGAGCAGGACACGCGCACAACTGAGCGCAATCACGACGCTGTGCGTCCTCACGTTGTCCGCCGTGGGCGGGAGCATGTTTCCCCGCTTCCTCATGTCCGAAACCCTTCAGAAGGTTGGACTGATCACCTTCAATGCATGGGCGCTCGAGGGCTTCATCAAGGTGTTCTGGCGGGAGCAGTCAGTAGCGTCACTCTGGCCCGAGGTAGCTGTGCTGCTTGCTACGACGATGGTGTTCTTCGTGACCGCACGTAAGCTGACGCGACGTTGGGAGATCAGCTGAAGTTCGTGATCGTGCAGGGCGCTGAGCCGCGAGGGCTGCGGAGTCCGCGAGAACTGCAGTTAACCCGCATTTCTCACAGACCTTCGCCGTGAGGTGGCCGAGGGCGGCCTGGATGCGAGGCGCACGGCAATTTCGCGACGAGAGCATAGTTGACACTGTGTCGAGAGCAACCCGGGCGGGTGTAGGGACGCAGGGCCTCTCGTCCGGCACCCAGACATTCGCATCAGGAATTCTGCATCCGGCATGAACCCTCGTCCAAAGCGATAGCCGACGACAATCTTCTCGGTCAGGGACAGGGTACCGGACGCACGCCGTGCGTCCCTGCGCTCGCATTCTGTGAGAAATGCGGGTTAAAGTCCGATACGGATGGTGATCCCTTTGGAGAGCCTGACGTCTCGCGACGCGCCCTTGAACACCTGCTCGAACCAGGCGTCACCTTTGTCCGCGCCCGCATTCTCCATTACAAGCCGCGCAAGCTCATCAACATCGCTTGGAGCCATGCGGATACATCCGTGCGAGGCCGCGCCGCCGAGTGAGTGTTCTTCAGCCGTTCCATGAATGTAGTAGTCGGGTTCCTTGAAGAACAGCTTGACCACTTTCATCGGATTCTTTTCGGAGCCGGGTGGTTGCGCCTTCTTTCCCTTCGCCCATTTTTTCGCTGGCGGACGCCACGACGGGTTCCAGACAATGTGGCGGATCTTGAACACACCGGACGGAGTCGGATGGCTTTTCGCTCCGACTGCAACCTGATACGTCCTGAGCGTATCGGGGCCGACGCGCGCGACGAGAATCTTTTTACCGAGACTCACCGCCAGTTCGAACGGCTGTGTCGCGGTCCCCTTCACGGCGACCGCCTGAGCTGCCGGGGATTCCTGTGCGGCAATCGGGAGGGCAGTCATTGAGAGCAAGGCCGCAACGAGAATGGCCATGCATACCTGCTCACTCTCGCAATAGTCGGACCGTTGACCGGGCAAAACACGAGTGAGCATCACCCGGAAACTAACGCCGGGAAGCGCGTTCATTTCCGGATGTAATGGCACGTATAGCCGCCGGGATTCTTTTGAAGATAGTCCTGGTGATACGCCTCAGCGTGGTGGAAGTTGGAGGCGGCGACCAGCTGGGTCACAAGCGGAGCTTTCCATTTACCCGAACGTCCTACGCTCTCCATTACCCGTTCGGCCGTTTGCTTCTGCATGTCGTCGTGAAAAAAGATTGCCGATCGGTACTGAGAACCTCGGTCATTTCCCTGCTGATCCCGGGTGGTCGGATCATGCAGTGTGAAGAAGTACTCCAGGATGGACTCGTAGCTTATTTTTGCAGGGTCGAAAACGATCTCGAGAGACTCCGCGTGACCGCTTCGTCCCCCTTTTACGACCTCGTAAGTTGCATTGTCGACGGTACCACCGGTGTAGCCCACGGTCGTGTCGATCACTCCGGGAAGCTGGCGGAACAGTTCCTCGACCCCCCAGAAACATCCGCCTGCGAGGGTAGCCTTCTCCTTTCCAGTAGACATCATTTCCTGCCTGCGAAGAGCGCGGCGTACTGCCCGTAGCCTTCGTCAGCAAGCTTCTCAGCCGGCACAAAACGGAGTGACGCGGAGTTCATACAGTAACGAAGTCCGGTCGGTGCCGGTCCGTCATTGAATACGTGACCGAGGTGGGAGTCGGCGTGCTTCGAACGGACCTCGGTTCGTGAAACGAAAAACTTTCGATCGGTCTTTTCGACGACATTCTGCTTGTCCAGAGGGCGAGTAAAACTCGGCCAGCCGGTGCCTGAGTCGAACTTGTCGATCGAACTGAAAAGCGGTTCTCCGGAAACAATGTCCACGTAGATCCCGGCCTTCTTGTTGTCGTTGTACTCATTCCGGAACGGTGACTCTGTACCCTCATGCTGTGTGACATCGTATTGTGTCGGTGTGAGTATTTTTTTGAGCTCAGCGTCTGAGGGTTTCTTGAAATCCTTCATGAAGCCTCCCTTCCTGGTCACAGTGGTGGACTTGGACCTTGTAGCGACCTGGCCACCGATTGATGGTGAAGGCGTGGCAAACATGATGACGGCGCCGGCGACGATCATTGCCGCAGCGAGTCGCGGGACCCATGGGCTGTCTGGTTGATTCATTTTGTGACCTCCTGCTATCTGTAACAGGTACGGCTGGGAAATCGTTTCGGGTTGCGCGAACCGTGTTCGAACCGTGACCTCGAGGCAAGAGGGGCAGGTCTGCGTAGCGTTTCAGATATTGGAATTACTTTGACGCGCGGGACGCGGGGACGGAGCGGTGTGGAGTGACAGACAAGAGCGTCTGTCTCACATGCGCCTGCAGGACGGACACTCTTGTGTGTCGCGAGACTCGGGCACTACTTGCTGAATCTGGTGCCGAAAAAGTCGCCCTCGTTCCATGTGGGCCGTTTGTCCTGCGAAGCGGCGAGGTAGCCTATGAGGAAGTTCAGCTTCGCGAAGCTCGTTCCTGCGCCGAAATCGATGGGCTGGTTGAGATCGTCGCTTACCTGGTGATATCGGTCGCGTCGCCAGGCTCGAACCAGATCAGCTCCCTTGACCTTCGACGCGCCAGCATCCACGCCTTCGCCAATCGCGAGGGCTGGGATTCCTGCTCGCACAAAGGAGTACTGATCGCTTCGGACGAAGATAGTCTCCTCCGGAGCGGGATCGGCGATTCGTTTTATCCCGAGCTCTCGCACTGCGTGGTCGACCTGTCGGGCCATCGAGGAATGATCGTAGCCATACACGACGACGTCGCGCATCGGAAAGAGCATGAGAAACATGTCCATGTTGATGTTCCCAACCATGCGTTCCCGCGCAATGGTGGGAAAGGTCGCGAAGTAGTCTGACCCCAGAAGTCCCTTCTCTTCACCGGTCACAGCGAGAAACATAATCGAGCGTCGTGTGGCTTTTGGCAGGGCTGAGAACGCACGCGCTACCTCGAGCAATGCAGCGATCCCGGAGGCGTTGTCCATCGCTCCGTTGTTGATGCTGTCGGCGCCAACGGGCGTCGTTGCCAGCCCGACGTGATCGAGATGTGCCGTGTAAATGATGGTCTCTGCCGCAAGTGCGGAGTCACGGCCCTTGAGGAGTCCGACCACGTTCATGCTCTCGACCTCGGAGTGACGGGTGGTAATCCTGATCGATGCTTCAACTGCGAGTGGAAACGACGATGGCCGGACTGGGCCCTCTTCCATCTTGAAGACGTCATCCAGCGATCGGGGTGCGCCTGCAAAGAGCGCTTCGGCTGCGCGTCGTCCCAGGGTGACGGTGGCCTGAATCTGTGGGACCGTGCGTCCCGGGACTTTGTCGGTACCGAGCCATCGCATTCCCGGCCGGGCCTGCTTGACGAAGCGTTCCCACGGATAGCGCTTTTCCGCAGCGGGAGGGCGAAGGGTGATGATGCCCCGTGCTCCATGTGCTGCGGCGGTTTCAGCTTTGACAAAACTCGAGGAATAGTGGGCGCGGGTCGTGGCGAGGAAGGTGGACGGGGCGCCTGAGAGTATCGCTACGATCTTGCCGCGAACGTCGACTCCTGCGTAATCGTCGTAGCCTAACTCCGAGGCTGCGATCCCGAAACCGACGAAGACAACAGAAGCGGAAATCTTAGTCGAGGTCTGGAGATAGTCCGGCGTCAGGGAGAAATCGTCTTCCGCGAGCGTAACGGCGGCTTCGCCAGCCTTCTTTAAAGAGAGGGAGCTCTCTTTTTTGACTATTTCCGCTTTGCGTAAGGGAACCGCCTGGTACCAGGTTCCTTTGTCGCCGGCGGGGGCCACTCCGACAGCCTGAAGTTGAGCAGCCACATAACGTGCCGCGACGTCGTAACCTCGTGTTCCGGTCTCGCGACCTTCGAGCAGGTCATCAGCGAGGAAGCGCATATGCGCCTCAATCGCGCTCGTTTGAATGGCCCGGCTTGCCGATCGAGCCTCATCCGGAATTTGTGCAGCTAACGTAGCCGCGACGAGGTGAAGAGAAATTGCCAGCAGGGAAAGGCGCATGGGGGAGCTCCTGTATGGTCGGCGGAGAGGTCTTGGCGAGCGGCACCGTGGTGCCTGGCGTTAGTGAGTCGACCGCAGGATCAGTCTTTCTGACGTCCTTCGATTGTTGCGAGAAGAATCCCTGCCGCGACGCCGAGCCTGCGGTCGAGCTGTCGTCTGGTGTCGAGGCTGAAGTCGAGCTCCATTTTCAAATGAAACGGGTTGAAGTTTTGTTTCGCTTCGCCAACAACCGTGCCGGTCATCAGGATGTCGAAGCTTTGCGGGATCAGGTTGGAGAGAAAGCGCCTGGCCAGGGCCAGGCCATCGCTGTCTTCACGGATCGTTCCGATCTGCGCCCCTTGCGGATTGAGAATCTGCCACTGGTCACGAAGCATCGATCGGAGGCCTTCGCGGCGAAGCGCTCCAACAGTCTCGCCGGACCGCGAATCGACGACGTCGTAAGCAGCAGAGAAATCGAGGAGACTGCGGGCCTGAATGGTCAGGACTTCTGTTCTCTGATCCTCACCCGTGTAAACCCGAATGTCCTCTTTGAGCTTAAAGGCCTTCTTCTTCGTGAAGAGAATCACCTTGCCTGTGGGCGATTCGATAAAGAACGAGGGCGAGAAGAGGGAAAAGATTTTGGTGCGGATGAGATAAGAGTCGTGACTGAAGAGGTCGCTCATTACGAAAGCGTATCAGCTAATGCGTGCGCGACCCCTTTGGAGCCTCTGACCCCGCAAGTTGTTTCCTCGCGGCCCGGTTCGCCGTGCGTCGCGCCGTTAGAAACGCTTCAGATCGGCGCGTACTTCTCGGACGCCGTCGATGGTGCGAAGAATGTTTCGTGCCGCATCGGCTTGCAGTTCGCGCTGCACACGGCCGCTCACAGTCAGAACTCCCGCATTGGAGTCGATGCTGAATTTGCAGCCGTCAAGCGCACGCGTTCGGGCGAGCTGGCGTTCCGCGTCGCGCTCAATGGCCGAATCGTCCAGGACCTTCGCAACCTGAATCATGTTCGCGACTCGCGAGAATCCGATATTTTTTACCACGTTACCTGCGCGCTCTATGTCCTCTTTTGCGGCAACCTTTCCGCTGAGGATGACAATGCCATCCACTTCTCGGACGGAGAGCTGGCTCACCTGTACGCTCGAGCCGCTAAGAGCCTGGGCCACTGCAGTGTCCGACAAAGTAACCACCGGACGGCTCATGACATCAGCGGTCACGGGGGCTGTGTAGGCGAGAGGGGCGGCATCACGATGTCGCGCGATCATGGCGATGACTGCCGCGGCGAAGAAGGAGACTCCGGCAACAGTAGCGATCGATTTTGTCTGCAGTTTCATGATTGCCCCTCTCTAAATGGTCGGTTGACGGCCTCTCTTATTGGGAGATCCGTGCCAGATTAGTCAGTCTAAGTTATTTAAAAGATAAAACGCCAGCAAAACTCTTCGTTGAGGCGGGGAGTGACTTGTCGCTATCACCGCTCTCGAGATGGTAGCAACCGTCATCGTGAGGGTCGACAGAGACCCTCACCCGCCCCTCGACGCGGCACCCTCTCCCGCGGGGAGAGGGGGAGATAACCCCGCCGGGTCGTCATCAGGAGAGATCGCCCCTGGGCAGGCTATAGAAACGCAGATCCGGGGTCCTGATCGACGTGTCGGTCAAAAAGCTCATCGGAACGACTCCACATGATCGCGTGCAAAGTCGTCGAACGATCTCGGGGCCTTCCCCGTCAGGTCGCGTACCGCAGACGAAACCGCGCTTGCTTCATCGTTTGCATAAAAGTGCATCAGATCGATCAGGGCCTCGACGTACGGCCCCGGCGTTCCCATACCGATCATCGCGGTCCTCATAGCGTCATCCGGGATCTCCACAAATCTGATCGTCTTCCCTGTCGCCTTCGAAAGTTTCTCGGCGATCTCGCCGTACGTCAGCGCCTCGGGCCCCGTCAGGTCATAAGCCTTGCCTTCATGACCAGGTTCGGTGAGCGTCCTGACTGCGACGCTGGCGATGTCCCGTACATCGATGTGACTTACCCGTGCACCTTTTGACGGCAGGTAAAACGCTCCCTCCGACCTGATCGAAGGCCCATAGAAATTCGAAACGTTCTGCATGAAACCATTGGGACGCAGAAACGTGTATCGAATCCCAGACGCTTCGATCTCTTTCTCTACCAGGCGGTGCGCTTTTGCGAACGAAAAACCCTCGCCTGCTGCTTTGAAGACCGAGAGCTTGACGATCTGCTGAACACCGGCGGCCCTCGCCGCCTTTACAGCATTACTCTCCCCCTCCGGTGTTGTGGGAGATAGGAGAAACAGTTTGTCGACTCCTTCGAGCGAAGCGCGAAGGGAACCAGGCTCCGCAAAATCGATCGCGACCGCGTCCGTTCCCTGACTCGTCGCCTGAGCGAGTTTTTCCTTCGAATGGTGGCCTGCCCGAAACGACGCATTGGTTTCCTTCAACTGCCTGACGAGTTCGCTACCTACGGTGCCGCCGGCTCCTGTAACGAGAATCATTTCCGTCTCCTTGTTCCGTTCGCCTGCTGCTCTCCACGGTTGCATCGGGAACCTCGCCGCACAACGCTTTCGTCCTGCTCACTCATAAAGAAGGTATCGCGCGCGACGGACTCGAAAGTCTGCTAGCTCGCCGACCCATCCCCGCCTGATCTCTTCGAGAGTTTTCGCTGCGCGAATTTCATCAATCGTCTGCTTCCGCCGCAGCAGGTTGTTGAGCTTGTCGATCTGAAATTGCTCACCGTAGAGCCTGAAGAGTGTCTGCGCGATCACGATCCCTGCATCCACGACCTCCAGACGGTCGCGGTCCACCAGTTCCATTCGTACCCCGCCGCAACGCTCGCCTTTGAAGACGCTGGCAGTTGGAACGTATGCGGTTGCTGTGAAGGAAAGTCCGGGAACCTTCCCGTTGAGTGCCGCGGCGAGACTCTCTCCGTCGATGTACGGAGCCCCGATGACTTCGAACGGAGTGGGGGTTCCCCGGCCGACCGAGAGGTTCGTCGTCTCGAGCAGTCCGATCCCCGGGTAGAGCGTTGCAGCGTTCAGACTCCTCATGTTGGGCGAGGTGTTGACCCATGGCAGGGAGGTCTGGTTCTGCCATAGCTTCCGCGACCACTTTTCCACTTTGATGACCTTCAGGTCGACGTCGATCCTTCGTTCTTCCTTGAACATGCCGGCAAGCTCACCAACTGTCATGCCGTGCCGCAATGCGATCGGATGGAACGCAACGAAGCCACCCTGCTCGACTCCGACGGGACCCTCTACGCGCTCGCCATTGATTGGATTGAGCCGGTCGAGCACGATGAACCTGATCCGTGCCTCCCCTGCAGCCTCCATTGCCAGCGCCATCGTGGAGATGTAAGTGTAGAAGCGTGTTCCGATGTCCTGCACGTCGAATACGAGGGCGTCGAGACCTGCAAGTTGCTCAGCTGCTGGTTTGCGCGAAGCGCCGTAGAGGCTTCGGACGGGAAGGCCGCTTCGTTCGTCGATGCTATCGGCCACCTTCTCGTCACGATCGCCGCGAATGCCATGCTCGGGGCTGAACAGCGTTACGAGCTCGACTTGCGTCGAGCTCCTGAGAAGGTCGATTGTCGGGTTTCCAATGCGGTCACGACCGGTGTGATTGGTGATGAGTCCGATGCGCAGGCCTTTGAGGGCTGAGAAGTTGTCTCTGGCCAGCACGTCGATTCCATTGAGAGTGTCGACACCGGTTGTTACCAGTTCGCGCTCTGCCGCTGCTCTTGGCGGAAGCGCTCCGGCAAAGGAGCTCCAGTCGATCCCGTCGATTGCGCGCGCCGCCAGGGTACCGATTGTCTTCTGTAGTTCCAGCACGCTCCCTTTCCCATCGGGGTGAACACGGTTGGAGAGGAAGAAGTAGAAGCTCCTCGAGAAGGGATCGATCCACGCGAATGAGCCGGTCCAGCCGGTGTGACCAAAGGACCCGAGGGGAAATAGAGAGCCTCTCGGTCGACTGAAACTCGAATCGATGTCCCAGCCGAGTCCGCGACGCAGGGTGACTGCGGCCGGAGTTTGAACGGTCGTCATCATCGCGACAGTCTCCGATCTGAGGACCCGAACGCCCTCGAGATGGCCACCATTCAGAATCATTTTGAGATAGCGGGCGACGTCAGGCGCCGTGGAGAACAGACCTGCATGGCCTGCAACCCCTCCCATCCTTCGAGACGTTGGATCGTGCACCCTGCCGCGGAGCATCCCCTCGGTGGACATCTCGGTCGGCGCGATTCGCGCGAGTTTGGAGGACGGTGGATTGAACCCCGTATCGGACATCCCCAGAGGAGCGAAGATCTCGCGCGCGGCGAACTTGTCCAGGGACTCTCCACTGACCCGTCGAACGATCTCGCCGAGAAGGATGAAATTCACGTCGCTGTACCGGAACATCATTCCAGGGCGATTCATCGGCTCTTCGCGGGTCGCCAGCCGGATCCCTTCGTCATATCCCGACCAGTTCGTTCCCGGAATTCCCGCCCGGAGTCCGGAGGTGTGAGTCAGGAGATGACGCACGGTTACGGAGTCGCGGCCGCCGCCTGTGAACTCCGGGATGTAGCTCGCCACAGGCGTGTCGAGTGCGAGCTTGCCCTCCTCGAGAAGAACCATGATCGATGGAGCGGTCGCAATCACCTTGGTCAATGAAGCGAGGTCGTAGATCGAATGCAACGAAGCCACTTCGGAGGAGGGAGCTACTGCACGTTTTCCGTAGGCTTGCTTGTAGACAGTCGCGTCACGTTCGATCCAGAAAACCCCACCGACCGTTTTCTTTTCGCTGATGGCGCGGAGAACGGTTTGATCGATCTCGGCGAGTCTGGACTCATCGAATTGCCTGAGCGGCTCCGGCACAAAGGTCGTGCAGGAAAAAAGAAGAAGGGCAAGGACGGCGGGCTGCCATCGAGTCGTGCGCATGGCGAGAGACTATGCGAGGAGGGCTTCAATGGACAACGTTGTTGATGGTTTGTGACCGGGAGTCTGCCTGCAGATTGCAGGTCCGTGAGCCGCTCCCAGGGGTGAACCGCGCACGCCGAGGCCTCTCGCTGCTCTTACAACGCTGGGACGTGTCGGACGATGTCGGAGCATGTGAAGGACAGACACTCCTGTCTGTCGGCATCGGATTCAAAACCAGGAAACCGACAGACAAGAGTGTCTGTTCTACACGGACCAGACAGACAAGAGTGTCTGTCCTACACAGGATTGTGTCTGGTCCTACTTCCTGGCCAGCTCTGCCTCGGATGCGATGTAGCCGAAAGCGTCCCAGCGTGATCCCTTGAGTACCGCGCGAAATGTCTCCTCTGCTTTCTTTGCCTGACCGTTGTACATGTACCAGTTTCCGACTCCATAACCAATCGTAGCCGGATCGTTGCCTCCTCCTTTTTCGCGAAGGAGCTCTTCAGGCGCGATCTCGCCCGCGTACATGAGCAGCAGCTTGTGATAGGAACTATTCTCGATGACATCCATGTCCATCGTGATCGGCTCGAGGATGGCCGTGGCTTCGTCCTGTCTTCCGAGACGGCGCAGAGTCATGTAGAGCCAGTTCGAGGTCGAGACGAGACGATCGGGTGAGCGCGAGACTTTCATGCAGGGACGCAACGTCTTGAGAGCGCCTTCGAAGTCGCCACGCAGGTAATACGCGACACCAAGGTGGTAGCAGAGATTCGATTGAAGTGAGGTCGTCGGGATGTTTCGCGCATTGGGCAGACCATCGGGCTCGATCTGATCTTTTTTCCCTTTCATGAGTCGCCGCCCTTCTGCGAGGTCAGCGATGGCGCGACCAAAGTTGCGCAAGGTGATGTGGCGATGACCTCGGTGGCGGTAAAAGCGGGCATCGTCGGGGAACGTCTCGATGCCGCGACTGAATACCGCGATTGCGTCCTGAAACCTGCCGAGGTATGCGAGCCGACGCCCAAGCCAGATCATCGCATCGGCGCTGCTGGGATTCTTGTCGTATTCGCTCTGCGCGGCGGCAAGCTCATCATCTCTCTTCTTTTGAACGTCAGCCGAGAGAGGTGGGGCGGAGAGCTGGACTCCTGTCAGCGAGACCGCTTCGGGTCGCGGGGCAGGCGGCGCGTCGGGCTGAGGGATCTGCGGAGGGTTTTGAGCCGGCTGGGAAGTCGGCGGCTTGCTGCTGTCGGTGGTTAGCGGTGGGCCCGGTGGGGTCGATGAGCTTTCAGGCGTGCTCGTCGGACTACTGGCCGGAGGGCTCGACGGAACGGAGCTGGAGGCGCAGCTCCAGGAGAAAAGAAGCAGCAGCAGAGGAAGCAGCAGCGTGAGGGTGCGACGGATCGTCTGGTCGCTCATAGTCTTACTCTATAGCGAATTCTACCCTGCGGCACCTCGATCGTTTGTGATTTGCGACCGCCCGTTTCCTGCGGGCTTCCAGGACACCACCGAGCAAGGCTGCGTCCAGGTCCTCACGACGTTGTAGGGAGCGTTCCCGGCGTGGGTTGACCCGGCTGAGGTGCCGGCTGGCTTGGCTGATCGGGGTTCGGTCTCGTCGGTTCCGGACGAGTCGGGCTGGGCTGAGGTTGAGTCGGAGCTCCGGGCTGGGGACTCTGCGGATTCTGAGTGGGCTGACCTGGGGTAGGGACTTCAATCGTCGACATAGGTTCCTCCAAACTCTCCTGCAATCAAGAATCATTCCTGCATAACAATGGCATCTGTCGGCATCCGTGCCGGCAAGGTCTGTATTACTGTGCGAAAGGTGAGATTCCATGAAGGCTCGACCGCGATACTTCTCGTCGCTTCGATCAGCTCTTGCGCCCCTGTGCCCCCTCCGGAAACCGCCGTACCGCGGGAAAGTGCTGCGCCCATGATTCAGTCGGGCGATTTCCAAAGTGCCCGCTCCGCAATGGTGAAGGATCAGCTGGTTGCGCGGGGTATCAGGAGCAGGCGCGTTCTCGAAGCCATGACTCGCGTACCCCGTCATCGATTCGTACCTGCGGCACAAGTGGGGGAGGCCTATGCGGACCACCCGCTACCCATCGGCAGTTCGCAGACGATCTCGCAGCCATACATCGTCGCCTACATGACGGAATTACTTGAGCTGTCGGAAGAGTCGAAAGTGCTCGAGATCGGAACCGGTTCCGGCTACCAGGCCGCGGTACTCGCGGAACTTGTCAGCAAGGTTTATTCAATCGAGATCGTGCCCGAGCTCGCTGAACGTTCGCGAGAGCTGCTGCACGGCCTTGGATATCGCAACGTGAATGTGAGGAGCGGGGACGGGTACCAGGGATGGCCCGGCGAAGCACCGTTTGACGCAATCATCGTGACGGCCGCACCGGATCACATTCCCGACCCGCTGCTCGCGCAACTGGCGGTGGGAGGACGGATGGTGATACCGGTCGGCGTGGACTCCCAGGAAATTATCCTCCTCACCCGGACCGCCAGCGGCATTCAAAAACGCCAGATGTTACCCGTTCGATTTGTCCCGATGACCGGAGCCGCGCAGAGGAAAGAATAATGAGGCAGTTCGGGTGCTTGTGGTCCTGCAATGAAAATCGGCCCGTCGTTTCGCACAGACTCCGACGCCCCAGCCGTGCTTAGCATCGCCGGAACTGATCTTTCAAAGCGGATGAGGCGGTAATGGTGGCTTCGGCGAATCCGACTTCTTTTTTTGCGACCTGCCTACGCCCCAGACGATCAGTAGCAGAGGGATCGCCGCGACCGTGGCGATCACCAGCGTGGGGTTGGCGACGATCGTTCCAACGGCACGGCCAAAGCTCTGCGCTGCGGTCCGTCGGGGTGCGGGAGCGAGATCCCGCTCGGACTCCCACTCATCGTCAGTCGTTCGATTCACCTCGGCATCATCAATAAATTCGGAAAGTGCCAGCCCTTTCCGTCCGCGGTTCGGGAACTTCCCGCCGTTCCATTCTTTCTCGCCGTTGTCCATTCACAGCTCCTTTCATGAGCTGGTTCACGTGGTGTGCCAGTACGTGGGTTTCTGTCATCCGCATTTCTCACGGCTCATCGCCGGGCGACGGTAGCCGTCGTGTCTGGCTCCTGCACTTCCGCCGCTTCACGATGAAGGTGTGTAAGAAATGCGTTTGTTGAAACGGACTGGTTTGAGACCATAATGTGCCCGCCTTGATTCTCTGCGCGCGATGACGACCGAATCTACTGACCCACTGCGACGTGCACTCGTCTGCGAGGACGACGATCGGACCCGTCCTATGGTCGCAAAGATGCTCGAGAAGGAGAAGTTTCTGGTCGATACCGCTGCCGATGGCGCGGAAGCGATCGAGAAAATCAAAAACCACCGTTATCAGCTGATTGTCATCGATCTTCTGATGCCCAAAGTCGGCGGGTACGAAGTCGTTCAGTATCTGAAGAAAAATCTACCGCCTTCACTCAAACGGATCGTTGTGACGACCGGCGACAGCAATGCGTTGAAGAATGAGTTCCCGGAAGAGATCTGCAAGGTCCTGGCGAAGCCCTTCGAGATGAAGGAGTTTCTTACCTACGCGCGGGAGTGTTCCGAGGACACTCTGACCAGGGCAAAACGTCCTAAGGTCTAGACAGACCGTCACAGGCGGGAGACTCCCGGCTTCGTAGTGACAGATCATTCTGATACCGGGCGGGACCCGCGTTCCCATGGTGCCGCGTCGACCGAGCCCCCAGACGGCAACCAACTTGCAGCGATCCCGTGGCGAACCGCTCCTGACGAAATTCTGGTTTCAAGAAGGGAACTCAATGCGAACTTCATTCGCCTCACTCCGTCTTCCTCTGCTCACGTGGTCACTTTTTCTCCTTCTCTGCGCAGGCTCGGCCGAGGCGCAGTACTTCGGACGGAACAAGGTGCAATGGGAGAGCTTCAACTTCCGAGTCCTTCACACCGCCCATTTCGATATCCATTACTACGAGGCGGAGAAGGATAGCGTCGAGGATGTGGGCAGGATGGCGGAGCGTTGGTACGAGCGACTCTCGCGAGTCTTCGGGCATTCGTTCTCGAAAAAGCCAATCGTTCTTTATGCGAACAGCGCCGACTTCCACCAGACTACGACGACGGGTGGACTCATTGGCGAGGGGACGGGAGGGTTCACAGACGCGTTCCAGAACCGCGTCGTACTTCCTCTGACAGGAGACAACGCGTCGGACGACCACGTGATCGGTCACGAGCTTGTCCACGTCTTCCAATACGACATCGCCAGTCGCGTTTCCAGGAGCGGCTCGAATGTCTCGGGAAACCGACGCTTCAACCTCGAGCAGTTGCCGCTGTGGCTCATTGAAGGGATGGCTGAGTACTTCTCGAAAGGCCGCGTCGATCCGCTCACGGCGATGTGGATTCGTGATGCTGCAAACAACAACCGGCTTCCCGATTTCAAGAAACTGAATCGTGATCCTCGCTATTTTCCGTACCGCTACGGACAGGCGCTTCTCGCGTATATCGGTGGCCGTTACGGAGACGACAACGTGGTCAGGCTTTTCCTGGCCGCAGGAGTGGTCGGCCCGGAGCAGGCGTTCGCACGCGTGCTCGGCGAGCCGGTGAAGGATGTCTTTGCTGCATGGCACACTTCAGCCCGCGAGCTTTACGAGCCGGTCCTCATCGGCCGTCCGGAAAGCCTTGGAGCTCCTCTGCTTGCGAAGAAGTCCACTCGCGGCGATCTCAATGTCGCTCCGTCGCTGAGTCCGGACGGGAAATGGATCGCCTTCCTCACTACGAGGGAGCTTTTCTCCATCGATCTCTTCCTTGCGGATGCTCAGACTGGAAAGATCGCCGGCAGGCTGGTTTCGTCTGAAGCAGATCCCCATTACGATGCGCTTCGCTTCATCGATTCATCTGGCGGATGGTCTCCGGACTCGAAAAAGCTCGTTTTTGTCGTGTTCGAGAAAGGCGACAACCGGCTGGCAATCGTTGACGTCAACTCGCGTCGGATCGAGCAGCGAATCAAGGTTCCGGGAGTCGATTCCATCACAAACCCCGTCTGGTCACCCGATGGGACCTCGATCGCGTTCTCCGGTCAGACAAGCGGCGTGTCGGATCTTTTCCTTTACGACCTTGCAAGCGGTGCTGTTCGACGACTGACGAATGACAAGTACTCGGACCTTCAACCAGCCTGGTCTCCTGACGGTCGCACTCTTGCCTTCGTCTCGGACCGAGGAGTGGGAACGGACCTGCAGAAACTCTTCTTCGCTCCCCTGAGCCTCGCCACGATCGAGATCAGCAGTGGCACGATCCGTCCGCTCAAGCTGTTTCCCGGCGCGCGCCACATCAACCCGCAGTTCGCACCGGATGGACGTCTTTACTTCATCGCAAATCCCGAAGGGATCGCGGATGTATATCAGACGAGCCTGACGAGCGGTGTGATATCGGGTGTGACCCGCGTGCCGACGGGTGTTTCAGGAATCACGGATCTTTCGCCGGCTCTGAGTGTTGCGTCTCGTACCGGAGAGATCGCCGTATCGCTGTTCGAGAACGACGACTACAACATCTATCGGATCGCTGCGCCGCAGCAGCTTGGGGCTGCAGTGTCCGTTGCGCCAGTGAGCGGAACCCCGCGCGCCTCGCTACTTCCTCCAGCTCGCGCCGAGGCGGCGAGCTTCACTTCGTATCTCCGGCGTCCGGACGAAGCGCTCCTGCCTGAAGTCGGCAGCTTCAATGAAACAAAGTACGACTCGTCCCTTCATTTGAGCTACCTCGGACCTCCTACGATCGGTATTGGATTCGACACCAGTGGTCAGTACGGCGCCGGAGGTACGGTCAGCGCGTACTTCACTGACGTTCTCGGACAGCACAACGTCGGGTTCACGCTGCAGGGTGGCGGGGGAAGTACCCAGGATTTCGCGAATTCGTTCGGAGGTGAGCTTTTCTACCTGAACCAGAAGAATCGAATTCATTGGGGTGGGTCGGCTAGCCACATCCCGACCGTTCGATCCTTCACGTCTTCGTTTCGCGATTTCGTCGACGTTAACGGTCAGCGGGTCCTGGCGGACGTCGTTCGGCAGGAGCGGCAGATTCAGACCTTCGACGAGCTCTCAGCCCTGTCGCAATATCCGCTCTCTCTGACGCGCCGCCTTGAGGCCAGCGCGGGCTATCAGATCATCGGCTTTAAGAGTGAGGTTCAACAGCAGATCATCATCGGAGGTCGCATCGTCGACGACCGGACTGAGTCGCTTGGCGACTCTGAAAGCCTGGGCTTCATCCGTGGCGGTGTTGCTTATGTCGGAGACAGCTCATTTTTCGGTTTCATCTCTCCCATCAAGGGGACCCGCTATCGCTTCGAAGCGGAGACACTCAGTGGCGATCTGAATTTCCAGACGGCGCTCGCGGATTACCGGAAGTACTTCTTCGCTCGGCCAATCACATTCGCAGTGCGTGGACTGCACTACGGTCGTTACGGATCTGATGCCGAGAATGGACGGCTTCAAGACCTCTTCATCGGCCGCAGCTCCCTGGTCCGTGGCTACGAATCCGATTCGTTCGACGTTTCGGAATGCTTACGCCCACAGGGGTCGAACGCCTGTCCGGCCTACGACCGACTGTTCGGTTCCAAGGTGGGTCTCGCCAGCGCGGAGCTGCGAGTTCCCCTGTTTGGAACCAAGGAGTTTGGTCTGATCAGTGCCGCGTTTCTGCCGACTGAGGTGTACGGCTTCGCCGATGCGGGTGTCGCCTGGAGAGAGGGTGAGTCCCCAAAACTCAAGTTTGAGACAGACTCTCTGGAACGAGTGCCGGTGTTCAGCGCGGGCGTCGGACTGCGAGTACTGTTGAGTTACATTCCGCTCGAGGTCTATTACGCGAAACCGTTTCAGAGACCGAATGAGGATTGGGTCTTCGGCTTCAACATCGCTCCGGGCTGGTAGGGCATAGGTTCCCGGGCACAGGACGCTTCACAGCGCCCTGTGCCTCAGAGACATTCTCAGCTGGTTGAGGGACGGGACGCCGCTCGAGGCTTCCTTCGTCGCGCATCAGGTGTTTCAATGGACGGATGAGAAAACTCGTCGCCCTCGCACTTTCCCTTTCGCTCCTCGTTGCGGAAAGCTCACTGGCAGCCTCGCGTGATCCTGTCAGAGGTCGCCGCGGGATGGTCGCCTCGACGAGTGAGATCGCTTCCAGGATCGGGATCGACGTTTTGCGACGCGGCGGAAATGCAATCGATGCCGCGGTAGCAGTAGCGCTTGCGCTGGCAGTGACCTGGCCCTCGGCCGGAAATCTGGGTGGCGGCGGGTTCATGCTCGTCAGGCGGGCAGACGGAACCGCGGAGATGATCGATTACCGGGAGCGTGCGCCCCTGGCGGCAACTCGCGACATGTATCTCGATGCCAGCGGGAAGGTCATCGAGAACGCCTCGACGGTTGGCTATAAGGCTGTCGGAGTTCCGGGAACCGTGGCGGGGCTGGCGCTGGCGAGAGACCGCCACGGCCGTCTCCCCTGGGCCACGCTTGTTCAGCCGGCGCGAAAACTCGCTGCCGAGGGATTCGTCGTGAACCAGCATCTGGCGCGAAGCCTCTCTTATGAAAGCAGCCGCAAGCGTCTTTCTCCCTTCCCGGAGAGCAACAGGATTCTGCTTCGCAACGGCAAGCTGTACGCAGAGGGCGAGACGTTGATTCAATCCGATCTGGGAAGGACGTTGCTTGAAATCGAAAAAGATGGTCCTCGCGCGTTTTACGAAGGGCAGGTTTCACGGCGCCTCGTGGCAGACATGAAGGCAAACGGGGGACTCATCACAGCGCGTGATCTCAAGGAGTACGAGCCTACGGTTCGTCAGCCGATTCGCGGGACTTATCGCGGATACGAGATTCTCACAGTCCCGCCCCCCTCATCCGGGGGCAGTGCTCTCATTGAGATGCTGAACATGCTCGAGGGCTTCAACGTCGGCGAGCTGGGGCACAACTCCGCGCAGTCACTTCACCTGTTGGTCGAAGTCATGCGACGCGCATTTGCTGATCGCGCGAAGTTCATGGGCGATGCAGATTTCGTCAAGGTTCCGGTGGCGGGGATGATCTCCAGAGAGTTCGCGGCAGCGCGCATGAAAAGCTTCGATCCCGCTCGGGTGACAGCGAGCAGTGAGATTGCTGCAGGCACTCCCGCGGGATACGAATCGCCTGACACCACCCATTTCACTGTGGTTGACGGCGATGGAAACGTCGTGAGCAACACCTACACGCTGAATGACAGTTTTGGATCGGGTGTCATGGCGAAAGGCACCGGATTTCTTCTCAATGATGAAATGGATGACTTCACTTCAAAGCCCGGGGTGGCCAACGCTTATGGGCTCATCCAGAGTGAGGCAAATGCCATCGAGCCACGGAAGCGTCCTCTTTCGTCCATGACTCCCACGATCGTCTCAAAGGATGGCAACGTCTGGTTTGCGATCGGATCGCCAGGCGGGCCGACGATCATTAACACGGTGCTGCAGGTGATCTTGAATGTCATCGATCATGGAATGGATATCCAGGAGGCGATTGACGCCCCACGCATTCACCACCAGTGGTTGCCTGATGAGATCTCATGGGAACGCGGCGGACTTAACCGCGACACGCGCAATCTGCTCGAGAAAATGGGACACCGGTTCCGCGAGGTGCCAAGAAGTCTCGGCGACGCCGAGGGGGTGATGATCGACTCGCGGACCGGCGTTCGACTCGGTGCGTCGGATCCTCGGCTTGGCGGAGTCCCGGTGGGGTACTGAGGGGGGGCCAGTGGGTAGAGAACCCTCTCTCACACTCAGGTGACACGAGGAAACCCTTACCGCCCGAGCTTACGAAAGCGCAATACATCGCGACTCATCGTAACCGTCATCTCGCTGAGTGCTTCGACCCGTGCCTTCTCTTTTCCGCGTGCTCCTCGATAGGTCATCGCGAGCAGGTCGAGGATTGTGTCGCGCGGCAGAGTCCTGGCGTGGCGAATGGTTCGCACATTTTCGAGCTCGAAGTGGCTTTCGTATGCGGCGACCGTTGAGCTCACGCGACTTCTCGTTACCGCTGCCCCCTGAACTGCCTCCCTCACTTCGTGCAGATCATCATAGCCAGGCAGGACGACGAGAAGGGTCCCGGCAGGCAGGAGCGTGCGAGCGAACTCGGCGGGGTTCCGTCTGGAGGTGATCGACATGACGAGATCGAACGACCCAGAGGGGTACGGAAGGCCACGATCGGCGTTCGCTACGATCCACTGGACGTCAGGAAAGCGACGCGCTGCGGCGTCGATTGCGGGAACCGCGATATCGACCCCATGAGCTTCGGGAGTCAGGCGTTGCTGAATCGTTCCGAGAAGCGATCCTTCGCCGCATCCGGCATCGAGGACAGCGGAGTCTTCTCGCAGGGAGAGTGATTCTATCTCTCCTATGATCTCGTTCTGAAACTCGCTGTCGTAACCTCCGTCAAAAAAGCGACGACGGGCAAGAACGGCCGCGAGTGGATCGCCCGGGCTTTTCGATTTCCTATCCTGGGGCTGCAGCAGGTTCACGTAGCCGCTCCTGGACACATCGAAGGAATGCCCGCGTGGGCATTCGAGAGATCCCGCAGCCTGCTTTAGAGGGTCTCCGCAGCCGCGAACGGTGCATAAGAGATCGACTCGTCGGGATGTCAGCACGGGTGGCTCACGAGATCGCACTACACGAGGCGCTCTCCGCGCAAAGCTCGTCTTTCATCGTCGTGCGGCCCGGCGTCGTGGTGCATTCCGCTGCTCAGTATCGACGATCTGATAGACGATTCCCTTATCGATATCGGCAACGTAGAGCTCACCGACGAGGTCCTCGCCGAATGTGCTGATGGAAAGGGAGGATTGAACGAGTACGGACGGCGTCCACTTGCCTGCCGCGTTCTCCGAAGCGCCCCAGATCGTACCGGAGCAGAAGTCCCCGTAGATGTAGAGGCCCTGGAGGCGTTGATAGCGTGAACCGCGATACCTGTAGCCGCCCGTGATGGAGCATCCCATTGAACGACCGTACTCGATTACAGGCAGAGTCAGAGCTCCGTCGTTGCAGTTGGTTGCGGGGTTGTAACATTGCGTACCTTCCATACGTCGCCAGCCATAATTCTGCCCGCCGCGGCTGTCTGCCCGCTGGAGATCGACCTCCTCGAGCGCGCTTTGCCCGACGTCGGCGATCCAGAGATCGCCGTTGATCCTGTCGAAGGAGAATCGCCAGGGATTGCGCAGCCCGAGTGACCAGATCTCAGGAGCCGCACCGCTTTGCCCGACGAATGGGTTCGAGGAAGGAACTTCATAGCGTGCTCCCCGATCGACATCGATGCGGAGCATCTTGCCGAGAAGACTCATCAGGTTCTGTGCACGATTTTGCGGATCGCCGCCCGCGCCGCCGTCACCCATACCGATGTATAGATAGCCGTCAGGACCAAACTGCAATTGACCGCCATTGTGATTGGAGTAGGGCTGGTCGATCTCGAGAATGATCGTTTCGGACCCTGGATCGGCGCGGTCGCGATTCGTCGCGGAAACCTTGTAACGGGCGATCACGGTATCACCGAGCCCCCCGGTGTAATTGACGTAAAAGAAGCCGTTTTGTGCGTAGCGGGGATGGAAAGCAATGCTCAGAAGGCCTCTCTCGCCGCAGCAGCTGACGAGACGGGAGATGTCCAGGTAGGGAGTTGCCAGGACGCGAGTGCCGTCATGGATCATGACCTTGCCGCCCTGAAGGGTGATGAAGAGGCGGCTGTCGTTAGGGGTGTGCGTTATGGCGACTGGCGACTGAAGGCCGGTCGCGATCGGGACGAGCGCAATCGATGATCCCGTTGTCTGTGCAGCGAGGCTACCTGCGCCCCCGGCGATCAGAAAAATTGCGATGAGAGAGCAGAGACGATCTTTGATTGACCTGGTCATGCAGATAGAGACCGGAAAGAGTCACGGTTTCATTTCCGCCTGATTGAGAATCTTCTGAAGTTTCGCCGGGTCGTCTGGTAGGAATCCCGAGGCAGGAAGGCGTCGCGTGACTTCGACCCAGTCGCGATTTCTCCTGAAGACATCTTTGAATATCGGAAGCGCTTCGTCTTCGCGCCCTGCCGTGAAGAGTGTGACAGCTACCCAATACGGCAGCTCCTCGATCTCGGGGGCCAGTCCTGCGCCGAGACGATACTGCTCCATGGCTTCAGTCCACTTTTTCTCACCTGCGAGCTCATCGCCTCGGTTCATGTAGTTGTACGCACGCTGGAGTCGCACGAGACGTTTGAGCTCAACGATCGGTTCCGCGGCGTCCTCCACGCGAAGATCGAACATCCTGTCGGTCCAGGGCTTGCCGCTCGGCGTTCCCCGCACGATGATGAGAGCGGCGGACTGCCTGCCGCGAATGTCTCCGCCGGCTCGCTGACCTGCCTCGAGCGCAGCGACCAGCCTGTCCGCGAGGTCGCCCTTTGTCTTCTCGAAAGCCGCCGCCATTGCGGGCCAGATCGTTGCGTTGCGCATGAGGTTCGCCTGAACCGAATAGTTCACGCCAACCTGATCACCGGCAGCCGCGATCGCCTTCCTGCCTGTGTGTGCCGCAACGTTTCCCTTCGCGTCGATCATCGCCACCTGTCGGAGGTCGATCTGTGCATCGGTCGATGTTAGAGCTTTGAGAGCCTCGGGGGCGGTACGTCCTGCCCGCATGAGCGCGAGTCCGAGGGGACCGTACGAAGGTTCGGCGATGGACTGAGTGGCAACGGCTCCGACTCCGGATTCGGCCCACGGCACGACCGATCCGACTGAAAACCAGTGAGACTGGACAGCGACGCCGAGCTCGCCGGTGGCCGGATCGCGGGCCACGATCGAGAACGTATGCGCGCGCGGGTCTGCAGCGAATGTGGAAGGTGCGGCCAATAAGAACGTGATGATCAGGATGGTGGATCGCATGAATTTTCCTTTATCTTCCGCGGCTCGAGCGTCAGGTGGAGACTCTCGCGGATCCAATTGGGTGGGCGCTGCTGGCGCTCGAGATCGGGTGACGTGGTCGCGACACTGTCTGGCATCTGGCGCAAAGACTAGCATTGTTGTTCACGAGCGGGTTCTCGACGCGTGATTCCTGAAGAGTGCTGTTCCATGGACAGTTCTGCCGCGAGCCTGCACGGGCTCTGTGACTCGTCGCCCTGCTGCAACACTGTGTCGAGAGCAACCGGGGCGGGTGTAGGGACGCAGGGCCTGCGTCCGGTACCCAGACATTCGCATCAGGAATTCTGCACCCCGGGATGAACCCTCGTCCCGAAGCGATGGCCGACGACAATCTTCTCGGTCAGGGACAGGGTACCGGACGCACGCCGCGCGTCCCTGCGCTCGCATTCTGTGAGAAATGCGGGGAAGCAATCTCGGGACTCGCATGAATCGCCAATCGAACGTAGGCTTACAGCGTGCCCCTGCTACTGATCCCGCTCTTACTGCTCGCGCTCCTCGCCGTCATGCTGCTTTCGATTCCGTTGATGATCTTTCAGCGGTACCGGTTTGGAACCGCGCGTCGCCGCGCCCGTGCATGGGTCATCTCGATCAACATCTATGGGGTGGCGTTCTCAACAATCATCTTTCTTGTAAGCGCGGCCGTGAGCAATGTGTGGATCCCGAACGCGTTTTCGTACGCGGCCGTGGGGTTCGTGTGCGGTTGTTTCCTGGGCATGATCGGACTGGCTGCGACACGGTGGGAGATGAGGCCGCAACAGCTTCACTACACACCGAGTCGCCTTCTGGTGCTGTCTCTTACGATTCTCATCATCGCGCGCCTTTTCTATGGCTTCTGGCTGGGATGGGAGAGCTGGAATTCGACCGCGCGTGACGCGTCATGGCTCGCTGGTTCGGGAGCGGAGGGGTCGATGGGAGCGGGAGCCGTCGTTCTCGGTTATTACCTGGTCTACTGGGTTGGCGTCCGCCGAAAGCTCGCTCGCAGTCTCCGGAAGATTGCGCAGTGATGAAGCCGTATCTGTCGGGCCGCCGTAGTTCTAGTCCGCATTTCTCACAGACCTTCGCCGTGAGACGACGGACAGCGGCCCGTCTGCTTCGTTGCACGCCAATTTCGCTCCTCGACATAGTGTCGACTATGCCTTCGTCGCAAAATCGCCGTGCGCCTCGCATCCAAGCCACTCTCCGCGTCTCACGACAAAGGTCTGTGAGAAATGCGGGCTAGTGTCATCGGTCGAGGATCCGGTCGTCAGTTTGCATTGCTGGTACGGAGTCACCGCACCGCCATGGAGATCGAGAACATGCTACGAACAAGAGCATTTGCCACCACACCGAATCATCTCAGGACAAGGCAAGCCGCGCTCGCCGTGCTGCTGGTACTGGTTTTCCTGGTCAGCGCCGCGAGGACATTCGCGCAGGCACCCAGGTCGAGCACGCCTCGCGCCATCGGCGCCCCTGTTCGCGTAACAGAGCTCGCCAGCGGACTGGTGCATCCCTGGGGACTTGCCGCGCTTCCGGATGGTCGCTTCCTCGTCACGGAAAGGCCCGGACGTCTGCGTCTCGTGGCGCGCAACGGACAGCTCTCCAAACCACTCCAGGGCGTCCCGCAAGTACAGGCTAAGGGTCAGGGAGGATTGCTCGATGTCACTCTCGATCCGGACTTTGCCCGCAACAGCATCCTTTATCTTTCCTACTCTGAACCGGGTGACGGCGGCGTCGCGGGAACAGCCGTGGCCAGAGCGCGGCTCGATAATGAGGCACTTGCTGATGTTCGTGTGATCTATCGACAGCTGCCGAAGGTTAGAGGATCTGGTCACTTCGGCTCGAGGATCATCTTCAGGCGGGACGGGACCCTCTTCATCACTCAGGGTGACCGGATGAGCTACAAGGAACAGGCCCAGGATCTCGCTTCCGGGCTCGGCAAGGTCGTTCGGGTCAAAGCGGACGGTTCGATTCCTGCCGATAATCCTTTCGTCGGCCGGAAAGGAGTCCGACCCGAGATCTGGTCGTACGGCCATCGCAACATTCAGTCGGCGGCCCTGCATCCGACGACAGGTGAGCTCTGGACCATCGAGCATGGCGCCGGAGGAGGGGACGAGCTGAATCAACCGAAAGCTGGACGAAACTATGGCTGGCCGGTGATTACTTATGGGGTCGACTACTCGGGTGCCAGGATCGGAGAAGGCACTGCGAAGGCTGGAATGGAGCAGCCGGCCTTCTACTGGGATCCGGTGATCGCGCCATCAGGCATGATCTTCTATACCGGGAATGCGTATCCACAATGGACAGGAAGTATTTTTGTCGGATCGCTTGCACCAGGTGCGCTCGTCCGTCTTACTCTTCAGGACGGCCGGGTCACGCGCGAGGAAAGGTTTTTCGCGGATCTCGACGAGCGAATCCGTGAGGTAACTCAAGGGATTGACGGTCGTATCTACCTGCTCACCGACAGCAGTAATGGTCGAATCCTGCGGATCGACCCTGTGGCGAGGAAGTGAAGTGTCAGGTCCCACCGTGTGAGTCACCGCCGTCGAAGCTCCCTCTCCCTCGGGAGTGGAACAACAACACGGCCCCTGGGGCCGTGTTGTTTAAGCGGCATGTTTCGATGGAGGGTAGAGCGCTTCTGAATCAGCGCATCTCGCCCGCATTTCTCACAGTCGTTCATCGCCAGGGGGCGGATAGCGGCCTGTCTGCTTCGTTGCACAACGGTTTCGCTCCTCGACATAGTGTCAACTATGCCCTCGTCACGAAACCGCCTGCGCCTCGCATCCAAGCCACTCTCCGCCCCCTGGCGACGAACGACTGTGAGAAATGCGGGCTACAGCGGGAGCCACCAGGTCAGCTTAACGAGGAAGACGTCATCGGAGGGGGCCCTGGTGATCGCTGAAAGGTCGCGGCCGACCTGGAAATCTCCCACCCTCCCGGTCTCTTCACGGTTCTCGTTCCAGACGAAATAGAGTGAAGAGCCGGGACGAAAGTCCCAACGCAGGACTGCACTTCCCCTCATGCTCCGAAAGTTGAAATCGGGATCAGCAAAAGAGAACTGGCTGGCTCCCCCGGTTCCGTCAGGATCGACCGTGTATCGCCGCGTCGTGTCGTTCAGAGCGATCGTCCCACGGTCTGAACCGTATCGGTCGTAGTCGTACGTTGCAGGCTTACGAAGCTCCCGAAATCCCCGATAGTCGCCGCTTGCGATGAAGGGCTGCAGATAGACCTGCAGCGAGAGCGCTGACGTGAAGGTCCAGTCCACACGCGTCCCCACTTCGAGGGATCGTTGATTGATCTCCGCGAAAACATATTGATTCCCGAACGTTGTTGCCGCAAGAGGGTCCGCGATGGTTCGCACGTACTGTGCGACATCACGGCTGCGAGAGAGTGACGGAGTCAGTCTGAGGCTGAGGTTCGAGGTGGGACGGAATCCCAGAAGCCCGTTGACGCTGAGAAACCTGTTCCCTTCGAGATTCATACTCTGGTTGTATGACGCCTCGTAAAAGAATCGCTTCCTGGCATCGCGACCGAAGCCGCCGTCCGAATGGAAGGCCACCGGCCGTCTGACGAGCGGACCTCCTCTCGTGATCCGATCGTCCATCCGTTCGAGTCCGGTGCCTCCGCCACCAAAAAAGTAGAGGTTGTTCTTGAGCTCGACATAGCCGGCCCCGCTCAACCCATTCGCGGTGAGGTCGCCATCCCAGTTCCAGTTCTGGTACTTCGAGACCCAGAACTCGCGCTCTCTGGTCCGCTTCGTCACGTCACTGTTCGTGTAGAGAAGAACAGCATGCGTCGCGGTAGCGTCGCTCCTTTGAAGAAACCCGGCGTCGTTGTTCTCAAAGCCTGGTGAGTAGCTCTGCGCCTGAAGGTTGTACTTCCAGTCGCCTGTCTGTTTGGCGAGCGTGACGCGCCCACCGACGCCGCTGAGGGAAGTCCGGTCCGGATTGAGCTCAACATGCCCTGCATCAGGTCGCTGGTAATAACGCGCAGCCGCGCGTTGTGTCAGCGTGATCGCTTCTCTGCTGCCTTGAACGAGCGTCCCTCCGGCGAACCACTCCAGGATGACGTCGCGCTTGCCGAAGGCCCAGTAGCCATCAACGCCCGCCAGATATGCGCTCTGCCTGAGGTAGCTCAACTCATCGGGAACAGAGCGATTGACGGCCGTGAAGAGCGTTCCAACTCGCCCCTTCTCCCCGAGATCCTTCGCGATCCTGGAAACAAAGTAATTGGTGAAGGGCTCAACGGTCTGTCGCTGCTCAGTGAGACCGAGCGAAAACGTGGCTCGTTCCTGTTGTGTGACGGCGTCGAGAGCCGCGACAGTCCATCCGTTGCCCGTCTTCCCGGTAATCTTTCCGGCGGCAAGGATCGTCGATTCACGCGGAGCATCGAGGTAGTCGTAATCAAGCCGTCCGATTCCCTGCGGTTCGCGCCCGATCCTTCGAGAGTAGAAGAATGTTGGCGAAGAAAAGTTGAATCCAAAGTTGTGGTTGGAGCCTCCTTTCCCGAATGTGAAGAGACTGGCGCCTTCGACGAAGAAGGGTCGCTTTTCAGGAAAGAAGAGCTCGAACTGCGTGAGGTTGACAACCGCCGGATCAACCTCGACTTGTCCGAAATCCGGGTTGACCGTGCCTGTCAATGTGAGGTTCGACGTCAGTCCGTACTTAACATCGACACCAAGATCGGCGCCTAGCTCGCGTGTCGAGTTGTAAGGGTCGATCCGGCTGATGGAGTTCCTCATGTCGCCCCGAGCCACGGCGTACGGGAGGATCTCGAGTCCGCGGCGAGGGCGGATTCCTTCGATTCCCGTGAGATCTCCGAAGCGTGAGACGAATCCAGTCTCCTTCTTCGAAGTGTGGATGAGGCGCACGTTTTCGTTGTTGCGCGAGATTCTGCGTACGAAGTTGATACCCCACGTGTGAACGGGCCGGTTCGGAAAACGCAGCTGCGAGTATGGGATGCGAAGTTCCGCGGACCAGCCTTTCGGATCGACGCTGGTAGCCGACTCCCAGACCGCGTCCCAGTCCGGGTCGCTCGATGTGTCATTGAATAGCGCGGTGTCGAATTGAACGTTTGACGGGTTGACCTGGAACGAAGCGCCTGATCGGCGGTCGTGATGGGGATCCAGGTAGACACGGAACCAGTCTGATTCGAGCGACTGATCCCTTCTGCCGAGTCGCGTCGTGACCGGACTCGTGTCGTCCATGCGTGCTGCAAGGTAGATGGCATTCTCGTCATAGAGGACGCGAACGGTCGTGTTCTGCGTGGCCGGCTTCCCTTCATCCGGATCACGCTGTGTGAAGCCGGAGATCTCCTCAGCTGCCGTCCATGCTTCGTCGGACAAATCGCCGTCGATCGAAGGAGCCCTCGCCGCCCTCATCGCGCGAAACTGTCGGGTCGCGGCCAATTCGGAGGTCAGTGGTTCGAGTACGGTTTGAGCTCCAATCGTTGCAGACGAGAGAGCCAGTAGAATTGGGAAGACGAAGCTGTAGCGGGACATGGCTCCTCCTGAAGGGCACAACATCGAATCTCAGACGCGAAAGCCCGGCCGGTGTCATCCGGGAGCAGGAGAACGTTGCTCTACGATTCGTCAGCTACTTCTTCCCTCTGACGGCACGGAGAAACTTCTTGTCCAAGCCATGGATCTTCATCTTCACGAGCTTCTCGACGGGGACTCGCTCGTAGCCCGCATCCCTGAGCTCCCGGATGAAGCTCGTCGATACTCCGTGAATGCGAAGCGACACAAGATCATCGGCAGTCAATTTCTCGTACCCGAGAAGCCTCATCTCCCTGACGAACTCCGACGATACGCCGTGAATCCGCATCGAGACCAGATCTTCGACGGTCAGGGCGGTGTAGCCTGCGCTGCGAATGTCCTGAACCCATGCGGCTGAGACGCCGTGAATCTTCATCGAGGTCAGCTCTTCGGCGGTTGGACGGAAACCTCTGGCTGCCATCGCCTGCACGTACTCGGGCGAGACGCCGTGGATCCGCAGCGAAACGATGTCGTCGACCGAGACCGACTTGTAGCCAAGCGCCTGCATGCCACGAATGTATTCGGTGCCGGCTCCATGAATTTTCAGAGAGACGATCTGATCGAGACTCAGTTCGCGCAGGCCAAGGGAGGCAAGCTCGCGCACCATCTGACTGGAGATATCGAACATTGCCATCTCGAAGAGGTCGTTTTCGTTTGGAACGGTTCGATTTTTACGTTGCGTTCGAACACCGAGAGACTGCATGACTGAACTGAAGCTGGCTGCCGGCTCAAAGCGGAAGTGTCCGGAGCCGAGACCGTCGCTGAAATGGCCCGTGAAGCGAATCGCTCCCGCTTCGCGGTCGAGGCTGAATGACACAGGCGATGACGCGGTGCTTTGGATCATCGCTTCGTTGAGACCGCGGAAGGAAGCGATGGCCATTGGCGTGCTGTGCTGATAGTTCGCGCGTTTCAGACTCATCTGAATTTTTCCGTTGGGTTTTGCTGCCCCCGACCAGGTGCCGGTCACTTCGGCGAACAGCGGTAGTGTCATCACGAAGACGGTGAGGACGCTTGTAAGAAGAAGGCATTTCTGCTTCATATCGAGCTCCTTAGGCTGTAGATAGCAACGAAACATTTCGTACTTGCGGGACAGACGCTCTCGTTTGGCTGCGCTGTGATGTAGGACAGACACTCTTGTCTGTCGGCGTGTGCAGACTGGCTGTGAATTTCCGGTCGGGCCACGAGGACAGAGAGTGTCTGTCCTCGTACGACTACTTCTTTCGGTATTGCTTCATCTCTTCAAGGAATCCGATGTCGATGCCGCTAACTCTGAGGCGGATCAGCTCGGCCGCCGAGAGTTTGTCGAAGCCCGCTTCACGGAGAGATTTCACCAGGTTCGCTGTCACCCCATTCAGTCGAAGCTCGATAAGATCTTCACTGTTCACGCTGCCAACTCCCGCCGCCACCATCTCGGCAATGAACTCGGGCCTGACACCCTGGATTCGGAGGTTGAGGAGCTGTTTAGCCGTGGGCTTTCCGATTCCGGCAGCAACCATCCCTTTGATGTAGTCGCTCGTGACCCCGTGGACCTTGAGGTCGATTACTTCCCGAAGAGGCAGTCCTGCGTAGCCGGACTTTTTGAGTTGGTCCATGAACTCGACGCCGATGCTGTGAGCGCGGAGCTCAGCAAGTTGACCGGCAGACAGGTGCGTGAAGCCGGCTGCGCTCATCTCGCTGATGAACTTCGAGCTGACACCCTGCACTCGGAGCTCGAGGATTTCCTGGAAAGAGAGATCGCCGTATCCGAGACTGCGGAGCTCGTTGATGTAATTGCCATCGACCCCGGCCGTACGAAGAGCAATCAGCTGGTCAACCGTCAGCTTTCCGTCCCAGCGTTTGCGCGGCTTCGGAGGTGCGTAGGTGAGGTCGAAGTCGTTGTAAATGAACTGGCCCGGGATTCGACCTGGGACTGCAGCGCGAGGCGCCCGAGGGAGAGGAGGAGCAGATGCAACGACCGCCGCAACGGGAAGCGGACGGAGGGAAGCCCTGGGTGATGGAAGGGGACTGAGCATCGACGGCGATGCGAGTCCCCGCGGCGCATAGGGCGATGTCATTGGTGTCGACGGCGTCGTGGGGGTAGTAGGAGTCGTTGGAGTGACTGGTGTAGTTGACACGAGCGGAGTCAAAGGGGTCTGAGGGGCGATGGGCGCCGCTGGTGTAAGGGGCGAAAACGTGCCGCTGTACTGGAAGTGATGAACGCTTGAATGTGGAGGGGCGGGAGCGATGGGCGCCGCAGGTGGTGTCACATCGACGCCATCATCGTCGACCAACGTGATGGTTGTTTCTGGTTCATGTTCCGGGGCCGATTCCGCGACGACATCGATCGACGTTCCATCACTAACGGCATCGATCACTGCGTGCGTCGGTGTCTCGGCCTCCGCGGTGGACACGCTCGCCACAGGCTTCTCCGCAGCTCGAGCGGTTGCCTTCTGATACGCGAAGAGCGAAATGGGTGCCGCGATCGCGACGGCCGCAAGAACTGAGATCAGCGAGGCGCCGGTGACCCAGCGATACGAACAGCGAGATGAGGGCGAGGAGAGAAGTCTCACGACGCGCTCTCGGAGTGATCCGCCATTTGCCCCGAGTGCGTATTGACGGGAGATTGTGCGAAGTCCTTCGAGCTCGGTCAGCGCACGCGCGTAAACCACCGGGTTGCCACACACCGCGACCGCAATGTCATCGCAACAGTTCTCACGTTCGATGCGGATCTGTCGCGAGAGCCACCAGACACCTGGATGAAAGAAGAGAAGCGTCTCGACGGCTGACTGGATGACGTTGACCAGGTAGTCATGACGCCTGATGTGAGCGAGCTCATGGGCGAGAATGGTCTCGAGTTGATCGGGAGAGAGTCCGGTCAGAGCGGTGGCGGGGACGAGCACAACGGGACGGATCCACCCGATGACCATCGGTACGTCGACGAGACGCGATTCCAGGAGCGCGATGGATTGGGGGAGCGAGAGTCGGGCCGAGAGGCTCTCCAGAGTCCGCTGCCATCTCTGAGGCGCCTCCGTCGCGCCTCGGGTCAGGGCCGAAACACGCAACCATCCGAAGAGCAGTCTGAGGGTGAGGAACAGGACGCCGGAGATCCAGAATGCGACCAGGGAGGGGAGCAGAGTTTCGAGTCGATCGAGGAGTCGCTGTCTGAGCGGAATCGAGGAGTCGCCCGTGATCTCCCGGCGGATCTCCGACATGAGGACATCGAGCGTGGTGACTGTTGAGACGATCGACGCGCCACGCGACTGCCGGACCGGTTCACTCTCGAGGACCGATGCCCTGTAAACGCGGACCCCGGTGACCACGGGCAGCGCCAGGAGAAGGAGGAGCGAGGTGCACGCAACGAGATACCGCGCATTCGCCGATTGCGTTTTCATCAAGGCGAGCACGGCGGCTACGACGAGCGCCAGTACGGCACCCTGCCACAGAAGATGAAGGAGGGCCCAGCCAATTGCCTCAGCCGCGATGCTGCTCAGTAGTGCGTCGATCCTCGTCACAGTGCACCTCCCTCGATCTGATCGAGCAATTGCCTGATGGCAGCAAGATCCTGCGGCGAGGCGCGTCTGGATGAGAGGGCCTGCATCACGAGTTTGGAAGAATTTCCGTCGAACGCACGCTCGAGGAGATCGCCGATTAACTGGCGTTGGGTTTTCTGCTCGCTGATGCGCGGGCTGTAGACGTGAGCGCGGTCAGTTTCGTCGCGAGTCACCAGTCCCTTGTCGGTCATGATCTGCATCAACTTGAGCACGGTCGTGTAGCCGGTTGTCTGAGTCCCGGCAAGCTGATCATGGACTTGCCGGACCGTGCATGGTCCGAGCTGCCAGAGGACGCGAAGAATCGCAAGCTCTGCGTCTGTTGGTCGAGGAAGTTCTTCAGTTTTCATGATGGCTTGGCTCTCCGGTTCTTAGTGAGTACGGCGAATATATACGAAAGGTTTCGTAATATCAACGAAGACTTTCGTAGTTGCCTTTTGAGCTCGGACATCGCCCGGAGCGGCCTCGCGCGTCAGCAAAGCAAGGTAAAATTCTGAAATGCCGGCGAAACAAGTTCTGGTCGTTGACGATGACAGCATGGTCCGATTACTCATCCCGGCCCTCCTGCGCGAGCGGAACTTCGAGATCGAGCAGGCGTCGGACGGCGATGAGGCGCTCGACAAAATCCGAGTAAAGAAGTTCGACGTGATTGTTCTCGACCTGATCATGCCGAGAGTCGACGGCTTTGAGGTCCTGCGACATCTGAGGAGTGCGGAACCCGCGTTGTTGAAGCGAACGATCGTGTTGACGGGTTTTGCGGGAGCCACCCCGGAACCGATCGACGAGAGCGAAATTTACAAGCTCGTCAGAAAGCCGTTCCAGATGAAAGACCTCGCTGAGATGGTGGTCCAATGCGCGGCGGACGGTGCCGGGTGACACCGGAAACACGTTCCGGGAGGCGGCTACGTCGGGCCAGCGCCTTGTGCGACCCTCGAGGACTACGCCGGGCATGCAAAGTGCGACGGGAAGCAGAGGGGCTGGCAGTTGGTTTACCGTTAAACCACCCTGAAGCCCGCAACGTCATCCGAGGTTAGACATGCTGTCATTCTTTAAAAAGAAGCCCCGCGTCCTCGTTCTTGACGACGATGTTTCGATGCAGAAGCTCGTCACCAAAATTCTGAAGGGCAAAGGTCTCGATGTTGAGCTCGTCGGGCACGGTCGGCTGGCAGTCGAGCTCCTTCAGAAGAACAAATACGACGCCATCGTCCTCGACCTGATGATGCCGCACGAGGGAGGCCTCACTGTACTCAAGCATCTCGACCAGCACGACCCGGCAGCGATCAGCCGGGTTATCGTGATGTCTGCCAGTTCAGGCTCCGTGCTGGGCGCATGGAAAGACCGGATTTTTGCAGTCGTGCAGAAACCGTTCGATACGGATAGTTTTGCTGCCTCTGTCGTCGAGTGCGCCTCGAGAGCCGTTCCGGAACCTCCGGGAGAGACTGGCGCGCCAACCTGACAGGGCAGTCGGCTGATGATCAGCCTTCGCCGCGAGACCGGATAGCGGCCTGTCTGCTTCGTTGCACGGCAATTTCGCTCCTTGACATAGTGTCGAGAGCAACCGGGGCGGGTGTAGGGACGCAGGGCCTGCGTCCGGCACCCAGACATTCGCATCAGGAATTCTGCATTGCGGCATGAACCCTCGTCCAAAGCGATGGCCGAGGACAATCTTCTCGGTCAGGGACAGGGTACCGGACGCACGCCGTGCGTCCCTGCGCTCGCATTCTGTAAGAAATGCGGGCTAAGGAAGAGGTGCAGGGCGCGATGACCGGAGGATCTGGTCAGTGATGCTACGGCCTCTGCTGAGAGAGCGTTTGATCTGGTCAACTGCTCCCAGGACCGCGGGCTCGCGGCTGGTGCGGCGGATGACGTCTGTGAAGGCACCGATTCCCGTAAGGACGTTCGCGATCTCGTGCGAAACAGTCGCAAGAAGTTGATCACCGCGGAGAAATGTCGCGTCCGGTGGGCGAGAGACGCGCGCGCGAGACGAAGCCATCGCCCGGGAGACTTCGTCGGCGAGGCTCCCGAGGCGGTCGCGCAGGATGAAGTCGAACGCCCCCTGCCGAAAGGCCCGCACTACCGTCTCTTCGCCGATCGGTTGATCAACGAAGATGACAGGAGTCTGCAGACCTCGGGTTTTAAGAGTCCTGAGTACTGCGAGACCATCGAAATCGCGGAACCGGAACGCGCTCACCACAACATCAGGCTGGAAGCTTTCGAGCCCGGAATCCAGAGACGCGAGAGTGCGACAGTGCTGAAACTGTGGGACCTGCTCGAGAAGAATGTGGTCCTCGATGAGTGAGCCGTCTCGATTCAGGCCCTCGAGGATGACAATTTTTCCAGTGAGCGTCACGTCGGATACCTCAGGGGAGAAAGCGAACATCGGAAAGGAGAAAAACTGTCGTGGGATGGATGGCAGCCCGGCTCCGGCCGGACATGTTATCGGGCGGGCCGCCAGGACATCGTCCGGCTTGTTGCATACAGCGAGAGACATCACGGGTGCTGTAGAGGAATCAGGTTGTCTAACAGACGGTGACTCTGGCGTTTTATCCCTTGGGCAGCAGAATGTCGCCCAGAGGTTTGAGCACCTTGCGGATGACTGGGCGAACAGCTCGCCCAACCCGACCAACTGAGCGGTCGACGGCGGGGCGGTCGAGCGTTGATTGCGTGTTCCGTGGCGCCGCCTGCACCGGTTGGGTCAGCAAAGCCGTAGCAAGGACAACCGCAAAGGTTGCCGTGAGAATCGATCGTTGACAGACACTTTTCATGAGCCTCTCCTCGTATCCGTGGTGTTCGGAAGTCAGCTGAGAGGGCGCCCTCATGGGGAGGAGTGACGGAAACGACCTTTTCCCTACCCCCCCCTCATTAATTTCTTTCAGCCGAATTTCTCACAGACCTTCAGTACTGAGGCGCAAAGCGTGGCTTTCGATGCGAAAACGCCTTTCCATCTGGCCTGAAGGCATCCGCCGATCAATATTGGCGCGTCGCAGACCCTCGTGCAATGAAGCGCCAGCTCCTTACCTCGCCGCGCAAAAAGGCTTCAGGGAAGGTCGGGGCTAACCCGCATTTCTCACGCTGATAAAGAAAAGCCGCCGCACCATGCTATTAAGTTGAGTGTGACCAACAACTTGAGAACATGGGAGGCGGCGGCGTGCAACAGACACAGTGTAACGGGGAGCAACTCAACTTCCAAGCG
>DATLXH010000095.1:0-4628 GCA_035576005.1 Thermoanaerobaculia bacterium | reverse complement strand
GTTCGCAGGGTGACCAACGTATACCTCTCTGCGGGCGTGATCTGGCGATAGCTCATGACGATCCCTTCTTTGGTGGAAGATTCGTCAGTGTCGCTCAGATCACGCCCATCTCACAGCAGGGTGTGTTGCACTTACCTATTGCATCTGCGTTCTCGGTCAGGGACAGGGTACCGGACGCACGCCGTGCGTCCCTGCGCTCGCATTCTGTGAGAAATGCGGGCTAACGCCTCACGGCGAGGCCTGGCCCTCTGCGAAGCTCTCGAGGGCGTCGGCTTCCGTCTCATGAACCTTGAACATCGGAAGCAGCATGGTGAGATTCAGACTTTTCCGAACCCGGTCCTGAGGCTTGAGCAGACGAAGTGAGGCCCCAAGAGTTTTGGAGGCCTTGAGGCTCTGAACCAGCTCGCCCAGGCCATTGCTGTCGATGTAATCGACCTCCGAGAGGTTGAGCAGAATCTTCTTGTAGTCCTCGGCGAGGAGCTCTCTTACCGCTTCCGAGAGAACTTCTGTCCCGAGGCCGGCAGCCAGCCGTCCATTGAAATCAAGGATGACCACGTCGTTTTCTTTCCGTACATCGATTTTCATGATCGCGGATAATACTCGTTCACGGGGTCGAGCGTCGAATCACTGTCTGGCCGTCCTGGCCCTACGCGGTATCCCGCATTTCTCACAGAATGCGAGCGCAGGGACGCACGGCGTGCGTCCGGTACCCTGTCCCGACCGAGAAGAGTGTCGTCGGCCATCGCTTTGGACGAGGGTTCATGCCGGGATGCAGAATTCCTGATGCGAATGTCTGGGTGCCGGACGCAGGCCCTGCGTCCCTACACCCGCCCCGGTTGCTCTCGACACAGTGTCAACTATGCTCTCGTCGCGAAACCGTCGTGCGATTTTGCGACGAAGGCATAGTCGACACTATGTCAAGGAGCGAAATTGCCGTGCAACGAAGCGAGACGGGCCGCTATCCGTCGTCTCGCGGCGAAGGTCTGTGAGAAATGCGGGCTAGTGACGCTCGTGAGCGAGCATGCTTGCGTAGAGTTTCTGGTGATAGTTGTGAGCGTCCCGGTAGATCTGGGCGATCGATCCGAGATCCTTGTTGGCAACCACCAGGTTGACCCCGTAGAGAAATGCTGCGTTGCCGTCGAGAGTCCTGAGATTGTCGGCGAGCAGGACGTAGAACCCTTTTCGACGGTCCGCCGGGCTCACGGATGTAATGGCCTGCATTTCGTCGAGTGGCGGCGGTGTGAGTTGCGAGGGATTGAGGAAGACAACCGCCGGGTACTCCTGCAGAAAAAAATCACGACACGCCTGAGGAGTCGGGAAATGGATTGGCTGGAGCGCGAGTGATCTGGCCGCCTGACGCACGACGGGCGAATCCACTCCCACGATCAGCGCCTTGTCACCGTACTGGTGATCGTCAGCGACGTCCTGTCCATGCTGCGACTGTTGGGACACCTGCGCAGAAGCTGCCGCCGGTGGCGCATCGGAGCTCACGAGGGTACGACGATCGACTGTAAGCCTGGCCTTGCACGAAGGACAGGGAAAGCCAACCTCTTTCATCGGAAGTTTCGACTCGTCGATCGAGAGAGGCTTGTGACAGGAACTGCAGGTAATCGTTACCATCATCTACTCCAACATCGACATCATCGAGTCGTCCGGCTGGTCCGGATTCGGAGCTCCACCGGTCGGCTCGTCAGTCAGTCTGAGTGCAAGATTCGTCGGGTTCGAAGAGTAAACCAGCGCACTCTCCTTGGTGATCTCGCGCGAGTTATAGAGCTTTTCCAGCTCATCATCGAAGGTCTGCATCCCGTCGACACTTCCGTCGTGCATGGCGTCGGTGAGCGAGCGTCCGTCGGATTCCCCTTTCATCACGTAGTCCCGCGTCCGCATCGTCGACTTCAGGATCTCGAGCACCGCAATGCGACCGCCGCCGATCTTCGGGACGAGACGCTGCGAAATGACATAGCGAAACGACTGGGAAAACCGCGTGCGCACCTGCGGCTCCTGTTCCTTGGGAAACACGCCGACGATTCGGTCGACCGTCTTGGCAGCGTCGATTGTATGCAAGGTGGAGAGAACGAGGTGACCGGTCTCTGCAGCCTCCATCGCAATCTCGATGGTTTCGACATCGCGCATCTCACCGATGAGGATGACTTTGGGCGCCTGTCGAAGCGCCGCCCGCAAAGCGAGTGCGAACGACTTCGTATCCGACCCCACTTCGCGCTGGTTGACTGTGGATTTCGCGTGGCGATGCATGTACTCCACAGGATCTTCGATCGTGACGATGTGATATGCGGAATCTATATTGATCTGATTGATCAGGGCAGCCAGGGTGGTCGACTTTCCTGACCCTGTCGGGCCGGTGACCAGTACAACCCCGTTCTTGAGCGTGCAGACATTGAAGAGCTCGGGCGGCATGTTGAGCTGCTTGAGCGAGGGAATCCCTTCAGGAATGACCCGCAAAACGATCGCATACGTTCCGCGCTGAGAGAAAATGTTGACTCGGAACCGGGTCTTCTGCGGGATCGAGTAGGAAAGATCCGCGGAGCCGTTCTGGATGAGCATCCTCGTGAGTTCCCGGTCTCCGCGCAACATGTAGAGCGCGATCATCTCCGTTTGATACGGAGTGAGGCGCGGGAGCCCGGGGAAATTCACCGGGGTCAGTTGACCGTCTACTTCTACCTGAGGAGGACGGCCCACCGAGAAATTGAGGTCGGAGACTCGCTCCGACATTTTGAGCATCGCCTCGAGAATCGCATCGAGATTGAAGTTCTTCATCGGAGCCCTATTGTACAGAATGCAGAATGGAGAATGCAGAATGCAGAATAATGAAGCCCACCCATGCTCGAGCGACGAGGCAGGCTTCCGCAGTCAAGGAGAAATGCCGGCTCAGCGCCCCACCAGTTCATAGCCCGCATTCAACATTCGGCATTCAATATTCATCATTCAGCGTTCTGCTTTCAACATTCATATGACCTTGATCGGCATCGACTTCGGCTCTCGACGCGTAGGGATCGCGTCCAGCGACTCGCACGTACTGGCAACACCGCACTCGGTGATTGGCAACGCGGGGACTCGGGACGAGCTCATCGAGCGGATCGTACGCCTTGGCGAAGAGCTCGGGGCCACGGGCTACGTCCTCGGAGTTCCACGGCGTGCCGGCAGGCACGACGAAGTGATCGAGAAGAAGTTCGAAGCGATCGCCGAGCTCCTGAGGCAGAAATCATGCAAGGATGTCGTGCTCTGGGACGAGAATCTCTCAACTGTTGAAGCCTACGCGCGTGCTGCCTCTCGCGGCGTGAGCTCCCGAACTCTCAAAAACAA
The DNA here is from genome assembly GCA_035576005.1 of Thermoanaerobaculia bacterium. GTDB lineage: Bacteria > Acidobacteriota > Thermoanaerobaculia > Gp7-AA8 > Gp7-AA8 > DATLXH01. Next base: position 1,307 of record DATLXH010000095.1, on the reverse strand, counting down.
TATCGACATGCAGGCCGCCGCCGTCATTCTCCAGTCGTATCTCGACCATCAGGCCGGGAGGACGTCATAGCGCGCCGCTACTACGGGAGGAGCGGCTGCGCAAAATACCTGCACTCGCTCGGGATTCTGTTGGGTTTCGGGCTGCTCCTGCTCGTGGCGGCTTCACTGTTCCTGTGGCATGCGCTGACAAAGCCATACAAAGGGTTCTCCGGCGAGCGCGCCCAGGTCGAGATTCGAAAAGGATCCAACAGTCGTTCGATCATGAAGAAGCTGCGCGTGGCCGGAGTCCTCAGAGACGACTTCGTTCCGCTGCTCTACATGATGGCAGTCCGCCGTGGTGACTCACTCAAAGCGGGAGTCTACGAGTTCTCAGGAGCTCTGTCTGCTGCCGACGTCATGGAGAAGTTGATCCGCGGAGATGTCGTGCTGCGAAGTGTCACGATCCGCGAAGGTCTCGATCGGTTCGCGATCGGTCAGCTGATGGCCGCCGAGGGGTTCGGCAAGGCCTCCGAGTGGCGGAAGCTGACGAGTGACGCTGAGCTGGTCAAAGACCTCGATCCCCGTGCCGAGTCGCTCGAGGGATATCTATTTCCCGATACCTACAAGTTGTCGCCGGGGACTGCGCCGTCGGCCATCATCAAAAAGATGGTGGAGAACTTCCGGTCTCATTACGGTGGAGAGCTCGCTCTGATCACCACGGGACTCGATGTCCACGACACCGTCACACTCGCTTCCATCGTTGAAACCGAAGCGCAGCTGCCTGCGGAACGGCCGCTGGTCGCGTCCGTCTACCTCAACCGGACCCGCTTCAATATGCCGCTGCAAGCCGACCCAACCGTCATTTATGCCATGAAGCTCGATAACAGGTGGAATGGCAACATCCGGCGGGAAGATCTCAAGCGCGACTCGCCATACAACACCTATGCGCGGAAGGGGTTCCCTCCCGGCCCGATTGCAAACCCGGGACTTCCCTCACTTCGGGCCGCGGGCGCACCTGCGTCGACATCGTTCCTCTATTTTGTTTCGAAAAACGATGGGTCGCATGTGTTCGCGTCATCGCTCGCCGAGCACAACCGAAATGTGCAGCAGTATCAGAAGAAGTTCTTCCAGACCGGACCGTAGCTCGCTACCTAACCAGTGCCTGCTACACAGACCGGAAGCTAGCCCGCATTTCTCACAGACCTTCGCCGCGAGACGACGGATAGCGGCCTGTCTGCTTCGTTGCACAGCAATTTCGCTCCTCGACATAGTGTCGACTATGCCTTCGTCGCAAAATCGCCGTGCGCCTCGCATCCAAGCCACTCCCC
>DATLXH010000094.1:0-43481 GCA_035576005.1 Thermoanaerobaculia bacterium | reverse complement strand
TACCAGATGGCGACGGGATCGGCGACGTGGGCGAGGCGCGGCGACGCAGGAATAGTGGTGACTATGCTGAGGAGTCGCAACGAAGCCCACGACGGCGAGACCAAGCCAGGTGGTACCAATTCATCGAATACACTCCACTAGAACGTTTCTCAGAATGGCGAGCTACTACAGAGTGCGCGCTTTCCCTGGCTTCGCCTACACGATCCTGACGCTGGTTTTGCTCGCAGGCTGCGCGGGTTCGCCGCGCAGATTCGATCCCATTCCTGCTGGAGATCCAACCGTCGTACTCGATCGGCTCGCTGAGCGAGCCGTCGATGGGGTTGGTGCGAAAGCCTTCGCGAGTCTCAAGATGAACGCCGCCGGACGGCGCGATTCTTTTTCTGCGCGATTTCTGCTGGACACACACGGCCGGATTCGTATCGATGTCCTGTCACCGTTCGGTACAGCGGCATATTCGATTTTTGCCGATGGGCGGGAGGCTACGGTGATCGACCGGGTAAGGTCGACGTACTGGAAAGGTCAGTCGTCCTCGCTGGGTGCGCTCGTCCCACTCTTCGCGACTGGCCTGACATCCTCAGACATCGGCCGGCTCCTGCTTGGTTTCCTGCCCTCAGGCGTCACGGAAGGGGCAGATCCGAACGAGATCCTGACGTCTGGCGGCGCGAGGGCCCGTTATGAAATGGCGTCACAAGGCCTGGCATCGGTCAGTCTCGCCAGTGTCGGATCAATGTCGCTGCTCTTTCGTTATCTCCCAGCCGTGTTTCCGCCGTCCAGGATCCTGGTGATGGGAGGCGTGGGTCCGTCGTCATTCGAATTGGAGATTCGCTATCTCGAGCTCGAGCCGTGGAATGGGCAGTTGACGGCTCCTGAGCTGCGAGGTCTGACCTGCTGTCACCTCCCTGGAGGGTGAGAATCAAGCAGCCGGCTGAACGGGCGCAACCCACGGATGCCGCAGCTCTCACGCGTCTGATGCAGAATGGAGCGAATGCTGGTTCGCTCTTTCGCTAAAATCAACTGGATGCTTCGGGTGCTCGGCCGACGCGAAGACGGCTACCACGACCTCGAAACCATCTTCCAGTCGATCTCTCTTCACGACGATCTGCTGATCGAGGAGTCCGATGCTCCGGCCTTCTCAACTGACGATCGATCGCTTCCACTGGATGATCGAAATCTGGCGGTTCGCGCAGCCCAGGTAATGGTTGACGAATTCCGCGTCAATCCCGTGACGATACGCCTGACCAAGCGCATTCCCGTAGGAGGGGGCCTCGGTGGTGGCTCATCAAATGCGGCCGCTGTCCTGCTTGCGGTGAACAAGCTGTACAGTCTCGATATCTCATCACGCCGCTTACGCGCGATCGCTCTCTCACTCGGATCTGACGTACCCTTTTTCCTCGAGGCAGGCACCGCTCACGCCTCGGGGCGTGGGGAGGTTCTGACCGCGCTCCCGTTTGTCGGAAGGATCCCGCTTCTTCTGGTCATTCCAGAGGCGCCGGTCTCGACTGCCGCTGCATTCACTCAACTCGACCTGCTTCGGAACCGAGCTGGTGTGCCGGAAACGGTGGCAGCCGCAGGCGTCTCGTGGCTCTCGTCTCTGGAGAGACTTCCCGCGGGCGACAGTTCGCTGACGAACGATCTCGAAGCTGCTGCGTTCTCTCTGATGCCACCATTGAAACTGTTGTTCGACCGCCTTCAAACCCAGGGCGCTGGTTGGTGCCACATGACGGGGTCCGGCTCTACGCTGGTAGCTGCGTTCGCCAGCACCGAGGAGCGCGATGCCGCGCGGGATTCCTTTGGAGATGTCCGCACCGCAATCGCTGAAACCATTTCCCGGGAACAGGCGCTCGAGTAGGCCTGGCGGCGCGATGTGGAGGCCGCGGCGTCATGTCCCGGCGATAGGCTGACTCGGTGATACAGGCGTTTGATAGTTACTATTCGTTGCCAGAACTCATTTGGCAGCGGCGCAGGTTCGAATGATCTCGAGCATCACCTGCATCTCGAAGGGTTTCGGAACGAGTTTGCAGATCCCATCAAGTTCGTTCTCGGCGTCTCGTGGCGCGGCGGTCATGACGATCGTCCGCTGGAGAAGGCTGGGATGGGCCTTTCGGAGGTGCGCAACGACCCCGAAGCCATTCATCCGAGGCATCATGATGTCGAGCAGAATCAGGTGCGGGAGGTTAGCCTCGATCCTTTCAACGGCCTCGACGCCGTCTGATGCTTGATCAATTTCGAAGGCGTGTTTTGCGAGCCACCGGGCGAGTAGCATTCGAATTGCTGCGTCGTCGTCCACCACCAGTACCTTCGCCAATCCAACCCTCCCAGAATGAGCGTGTTACCTCGTGAGCAAATTGCGGTCCATCAAAGATCAGCCGGTCTTGGTCCGGAATCCCTGCCCTCGGGCATCAGGCATGCTGCCCCTGACAGACGGTCACTTTGGGAGCGGACCGATCCTGCTAGGTGCCAGGCTTGGGACCCTTTCGTCTTCAGGATCGTTTTTTGCGTGGAGGAGAGTAGCTTTCAGTCCTCAGGCCATGGAACCCGGGACAATTGCTCGGAGGATTTGTGAACCTTCCCATTGGTCAGAAGTTGCGCAACGCGCGCCGCGAACAGGGACTGTCACTGCAGCAGCTTGCGGACCAGGCGCACGTCAGCATTGCTACGCTTTCGCGGATAGAAACGCACAAACAGTCTCTCGATATCGAGCTTTTCGTGAGTCTTGCGGGGCTTCTCAAGCAGAGTCCATCAGAACTTCTCACCTCTACCCAGGAAAACGAGGCGAGCAGTCATTCGCTCATGCGACGGATCTCGTCGCTGGACTTTTCCCAGAGAATGCATTTGTGGAGTCAGCTTGCTGCGACGGCGGCCGAACGAGGGAAGGAACGGAAGAATCCGCAGCGCCAGATTGCCATGGATGTCGAGGAGCTGCTTGCGCAGATGGACTTCTTGCGCGCAGAAATTGCGGCTGTGAGTCTGCGTCTGCGACGACCCTGATTACGTCGCAAGACATGCCCGCTGGAGGACTACGTCAGCGGTGCCCCTGGCGACGATCCACGATCTCGATCAACGCATTGGTCTCGTCGGCCCTTCGCCTTAGCTCCTTTAACTTCAGGAGGATCTCAGCAGTCGAATTGACGCCTTCCTTATCCTTCAGGCTGTTCTCGAGAACCTTCCGGCTTTTGATCAGGTCGGCAAGGATACTTTCGAAGCCGGAAGTGTCGGCCACTGTTAGCCCCGCGCTCCGTTCATGGGGGTCTAAATTTCAAGATCCGCGCCATCAACAGCAGATCACCGAAGGAAATCAGTGAGTGGACGAGTCGATCGTGAACGACCGATTTCCACTCGGAAAATCGAGAGGCGGCTTCGGCCGGCTGAACAGGAATCCCTGGGCCTCATTGCAGGCCAGGCCCGAGAGCAGCGCCAGCTGCTCGCTTGTCTCTACGCCTTCGGCAACTACCCTGAGCTCCAGGGCCGATGCCGTCGCGATGATGGCGGAAACGATGGCAGCGTCGCTCCGGGTCGTGGTCACATCGCGCACGAAACTACGGTCGATCTTGAGCGCGCTGATCGGGAAACGTTTGAGATAGCTGAGAGAGGAATATCCGGTACCGAAGTCATCGATGACGATCCCAAATCCCATATGGGTCAGCTCGCGCAGCACCTCGATCGTCATGTCGGCGTTCTGCATCGCTGTTGTCTCGGTGATCTCCAGATCAATGCATCGCGCGTCGATTCCGGTCTGGGCGAGAACTTCAGCAACCATCAGTGGCAGCTCCTTGGTCTGAAACTGGCGTGCCGAAAGATTGACAGCCATGCGGGTCTCAAATCCTTCAATCTTCCATTGCTGTAACTGCTTGCAGGCCGTAGCAAGCACCCATTTGCCAATAGGGAGAATCAGACGACTGTCCTCTGCGATGCTGATGAAAGAATCGGGAGCCAGCAGTCCTCGCTCGGGGTGGTTCCATCGAACGAGCGCTTCGAAGCTAGCAACCTTTCCGGTGAGTAGATCAATGATCGGCTGATAGTGAAGGACCAGCTGCTCTCGATCGATTGCCCTTCTGAGCCCGTTCTCCAGGCCGAGCCGTTCCAGCGCCCGGACTGTCATTGCCGGACTGCACATTTGTGCGTTGTTTCGTCCGAGCTCTTTCGCGCGATACATGGCAGCATCAGCGTTCTTGAGCAGTGCCTCGGGGGTGATTCCGTCATTGGGATAGATGGCAATGCCGATGCTTGCCGTGATGAAGAGCTCCTGACCCTGAATGACGAACGGAGTGGCGATTCGATCCAGCAGTTTTCTTGCGATCCTGTCCGCATGATCAGGGGCTGCAATCTCGGGAATGAGAATCGTGAACTCGTCGCCACCAACACGAGCCACTGTGTCCTCGTCGCGGAGGCCTTCGCGCAACCTCTCGGCTACGGACTTGAGCATCAGATCCCCGACCGTATGTCCGAGCGTGTCGTTGATCAATTTGAAGTGATCCACGTCAATGAAGAGGACGGCCATGAAGAGTTGATTGCGTTTTGAGTGAGACAGGGTCAGGGAAAGACGATCGCGGAACAGAACACGGTTGGGGAGTGACGTCAGGGCATCATGGTGGGCCTGATGGACGATCTCCTGCTCAGCCTGCTTCCGTTCGCTGATATCGATGATCGTCCCTTCGAGAATCGAGGAGGCGTCGTCACTACCGGCGATGTACGTTATGTTCTCCAGGGCCCATACGGTGCTCCCATCACGTCTCCGGAACGCATGCTCCAGGTTGGTGATGATGCCCTGCTCTTTGAGGCGTCCTATCATTTCGCGCCGCTCGGCGGGATCGAAATAGACATCAGCGGCTCCGAGACCGAGAAGCTCCTTTCCGGTTTCGTAGCCGAAGATTCGTGCGCAGGCGTCATTGCAGTCCACGATCCGTCCATCGACAGTAGTCCGGTATACGCCCGCGAGGTTGCGTTCAAAGAGGCTGCGATAACGTTCCTCTGATTCGCGCAGAGCACGCTCGGCAGCGTTACGGGCGGAGACGTCATGTGCGGAGAACAGAAGGCGGTCGGGATGCCCTTCTGTCGTTACGGCCGAGATCAGAGCTTCAACCTCCAACCAGGAGCCATCCGATCTTTTGATCCGTGCCTGGATCGGACCTGCAGTGCTTGCGTCGGATGTAGGAGACGCTGCAGCGATCAGGGCCGGGGCGTCGTCGGGATGAACGAAGTCAAAGATATTTTTTGCAGGTAGGGTTGCGGGATCGTACCCGAGAATGTCCCGATGTGAAGGTGAGGCGTAGAGCATCGTGCCATTCACATCCGTGAGTCCGATCAGGTCGTGCGAATTGTCCGCAAGCAGTCTGTAACGGTCCTCGCTCGCCGCCAGAGCCTTGTCGCTTTCCACACGTTCGGTGATGTCGAGCGCGACTCCGACACAACCGATGACGTCTGCCTGCTCGTCGCGAAGAGGCTCGATGAAGTTCTGGAACGTGCGACCTTCCCAGCTGGTCTCCAGCGACGAACTGACACCGTCAAGGGCGCGCAGATGTGCAGCGATCGGTGGAAATGATGGGTCGTTCGTACCGAAGTACTCGTAGAGTGTTTTGTGAGTCAGCTCATTGGCCCGGAGGTTCAATCCCGCAAGCGCTCCTCCTCGTCCCGAAAGGAAGGCGAGGTTGCGATCGGTTGACCAGAGAATGGCTGGCATTTGATCGACGACCAGGTGGAGGTGCTGCTCGCGTTGGCGAAGATCGGCCTCGATCAAACGTATCTCGGTGAGATCCTCCACAGTCCCGAGCATCCCGACAGGCTCTCCATCTTCGCCGAGGACGACTTCGCCTCTGCTCAGCAGAAGCCGAATCTGGCCGTCGGGCCGCATGACGCGGTGCTCGAACGCGAAGGGTCCGCGATCTGCGAGAGTTTTGGAGAGGGTTCGCACCACTCGATCGCGGTCTTCAGGGTGCACCTTCGCCATGAAGTCTTCGTAGGTTCGCGGCGCACCCTCGTCGTAAGGGACGCCGCAGATGCGACAGAGCTCCTCGGACCATTTGACGTTATCGGTGGCGATCGTCCAGTCCCAGCTTCCCACGTTCGCGATGCGTTCGGACTCGGAGAGCTGACGTTTTGCGGCCTCAACGCGTTGCAGAGCCTGATGGCGATCGGTTACGTCCAGATCCATACAACCGATCGAGATCTCGTCATCGCGAAGGGCGAGAGGAAACATTGTCGACCAGACCCGTCGAGCCTCGCCGTCCCTGGTCTCCATGTCCCATTCGTCGGGACTTGTTGCCTGCTGCGTTCGGACCACCTCTTCGACGACTTTTTCGAAATGCTTGCGATTGCCGGGACTAAGCACTTCCTGGATTCGGCGCCCGATCATTTCCTCGGCGGTAAATCCGTACATCGACCGGGAGGCGGGGTTCCAGAGCTGAACAGTCCCATCCGGGGCGTAGATCTGGATTGCCACTCCCGGGGTGTTATCGACGAGACTCCTTAACGACAGGAGTGCGTTATCTCGATTCCGTTCCGCCTCCGCGAGGTCCGTCACATCGATGAAGACTCCGTCGAGAATCGTCTCGCCCAGGTCGTCGTCGACGCGTAGTACCGCTTTGTGCTCGGCGAAAAAGAGTGAGCCGTCGGCGCAGCGCATCTCGATTCTGATCGAAGCTTTGCCTCGCTCTTCGAGGGTGGCGCGCATTCGCTCGAACTCGCCGCTGTCGACCATGAACTGACTAAGGTGTACACCGTCTTCCGAGGACGCCGGTCCGAGCATGGCCCTAGCTGCCTCGTTCGCCACGAGAATCTGGCCGTCGGTTGCGCACCGGTACGCGCCAATCGAGAGTGCGTCGAGAAATCTCCGGTCGAGCATTCTGAGTACCGCCAACCCTAGTATATGCCTCCTTACGACCGACGCACTCTTCCGTGACTGTACGGGATCGTACGGCTGGCTTTCGGGCGGCAACCGCAGTGAACGTGCCGTCTCCTTTCTACGTGCTCTCTGAGCTTAAGTTTGCCGGGCAGACCGTAAATCGGAAGGCTAACGGTGGGCGACCGGGCACTGCTTCTGCGCCTCGGACCTCGCCACCTCGATCGATGACCGTCCCTCGCCGGCTGGGGCCAGACTCAATGCGCGGTCGAACGTGGCAAGCGCGGCGGAACAGTTCCCGCGTCTCGCCTGGATGCGCGCGAGCGTATCGAGAACGAGCTGCGCATCGGGACCCCCCTGATCTACGGCTCGCTGCGCAAAACTCTCAGCGTCAGCGTGCTCGCCGCGCTCCATGAGGAGCCACGCGAGGTTGTTGAGAGCATCGCGATGGTTTGGGTCGAGTGTGATGGCCTGACGATACGCCGCTTCGGCGTCCCCGGCCCGGCCTAACTTGCCGTAGACGTTCCCGAGGTTCGTGAGGGGGATGACTGACTGCGGTGTATTGTCGATGAGAGCTTTGTAAGCCGTCACCGCCTCTACGAGCTTTCCAGTATCCTCGAGACCGACGGCTTGACGGAGAGCTCCCTGCTTGCTGATCGCGACGTCGGCAGTTGATCCCGGCTCCACGAGCAGCGCGGCATGACCGCCGCCCTTCCAGGACTTCTCGAGTTTGGCTAATGAGGTCCAGCGGGTGTTTCCGTCGCCGAACTGCGTGCGGACCAGATTGCGAGCAGGATCGTGGCCATCAACAACGATGTAATGAAAAAGGTCGACCCCGCCACCGGGAGCATCGAGGATTTTGAGCATGAGAACCACCGGCTTTCCCGCGGACACTGCGTCCTTGACGAACGCTTCATCGCCACGAATCAGCCTGGCAGCGTAGCCGCGCTGACGTGCTTCGATCAGCAGGTCGACCGTGACAACCCCACCGAACTTTCCCTTCTGGAGCTTCGACATGAGCTCGTCTTCAGTTACGGGATCTCCCCAGCGATTGAGGACGGTTGAGAGGGCCGCGGCACCGCAGCTGTTGTCCCCCCACGTCCGGACCGGAACGTTGGGAATGACCTTGGCCGATGAGCTCACCGGAAGAGAGCGCGGCTTGGTCGTGAAGCACCCCACGCCCAGGAGAAGAATGGCGAGGGAGAGGGGGAGAGTCGAGTGGCGGAGTGATGGGTTCAAGGGTCGCCTCAAAAACAAACCGGGCCTCGATCGGAGGTTGAAACCTCAGATCGATGCCCGGCGAGAAAAAATTCGTCTCGAGAAATCAGCCGACTGCAACGACGAGGATCAGGGCGGCGAGGGCGCCGATACCGATCCAGGTCCACTGACTGCGGGTCAGACCAGCAGCCTGAACCTGCTCGAGGTTCTGAGCAAGGGAGCGCAGGTCATCATTGGAGAGCGAAGCCAGACGGCTGTTGATCTCTTCCTTGGTGAATCCCTGTACGGAAAGCGCTGCCGCAACTTCGTCATTTCCTGTCACGCTCTGTACCAGGGCGAGATCAGCCTGACGGGATTCGATGCTCTGGTTCGACGCCGTCTTCGACGGCAGCGGGGCAGCGAAGCCTGGCATTGCGGAAAGGAGAACCAACATCGACATCGCGAACATCAAGGGCTTGACCGAACGTTTCGTCACGACATACCTCCTAGTTGAACAATTCACTCCGCCGCCAGTTACCGGAACAGCTGTCTCTGACGCCGGCTCACGACTCCGCACCATTGCGGAGTTGATTCATCATGAAGCAATACGGCTGCCATCGCCAAACGAAATCTGCTGCTCGTTGGGGTGGGAAGAGCCCGCCCTCTCGACCAGGCTCTGCTGAATCGCTACCCTCTCTCCCGTGTCACAGGTCTCGTCTCTCGCATCGAGTCTCCGCTCTCTTCCACCAGCAGCGTGGATTCTGTTCGGAGGGACCTTCATCAATCGCTTTGGCTCAGTGGTCGTTCCGTTTCTTATTCTCTACCTCACGCGACAGGGTTACACAATCCCGCAGGCGGGACTCGCGATTGGAATGTACGGAGTGGGGAACCTGCTGGCCGCGGCTGCGGGGGGATGGCTGGCTGATCACTTCGGGCGTCGCAACACGATCGCCCTGTCTATGTTCTCGTCGGCATTGTCGATGCTCGCACTCTCACAGGTGCGGGGTCTGGGGGCCACCCTGCTCACAGCCTGCCTCGCTGGTCTGACGACAGAACTGTATCGGCCAGCAAGCGCCGCCCTGCTGGCCGATCTCGTGCCCGAGGGAAAGCGCGTTACCGCATTTGCAGTCTATCGGCTCGCAGTCAATCTTGGTTTCGCGTCGGGTCCAGCCGCCGCGGGGTTTCTTGCCGAGCGCTCGTTCATGCTGCTTTTTCTCGGTGACGCAATCACGTCGTGTCTGTTTGGCGTCGTCGCTCTGACCGCACTGCCACCCGGTTTTCGGGTGCCGGCTCGGAGTGATGGATCAGGCGGATGGGGGGAGGCGCTCAGGGCAGTCTCGCGCGACCGTCCGTTCGTCAGGTTCCTCTTCGCATCCGTCTGCATCACGCTTGTCGATTTCCAACTCGGCTCAACGTTCGCGTTGCATGTGAGCGCGGTGGGGTTGCCGAACACAACGTATGGCCTGCTGCTGTCATTGAACGGCATCCTGATTGTGATATTCGAGCTTTTTCTCACCACGTTGACTCAGGGACGGAATCCGCGGCGCGTACTGGCGCTCGGCTTTCTGCTTGCCGGAGTCGGTGTCGGATTCACCGGACTCTCGCACACGGCCTTCGCCCTGGCCCTCGCTGTCACGATCTTCACGATCGGCGAGATGGTCTCGTCGCCTGTTGCAGGAGCCTATGTCGCCGATCTCGCTCCGCCGGAATTGAGAGGGCGCTACATGGGGCTATGGGGCATGACGTGGTCGCTGGGACTTGCAATCGGGCCGCCGCTGGGAACACTCCTCTTCTCTCGAAGCCCAGCAACGTTGTGGAGCCTCTGTGCGCTGCTTGGGGTGGTCGGAGCGGCGTTAGTCCTTTTCGAGCGACCAGTCCAGCCGGCTGGTTCAGCCAACTGAGCCCGGGGACCTCAGATCAATTTCGCGATCGCGGCGTCCAGATCGGAATCGCTTGGTACGGAGAGGCGAGTGGCGCTGGCGCCTGATCCGAGCTCCAGAGTTGGAATTCTGCGTTTTCCTTTGTTCCACTCGATGACTTTCGCTTCACCATCCGCGTCCGCGTCGATGTCGATGTACTTGTACTCGACCTTCGTGTCATCGAGGTGCTTGAGCGTGCGACGCGTATCACCGCACCAGTCCGCCCCGTAGACAACGATCTCTTTTGCCATTAGTAACTCCTTTTGCACTTGTCGGTTTCGCCTGAAGGCATGAGTGCGAAAGTCGCGCCGGGCGAAGCCTTTGGAGTGCGGCAGCCGCAGCTGCCGCTTTCTGAGTCACATGGCGGTTCTGTCGGAATGCACGATCTCCATCCTTCGCAAGTTCGAAGCAAAAGCGGCAGCTGCGGCTGCCGCACTCCAAAGCTTCGCGGGGTCGTCCGCGACATTCCGGAGCAGTGCCGACGAACTTGTCGTACGCTTCATTACGACAATCCGCAGGAGATCCCAATGCGTCGCTCGTTCTATCCAGGCTTCGTTGCAACCTTCCTTTTCGCTTCCGCAACCTTGGCCGCGGAGACTCCGCTCAAGGTCACGCGTGCTGCTCCGACAGGGGTTGTTTCCGGACGTGTTCAAGCCAACGAGATTCGAGTCACATTCTCGGAGCCGATGGTGAGTCTCGGAAAAATTCCGGAAAATCTCGCTCCTTCGTTTTTCAAAATCAAGCCAGCGGCGATCGGAACCTTTCGCTGGGCCGGAACGACGACACTGATTTTCACTCCTGATCCAAAACGATCGCTACCGAAAGCCACTACCTACACAGTCACGATTGATTCGAGCGCGCGATCCATTGCCGAAAACGTTCTTGCGACGCCCTTCAGCTTTTCTTTTACGACTCCGGTTGTCGCTCTTGTCTCGACCGTCTGGTACCGCGTAACAGGCAGGTCTGATGATCCGCTCGTCATTGCCCTGCGGTTCAATCAAGGCGTGGACCCTGCGGCGATCAGCGCACATTTGAAACTCCGGTCCGTTCCGCACAGCTGGGACAAGCCGGTAGAGAACGGCGCCGCTTCAGCCCGTCTGCAGAAGACTGCTCCCGAGGCTCTAACGCAGTACGAATCGAAAGTCCGCGCTGCGCAGGCGCATGCTCTCGCAACCAGCGAAGTACCCTTCGCGATCGCGACGACATGGGACAAAAAACGCTTCCCACCGAAAGCAGATCTCGTCGTCGTGAAGACCGCAGGCGCTGTCGCGCAAGGGAGCACGATCGAAGTAGTCGTCGATGCAACAGCTCCATCGAAGGAAGGAAACGCTACGCCCGGTAAAGAGCAGTCGTACAGCTTCGCAACGGAGCCAATTTTCTTCGTCGAGGGATTCGAGTGCAGTTTGCGGTGCAATCCCGAGGGTTACAACCCCCTCCGGTTTCGAAACGAAGTGAGCTATCAGTCACTGCTGAGCGCCCTTTCGATCGTGGACATTACCGATCCCTTGAAAGAGACTCCTGTCTCCCGGACCAAAAAGGAAAAAGCGTGGCCGTCGAGTGCGCGCAGCACCGCCATCAGCCTCCAGGAGCTTGGGATCGCCCTGGCGCCCGGCCGCCGGTACGCGGTCACGGTGGCCGAGAACCTGCGCTCCGTAGACGGGCAAACGCTAGGCTATACATGGCTCGGGATGCTGGAGCTTTCCCAGCTCTCCGCCTTTACGAGTTTCGGCGGTGGTCACGGCGTATGGGAACAGGCCGGTGGGCCACTCCTCCCGTATCACTCCCGCAACCTCAAAAACGTAACGGAGTGGGTGGCTCCTCTAACCGTCAACGAGCTCGTACCGACGATTCTCAGACTGCAGCAGGCCGACTTCTCCGCCACGCCGTCGTCAGCTGAGAGAAAACGGGACTTAGCGCCATCCACCAACAAGTTGCAGTCGTACGGGCTCGACATGAAAGCGGCGCTCTCCCCTCAGACGACCGGCCTCGTCTGGGCCGCGCTTCGCGTAGGAAATCCCGTTGCCGGCTCGCAGCTCCGTGTCGAGCCTCCCTTGAAGTCGACGATCGTTCAGGTTACAAACCTCGGCATCAACGTAAAGGACAGTCCGGCAAATACGTTGATATTCGTTACGCAACTGAGTGATGCGAAACCTGTCGCGAACGCAAAGGTGTCGATTCGAAAGGCCGACAACCAGATCTTCTGGCAGGGCACGACCGACGCGCGAGGACTCGTCAAAGCTCAGAAGACTCCGCTCAGAAGCGAAGACAACTGGTGGCAATTCGAATTCGTCGTAGTGGCTGAAAAGGATGGCGACATCGCCTACGTTGGGAGCGACTGGAACGAGGGAATCCAACCGTGGGCGTTCGGACAGAACTTCGATCTCGAAGAAGCAAGCCCGCTCCTGCGCGGGACTGTGGTTGCCGACCGCGGGGTGTACAAGCCAGGCGAGGAAATTCATTTCAAGGCAGTTCTCAGGAGCGACACGCCTGAGGGGATTCAGCTTCTCCCGAAAGACACCGCGGTTTCAATCGTCATCAACGACAGCCGTGACCGCGTGATCGATCAGCGCACCGTGACTCTTAACCAGTGGAGCAGCGCGGAGTGGACCTTCACACTTCCCGCGGGTGGCTCCCTCGGCTTCCATCAGGCAACCGCTACGGTCGGCAGTCAGAAGCGGGCAGTCATCGGCGGCTTTCTTGTCGCGGCATACCGCCGTCCCGACTTCCGAGTCGACGTCACACTCGCAGGCGATCCGGCCCTCGCTGGAACGAAGGTGAAAGGCCTGGTATCGGGACGGTATCTGTACGGCGCTGCGATGGCCGGAAGCGCGGTCAGGTGGACCTACTCGAAGAATGTTTCATACGAGGTCCCCAGCCCGATCAACGACAGGTTCCCTCAGGACACCTACGCCTTTCTCGATAATGAATGGGAGTCGAGAAAGAGGCGGGAGGAAGGGACGATCTCCACGCAGCGAGCGAAACTTACGGGAACGGGGGAGCTTCAGCTCGACCTGGCCACTCTCGTCAAAGCGGGAGTTCCTTACCGTTACATGCTGGAAGGGGAGGTCACGGACGTTACACGGCACACTATCGCCGGACGGACGTCTTTCCTTGTTCATCCCGCGCCGTGGTACATCGGAATCAAAGCGCCTCCTTACTTCGCCGTTGCAAAAAAGGGAGTCGACACGGAGATCGTCGCAGTGACACCGGAAGGGGTTGCCACGGCTGGAGTTGCGGTCGCAGTCTCACTGACTCGCGTTCAGTGGAACAGCGTTCGCCGCGCTGAGGGCAACGGCTTCTACTCATGGCAATCAGAAAGAAAAGAAGTCCCTGCGGGTAAGTGGAACATCACCTCCGCAGCTCAGCCGGTCCCTTTGCACATCGATGTGAAGGATGGCGGCTATTACATCCTGCGTGCGATCGCAAATGACCAGGGTGGTCGCATGGCATCGTCATCAACTTCGTTCTACGTTGACGGACAGGGCTATACCGCATGGGCGCGTGAAGATCACAACAGGATCGAGCTTGTCCCGGAGCGAAAACGCTACAAGCCGGGTGACACGGCCCGGATCATGATCAAGTCGCCGTGGGAGGCCGCGACCGCCCTGGTTACGACGGAACGTGAGGGGATCCGGTCGGAGCGTCAATTCCTGCTGACGTCCACGCAGCAGACAGTCACTGTTCCGATTACAGAGAGCGATATCCCGAATCTGTTTGTCTCCGTCCTGCTGGTGAAGGGACGGACGAAGCCTGCATCAAGCGACGACACGAGCGATCCTGGGAAGCCAGCGTTCCGGCTCGGATACACCGAGCTATCGGTCGAGGATTCATCAAAGCGACTGGCCGTAGCCATCACTGCAGACAAAGAGGAGTACCGGCCTGGGGCAAAAGCTCGGGTCAGTGTGAAGACGAGGGATTTCAAGGGACTTCCGGCGCGCGCCGAGGTGACGCTGTGGGCTGTTGACTACGGCGTGCTGTCGCTCACTGCGTATCAGACGCCCGACATCCTGGAATCGGTGTATGTCCCGAAAGCGATTGAGGTGCTCAACTCCGATTCGCGGCAACGGATCGTTAGCCGTCGAGTGCTCACGCCCAAAGGTGCGGCCGAGGGTGGAGGAGGTGGATCAGAGTTCGGTCCCGGCAATGCCACTCGCAAAGATTTCCGCGTCCTCGCATTCTGGTTAGGATCGCTCGCTACCGATCAGAAAGGAGAAGCGAGCGCAGACGTCACGCTGCCTGAATCGCTGACGACCTATCGCATCATGGCAATCGCGGGTGACAAGAGCTCGCGATTTGGCTGGGGTCAGAGGGAGATCCGGACGTCCAAGCCGCTCATGCTGACGGCTGCTTTTCCGCGCTTCATGACCCTCGGCGACACGGCAACCTTCGGGTCAGTGGTCCACAGCCAGCTCCAGAATACGGGGTCGGCGATCGTCTCGATGCGCAGCCTCGATCCGACGCTCCTGGAGATTGTCGGCGACGAAAAGAAAACTGTTGCGCTCAACCAATCGGCGTCGCAAGAGGTCCGCTTTGACGTGATTGCCCGAGGAATTGGCCGGGCGCGAATACGCACCGTCGTGACTATGGGGAGCGAGACTGACTCGTTCGAAGACAGTATCCCCATCGGTCTGATCACGCCCTCCGAAACGGTGGCTGCGGTAGGGGAGGCGAATCCGGTGGCGACCGAATCGCTCTCGGTACCGACCGGAGTGCTGCCGGCGCACGGTGGTCTTCAGATTGAGCTCGCGTCGACGGCACTCGCAGGTTTGAACGAAGGGATCCGGTATCTGATGGAGTACCCGTACAAGTGCGCCGAGCAGCGGGCATCATCGGCTCTGGCACTGATGCTGGTCGCAGATCTGGGTGGGGCCTTCAACATCGCCGGGATCGACGCTGCAACCACGAAGTCGGGAGCACAGTCGCGCATCCGAGAGGTCGAAACCTTCCAGTGTTCCAGCGGCGGCTTTGCCTTCTGGCCGGGAGCCTGCAGCACCGTATCTCCCTACCTCACGAGCCACATCGTTCATGTACTCCAGCGTGCGACGACCCTCGGCTACACGGTGACGCCGTCGGTTCTCGAGAGTGCCTACACGTACCTCGAGAGCGAGATGGCCGCACCCCCGCCAACGAACGAGGCGTGGTGGCCTGCCTTCACGGCATGGGAATCATTCGTGGTGAAGGTGCTCGTCGAAGGTGGACGGAATCAGGACGGCAACATCAATCGACTCTACGGCTATATCGATCGCATGCCGATCTTCGCTCATGCGTTTCTCTGGGATGCGCTCGCGGCGAAGGGAGAGGGAGGGAAGAGGGTCGAGGAGCTCAGGCGGCGAATTTCCAACAGCCTGACAGTCGAGGCGGCGAGCTCTCACGTCGAGGAGTTGAGCGATCCATATCTCCTCTGGTTCTGGAATTCGAATGTTCGAACAACGGCGATCGTACTCGGCAGCTTCGTCAGGAATAGTGAGGACGCGCTGACGGCCCAGGCTCTCGTGCGATGGCTGATGAAAGTTCGTGTGGACGGGCGGTGGGAGAACACGCAGGAAAACGCCTGGGCGCTGGAATCGCTGGTGGACTACTACCGGAAGTTCGAGATCGCGGTCCCTGCGTTCGTCGCTACAGCGAGACTCGGAACGGGTTCGCTGATGACTCAACGTTTCGAAGGGCGTTCAACGTCTACAAAGAGCAGTGACGTTCCAATGGCGAAGCTGATTGGGAGTGCGTCCGGCGGTGCGTTGCCACTGACGTTTACCCGCGATGGTGCGGGACGTCTCTTCTACACAGCAAGGCTGACGTATGCGAGAGGGGATCGCACTCTATCGGCGATGAATCAGGGCTTCGTGGTGGCGCGCTCGTTTACGGTGTTTGATGCAAAGCAGAGCTCTACCAGTTTCAAGGCGGGTGAGCTTGTGCGAGTGAATCTCACCTTCACGCTACCGAAGGAGCGGCGTTTCGTAGCGGTCACAGATCCACTCCCTGCGGGGCTCGAGGCAGTGGAGTCGTGGTTCGCAACGACCGCGACCGATATGGGGAAAGCCCCACAGAGCGAGGAAGAGGGAGGAGGCGACGACTGGCTCTCGTGGTTCCGCCGAGGCGGTTTCGATCATGTGGAACGACACGACGATCGTGTGGAGCTGTTTGCCACGCGACTCTCCGAAGGAGTGCACAAATTTTCCTACGTAGCGCGTGCGACGACCTCGGGATCCTTCACGGTCCCGCCTGCGCATGCTGAAGAAATGTACGAGCCTGAGATTTTTGGGAGAACGGCATCGGCCGTTGTGGAGGTGAAGCGGTGAGACTACGGATCACTGAGTCGCTCCACCGCGAAGGACAGCGACTCAGGATGTCCTCATGAACATCACGAGGCCGCGACCGCGACACATCGTCATCTTCTCGACCATCGCGTCGGTTCTAGTCCTCGCGCTATGGATCCGACTCGGCCCCCTTCCAGCTGACTTCATAGACCGGGACATGCGCGTGTCCACACGAATTCTCGCGCGCGACGGCACTCCGCTCTACGAGGCGTTGTCGTCAGGCGGCACCCGGAGCGAATGGATCGACGCGGGCTCCATTCCGGAGTCGGTGCTCCTGGCAACCAGGGCGGCTGAAGACCACCGCTTTTTCTCGCACATCGGGGTTGATCCCTTCGCTGTCGCACGCGCGGCATGGCGCAATGCACGCGCAGGGCGTACGCTCGAGGGAGGCTCCACGATCACTCAGCAGGTGGTCAAACAGCTTCGCGGTCAACGGAGGCGCTCTTTCAGCGAGAAGCTGGTCGAGGCCGTCCTTGCCGTGAGGCTCGAGCATCGGCTCTCCAAGAGAGAGGTCCTGGCGCTTTACCTCAACCTCGCTCCGTTCGGGAATCAGCTGGTTGGTGTCGCGTCGGCCAGCCGAGGATACTTCGGGATTCCGCCCTCAAATCTAACGCTTGCGCAAGCCGCGCTGCTATCGGGAATTCCGCGGAGTCCGACGCACCGGAATCCGTTAGCGAATTTCTCCGCGGCGGTGGAGCGGCAGAGGGCAGTCCTGGATCGACTCGACCGTCTCCGCCTGGTTGACCCTCAGCAGATCGCAATTGCGCGAGCTGAGCGCATCGTGCTGAGAGCGAGCGGGCAAGCGTTTGTGGCGCCGCACTTCGTGCAGAAGATTCTGGACGCAGGGGACGGAAGACGTGCCTCGCGAATCGAGACCACTCTTGATCCTGTGTTGCAGAAACAGATCGCCGGGATCATCGCCTTCCGTCGCGAGGTCTTGAGGCGCCACGGTGCGGGCGCGATTGCCGTGGCCGTGCTCGACAACAAAACCGGTGAATGGCTTGCCTGGGAAGGTTCAGGCAATTACATGGACGTGAAAGGCAGTGGAGCCATAGATGGTGTTGTGACGCCGCGACAAGCCGGCTCGACCCTCAAACCGTTCACCTACGCATTGGCATTTGAGAATGGCTTCACGCCGGCGTCAGTGCTCCCGGATGTTCCGTCGAGCTTTGAGACAGCGGTCCCCGGTGTAGTCTATGCGCCGAAAAATTACGACGGCGTGTTTCGCGGCCCGATGCGCGCGCGGATGGCCCTGGCAGGCTCGGAGAACGTGCCCGCTGTAGCGTTACTTGCCCGGCTGGGAGTTCCCCAGCTGATGCATCTTCTTCGCTCGGCAGGATTTTCGACGCTGAACAGAACAGCAGATCACTACGGACTGGGCCTGACACTCGGCGGCGCGGAAATCAGGCTCGATGAGCTTGTCACGGCTTATGCGTCGCTGGCGAGGGGAGGGATACCGATCGAGACCAGGGGAATCCGACGGGTCAGCTTCGCGGGAAAGGTTCATGCCCCCGCGGCCAGCTGGACGAGTAGGCGTGGGGTTCAGCCGCGCGTGATCTCTGCTCGAAGCGCCTACTGGATCACCGACATCCTGTCCGATCCTCGGGCACGTGAATTCGTCTTCGGCTCGGGTGGAAGTCTCGAGTTTCCTTTTCCTGTGGCTGTGAAGACCGGAACCTCCCAGGCGTATCGGGACAACTGGACGGTCGGTTACAGCCGCGAGGTGACGGTCGGCGTATGGGTGGGGAACTTCGATCGGACGGAGCTACGTAATTCGAGTGGGGTCACCGGAGCCGCGCCCATATTTCACGAAGTGATGCTTGCCGCGCAGGAGCGTGTCGGCCGTATCGATCGAGGTGAAGACGATGCGATCGTTGCGCGGGATCCCAACCTCCAGCTGCAGTCGATCTGCTCTTTGTCCGGCGAGCTGGTTCACGAATTCTGTCCGCAGGCTGAAGAGGAGTGGCTTCCCTCAGAGGCTCCAGGCGCAGTCTGCTCATGGCATGGCGTGCCCCGCGGCCGCAGCTCGAATGTCGCCCTCCCTGCGTTCTACCATTCATGGGGCAGGGAACGGGGGATGGAAACAGTCCTGCCCACATCTCAATCGCTGGCCGTCGGATCGGTTGGGAGTGGAGGCAAGCAGTTCCGTATCGAAAGTCCAGCCGCCGGTTCGGTCTATTTGATCGACCCTACTCTGCGTAAGGAGTTCCAGGCAGTCTCCCTCCGGGCAGTCTCTCCACGAGCGACGACCATTCGCTGGAGAGTCGACGGGCGGGAGGTTGGTATCAGCAACGGCACGCGTGATCTCGAGTGGCCGCTCGAGCCTGGTGAGCATACGATCATCGCAGACGGAGGGAAGGACGCCAGCGATAGCGTGACGATCTCAGTGAGGTGAAGCGGGACATCCACTCTCGGACTTCGCCCGACGTCCTCCCGCACGAACAAAAAAAGGCCGGCTCTTCAGCCGGCCTTTCAAACGCATCATCAATGATTGTTTACGGTTTCACTTTCACTTCTACTGACGGCGGATCGACTTTGTAGGTCGTCGTCTTCCTGACCGTCTTGCGTGGGCGGCGCTTGGTTGACTTACGAACCCGCTTCTTCGAGCTTGTACGGGTCGTGACTTTGGTGCCCGATTTGTTCGTGACCGTCTTAGTCGTTACGCCGGTGGTGCCTGCTGTGGAGGTCGTCGTGGAAGTCGTCTTGGTTGCGACCTGAGCTTCCACCGTCGGAACCAGAAGGCCTGCGGTAACGGCTAGGCTGATCATTGCAGTTCTCAATTTCATCGAAAACTCCTTCAGTTTATGCGACCGAACATCGGCCGCTGACTCATACATATCCAATTTGCGTTCCAGCAGGGGGCCGTGCGTCTGAAGTCTCACTTAGTGCAAGTCTGAGCGTCGCTAAAAGGGCCCCTTCCTCCCCCTGCGCAGGCTCATGCCGCGCGCGCCCTTCAATCATCGCCATGACGCCGTCGCGCGACTCGTTCCGCGAGATCGGATAGACGTGAACGTGTAAATGGGGGACAAGGAGTCCCAGCTTCAGGACAATCGCGCGGTCGCACCCCAGCGTCTGAAGCAGGATGCGCTCGAGACGGCAGTAGGACTTGATAAAATGGACGGAATCTTCCTCATAGAGCTGCGAGAGGTTTTCGAGATGGTGCCGCCACACGAGCATTGCATGCCCTTTAACGGCCCAGTCGTCGTGAAGCACAGCGACAGTGAGCGTATCTTGAGCAATCACACGATCGCTGGGTGACTCGATCAATGTGCAGAGCGAACAGTTGTCCGAAAGTTTCAAAGTGCCTGAAGTTTAGTTCCGGGATGCACTGTTCCGGAGAAAATTGTTACGGAAGGAAAGGCCCTGCTATGTCTCTTTGGAATCCGGCTCACCAATCCGGACCGAGGCGTTGAGGTTAGGGAAGGTGTCTGAGATGGATCTGAAAAAATGAGTCCTAGAGCTAAAGAGCGCCGCAAATATCAGAGGATCAGCGTGCTGGAACCGGTCGTCGGCAGGTTCGGTACGAACAAGATTCTCGTCACCGACATCGCGATTCACGGCGCATCGATCGAGAGCCGAACGCAGCTCAAGAGCGGTGAGCAGACGCGTCTGACATTCACCTGGGACGGGGAAGAGGTCTCGCTGGAAGCGCGGGTGATCCGCTGCAAGCTCAGGGGATTTTCCGAAGACGACAGGAGTCCGGTATACCACTCCGGTCTGCTGTTCGTGGAGGCGATCGGCGAATCGGCGCAGCTGGTCAGGAAGATGATCGCAGCGTACATCGCGCGTGCGCTGGCTGAGCAGAAAGCAAACGCGCGAGGAGTGCCGCCTACGGACCTCAGCATTCCGCAGGCTGATCTTGTCGGTGTGGATCTGGGGGGGTTCGCGAAACTCCTCAGCTCCAGGACCTTCACCGCTCCCTCGCGCTACAAGAAGGGCAGTGGGTTGATTGCCTTCCGCTACAACAAGGGCACCTGGACACGGTCCAAAACTCAGGATCCCACCCAACCCATGGATGGATTCACTCTTTCAGAATCGGAGTCGGGAGAACAGGAAGAGTTGCTATGCAGGACCTATGAACGGGTGGATGAGAGCTGGCAGAGATTGATTCGCCTTCTTGCGGAGGTCAGTGTCAGCGGAACAGAGAACGAGCCTCCGCGCCGCTACGAGCCTTGAGGCTGACAGTCGAGACCAACGTCCCGGGCGAGCCTGATGCCTGACGCGGCGGACTTCCGGCCCGCATGGTGGCTGCCCGGCGCTCATCTGCAGACTGTGTGGGGCCGGCTGGCCCGGCCGCGCCTTGCGGTTTCGCTACGACGGGAGCTCCTGCCGACCCCCGACGGGGATGAGCTGATCATCGATCATCTCGATGGCGATCCCGGCCTTCGCTTCGTGCTGCTGCACGGACTGGAGGGAAGTTCTCACTCCGTATACATGCAGGGACTTCTTCTGGAGATTGCGAAACGCGGTTGGAGCGCAACCGTCCTGAACTTCCGGTCGTGTGCGAGGGAGCAGTTGAACTGGCGGGTCATGATCCCGAATCGGACGTACCGTCTTTATCACTCGGGCGAGACGGAAGACCTGGACTACCTGCTCGGCATTCTGAAGAGTCGCGAGCCTTCCAGTCAGATGGTTGCGTTTGGCGCTTCACTCGGTGGCAACGTACTCCTCAAATGGCTTGGTGAGCATCCCACGCAGAGTTTCCTGCACGCCGCCAGCACCATCTCCGTTCCCTATGATCTGGGTGCCGGCGCGCGTCACCTCGAGTCGCGTCTCGGTGGCCTTTACGTGTCGAGCTTTCTGAGGAGCCTGAAACGGAAGTCGCTCGATAAAGTCGCGCGCTTCCCACTGGCGGCCGAACGGATCGATGCTCGCAGGGTCATGGAATCGAACAGCTTTTACACTTTCGACGACGCTGCCACGGCGCCTCTCCATGGCTTTGCGGGCGCAGAGGATTACTACACGCGTAGCAGCTCTGTCAGCTTCGTGGAGCACATCAGGATCCCTACCCTCTGCCTCAGTTCCCACGACGACCCTTTCCTGCCTCGGAAGGTGCTGGAAACGATAGCCGCCAGGGTTCCGCCTAACGTCCAGCTGCGATTGACCTCCCTCGGCGGCCACGTAGGGTTCGTGAGCGGCAGCGCACCCTGGCGATGTCGCTACTGGGCGGAAGAGCTGATCGTTGAGTGGCTGGCAGCGAGAGTGGACGTACGGAAGCCTGGTTGAGGCGAGATCAAAGGATTCTCACAACTGCTGTCCGCTGACGAGGCGAGAAGCCCGGCCTGGCGGCACGAGCGGATCCTGCAACGAGCCTGACGGGTCAATCTCTGGTCATCGGCTTTTTCACCCGGAGCAGCTTCCTGCGCTCGGATTCGACACGATTTCTCCCCTTGGCTTTCGCGCGGTAGAGGGCACGGTCGGCGGCATCGAGCAGCTCTTTGGCGGAATCGACGGAGGATCGTGAAAGCGATGCGACCCCGACACTGACGCAGACGTGCGTCGTCGTGGTGTCGTTCACGTCGAAGAGTGTTTTCTCGGCGGTTTTTCGAAGCTTTCCCCCAAATTCCTCGGCCTGTTCGAGAGTCAGCTCAGGAAGGATCACCGCGAATTCCTCGCCGCCAAAACGCGCCAGGAGATCGGTTGAACGGATCGACCCCTGAAGCACCGCCGCGACCTCGCGAAGAACGTCGTCTCCCGCTGCATGGCCATACGTATCATTCACACTCTTGAAATGATCGACGTCGATCATCGCGATCGACAATGGTCGCTCGTAGCGTCTCGCCTGTTCGAATGAACGAATCCACTCCTGATGAAAATGGCGCCGGTTGTAGACATTCGTGAGCGCATCAGTCATCGAGAGACGCTCGAGGATCTGGTTGGCTTCAATGAGCTGCCGCTGGAGCTCGACGATCCTTGCACCAGCCCTGACGCGCGCGATCAGTTCGAGCGCGTGAAACGGTTTGGTCACGTAATCATCCGCTCCGCGATCCAGTCCCTCGATCTTGTCGCTGGCTTCGGCATCGGCCGAAATCAGGATCACGTAAAGGTTCATGAAGCGCGGTTCGGACTTGATCCACTGGCAGATCGCCAGTCCGTCTCCGTCCGGAAGTCTGCGGTCGAGGATCACCAGATCCCACGCGTGACTCTCGAGAATCGCCTGGGCGTCAGCGCCCGTCATGGCGGTAACGACTGAAAACCCCTCCTTCTCGAGATGATGC
The DNA here is from genome assembly GCA_035576005.1 of Thermoanaerobaculia bacterium. Lineage (GTDB taxonomy): Bacteria > Acidobacteriota > Thermoanaerobaculia > Gp7-AA8 > Gp7-AA8 > DATLXH01. The sequence goes on along the minus strand of DATLXH010000094.1, from coordinate 20,998 downwards.
TGGACGAGACGGAGGATGGAAAGGTCATCGTCCACGAGAACCACGCGCAGGGCTCTGGAACTGCCGGTCGAGACCAGGGGCTCACTCTCTGGGAGCACTACGGCCTCGTACTACGCCGTACATCAGCGGCGCGAAGGAAGTGCGGGTTGTCGTTCCGGTCCATTTGACTGACTGGTCAGCTCCCACGCCCGGTTTGCAAGATTGCCGCCGCTCGAGCCGGGAATGTGATGCCAGTCACCGCATCGTTGCCGAGCGCGTAGAGGCTAACAGCCTGTGAACGATGCCGGGAGGGTCGACACGGCCCGAGATCTACGGTGTCGGGCCGGGCATGATGGTTGCCCGGTGACGCGTGATATCGCCAATTTTCGAGAGGACTCACATGATCAGATCGTTTCTACAGGCAGTTGCGTTTGCGCTACTCATCACGCTGGGGACGAATGTTTTCGCGGCAGAGGATGACGCCACAGCAAAAAGGCGCGCAGAATACAGCGGGGAGAAGAACGGCCCGAAAGGCGATTGCGACGGTGAGTGGCAATCGCTCGACCGCGGGCTGCACTATCGAGCCATCACCTGCCTCGGCGGGAAGGAGACGGACATGCATCTGGTCCGTTTCGATCCTGAAATCTGGTCCCTCGACACCGCTGTGGCCGACGGAGCAACGGCTCGGGGAGTTGCCCGAGACAAGGACGCCCCATTCGCAATCAATGCGAATTTTTTCGGGAAGGGACGCGAAGCGCTGGGGCTCATTGTGCGATCGGGCAAGCAGGTGCAACCGCCGCGGAGCTCGAGCTGGCAGTCGATCTTCATGATCACGGAAGATGGCAGGGCAAAAATCTTGATGCCCTCGAACTGGTCGGAACAGAAGTCGAGCGCCCGCATGGCGGTGCAGGCTGGTCCGCGCCTCGTGATCAACGGGCATACGAATCGGGTTCACCAGAGCTACAGGGCTGCACGCTGTGGTGTGTGCATCGAAAAGTCCGGCAATGTGATCTTTTTCGCGACTCCATCGAGCCGGCAGCTGGACATGTACGAAATCGCACGAATTGCCCGGCGTGGCGTGGAAGACGGCGGGATGCATTGTCGCGATGCCATGTTGTTCGACGGCGGTCACTCAACGCAGCTCTACCTCGCCACCGAGAGAAAAGATCTCTCGATCACAGGCGACGCTGTGCCGGTGTTGATCTACGGCAAGAAAGATTAGCCGGTCCGAAGACAGGGGCGCTTTTGTGTCGAACCCGCTGTACTTTCGACAGCGTCGCGTCGCCGACCCGGAAAGCGGCAGCTGCGGCAGCCGCACTCCAAAGGCTTCGCGCCGTTAGACGGGACGGACAGTGCTGTGCCCCGCGACTAAAGTCTGCGTCTCGGCGGCTTCGGGATCGCTTCGAGATAGTTCGGCACGCCCGGGACCGTACAGCGAGGAATCTTTTCGTTGAGCGTGGCCTCAATCTGCTTGATCAATGGCAGATCCTGCCAGCTCGCGATGGTGGACACGATCCCGGTCAGGTCCGCACGCGCCGTGCGTCCGCCGCGGTGAATGTAGTCGTCGACTGTTTCGGGTATATCGAAGTTGATCACGTGCGTGATTCCTGGAACGTCAATGCCGCGTCCCGCAATATCGGTGGCTACCAGGATCCTGTGCTGACCCTCACGGAAGCCGTCGAGCGCCTGAACCCTTCCACCCTGGGTCCGGTCAGAGTGAATACGTGCAACGGGATGTCCTTCACGCTCGAGGATGTGAAACAGCCATTCGGCGTCGATTTTCCTCCGCGCGAAGACCAGAGTGCTTCCGAGCTCCTGATGCAGGAGGGCGAGAAGGCAGGGTCGCTTGTTTTCAGGCGCCACCAGGTAGAGCCGGTGGCTGATTCCTTCAGCCGCGGCCCCTTCCGGAAGGATGTCGATCCTTGTCGGCTCCTTCATGTACCGGCTGGCCAGCATTTCGATGGATGGAGGCATCGTCGCGGAGAACATCATGGTGTGCCGCTCGGTCGGCAACATCTTGAGAAGCGTCTGAATCTGCGGGAGGAAACCGAGATCGAGCATGTGATCTGCCTCGTCGAGCACTAGCTCTGTGATGCTGTCCAGCTTCACGTTGCGGCGCTCGACGTGGTCGAGCAGACGGCCAGGCGTCGCGACGATAATGTCGGGACGTTCCCGCAGGTCATCCGACTGCGGTTTGAGCTTGACCCCACCGATGAGGCAGACAGTCTTGAGGCCGTGATGCTCGCCGAACAAATCGAGAAATGCTTTCGTTTGCAATGCAATCTCGCGAGTCGGGGAAAGGATCAATCCTCTGACGCCCTTTCCATGTGTCAGACGCTCGGCAATAGGGATGACGAACGCAGCCGTCTTCCCTGACCCGGTCTGAGCGAGCCCGATCAGGTCCTGTCCGGCGAGAGCCGTCGGGATGACCGCGGCCTGAATCGGGGTCGGATGCACGAAACCGACATGGCCGACTGCTGCCAGGACGGCGGGGCTCAGCCCGAGTGAGTCGAATGTCTTTGTTGTGGTCGGTACCGGATGCTCCGGCAGGTCGATATGCTCCATACAGCGCGCCGTTTTAGCACAACTGATGCGTTGTGACAGCAATCGAACAGCGTTGGCGTCACTCGTCTGATACGATCAGGCAACTGACAACCTAAGGAGATTTTCATGAATCCGCTGGCTAAAACCACCCTTTCCCTGGCTGCTGCCGCCGCGACTTTTTTGCTGAGCAATCCAGCTGCCGCCCAGATGAAACTTCCCCGACCGAGTCCCACCGCGACCGTCTCACAGATGGTCGGAGTCACTGACGTCGCCATTACCTACAGCCGTCCTTCGGTGAAAGGACGAAAAGTCTGGGGCGAGCTTGTACCATTCGACAAGGTCTGGCGCACGGGCGCCAATGAAGCAACGATCATCAAGTTCAGCACTCCCGTCAAGGTAAACGGCAAGCCTCTCGCGGCCGGCACGTACAGCCTTCACTCGACTCCTTCGAAGGATGAATGGACAGTAATCTTCAACACGGTCGCAGACCAGTGGGGGAGCTACTCCTACGATGCAGCGAAAGACGCTCTTCGCGTGAAGGTCAGGCCGGAGGCTGCAGAGTTCGTGGAGATGCTCTCCTTCTCGTTTCCGCGGGTCTCTGCCGACTCTGCAACGCTCGCTCTGCGTTGGGAACGCACGCTGGTGCCGATCATGATTTCTGCCGCTACGCGCGCCGAAACGATGGCAGGACTTCGTGAGTCACTCCCGAAGGCAAAGGCGGATGACTGGCGCTCTTCGTTCCAGGCGGCACGGTACGCTCTCGAGCCAGGCGGCGACCGGGAGCAGGGAATGCGTTGGCTGGATCAGTCCATCGCCATCAACCCCACCTATCAGAACACTCTGCTCAAAGCCGAGACGCTGGCAAAGAACGGCGATCACGCCGGCGCCATCGTCTCAGCGGAAAGAGCCATCGAGCTGGGAAAGACCGCCAAAGCCGACACCACCGGCGCAGAAGCGATGCTCACGAAATGGAAGAGCAAGAAGTAATCAACGGGACGAGCCCTCTCTCCACATGAGAGAGGGCGAACCTCGCTTTTCCCGCTCCCGCTCCCGCTCCCGTGTTCCGTTTTCCGGCGCCCGGAATGAGGCGGGAAACCTTCTCGAATTGGAAGCTCGACGTGTACAACGTCGGCTGGGACAAGCCAGATAAGGCTCAAGGTTTAGCGGGAGCGGGCAGCCGGAAAGAAAGCGGCCTCTGTCCCGCCGCTCCCGCACCGTCCATTACGCCGCAGGAGCTGGAGCCGGCGCACTTTCCGGTCGCGATGGTGGCGGCATGATCGCGTTCAGTATCAGCGCCGATCCCACACCGACCACACAACCGACCACGGTGTACCAGAGGAACGAAATCTCAGTGAACTTGAAGCAGTAGAGAACTGCAATCTCCCCGATGATCGCTCCGACGAATGCCGGTGTACCGCGTACGCGCTTGAAGTAGAACGCAAGCAGGAAGATGCCGAGAATCGTTCCGTAAAACAACGATCCGAGAATGTTGACGGCCTCGATGAGCGAGCCGAGGCGGTTCGCGAACGTTGCGAACGCAATCGCGAATAGCCCCCAGAAGACAGTCGCCAGCTTGGAGAAACGGACGTAGTGCTCTTCGCTAGCGTCTTTCGTCACGAGCCGCTTGTAGACATCGACGGCTGTCGACGAGGCGAGCGAACTGAGTCCCGAGGCGGTCGACGACATTGATGCGGAGAGGATCGCAGCCATCACGAGGCCAACGAGACCGGCAGGGAGGAATCGGATGACGAATGTCAGAAAGATATAGTTCGTGTCGCTGGTGTCGGCCGCAGGATCGTTCTTCTTGAATAGCGCAATCGCTTTTTTCTTGATCACCGCGGCGCGAGTCTGATCCGTACGCACCCTGGCTTCCGCCTTTGACACGTTGTCGTCCCCGCCAGCCCGGATCGCGCGGACCAGACCCTGGAGGCTGATCTGTTTCTCGTAGTGAACGGAACGATGCTCCTCTTCGAGCCTCGCAAACTCGAAAGCGTAGGGGCTCGATCGGATCTTCAGCGTCTCGACTGAATTGAAGAACAATGGAGGAGTGATGAACTGATAGAAAACGAAAACCATCGCGCCGACAAAGAGGATGAAGAACTGCATCGGGACTTTCACCAGCCCGTTGAACAACAGCCCCATGCGGCTTTGCGCTTCGGTTTCCCCGGTCAGGTAGCGCTGCACCTGCGACTGGTCGGTACCGAAGTAGGAGAGTGCGACAAACAGCCCCCCGATGAGCCCTGACCAGAAGTTATAGCGGTTGGTGACGTCGAAGGAAAAATCGATGGCATTGAGACGTCCCATCTTTCCCGCGACGAAGGCCGCTTCCCTGAACGAGATGTCTTTCGGCAGCGAATTAACAGCGACGATCAGCGCGACCAGCATCCCTCCCAGAATGATGATCATCTGCTGAAAGTGCGTCCAGCCGACGGCCTTGGAGCCGCCGCTGGCGGTGTAGATGATCACAAGCACGCCGATTACGACGTTCGTGAGGTAGATGTTCCAACCGAGCAGAACCGAGATGATGAGGGACGGCGCATAGATTGTGATTCCGGTCGAAAGGCCGCGCTGTATGAGAAATAGTCCGGCCGCCAGAGTTCGTGTCTTGAGGTCGAAACGACCCTCGAGATATTCGTACGCGGTATAGACCTTGAGCCGATGGTAGATGGGGACAGCAGTGATCGACAGGATCACCATGGCGATGGGAAGTCCCAGATAAAACTGAATGAAGCGCATCCCGTCGGCATACGCCTGTCCCGGCGTCGACAGGAACGTAATCGCGCTGGCCTGAGTGGCCATGATCGAGATCGCGACCGTCCACCACTTCATCTCGCGGTCCGCCAGGATGTACGAGTTGAGATCCCGGTTACGGCGACCTTTCCAGAGTCCGTATACGACGATGAATCCGAGCGCCGCGGAAAGAACGATCCAGTCCAGAGCTCTCATTCGAACGCTTTGGTGAAGACGTAGAAGATGACGATCTGCACCGCGAGAAACGCCAGCACGATTCCGTAGAGTCGAGCCCAGCTCTTACCAATCGGCGGTGGCGCTTCTGCCTCCATCACCGACGCTCCGCTGCGACGAGATTCGCGAAGAGCCGGTAGGCGCCCGGAACACCGGCTGGCAGCTGCCGGAAAAAGGAGAGTCCCGTGTAAATGAAAAGTCCCTTGCCGTACGGTGCGACGAGCAGACTTCCCCGTCGCTCCGGTTCCCCCGGGTCATTCATTGCCAGCAGGGGAGAGAACGCGGCGTCCCATTCGCTTGGAAAGTAGAGACCGCGCTCCTGTACCCATCCGTCGAAATCGGCGGCTGAGATCTTGTTGGGGGTGGACAGCAGCTTGTTAGCCGGATCAAGAATCGTCACTGCGGCATCTTCAGTAGTGACACGTTCATTGGACATTTTGAGCGGGAACGGCGCCGGGTTCGGTACCAGTAGTTCCTGTGCGGTGTTGTACTGAACGACCACGCGGCCGCCGTTCTTCACATAGTCGAGGAGTCTTGTCTGGCTCTGCCCTAAAGCTCTCCGCGTGTTGTAGGCTCGGATACCGGTGACGATCACGTCGTACTTTGAGAGGCTCTCCCCGCTGAGCTCTTCGTCCGTAATCATCGAGACGCTGTATCCAATCTGACTCAGGGCCTCGGCGACGTCATCGCCCGAACCAGCAACGTAGCCCACACGGCTCTTCCCGATCTTCACGTCTGCCCGAACGAGTCGCATGACCGCAGTTGGAAACGTCGTCTGCGGAGTGATGTGCGGGTAGTCGACGTTGACCACGCTGCGAGTGAAGTGCTGATCGCCGATTTTGAGATCCGCAGTCAGCAACCCGGACGAAGCCGCGACGGGGGGAGTCACCGTGAACGATAATCGTGGCTGCTCACTCGCGCTCTTGATGGACACCGGCACGACTTCCGGGGAGACGCTCCACCCTGATGGCACCACGAGACGCAGTTCTCCGGAGAGCTCTTTCTCCTGATGAGATTGAACCGTCACAGCGACAATTTTCGGAGTGCGATCGGAAAAAAGAAGGACCTTGTTCCTGAAGTTCAAACTCGCCGAGGGGGCGATCACTACGTCGCGGTACTGCTCTCCGCGCACCGGATCTGTCCGGCGATAGACCGCGGGGACTTCGTAGAACAATGTATCGGATCCGGAGGCCAGCGTCACCATTACGGGTAGCGCCGGTCGATTCGCCGGCATCCCGACGATGGTGAGATCAGTGACCTCGTAGGTACCCTTCCGCAGAGTGGCGTCCAGCCAGTAGGGGTTGGTTGTTCCAAGCTCCGCTGGAAGCTTGATTGCGACCTCCACCTTCACGGGCTCGTTGTTTTTGAGTGACAGGTTCACAGACTGGCTTGGATTTCCGTACGCAAGTCCGACCGTTTCGAGCCGCATCGGAACGTCAGAGCGCTTGACGACGGTTGCGGTGATCGATGACTCGGCTCCGGCAACGAGAAGCGGTTTTGATGCGATCGCCTCAATCCAGAGACCCGCGGATGCGCGGATGACCTCGAGGAGCTCGCGTTGCTTGGCCGCGGCCCATGGATTCGTTTTGAGCCGCTCGAGCTCGCGATGTGCCTCCAGCAACAGCGGCATGATTCCGGACGGGTTCGCGGGGTCGAAGTCCGCCTTCACTCTGGCGAAGAGCGTTGAGAGAGCGGCTCCGCCTGGCACCCTGGCCCAGGTCGTGTCGATGCCATCGAAGATCTCGTCGCGCACGGGCGCCTCGCCAGCAAGATTCTCGAGGTAGTTCGGTATGCTGCCGCGCCGCTCAGCGGATCCGAAGCCCTGACTCTTGTGCATGCTGCGGCTGTCGGCGGCTATCTCAGTGTAGGACTTTCCTAACAACGGGTTGTAGCGCCCGAGGTCGACCTGAATCAGCTTCGGCGCGGTGGCAGGTCGATCCTGCAGATTCGGTCTCCAGTTGTTGTGCAGCAGACGTTTAGGCTTCCATGGTTGTACATGCTTGAGCTGTTCAGGGAAGCGGGTGGGGTCGCCCGCGGCGTTGAAGGCCTCGGCGGCGAGGATCGCTGATGCCGTGTGCTGGCCGTGTCCCCCAGCGCCGTTCGTCGGAAATCGCGTGATCAGGACGTCTGGACGGAAATGGCGGATGACCCAGACCATGTCGCTCAGGACGCTCTGTTTTCCCCAGATCTGCAGCGTCTCCTCCGGGCTCTTCGAGTAGCCGAAATCGATCGCGCGGGTGAAAAACTGCTCCGCCCCGTCAATCTGTCTTGCTTCCATCAGCTCCTCGGTGCGAAGAAGGCCGATCAGCTCGCCTTTTTCCGAGCCGATGAGATTCTGCCCTCCATCGCCCCGAGTCACGGAGAGGTAGGCCGTCCTGGCGAGCTTCTCGTCGCTGAGGTAGGCGAGCATGGCAGTGTTTTCGTCGTCGGGGTGCGCAGCGATGTAGAGCGCGCTGGACAGGACGTTCAGCTTGGAGATTGCGAGCTGAAGGCGTGCGCTGTTCATCGGAGCCTTCGGGGGCGTGGCAGCGTCGATCCCTATTGTGGCCAGAAGCGTGCTGATAGCGGCGAGCTGTGTGCGCAGTTTCATTGTGGTCGGTCCTTCGAAGGATAGAGGCAGTGGAGAGCTCGTGCGGGAGTCCGTCGTCGCGCGACCTGGCTGACGCGTGGTCGGTCTGGAGAATACCGCGTTCGCCGCTTTGGCGCATAAGCGCCAGACCTTTCGCACCGCAGGGGTTTTGTGAATTGTGTCAGGAGAGGGCCGATTCATCGCGTGACGTCAGGTGCACGAGGCCCGAAGGGGCGAAGTCCCTCTCCCCGGCGGGGAGAGGGTGGTCGCGACAGCGACCGGGAGAGAGGCCGTGAGAGATACGAGGACCTGGCTCTTTCCACCGGAGTCTCGCGACTTTCACTCCCCTCTCCCTGCTTCGCTTCGCTCGCTTCCCTCTCCCCGCCGGGGAGAGGGAAACGCCGCCGCGCGGCTCAGCACCCGAGCAAATTGGACCAGCGCGATCGCACCTCAAAAAACCCGCATTCAGGACCTGAGGCGTCGAGATACTTGTCGTCACGAGACTGCGTGCAGGCTTGCGAGGTCCCTCGCATGCCCTCCCGCCCACCCGCTCGGGACGACATTACGTGTGTTCCACAGCTAACTGAAATAGGGACGAATAGTGCTCGTCGTTCACGACGGCGTGCCGTTTGCTCTTGAGCGGGATAGCCTCGTCGGCTAACAGGAGCCCCCCATGAAATCGATCGTAACAGTTGCCCTTCTCTTGGTTACTTCCGTGTTCTCCGCCTTCGCCATCGAGGGAAAGTGGACGCCTCAGCAGGTTCTCGAGCTCGATGCCCGGTGGTTGAAAAAAGAAGGTCTGGAGCTCTCACCGAAGCAACTCTGGGATCCCGCGAAGGGTACGGGACTTCTGGCGGGCACGGTCAACATCGGCGGCTGTTCGGGCGGTTTCATTTCAAACACCGGCCTGATCATCACGAATCACCACTGCATCTTCAGCATCCTCCAGCAGCACAGCACGCCGCAGAATGACCTGATCACGAACGGATTTCTCGCACGCTCACACGCCGACGAGTTGGCGGGTCAATCGATCAAGGTAACGGTGCCACGAAGGTTCACCGACGTCACTCAGGCTGTCTTATCCGCTGTCGGTCGTGATGCGACCGATCTCGAACGGAAGCGGTCGATCGATCGCAAGCAGAACGAGCTCGTGATCGCCTGCGAGAAGCTGCCTGGTGCGCGCTGCAAGGTCGCCGCTTTCGAAGGCGGTTTGAGCTACGTCCTGGTCGAGGCGCAGGAGTTCCCCGACGTGCGGCTCGTGTATGCGCCGCCCCGCTCGGTTGGCGAGTACGGCGGCGAAGTAGACAACTGGATGTGGCCACGACACACGGGCGATTTTTCGATTGCCCGCGTCTACGTGGATGGCGCAGGCAAATCGTCGTCTTTCAACACGGCGAACGTCCCTTACAAGCCATCCTTTTTCTTCCCGATTGCCAGTAAAGGCGTGCGGCCTGGCGATTTCGTCATGGTTCTCGGCTACCCGGGGACGACCTATCGAGCTCTGACGTCTGACGAGATGACCGAGCGACGGGATCTTTTCTTTGCTCGCCGCGAAGAGCTCTACGGCGAATGGATCAAGATTCTGGAGGAGGCTACCAAAGGCGTTCCAGCGGGTGAGATCGCCGTCGCATCCGACCTCAAGAGTCTGCTGAACCGGTACAAGAACGCTCAGGGTCAGCTGGCCGGATTCAAGCGTGGAAGCATCGTGGAAAAACAGCAGGATGCGCAGGCGGCGGTCCTGCAGTGGGCGTCCTCGCGCGATGCGTACCGCGGCGCCGTCACTGCTCGCACCAATCTCGGGAACATCGTGACGGAAGGGCGAAAGACCTGGGAGCGCGACTTCCTGCTCGAGGCGATTCCGCTCGGCTCGAAAGCTCTTTATTTCGGTACGGTACTCGCGCGCTCGGCCTTCCAGAGGACCCGACCCGATCTCGATCGCGAGAGTGACTACACCGAGCGCAACCTCCCGCGACTGCGGGAGAAGCTCGAGAGAGAAGAGAAGAATGTATTTCAAGCTGGGGACAGGAAACTGTTCGAGTCCTTTGTTCGCCGCGCCCGTGCACTCTCTCCAGGTCAAAGGATTGCGGCAATCGATGGCCACTTTCCGTCCGGTTCGTCGGATGCGGACGTAGCTCAGAAGATCGACGAGCTTTACGCCGGTACCAGGGTTTTCAATCTGAAGGAACGGCTCGCGATGTTTTCTGAATCGGAAGCGCAACTCCGCGCAAGGCAGGATCCGATTCTCGATCTCTCACTGTCACTCGACCAGGAGCTTCGCGATCTGAAGGAGCGGCGGGACCGAACGGAAGGGGCCATCGGCCGGCTCCGACCTGAGTGGCGTCGTGCCGTGATCGCCCAGGCGGGTAAACCTGTCGCGCCTGATGCGAATTCAACGTTACGAGTTTCTTTCGGACATGTTGTTGGTTACGAGCCTCGGGACGGCGTGATGTTTACCCCGCAGACCACGCTCGGTGGCGCGGTGAAAAAACATACCGGGACCGAGCCATTCAACCTTCCCCGGCGAGTTCTCGATGCCGCGGCGGCGAAGCGTTACGGAAGATGGAGGGACTCCAAGCTCGGCGACGTTCCGGTCGCCTTCCTTGCGGACGCAGACACGACAGGTGGAAGTTCCGGTAGTCCTGCAATCAACGGGAAGGGCGAACTGGTCGGCGTCAACTTCGATCGCGTGTGGGAGAACGTAGCGGGAGACTTTGGTTACAACACAGAGGTCAGCCGCAACGTCAACGCTGACGTCCGGTATCTGCTCTGGATTCTGGATCAGGTCGAAGACGCGGGCGCGCTGCTCAAGGAGCTGGGAATCCGATTGGACAAGTGAGGCCTCTGCGCCGCGGATTTTCCCTCTCCCTCAGGAGAGGTGGCTCATAAGCGCCGGAAGGAAAAGGGCGTCCCTCCCCGTTGGGGAGGGACGCTCGGTTTACCAGCCGCAGGTCTTTCCCTGATTCTTTTCGTCGAGCCAGGTTTTCAGCGGCGCAAAGTAGTCGACCATCGCGGTCGCGTCCATCTGCCGCGTCCCCGTGATCTTCTCGAGGGCCTCGGGCCATGGGCGGCTCGATCCGATTGAGAGCATCTGATTCAGCTTCTCGCCCGCTGCCTTGCTTCCGTAAATCGAGCAGCGATTGAGGGGGCCAGTCTGGCCCGCTGCTTCGCAGAGAGCACGGTGGAACTGGAACTGAAGCACGCGCGCGAGAAAGTAGCGTGTGTAGGGCACATTCGCCGGAATGTGATACTTCGCACCCGGGTCGAAGTCCGCTTCGGTGCGCGCAACTGCGGGAGCAATTCCCTGGTATTTTTCGCGAAGGTCCCACCATCCGCGACTGTAGCCATCGGGCGCGATCTCTCCGGAAAAGACCTTCCAGCGCCACTGATCAACCAGAAGACCGAAGGGGAGGAACGCGACTTTGTCCATCGCCTCGCGCAGCAGAAGCCCGAGGTCCTTCGATGCGGGAGGCACTTTGTCGATCAGTCCGACCTTCACGAGGTAGTCGGGCGTCACTGAGAGTGCAATCGCATCTCCGACCGCTTCATGGAAGCCGTCGTTGGCACTATCGCGATAAATGAAGGACTGCTTGTTGTATGCGCGCTGATAGAAGTTATGGCCGAGCTCGTGGTGCACGACCTGAAAGTCTTCGCCGTTGATGTCGATGCACATCTTGATTCGCAGATCATCTTCGTCATCGACATCCCACGCGCTCGCATGGCAGACCACTTCGCGGTCTTTCGGCTTTTCGAAAAGCGATCGCTCCCAGAACGTTTTCGGCAGAGGGTCGAAACCGAGTGAGGTGAAGAAGCGTTCGCCATACCTCACCATCTCTTTCGAATCCACTTTCTTCTTCTTCAGTGCGCTCGTTAGATCGAAGCCGGGATCAGAGTTCTTTGGTGCTACCAGGTCGTAGATGTTTCCCCACTCCTGAGCCCAGAGATTTCCGAGAAGATGGGCCGGGATCGGCTTGTCCGGAGCGACAATCTTCGCGCCATACTGTTTCGTGAGGTTCGAGCGCACAAAGCAGTGAAGCGAATCGTAAAGAGGCTTCACCTGACCCCACAAGCGGTCGATCTCGGCCGAGAACTCTTCGGCGGGCATGTCGTACTTCGAGCGCCACATGGCGCCTGCGTCGCTGTAGCCAAGCTCGCGGGCGCCCTCGTTCGTGAGCTCCACGAACTTTCTGTAATCTTCGCGGGCCGGGCGAGAGGTGTCACTCCATCCCTTCCACACGTCGAGCAATTTTCTGGGATCGCGACTCGTGGACATGATCTCGGAGATCTGTTCGATATCGAGGCACTTGTCCGGAGTCGGACAATATTTTCCCGAGCCGTAGTCCGCCTCCAGCTTTGACTTCAGGCGGGACATCTCTTTCGTCTTGGCCGGGTCGCTGGGACCGGGCGTCGTGAGCGCCAGCTTGATGAGGTTGAGCTTGCGGCGGACGTCGAACGAGAGATCGAGTCGGTCGAAGCGCGCAGCTTTTTTCGCAAGCTCAACTCCTGCGTTCGTACGTTTTTCATTTGCCGCCGCGGAGATGAGCTGCGTGTCGTAGGTGATGAAGTTGGATTGGATCCAGTCGGCCCGGTTGGTCTCGACGTTCAGCTCGGCCAGCAGTTTTTCTGCGTCGGCAACGAACTGCGTCGCTTCCTGGACCGTAGGGGAGCTGTTCTGCACTGGAGTCGACGCGGTCGGAGTCACGGTTGTTGTCATAGGTTCGCTCTCTGGGGCTGGCGTACTTGCCATGCCGCTCCCCGCAGGCATGAACGGTGGGGTACTCGTGCTCACACATGACGCGGTCAGCAGCGCTGCAACGGGTAGCAACGCGGTAAGCCACTGCCGAATCGTGAAAGAGACGCTCATTCCATCCTCCTGTCTGTTGCCTGGCGGTTCAGGCGCGGGAGTATAGCCCGCATTTCTCACAGACCTTCGCCGCGAGACGCGGATAGCGGCCTGTCTGCTTCGTTGCATGGCAATTTCGCTCCTGGACATAGTGTCGACTATGCCTTCGTCGCAAAATCGCCGTGCGCCTCGCATCCAAGCCACTCTCCGCCGTCTCACGACAAAGGTCTGTGAGAACGCGGGCTATCGCCTGGGGAGGCGTGACGCGAGAGGATGAGATCCTCACGCCGCTGTCGGGCCCGGCTACAATCGCGATATGGGAACGCTGACTCTGGCTGAAGTAATGACGGTTCGCGATCGGGTAGGTCGAGCACGAGAGCTGACCGCTGAGCGCTTCCGCGAAGCCTTCGCGGCTGCGCCTGCTCATATCCCTCCTAACGAGCGATGGCGCGCGCACCTCGAGATTCAGGCGCAATCGCTGCTGGAGATGCTTCCATCCGTGTCGCTGCCGGACGGCCACCACATCCGGTATGTTCTCTCCGAGGCTGGTGATCGGCTGATTGCCCCGATTGTTGTGCAGAAGGAGCAGCCTCTTCCTGCTGCGTCGGAGATTCGACTCGAAACAGCGCTGTTTCCTTTTTTCAGGATCGAGCGGAGCGGGGTGGGGCTACTCGAGTACTGGATGCTCGTCTCCGAGCTCCTCAGCTCAGCAAGCTCCAGTGTGACGAGACTGATCGCAAGCTCCTCGGAGTACGATGCGGCCGTCTCGAGGATCGACCGGCCGGACATGTTGCGAGCCCTTTATGTCTCGTACCTGCCGTCCTTCGAATGGCGCAGCGACGAGACCGCGATGCTGGAATTGACGCTCTATTCAAAAGCAGGTGAAGAGCGAATCGAGCGGAGACGGATCCACCTCGACCGCAATCAGGAACTGGTTCTTCACGATCGGGAAGTCATCGTCGAAGGGCGCGGCGGCATCGCTGTCGGATGAGACAGCAAGCGACCAATCAGGTGGCTGAGCCGCAGGGCGGCGCGTCCCTCTCCCCGGCGGGGAGAGGGAAGCGAGCGAAGCGAAGCAGGGTGAGGGGCGTGAAAGTCTTGCGATTCCCTAAAATCAGCGCGACTTTCGTATCTCTCGCGGCCCCTCTCCCGGTCGCTGACGCGACCACCCGCTCCCCGCCGGGGAGAGGGATCCGGCCCCTTCGGGGCCCTTGTACAGCAGTGTTCTAAAGCTCGGGATGACGTGACCGGATTGAAGCCTCAGGTCACCCGCTGAACAGACTTCCCAGAAGATCGTGGGTCTTCAGCTCGTGACCGAGGAACGACCGACGGATCGCACGTGCGATCGAGCGCAGTTCGAATAGATCTGTCCCGGTCGTTGCGCGCAAAGCGAATTCCGCGAGTGGCAGTCGCAGCACATCAACGAGAGCCGCGGAAACATCGTTCGGGACCACGACGGAGTTGCGTCCCACACATTCGAACCCGACGAAGCCGGTACTGGCCGAGTCGAAATGCAGCGGTGCCACGAGCGCCTCATGGCAATGAAAGCAGGCCTTGAGCGACGGAAACGTCCCCGAAATTTTCAGAGTCCAGATCTCGGCGTAAACGGTCACCGCGAGAGGCGAGGTTCCTGCCAGGAGTGCCTCGCAACATCGGTCGAGAAGCCGGTAAAGAACTTCAGAGGGATCATCCGGCAAGGCGAAGGTATCGACCATTTCCGCGATGTAGGTTCCGGCGATGCTGCTCACCAGGTTCTGCTGCGCGGCAAACAGTGAGCGGATCAGGTCCACCGACTCGATACGAACGACTTCCTCGTTTTCTTTGACGATGTAACCGATACTCACTTTCGAGAGCGGTTCGAGTGAAGCTCCAAAACGGTGTTTTCCTCCCCGTGCTCCGTACGCCCATCCTTTCCGTTTGCCGTGCTCGGGCGTGAGGAACACGACCAGCTTGTCTCGCTCGCGAGAGGGGAAGGTGTGAAGAATGATGGCTTCGGTGCGCTCGCGCTTCATCCATTACACTCCACTGGTCTGTCTCGTATCTCATGTCCCGTTGCAACCGACCCCAAACCATGTCTGAATCGATCTACATCCACCCGGCCGAGGCGCGACGACGCTTCAAAGAGTTCGCGCAGAACGAGATCGACGGATCGAACATCGCGTACGGAGCTTTGCTCATCGCGCTGGAAGACTACCCTCAGATTGATGTTGATGGCTATTTGCGTCAGCTTGACGAGCTGGCGGACAGGGCCAGCGCGCGAGTCCGCCCGGGGGAGCCTGCCATCTTTCTGCTCGGCCACCTCCAGGGAGAGATGTTCGATATCGACGGTTACCACGGCGACACGGTCGACTACTACGATCCTCGCAACGCCTGCCTCAACGAGGTGATCGACCGCAAGGCGGGGCTCCCGATCACGCTGTCCGTCGTCTTTCTCCACGTCGCCAGCCGTATCGGACTCGAAGCGATCGGGGTGGGACTGCCGGGTCATTACCTGGTCAAAGTGCAGTGCGAGCTCAATGAAATTTACGTCGATCCCTTTCGTGGTGGCACGACGGTAACGGTTCGCGAGATTGGTGAGCTGATCTCGGAAATGAGCGGCGGAAAGATCGTTCTCAAGAGTGAGCATCTTCGAGGGTGGGGAGGCCGCGAAACGCTGATGAGGATTCTCGCGAATCTTCAGGGGATGTATACAAGAACCGGAGAGCAGAGAAAGGCCACCGCTGCGCAGGAGCGAATGGAAATTCTTCAGATCGCGGGAATGAGCAATTGAGGCCGCCGTCTGCATAGGCCCGATTCCTGATCCATGAAAACCGTTCTTACGATCTTCGAGAAAACTCCTGGCGCGGCGATGCAGGCCATCGCAGAGGCGCCCGTGGACGCCGACGAACTCGAGCTCCGTATCGACAGGTTCAGTGACTGCGCCATCTCCGGTGTCGACCTTGCCCGGTTCCGTGCGTTATCTGACAAGCCGATGATCCTGACCAGCAGAAGCGCTGCTGGCGCTCCATGCGCTCCGTTTGATCCATCGCTGGTCCGGCGGGGGGTCGATGCTGGGTTCGACTACATCGATGTCGAGTACGAAGGAGTGACCGATCCTTCGCTGCTCGACCGATATCGCAACCAGCTGATTCTCTCGCACCATGATTTCCGAGGGGTGCCCGATCTGGGAGCTCTGGAGTCGGGGATGAATCGCTTTGGATGCGCGCGAGTCAAAATCGCGGCGACGCCTCAGTCTTTCGGGGACAACCTCAGAATCCTCGAGGCTTTGACCAATGGCACAAGAGCCGGGATTGCATCGTCCAGCCTGAGTGACGTCGATTCGGAAGTGACTGTCAATCGACGCACACTCTTCGGGATGGGACAGCTCGGGTTGTACAGCAGAATTCTCGCGCCGCTGTTCGGGTCTGAGATGCACTTTGTCGCCCGCGACGAGCGATCACTCGCCGCCCCCGGACAGCTCACGCTCGAGCGAAGTCTCGCAATCCTCGGCAGGGAGCCGAATGGTTGGCCCGACGCCCTGTTCGCGGTGGTGGGCGAGCATGTGGCCATGAGCGGTTCGCCAGTCATTCACAATGCGAGATTCCGAAGGAATCAGCTGTCTGCTGCGTACAGCATCGCCGAGACCAGCGAGCTGAACGATGTAATGCGCCATCTCGTTGCTGGCGAGCGATTCGCTCCTACGGGGCTGAGCATTACGGCGCCTTTCAAGGAGGCTGCGTTTCGCTTCGCTTTGGAGACCGGGGCCGTGATCGGACCGAACGCGCGGCGGGCCCGCGCCGTGAACACCGTCGTGCGGTCGTTTCAACACAAATCGCCAGATAGAGGATTGATGAGCGCAACGCAGGTACACGGAGGCCTCGTGGCCGACAACACCGACGTCGACGGCTTCAGCGCGATCCTCGGACAGATCGATCCGATGAAACGGAGCCGCGCTGCGGTGATCGGTTCCGGAGGTACCGCTCGCGCAGCGATCGTTGCCCTGCAGGACGCCGGGATTCCAGGCGCGCTGTTTGGCAGAAGTCGGGAGCGTGTCGCGGCCGTGGGCGCTGAGCTCGGCATCGAGTCGCGATCGATCGACGATCTTTCGCGCTTCGACGGGGGAATCGTAATCAATACGGTTCCTGCGTCGTCGGATCTCGACCTGCCACCGACGCTCTTCCATCCCGAAAATATATTGATCGATGTCTCATACGGCACGGAGTCGAGAGCTGTGGAGCGCGCGCGCAAGTCCGGAATGACGACGTTTGCCGGCATGGACCTTCTCGAAGCTCAGGCAGTTCGGCAGTCGCTGATTTTTCTCGCTGCTCTTGCACCTGTGGGTGAAGAATCGGCATCGAAGTCTCGTTCCGATGCTCAGCAGACAGGTAGGATGCAGCGGTGACAAGGCACAGTTCCCTTCCCGGCTTCCGCGATTTTTTCCCGGAGGAGATGGCTCGGCGCAATCAGATCTTTCGCGCGTGGCGTGACGTCGCGCGGCGATACGGTTTCGACGAGTACGACGGTCCCCCTCTCGAATCCCTCGAGCTCTTCGTCGCGAAGTCGGGGCCTGAAATAGTGAATCAACTTTTCAATTTCACCGACAAGGGGGGACGCGAAGTCGCGCTGCGTCCCGAGATGACGCCCACCCTGGTGCGGATGCTCGGCTCGAAAATCAAAGGGCTTCCGCGGCCGGTCCGCTGGTTCTCGACTCCGCAGCTCTTCCGTTACGAAAAGCAGCAGCGCGGGAGGCTCCGCGAGCATTTCCAGCTCAACATGGACATAGTCGGCGAAGACTCTGTGCTCGCCGATGCGGACCTTCTCGCGGCGGCCCTGAATGTCCTCACAGACCTCGGACTCGAATCGGGCGATGTCATTGCACGCTATTCCGATCGGCGTCTTCTCCAGTTCGCGCTCCTCGATCTCGGCGTTCGCGAGGAGGATCTTCCGGTTGCTTACAACGTGATCGACAAGGTGGACCGTGAGCCTCGCGAGGTTGGCTTGAAGCGACTGGTCGATCTCGGTATGACCGCAGACCAGGCGGCCAAAGCGTTCTCACTCACGGAGGTTCGCGACCTCCACGAACTGGCGCGGCGATTCCCGGACAATCCTGCAATGGAAAAAGTCGTCGATGAGCTAACCACGTACGAATCCACCCTGCGTGCCCTCGGGTACTTCGACTTCATTGCATTTGACATGAAGATCGTTCGCGGTCTCGCCTACTACACAGGAATCGTGTTCGAGATCTTCGATCGGAAAGGTGAGCTGCGTGCAATCTGCGGCGGCGGACGATACGACCGGCTTTTCTCAGCGTTGGCCGGAGTCGATATACCAGCTCTCGGGTTCGGTTTCGGGGATGTGGTCCTCGGCGAACTGTTGAAAGAAAAGGGTCTGGCGGCAGGTGGAGGTCGAGCGGTCGATGCTTTTGTCATTGCGGATGGCGCGCGCGCCGAGTCGGTCGCCGCCGCTGTGGCCTTCCTTCGAACCGCAGGCAGGTCTGTTGTTTTCGACTATCGGCAATCCTCGAACATCAACCTCGGCAAGTCGCTCAAGAGTGCCGTTGCCGCTGGCGCAAGGCACGCGATCATTCTCGGTACCAGCGAGTCTGAGCCTGCGGGATTGTCCGTGAAGGTTCGCGACCTGGAGGCTGCGACTCAGGAGGAGATGCTCCTCAGTGCCTATCTGCAAAAATATCCGATCATCGCGATGGGGCGGTGAAAACATGTCCCCGAGCCTGCCGCGGATGAACGTGCGATGAGCGCCCCGAATCAAGCACGGTCTTCGTACCTCTCGCGGCCCCTTTCCCTGTCGCTAGCGCGACCACACTCTCCCCGCCGGGGAGAGGGGTGCGGCCCTTCGGGCCGTCGTTTTCGTGCTGGTACGCGCATACCCCTGACAAGGCACACCGTTGACGTCTGATCCGCCGTTCGTTTCTGCGCAGGAGCTCGACGAGCTTCGATTGCATTACGACGTCATTCCCATCGTCCGTCGGATTGCGCTCGAAGGACTGACACCGGCCGCCGTTTTCCGCGAAGTCGCGCGCGGTTCGAGCGACGCGTTTCTGTTCGAGAGTGCGGAGGCAGGGGAGACAGGACGCTATTCTTTCATTGGCCACGACGGGCGAAGGAGCCGCCGTTTTGAACGGGGCGAACCGGACTGCGCGCAGAAATTTCGCCACGAGCTCCGTCCACTTCGCGTTCATCGCCGGGAGGAGTTGCCTCCCTTCATCGGCGGCGCAGTCGGCTACTTCGGCTACGACGTTGCGCGGTGGAGCGAGCAGATTCCTGACCGCCACCCATCGACCACCGCGATTCCCGACGCATGTCTCCTCTTTTTCGATAGCGCGGTCATCCTCGATCACGAGGACCGCACGGTCACTGTCATCACGAATCTCTTTGCAACCAGCGACATGGATAGCAAGTCCTTACTCACGATGGGTGTCCAGAAGGTCGAGGACACCGTAGCTTCAATCGGACGTTCGCGAACGGCAGCGACGGGCTCGGTCGTGCGCCTGTCGAGTCAACCCGATCACTCGGCGCGGTCTCCTGTTTTCACCTCCAACTGCTCGCCCGATGAGTTCGCCGAGATGGTCAGACGCGCTCAAGAGGAGATCACCGCAGGCGAGATCTTTCAGATCGTCCTTTCTCAGCGCTGGGAAACCGCATTTCCAACCAGCCGCTCACTGGAGTTGTACGAAGCCCTGAGAACCCTGAACCCTTCTCCTTACATGTTTCTACTGCGTACGAAGGAATGCACCCTTGTCGGAACATCGCCCGAGATGCTGGTGCGCGTGCTCGACTCAACGGTGGCGACTCGTCCCATAGCCGGCACCCGCGCAAGAGCTGCTACGCCCGAGGGCGATGTCGCACTCGAGGCGGAACTGCGAGACGACCCGAAGGAGAATGCGGAACATCTGATGCTCGTAGACCTGGGAAGAAATGACGTGGGACGTGTTTCGAAGCAGGGCTCGGTGAACGTCACCGAGTTTGCGAAGGTCGAGCGCTACAGCCACGTAATGCATCTGGTGAGTAACGTGACGGGAGTGCTGCGCGACGATGTGACTTCCATCGACGCCTTCCTGGCGTCCTTTCCCGCGGGGACGGTCAGCGGGGCCCCGAAGATCAGAGCGATGGAGTTGATCGACGAGATCGAGAACGCTCGTCGAGGTCCTTATGCCGGGGCCGTTGCCTATTTCGACTTTGGAGGAAACCTCGATTCGTGCATCACGATTCGCACCGTCGTACTCGTGAATGACCGCGCGTTGGTTCAAGCGGGGGCGGGAATCGTTTACGACTCAGATCCGGACAAGGAGTTCATCGAAACTGAGAACAAGGCTGCCGCACTCAAGCAGGCCATCATCGCTGCCGCCGGGTGAAATGCTAGCCCGAAATGCGGGCTTGACATCGGCCAGGCAATTCAAATTGTGGGGTCATGTGCCCCTGGGGAGGACAGCGGTTCGGTCATTCCCCCCGCTGTAAGAGGTTTCCTATCGGAATGGCATTCCCCCCCAGCGTATACTTCCGTTCTCCCACTATGACCCCCAAGTCCGTGTTGATCGTCGACGACGATCCGGCGTTCAGGCAGCTCATGGGCGTCGTCCTTGCCGACGAGGCCTACTCGCTCGCCTTTGCCGCCGGCGGGCGCGAAGCGCTCGAGATGACTGGAGCCAAGCGATACGACGCAATCGTTCTCGATCTGAAAATGCCGGATGTGAGCGGTTTCGATGTGCTTGAAGGTCTGAAGCAATCGGCGCCTGGTATTGCCAACGTGATCGTGATGTCAGCCGGATCAGATGGTCTGATCGAGAGCACTCTCACGCCCAACGTAATCGCAAGAATCCGAAAGCCTTTTGAAATCTCGAAGTTGAGGACTGCGCTCAGCGACTGCCTGAGCGCTCGAAGCGCTGTCCCGCCCCCTCACAAACTTCACTGACTGCGTAACGTCTGGCGCACGGCCTGGTGTGCTCGAGACGTTCCCGCTAGCCAGCATTTCTCACAGACCTTTGTCGTGAGACGGCGGAGAGTGGCTTGGATGCGAGGCGCACGGCGATTTTGGGACGAAGGCATAGTCGACACTATGTCAAGGAGCGAAATTGCCGTGCAACGAAGCAGACAGGCCGCTATCCG
>DATLXH010000093.1:0-25117 GCA_035576005.1 Thermoanaerobaculia bacterium | reverse complement strand
AGCCTTGGCTACGAACAGAATCAAAGCAAGACTGGCAACAAGAGCAGGCAAAGACCATTACCGGAAGCGAAAGTCGATCGTCGAGCCAGTGTTCGGGTGGATCAAGCAAGCACTCGGCTTTCGACAATTTCTAATGCGCGGGGTCGAACGCGTGTGTGGCGAATGGAACCTGGTGTGCCTGGCCGTAAACTTTAAGCGACTTCACGTGGTGTTTGGCTCCTAACGCCGCGAGAATCCACGCTGATAAACCACCCTCGCTCGAAAAACAGCCCCACCGATCCCTCGAAGTCGCCGCGACGCTTCGCTAACTCTCGACAGCGTCTATCAGATCGTCCCAAATGGTCCGACCAACAATCTTCAAGCGCACCGCCGATCGTCCTACCGCGCAGGCTCCTAGCCCGGGGCTAGCCCCGGGCTAGCCCCGGACTCAGCGGCCGCTGACCGTCTCGATTCAGCGCATTGTGCGTGGCATGGCACCAAGGTCGCCAATGGGCTGGCTTGCTGGATCGAGGAGAGAAGTCTTCGAATGATGGGAATGACCAGGCAGTCCCGTTCCTTCGGTCATTTCAGACGACTGACAACCCGCCGATCGAGTAGGGGACGGGGCTCATAGGCCCCGCCTCCCTCTCACACCACCGTACGTACGGACCCGTATACGGCGGTTCGTCAGGTTGGAAGGTGCTGCACGTTTTGCGGCGCTAGAGAAAATTGCTCGCCAGCAGTTGACTGCCTTCGAGGCTTCACCTCGTCCCCAGCCAATCCGCCCATCCGAGGATGCTGTCGGGGTCACTGCCTTTCTCGATCCGCTACTCCGCTCCTTCTACTTCCGACGTTCGGCCCTTCGCGATCTCTCGCTACTATGGCCTCTGCTGACTTCTGGCAGGTACTTCCCCCGCCAGATCTCCCCGGGTAAGAACGACCACCTTCCCCGCATGTACCCGTCGCATCTACGCCACACGCTCTTGGTGCCATCGGGCTTCGAGTTGTTTGGCACTCTCGCCCAGCGTGCAACGCCTCTATGCGCTTCGTGTTCCTCGGGTCGCGGTTTTGCCTCCGGCTTCCTTCAGACCCCGCCTCGCGACGACGCCCTTGCCTTCAGCTAACGGTTCCTGTCACCAAGGTCCGTAGAGGACTTTCACCTCCAAGTAATCGCCCATGCCGGGCACACCAAAAGAAAAGCCCCGCCGAAGCGGGGCTTTTCCGTGCATCGATGCGAATTCAGGTCAGGAGATGCGGTTCATGACGAACATACCTGCGATGGCGAGTAGAGCGACGAGCATCGACATTCCGACGTAATCGAGTGCCGGGATATTGGGGTCCATTGGGATCACGATTGCAGATCTAAGGGTGCCAGTGCAGCCGCTGGCGTCCGTCGCTTGAATGGTAAAGGTGAAGTTGCCCTGTGTGTTTGGGGTTCCCGAAATGACCCCCGCAGGGCTGAGAGAGAGCCCATTCGGGAGCGCTCCACTCCCCACGATCGAAAAAGTGACCGCGCCGGTTGCACCGGTAGCCGTGATCGTCTGGTTAAACGGGGTTCGGAAGGCCCCATTGGGAAGCGTGAGCGGGCTCAACGTGATGACGGGACAGTTGACCACGATGGAGAGTGCGCGACTACCAGGGCAGCCGTTCGCATCTGTAGCGGTAATTGTAAGATTGGACGTGCCCTGAGCTGTGGGCGTCCCCGAAAGTACGCCAGCGTTGCTCAGTGTCAACCCATTCGGCAGGACGCCGCTCGTGACCCTGAACATGAACGGAGCAGCTCCGGGGGTAGCCGTGATCGTCTGGTTAAACGGGGTTCCGATGGTGCCCGCTGGCAGAGTGGCAGGGTTCACCGTGATGACGGGACAGTTGACCACGATGGAGAATTCGCGAGTGCCAGGGCAGTTGTCCGCGTCTCTAGCGGTAATTGTAAAAGTGGACGTGCCCCGTGCGGTGGGCGTCCCCGAAATCACGCCAGCGGGGCTCAGTGTCAACCCATTCGGCAGGGCGCCCATGGTGACCAAGAAGGTGAACGGAGCACGTCCGGGGGTAGCCGTGATCGTCTGGTTAAACGGGGTTCCGATGGTGCCCGCGGGCAGTCTGTCAGGGTTCACCGTGATGACTGGGCAGGGTGGTGGTGGTGGTGGTGGTGGTGGTGGTGGGGGAGGTGGTGGGGGAGGTGGTGGGGGTGGGGGGGGTGGGGGGGGAGCGGCGGCGGCGACGCATCCTCCGATCGTGTTGCCTCCGGAGCCCGCCAGCGTCACAGCACCCGTGGCACCGGGACCGTTTCCAGCGATCACTCTACCGGTCACGTTGGCACCGGCCCCTACGGTGATGCTGGCACCCGCAAAAACGTTTCCACGAAACGTAAGTCCGTTGAGCGTCGCGGAGGTGCCGACCCGAAAGAACACGTTGCAGGGGTTCGCCGTGCCCGTGATCCTGGAGCCGACGTTGGCAGTGAGCCCGGCGCCTATCTGGAAGATGAACACGCCCGGCCCGTTGAGCTCAAGGACACCGTTCGCTGACAGATCGGCCGCGGCCGCAACAGAAAAGACTCCTGAGTTGAGGACTTGTCCGGCCAGCTGGGGAGCGATCGGCACAGCGGGCCCCTGAGTGGCCAGAAAGGCGAATGCCGCATTGGCATCCGTACGAGCCTGCTGAACGGTCAAATCATTCGTGAGACGGACGGTAAACCCGGGAGTTACACGCGAAGGTGGAAAGTTGGTAACTGCGGCATTTGGTGAAGAACCGACGTCTCCATCGACCACGGTGCCCGCGCCGGTAGAACCGGTCACGCCCGAGTTACCCAGGACGGAAAATCGCTCCAGGACCTGTCCTTGGGCCAGTTGCGGCGGTGCACTTTGGGCGAGGGCCGAGGACGGGTTGTAAATAAGCGCGGCGAGTCCGATGAATGCGGCCAGGATCCTGCGGTATGTTGACGACATGGTGAAATCTCCCTTTCATTGAATGGACGGACCGCTGAGTTGACTACACTTGCTTGCTGTCGGAGCAGCGCGCGTACCCACAAAATGCTGCATGGGCGTGCTCGATATGGCGTTCCCGCTCGTGATCGACGGGCGGTAAGGCCGAACATATCATTTCATGGCGGGTTCGTACGCGTAAAATTTGGTGTGTTGAGCGAATCGAGATTCTTTGGCGATGATCTTGTTCCTTAACGGAACAAGGGCCGGAAAAAAAGAGACTGTTCAAGAACTTCGATGCGAATATCGGGCCGAGAGCCACAAGTTCAAAGAAACCGGAATGGTCATTTCTGTCGGATTCTGCCGACACAGGTGAAAAGTGTGAAAACGACGTGAACCAACTCCCACCGTTGGTTCAAGTAAGTACGCGTGGACTTACATCGCGGCTCCTAGCCGCTAGTCACTTCGACCGTGCAAAGGCCCCTGGCTCGGTCGGCCGCCCGAACAAATACCCCTGACCATATCGAATTCCCAGCTTGGAACCGGCCTCCGCAGTGGAGCTATCCTCAATGCCTTCCAGAATTACTTCGCATCCGAAATCTTTGGCAATCGACATGACACTCGTAATGATTTTCGACTTTGTAGCGTTGCTCTCGAACAGCATTCCATAATGTTGGCTGATCTTTAGAAAGTCAGGTCGGACGCGATCGATAAAGGGAAGGTGCGAATGCGCGCTTCCGAAGTCATCGAACGCGAAGCGAACGCCGAGACCGCGCAGCCGCTCGATGTGAGCGAGCACGGCACCACTATCCTGCAGAGCGGCCTGTTCGGTAATTTCCAGGACGATATTCTCGAGCGTGACATCGGCCGCGTAGCCTGCGAGAAGGTCGAACAGTCGGGTGCCGACGGCAAATACATCGGGATGGATATTGAGAAAAAGGGGCCCCTGGTCGCGCAATGCGGAGGAAACATCGAGAGTTCTCGAAATGCACGCCAGCTCGAGCTCACACACCATGTCTTTGCGACCAGCGTACTGGAAAAGTTTTTCGGGGTTGGCGAGTGGTCCGGTAGTGCGATAACGGGCCAGCGATTCGTGGCCGTAAGGCTCCCACGAGCTTCCGAGCTCCACAATCGGCTGAAAGACGGTGTAGAGATGCGGGCTGACGATGACGTCATCCAGCAGCGGCATCTCGATTAGAACAGGCGGTAGCGTTGCGTCCGAGGGCAGCGGATTCATCACGTCAATGACTGCACTGAGCTCGAGCCCGCCGAATGGCTTCTGAAGAAATGCGATGGCGCCTCGCTCTGACGCTTCCAGTTGCAGGGCTTCCGGTGCCTCTCCCGTCATGAGGATGACTCGGCTGTCAGGCAAGTGGCGCTTCGCATATCGAATGAGATCCAGCCCTTCGTAGGCGAACGATCCCGTCAGCCGAACATCGGTAACAATGAATCCCGGTTTGAACCAGTCGACGGCAAGCTCCGCGGACTCGATATCGTTGCAGGTAATGACAGTCCGGCCCTCGCGCTCGAGGCCCATGGCGAGCCCTTCCGTGATGATGGGATCGTCGTCAACGAGCAGGACGATCTGCATTCTCGTGTTCTGTTCGCTGGACACTGACTGGGTCATAGTTTTGACTTCCTGAGGCCTATCGCTGAACGATTGATCCACACGGACTTAGCGCCTCGTTTCTCCGTCGAACGTTTTAGGCATCGCTTCCGCGCGACTCTTTTTCAGGACGGCAGACATGGTCTCCATGAGGACCTCGGCGGTGTACGGTTTCAGCAGAAGATGGTCGATCCCTCCGCCGTCTGCGGTGAGCGCGTTTACTTTGTTGTTCAGGCCTGTCGCTGCAACGATCGTAAGTGTGGGATCAATCCGGCGGAGTCCCGCGATCAGTTCCGTACCGTTCATTCCCGGCATCGCCATGTCGGTAAGCACAGCGGCAATCCTCTTCCGGTTCTGCGTGAAGCAGGCCATTGCTCTCGTGCACGATCTTGATCTGGCCGTCTCTCATCAGCAGCCGGTGTTCGATCGAGTAGGGAGACTTGTCGAGAAGAGACTTGTTGTATGCGGTGGTTACGAACTCCCGGTCGTCGGGGTGAACGCACGATAGGAAGGCTTCAAAAGTGCCGTGGAATTCGTCCCGTTCCATACCGAACATTTTGTAGTTCTCGTCCGACCACGACAGCTTGTTGGCTATTAGATCGAGCTCCCAGGTCCCCACTTTTGCCAGTGCCTGCGCCTCGGTGAGTCGAGCGCGCTCACTCTCGAGATGACCAGCAATCTCCCGATGCTCCCATTCGCTCTCTCTCAAAGCGCTATCGCTCTTCTTTCTTTCGGAGATCTCCCGGACCGAGGTCGTCACATACTTTTTCGTATTGACTGTGGAGACGGAGACCGATAGCTCGACATCTACCAGCTCGCCATTCTTCTTTTTGAAGGTGAGCTCGTACATTGAGGGGGCCGCTTCGCCCCTCACCCGTCGCCGTCCGTACTCCATCAGTTTTTCAGCCGTCTCGGGGTCTACCAGCCGGGAGATGTCGCCGCCGATAAGCTCCTCCCGGGCGTATCCAACCTGGCGCAGGTACGCCTGATTGATGTAGACGATCACGCCATCGCCCTCAACAACGATGCCGTCCCGCGAAGCATCGAATACGCTTTGCAACATCTCCTCGCTCTCGCGATATCGTTCTTCCGCCTGTTTCTGTTCGGTCAGGTCGGTAGTGATGCCAATCACTCCGGTCAAAATGCCGCTGGCGTCATGCAGAGGGGAGTTCGTCACCAGAGCGGGAAACAAACGGCCTGTCCGATGCTGCAAATCGATCTCGCCGTTCCAGCTCTCTCCGGCCTGAAGCCGAGTCATGATCGCTCCCGCCGCGCCCCAGCCGCTTTTCGGGACCGTCAACTCGAGCGCGTTCTGCCCCATCATTTCTGCTGCAGACCACCCGAAAGGTTGCTCCGCAAAGCGGTTGACATAGTTGATGCTCCCAAGAGCATCCGTGACGATGACGGCCCTTCCCACACTGTCGAGTATTCGGGAATGGTCGACTACCGGAGTCTGGGACGGCACCGCATCGTGAATTGCAGCAGCGGGGAGGAGATCGCTCCGATCGGAAGACGCGGCCTCGCCCGATAAAGGATCCGGGCGATTCTCCGATTGTTTGAGCATGATTCAGTTCTTCTCGTCAGTACACGACGGTGACAGGATTGTCACCCGTTCACGGCTCGCCTCTGTCCGCTGTCGGGGGCACCAGGTGGAGAATGCCAAAATCCATGCGAATGCACAATCAAAGCCGGAGCAGTGAAACTTGCGTGTTACGCAAGGCCTTTCGGTGTTAGGGCGTCGCAGGTGACGTTCCGATGGCACCGTCGACCTGCAACGGCTCTTCAAGACGTTTCGTCAACCATGGGAGTCTTCATCTTTGTGATCAGCCGTGCAGCCCGTTGATAGGTCAGGTAGGACCAGGCCCACTGAAACATGACCAGGAAGCGATTGCGAAAGCCGATCAGGAAAAAAATGTGAATGAAAAGCCAGGCCATCCACGCAATCGGGCCGCCCAGGTGAACCCGGCCAAAGTCAGCTACTCCTGCCCCTCGGCCGATCGTGGCCAGAGAGCCTTTGTCCTGATAGCGAAATTCCGCGAGGGGTTCTCCGGCGATGGCGCGGAGAATGTTGCGTGCTGCATGCCGCCCCTGCTGGATTGCCGCAGGGCAGGTCCCTGGAACGAGCCGTCCGTCCTGCTCGAACGATACGAGGTCTCCAGCCACCAGAACCTCGGCTGTATCGCCTACCGTTAGATCACGGTTGACCAACACCTTGCCACTTTTGTCGAGGGGAATTGCCAGGGAAGAACCAAGGGATGAGGCGCGAACGCCGGCCGCCCAGAGCACAGTCCGGCAGGGGAGTCGTTCCGAGGATATCTGGACGCCCACACCATCGATGTGACTGACGAACCTTTGAGTCCATATCTCAACGCCCAGCGAGTGCAGTTGAGAACGGGCCCGCTCCGAGAGGTCAGGCGGATACGATGGAAGAACACGATCCGTACCTTCGATGAGGATTACCCGGGCATCGGCGGGATTGAAATGACGAAAGTCGCGGCCCATCGTCTTCCGTGCAATCTCCGAGAGGGCGCCAGCGAGCTCGACCCCCGTCGGACCTCCGCCGACCACAACAAACGTCAGCCATGCCTGACGAGCAAGCTCGTCAGACTCCCGCTCAGCGCTTTCGTATGCGACCAGGACTCTCCGCCGAATCTCCAGTGCATCCTCGAGCGTCTTCAATCCTGGGGCATTGGCCTCCCATGAGTCATTACCGAAATAGGAATGTGTCGCTCCGGTCGCAATGATCAGATAGTCATAGGAGATGTTGCCGTCACCGAGAAGCACTGTCTTCGTGGCGCGATCTATGGCGCGTGCTTCGGCCAGATAGACGGTCACGTTCCGCTGCCTGCGCAGGATCGAACGGATGGGTGCGGCTATGTCGCTCGGGTTCAACGATGCCGTGGCAACCTGGTAAAGAAGGGGTTGGAACAGGTGATGATTCAGCCTGTCGACCAGCGTGATCCGAACGGCAGCCCTTTCAAGTGTGCGAGCGGCGTAGAGCCCGGCGAAGCCCCCGCCGAGGATCACCACGTGGGGGAGGGTGGCGTGATTCATCTCGATAACAACCTGGGGGGAAGAAGGCGCCTCAGCCCACGGCGGCTTCAGTGGAGATGAGGCTCGGGTTGCCTTCCCACTCTCCCCAGGACAGGCAGCGAACGCATGTGAAGCTGAAGCTCGCCGTTCCGTTGTGAGCTCTTTCTTCGTTTGACATATCGAGCTTCGACTGGCAGCGATAGCAGAGAACGTTGTCGCCTCGACGGAGGTTGATGATCAGTCCCTCGACCTGAGGAAGATTGAATTGTTGCTGCCGCGGACGTTGAGGAATGCTCACGCTCTCCTTCCCTCTGTTACAGGTAAGGACCAGGTGATCGGCGTAGGTAGTTTTCACAAAGTCGCCCTGCATTTGCGCTCCGAGGTGTCGCGGACAGGCAATCTCCCGTTTATCCCAGAATGCTCGAGCGAGCTCGCGTAGTGTTTCGACTTCGGAAGGCATGAGCGAATTATAGATTGCTTTGGCTCGAGTGGAAGCCGCGGACTATCGACTGGTTGAGGCAGGTCGGTTCACCGGCTCGAGTGATCTGCCAGCAAACATTCAAAACAAAGTCGACCGCGCGAAACGTTTCGGCATGCTGCTGCCGTTCGGTCCCGCTCGTTTGTTCTGAATATACGACGCTATACTGGGGCATATGCGCAGCAAGCTGGCTGAGCAGCTCAAGAACGAACAGCGCGAACGGTTCGCCCGAATGACGCCGGCGGAGCGAGTCGCCTTGACTGAGCGTCTCGGCGAGGAAGGTCTCGCAGAGTACATGTCTGCCCACGGCATCGATCGCACTGCAGCAGTCAAGGCAATCAAGCTCTCGCGACGCCTTGGCCGGCGACCTTCAGGCTGCCTGGTGTAGTGTCAGCACGCATCTCTCACTACAAAGGTCTGTAAGAGATGCGGGTTAGTGAAACACTACACCGAATGAAAGTAATTGAAACCGTGTCGAAGGTTCTCGAGTCACTCGGCGCCCCGTATGCTCTGATCGGCGGTCGCGCCGTTGGTGCGCGCGGCCACCCTCGCATGACTCTCGACTACGATTTTCTCGTCGCCGACAGCCGCGTGTTGGAGCGTGAAACGTGGAAGACCCTCGAAACTGACGGAGCCATGGTGGATCCGCGGAAAGGAGACTTCGACGATCCGATCGCAGGCGTGGTGCACATCGCGTTCGCAGGCGGAGCAGAAGCCGATGTCTTACTGGCCAGGTGGGAATGGGAGCTGGAGATCCTCGAGCGCTCGGAGTCTCTCGATATGGGAGGCTGCGTCGTTCCAGTCCCAGTAACGAGTGACCTCATTCTGCTCAAGCTCGCGGCTGGTGGACCAATCGACCTGCAGGACGTTGTGGCACTTCTGGCTACGGATCCCGAGACACTGACCAGCGAGGTTGAGGGTAAAATCGCTCGCGTGCAGCCGGATGTTACGGCCGTGTGGAGCCTGATAAAACGTTCGACGTGCGAATGACATCGCAGGCCATGGTTCAGTGAGTTCCCCTGAAATGAAGTCATGACATGGCCCGCTGGAAGACCTCTCGACCTCCTCGTAACGCACAGTACCGGCCGTACGTCGCTCAGGCCGGCGGGTTGGACGTTGCGGATTCTCTGCGTCCCGATTCGACGGCTTCGAAAACGCGCAGGAAGTTCTTCCCGAGGATCTTTTCGATCTCGTCATCAGAGAACCCCCGATCGGCGAGCCGGTCAGTGAGCAGGGGGAGAAAAGACGCGTCCTTGAGGCCCGAGGGGAGTGACGGGACGCCGTCAAAGTCGGAACCGATTCCGACGTGATCGATCCCTGCAACGGATGCTGCATGTGCAATGTGATCGACGGCATCATCGATCGTTGCTTCCGGGCAGCCGAGGGCACGAAACCAGTCGAGGTAGAGTGCCCAGTCAATTCGGTCATCGGGAAGTTCTTCATCGGCACCTGGAAGGTCGCGATGTCCGGGCCTTTTCTGCGCTTTCATCATCACAGTCGCAACCCCTTGATTAATGAAGGCAGAAAAGAAGTTGATCATGCAGAGGCCGTTGCTGGCGGCCAGATCTTTGAGCATCTGATCGGTCATGTTCCGCGCGTGATTCGTCAGTGCACGACACGACGAGTGCGATGCGATGATCGGGACCGCACTCGTTTCGAGCGCGTGGTAGAAGGCATTGTCGGAGACGTGCGCGATGTCTACGATCATTCCCAGCTCGTTCATGGTCCTGACGACCTCACGCCCGAACGACGTGAGACCGCCGTGGCGGTGTGTGTCGCCTGATGAGTCGGCCCAGTTGTTGGTGTTGACGTGGGTCAGCGTGAGATAGCGGACTCCACGAGCGTAAAAGGTTCGCAGGGTATCGAGAGAGTCCTCGATTGCGTGTCCACCTTCTATCCCGATCATCAACGCAATCCGTCCCTTCGCTTTCGCTTCGCGGATGTGGGCGCTCCTGGTCCCGAGCATTAACGTGTCGGGATGTCTCGCCGCGGTTGCGACGATGATGTCGATCAGATCATGAGCGAATTGCGCCGCGCCGCGGGACGCATAGAAGGGAGGAACGTACGAGGCGAAGAACGTCGCTGTGATGCCACTCGCCTTGAGTGTTTCCAGGTCGAGCTGCGCGTCGGGATCGGAGTCTTCGATCTGTAGTCCCACGCGCCTCAGGCGGTACGGTGTGTCGCAATGGCCATCGA
Source organism: Thermoanaerobaculia bacterium (assembly GCA_035576005.1). Taxonomy (GTDB): domain Bacteria; phylum Acidobacteriota; class Thermoanaerobaculia; order Gp7-AA8; family Gp7-AA8; genus DATLXH01. The sequence continues at coordinate 14,904 of DATLXH010000093.1, read as the reverse complement.
CGACGATGGCATTTCGGTGGACGTCGGTCTTTCGGCGAGCTGCAGGCTTTTCAGGTTCGGAAGTACTCATCAATCTCTTCGACTCGGGTTACGAGCTCCGGCACATCATCGAAGATTATCTCCGCTTTGTGAAGCTGCTCGCGATCGAATCCGCCTGATAGCACGGCAAAGACCGGGATTTTCGCTCGATGAGCGGCGAGTATGTCGTAAGGCGTATCCCCGACGGCCGCTATCTTGTCGTCTGATGCCTTCAACTGCTCGATCGCGGCTTCAAAAATCTCGGGCGATGGCTTGGAGAACTGAGCATCTTTCTTGGAGGTAGAGGCTTCAATCAGATCTCCAATCCCCAGTAGCTCGATGTAGTGTTTTACCTCGTGTGGCTCTCCTGAGCTTCCAAGCGCGAGCTCGATGCCGTGCGCCTTGAGACGCTCGAACGCCTCCCGGATGCCGGGAAACGGCTTGATCTGCTCCATGTAGGTCTTGCTGAAAAGCTCCTTGCGGAAGGCCTTGAGCTCATCGCCGAAGCTGCGGATTTCTCGCGCGCTCAGCATGTCGGGAACCAGGAGGTCACCACCTTTACCCATCTGGCTTCGAATCAACGCGTAGTCGAACCTCTTGCCGAAATGTTCGAAAGCCTCCTGCCAGGCGTGCGCGTGCACATCATTCGAGTCGACCAGTGTGCCGTCGATATCAAAAATCAGAGCTTTCACTCCGTCCCTGTTCGTCAAGATTCGTGACTCTTCATCATGGCCGTTGAAGTTTGCAAGTCGGATTCCTTCCTGGCCGCCCCGGTCCCTATTTGAGATGGAAAGAGAACGTGGCGAAGTGGCATGGTGCGGAGAAGGAGGGGATCGAAATCCTGATGCAAAGCAAAAGGGCGGCAGACCTATCGTCCGCCGCCCTTCTGGAAATCAATGCTGCGAGTACTATCGGGTTGCAGTGGCGCGGCTGAAGATCCCGCGAAGGAATGAGGTCGCGAGAGTCAGGTTGTTGTTCGGTGGGAACACGCCTGCAATGTAAACAGGATCCTGAGTGACATTGTCGATGACTGTGGCGAATGGAGCCACGGAACCGGAGCCTTGGACAATGCGAAAATCGGCGCTGCCGATGTCGAATGTCGAGTCAGAGACGGCGCGGCTGCTGAACTGAACCTGGGAGATATTCCCCGCTGCGACCTGAAACGTCCGTCTGCCATTGAGGATCGGACCGGTCGCGTTGCGCAACGTCACTTCGACAAAGAGCGGCTCGGAGCCGATGTTCGCGGCGACGAAGCCGAGGTTTGTACGATACTGGGAGTTGACGATGAGGCCAGGGACGTAGGCTACGGCCATCGCTGTGTTGGTGTTGCCTGACGCCATGGTGAGAAAGTCGCGGACGGGTGGAACCGTAACTCCGACCGTGCCACCATTTTTTGAGCTGTAGGTCCTGCTGGTGACGGCAAATGCGCGGGAGTCCTGCGAGCCAATGAGGATTGCGCCGACGATGTTGTTCGGCGTTGTCCGGCCACCGGTGAAGCCGGCCAGCACGTCCTTGATCAATAGATTCCCGCCGGCCGGAACGACGAAGCTGCTTGTTCCTGTGTTGCCTGACGGCACGATGGGGAAGATGTTGTCGGGGTTGTTCTCCCCGGTCTCCACGAAAATCAGATCAACGGTCAACGGCGTCGACTGAATATTCTGGATGGCGATATCGGTCATGAAGAGTGTGTTGTTTGCGCCAATCACGTGAGCCGTGGTTGGAATGACGTAAAAGTCCGCGTAATGATTCGCTTGTGCGGCCCCGACTGGTAGCAGCAGTGCGAGCGCGAGTACTGCGAAGCGCAAGGTTTTGTTCATAGAAGATCCTCTCGAAATTGCTGCGTGACAGGGAAGCGACCGGCGGCCGAAGACTCAGCCGCCAGCGCTCGTGCTGTTTAAGGAGTGTTTGGGTTGTTGTTGGCGTGCGGGCGACTCTCGAAGCCCTGGAGCGGCAGTGCGGTGTAAGGGAACGTCGCAAGGAACGCTTTGTCGTTGGTGTTGACACCGTCGGTCAAGGCATTGTTCGGTGCTCGGTCGAAGCCAGGAACGAGTTTGCCGGCAAACACCTGAAGAGTGATGTCGACGACGTCGTCAGCAAGACGACGACCGTTGGGGAAACCACCAAGATCTCCAGCGATGACACCCATCCGGTTGATGGAAGCGGCCGCGGTAACGGGGACAGCAACGTTGAGACGAAGCATTTCAGCAGGAACCACGTTCGGAGGCATGGTCGCTCCCGGGATTCCGGTCAGATAGACCTGCACCAGATCGTTACGGGGTGCTGGGGGAGAATCGATGTTGTAGAAAATCTTCAGGAGCTTTGGGACTTCCGGATCGAGGATGGCATTTCGAAACCCGGCGACGGTATCGAACAACGGCTTGTCGCCCTTCGGCTCTGACGAATTGAAGATGTCCTTGAAACGGAGCGGGATGACCAATTCGTTCACCAGAGGGTGCGACAGCCGGGAAACCTGAGCCAGGCCGCTCAGACTGGTACGGGGAATTCCATTGGTGTTCAGAAGAGTGAGGCGCCCGCGGCTGGAAGTGGACCAGACGCCGATGACCGCGTTGCTGGCCGTTGCCGACCCCGGAGTGGTGCCGCCAGCCGTCAGCTGAGTGATCGGGACCTGAATGGCGATCGACATGACATTGTAGCCACGAAGACCATCTACGCCAGGAGATGAGGGTGAGATGGGTGCAACCAGGTGGAGCTGCTGAACCGGACGGAGGGTCAGGAGATCACCGATCGAGCCGATATCGACGAAGAATGGATCGTCGCGAGGTCCGGCGAACACCTTACCGGTGCCGTCGACGAGGCCTCCAACTACCGACTGGGCGAGAGATGCATAATCAGGAGTCGATTTCGGGCCGATGTTGGCGGGAGCGACCTGAAAATTGCCGCCCAGGCTCGTGGACGTTCCGCTACGGCGATTGCCCGTAACGCGGTTGACCGTGTAGAACTGGCGAACGTTCAGGTTCGCAGAGTTCGGAGTCAGAACCGGTCCGCTGTTATAGACATGCGAGTCGAGGTTTCTGACGTCCCGACGGAAACGGAACTGATACGTGACATCTTCATTCGCATCGCCGTTGTTATCGATGTGAATCTCGTAGACTGCGCTGTTCGAAAAACTGTAGAAATTCGGTGCGTTGGAAGCTTCCGACAGAGGCGAGAAGTTCGCGATGATCGTTACGGTGTCCGGAGCGTCAGGGCTGCGAAACGCGTAAACATCGGTGTTATCCGCGGTTGGATCCTCGGTGATGAGCGGAGCTTCCCGGTGAGACGATGCCAGAAGGCTCATCGGTACTGCCAGTGTCACTGCGCAGAGCAACTGCGTAATTCTCTTCTTGATCATGTTTCCTCCAGTGATAGGGATTCGCGTGTTGTTAGACTCCGCGTATGCCCAGTTCGATGCTCATATGTCGCTACTGCATTCCGCGAACCATATCGGGCCGCAAAGGTGTTCTTTTATCGAATACTTGTGTCAGACTTGTCCTACTAATCCGTCCATTTCGTTCCAGCGTCAGTCGAATGATTCCGCGCCATCGGGAGTGAGCTGATGGCGGATCGCGTAGCGAATCAAACTGAGACTGTCGTCCACACCAAGTTTTTTCATGAGACGCGTGCGATGGGTACTGACTGTCTTGATGCTTACGTTCAGCTGACAGGCGATCTCTTTCGGTCGTTGTCCGGACAGGATCATTTCCATGACCTCGCGCTCCCGCGGAGATAGTCTGCCGTGAAGCTCGGCGGAGTCTTCTTCACAACTGGACCTGACTGGTACCGACTCGCCCACCCAGGTCCCCCCGGCGATCAGGGTCCGAAACGCTGCAACGAGCTCAACACCGGACGCATCTTTCGTGATGTATCCGGAAGCACCGGCGCGGAAAGCCCTGGCGCAGTCGCTACGATTGCCCGTGAAGACCAGGACGGGAAGCGAGGGGTACAGTCCCTTGATCTTGCGAATGAAATCGAGTCCGTTCTGATCGGGAAGGACCGTGTCCAGAACGATCAGGTTCCACTCGCCGAGAAGAAGAAGCTCCAGTGCCTGACTCGCATTCGAAGCTTCTCCGCCAACGACCATGCTGGACCCGGGAGCGCTCAGTAAGAGCTTAATGCCTGCTCGGAGCATCTCATGCTCATCGACGATGAGAATGGATGCAGCCACCCTGGCATCACCTTTTCCCAAGCCGGAGAAGCCGGCTTTCTGCGACGAGATGTTCATTCCCTGATCAAATCCTCCGAGTCTGCTCAAACTGTCTCCTGGTGCTGGTGGCGGTCGATCTCAGAAGTTCGACCGGCGGAATCTCAATCTCCAATAACCTTACGAGGCCAGATAGAGATCGGATTGCACAGGTTTGGCGCGTGCGCATGAAAAGTGCATGAGGGCTCGCAGTACCCGAGAGCGTCGAGACTCCAAGGCACATGACGGCGGTATGCTCCCTCCCGGTAACTTCCCGCGCTTCACAACTCGTCCCGAATCCCTATAATCGCCGCGCATGACGAAGAAGATTGCCCGGGACCTCGCTCCGCAACCGAACGAGCGTGGCAAGGGTGGGTTCATGATTGCGGGTGAGCTCACGATCCTGCGAGCTCTGGAACCATCGGATCTGGAGCGTTGCTACCGATGGATGAACGATCCGAATATCGTCAGGACCCTCAAATCTCGTTATCCGATGGCGTTCGACCATGAGGCGCTCTGGCTTGATGAGGCCGTGCGCGGTTCGGAAGGGGCACGCCATTTTGCAATCGAGAACCGGGAGTCGCGCGACCACATCGGGAATGCGTCCATCCACGATATCGACTGGGTTTCCCGCACCGCGTACTTCGGCCTCTTCATTGGCGAGCCGTCAGCCTGGAACAAAGGCTTCGGCTCAGACGTGGTGAAAACGATGGTTCACTTCGCTTTCAACGAGATGAACCTGTCGAAGTTGAAAATCAACGTGTTCGACTACAACGAGCGGGCGAAGAGGTTGCTCGAGAGCCACGGTTTCGTTCAGGAAGGAAAGCTGCACAAGGAGTTCTACCGGGAAGGAACGTTCCATGACATTCTCATCCTCTCGGTTTTCAGAGACGGGGAGAGGTGACGACATGACCGAGAAGAAAATTCGCGTGCTCATCGCGAAGCCGGGGCTGGACGGCCACGACCGCGGTGCCAAGATCATCGCACGGGCGCTGCGGGATGCGGGGATGGAAGTGATCTACACCGGCCTGCGCCAGACGCCGGAACAAATCGTCTCCGCCGCAGTGCAGGAAGATGTTGACGCGATCGGGCTCTCGATCCTCTCGGGTGCCCACAACGTTCTCTTTCCCGAGATCATGAGGCTGCTCAAAGCTGAGGGCGCGGAAGATGTCGCGGTCTTCGCCGGCGGGATCATTCCGGAGCAGGACGTCGCGAAACTCAAGGCGCTGGGGATTCGTGAGATCTTCCTTCCCGGCACTCTGACCTCGACGGCGGTCGACGCCATCCGCCAGGCTGTCACTCGGTGACACCTCAGATCGCTGGACGCTTCTCGGCGCAGGCCGAAGGACGACAGCTCACCATCGTTTTCGACGATGGCGGGATGAACGTGCTCTCCACTGCCGCACTCGCCGAGCTCGATGGGTTGATCGCTGCGCTCCCTTCGGACCTCGACCTTTTGATTCTGCGCAGTGCGCGCGAAGCTCTGTTCGCGGCGGGAGCCGACATCCGCGAGATGTCGGGATTCAACGCTGAAGACGCGGAGCGATTTTCTCATCTTGGCCAGAGCGTGATGGAATCGATCGCTCGCCTTCCGTTCCTCACCCTTGCACTCATCGACGGCGACTGCTTTGGTGGCGCACTCGACCTTGCGCTGGCTTTCGATCTCCGCTTCGCTACTGAGCGTTCGCGTTTTTCGCATCCGGGTGCGCGCCTCGGGATCGTCACGGGATTCGGTGGGACCAGCCGATGGCGCGACCTTCTGGACCGATCGGCGGCGACAGACCTTTTCCTTGCAAATCAGATCATCACTTCCAGCGATGCCCTCCGTGCGGGTCTGGTCGACTCTGTCGTTCCTGCTGGGGGCGGTGAGGAGCGAGACATCATCGATTGTGCGTTAAGGAATTCACAGTGGGCCAGACGGGTCAAGCGCCTCGCATCCGTGCGCCAGAGGTTGTCGCCCGATTCACTGCTACTCCTCGGGCAGCGTCTGGCCGAGCTCGATCTCGCGGAGTCACGTCACAATCGCAACTCAGGGACTTATGGAAAGACTTGAAACGCACCTCGACCCGTCCAGCGACGACTTCAAAGCCAATCGCGATCAAATGGTTTCGCTCGTTGGGGACCTCAGGCTCCGGCTCGAGAAGGTCCGCCTTGGTGGAGGGGCCAAATACCTCGACCGCCACCGTGAGCAGGGGAAGCTGCCCGCGAGAGAAAGAATCAAGCTCCTGCTGGACGAGGGGACACCGTTCCTCGAATGCTCGGCCCTTGCCGCCGATGACATGTACGAAGGCGGCGCTCCCTCCGCCGGGGTCATCACCGGCATAGGTCGTGTGCGAGGGCGCGACTGCCTCATCATCGCGAACGATGCGACCGTCAAGGGGGGAACCTACTTCCCGATGACGGTGAAAAAGCACGTCCGGGCTCAGGAAATCGCGCTCCAGAACCGTCTGGCCTGCATTTACCTGGTCGATTCCGGCGGAGCATTTCTACCATTACAAGCCGAGGTCTTTCCCGATCGGGAACACTTCGGTCGGATCTTTTTCAACCAGGCGCGGATGTCTTCGATGGGGATCCCGCAAATTGCATCGGTCATGGGATCTTGCACGGCGGGAGGTGCTTACGTGCCCGCCATGTCGGACGAAGCAGTGATCGTGAAGGGGACTGGAACAATCTTCCTGGGCGGACCTCCACTGGTTCGTGCCGCGACGGGCGAAGAAGTTACCGCGGAAGAGCTGGGTGGAGCGGATGTGCACACCCGAATCTCAGGGGTCGCGGATCACCTTGCCGAGGATGATGCTCACGCGATCTCAATCGTGAGAAATATCGTCGAGAACCTTCCGCCGGCGATGCCCATGTCGCTGTCGAGAATCGAAAGCGAAGAGCCGGCATTCGATGTCAAAGAGGTCTACGGTGTCATCGAGAGGGACATCCGAAAACCATATGACGTACGCGAAGTCATCGCGCGAGTCGTCGATGGTTCAAGATTCCACGAGTTCAAGGAACGCTACGCGCCGACTCTGGTAACGGGATTCGCACGCATCTTCGGCTATCAGATCGGAATCCTTGCAAATAACGGCGTGCTGTTCAGCGAGTCTGCACTGAAAGCCACGCACTTTATCGAGCTCTGCAACGAGCGCAAGATCCCTTTGCTTTTTCTGCAGAACATCACAGGCTTCATGGTCGGAAAGCAGTACGAGAGGGGCGGCATTGCGAAAGATGGAGCCAAGATGGTTCACGCCGTTGCCAACTCGAACGTGCCGAAGTTCACCGTAATCATTGGAGGATCATTCGGCGCCGGCAACTACGGGATGTGTGGCCGTGCCTACGATCCTCGATTTCTCTGGATGTGGCCGAATGCGCGGATCAGCGTCATGGGAGGGGAGCAGGCCGCCGGTGTCCTCACCACAGTCAAGAAAGACCAGCTTGCCCGGGAGGGCAAGACGTTCACGCCGCAGGAAGAGAGAAGCATCGCCGATCCCGTGCTCGCAAAGTACGAGACGGAGGGCAGTCCCTACTACAGCACCGCGCGTCTGTGGGACGACGGAGTGATCGATCCGGCCGATACCCGCGCGGTTCTGGGGCTGGGACTGGCGATCGCTTCCAACGCACCGATTCCGGATCCGAAGTTCGGCATATTCAGAATGTAACCATGCCGCCACGCCCAACCTGGTTCGTCTTCGACCTCGGCAATACGCTCATCCGCCTCGCATACGATCGAGTCATTGCCGCCATCGCGCTGGACGCCGCCGTACCTGGGCAGAAGATCGTCGAGACGCTGGAGGAGCCCGGGTTCTATCGAGACCTCGAGCGGGGACTTCACTCTTTTGAAGACTTTCACGGGGCGTTGAAGGAGGGAATCGGCTACCGCGGTTCCGTTAAGCGGCTCCGCGAGGTCTGGACCGACTTTTTCGATGGTCCGGTCGAGGGGATGGAGGAGCTGCTGGCGAGAATACGCAAACGCTACAAAGTTGGCTTCCTATCCAACTCGAATGAAGTCCATGCGGGAGTCATCCCGTCGATGTTCCCAACTCTGTTCCGCCCAGAGGACCTGTTTGTCTACTCCTACAAGGTTCGGAGTGCGAAGCCCGACGCGGAGATCTTTCACGAAGCCGCCCGGGTTTTTGACGTTGCGCTCGAGGAGATGATTCTCGTCGATGATCTCCCGCAGAACGTCGCTGCCGCTCGCAACCTTGGTTTGAGGTCGTTTCAGTTCGTCGACGCGGAGAGGCTCGAGAGGGAGCTGCGTGAGGAAGGCATTCTCTAGCCACCCGGCTGAAGCCGGGTGCTACCGATCTTTCGCCGCCTTCGGCGGCTGAAAGTCAGAACACCTCGAGAGAGGGAGGCTTATTGGCCGAGGGAGGGTGACGGTGCGGCATACCACTGCTGGTGAAATTCGAGCAGGGCATCGCGGTCATTGTCGTTACGCTTCGCTGGCGCGGGCCTGGAGTGCTGGCGGTAAATCCTCGGGAAATCGAGGAGGACGTAGGTGAAGTTCCGCCGGTCGTATTCCTCGCCCAGTTTCTGGAACTTGTCGCCAGCGATCTCAAACTTGTCGACTCCCTGATAGGAGAGCCGGATGTTGCGGAAGCGCCGGCCCTTGAGGGTCTTTGCGTACTCGAGCAGGGCGGTGTGAACATCGAGGGTGCTCTGTCTCGAGCCGATCGATTTCAAATCGTATGTGACTTCGCCGGGGACGAAGAAATAACGGTAGTGGGCCGAGACCGACATCCCGTCATAGGCTGAATTCGCAGCAAGAATCTTGTTCATTGGCTGCTGAAGAAGGAAGAAGTTCGCGAGAAATCCAACCGTTGCTGCGATCAGAGGCGTGCCGACGAAAACGAGCCTGCGGCCGGGGATGCGGGGAATGGCAATCGCGATTCGCTCGAGCTTCACCTGCCGTTTCGCAAAATCCCAGAAGCCTTCTTTCGTTTCCTGGGGAGACTTTGAGACACGCTCGATCTGAATCGCGTAGTAGGCGATCGAGAGCAGCAGGCCCGCGGCGATGGATACAATTCCGACCGGCTTGAAAACCACGAACGCGATGAGACCGAAGATGTAAGCAACCCAGCTTGCGTAGTTAATCTGGGCCCGCAGGCGCATGGCCTGTTCGACTCTAGCTTCGGCCTTCACAATCTGGGCGCAGTGAAGGCACCGGGCGGCAGAATTCTGGATTTCCCCCCCGCAGAAGGGGCATTTCATTAACGATTGATCGGAGGCGCGTCTCTTACTCGCTGCAAAGTCGTCGCTGCGACGCTTCGCCGGAGCGAGGTTCATCAGGAGGAGACCGCAGTGTCCGCAGGCCGACGTTCCAGCTTCGTTGAAGCTTTTGCATTCTGGACAGCGCATGAAGGTCTCCGTAGACGTGCTCTTGCAATCTAACCGCCATCTTACAAGGGACCGGCGGCCGCGGAATGCTCTAGTAATAACTTTAACCGAGGGAACGGCTGGCCTATTTCGGGCACTTCGGCCGGTTCGACTCCGAAAGCCCCTGGGAAGCATTGTCGCGGGCCAGACAGGAGTGTCTGTCCCACACGCGCATGTAGGACAGACACTCCTCTCTGTCCCGCGACACTCTTGCGGTCCATACATTTCGCCCGGAAACGTTTGGAACTTCCCGCGTGGGTTCGCTTATCGACGCGATCCGACTCGTCTGCCGAACTTTCGAACGATGTTGAACCCGAGGTGCAGGTCCCCTCCTTCGATTCCGGCGCAGCGGTTGCGCCCGTCACAGATGAAGGCTCCCGGAGTGTACTGATCGACCAGGGTGGCGCGCGTATCGGAGAGCATCACGTCGAAATAGTGGCCCCCTATAGTCCTTTTGAGCCCCACCGCCCAACCCACGTCGGAACGTAGTCCCGCAGGAAGGTCGCGATTTACCGGGTAGATCTCTCCAATGACGAAAAGCGTCGGCTTCAGAGCGTAGGCAGCTCCGATCGGCAGGCTGACCGCGCTCCGGAACGGTCCGGCGTTGGTGACGACTGTGGGGACGAAGAAGACCTCAGCCCGTCGGCTCGCTACCTGGTGCGAGACGATCGCTTGCGCGAAAAGGCTCGAACGATGACTCGCGCCTCGATCCGTCCTGACCGCGGCCCCGCCGCGCAGGCTCAGCGAAAAGGGCAGGGAAGGAGCCTGCTGCACGAAAACGTACCTGGCCGCCAGTTCGATATCGTCCAGGAGGCTCGAGCGAACAAGAGAGATCTGAAGGTAGGGGCGAGCTGCCCAGGAGAGTCCAATCCCAACGTCCGCACCTCCATCGAGACCCCACAGAGAATGGACATCTCCGCGATTGACCGGCTGGATGAACCGGTGCGTGAATCTCACCTCCCACTCTCCCTCGATCGGGATACGGGCAGTCGGAAGATTGAGCAGCGCGTCGCCCAGAGGAAGTGCCGGGATCGGCGTGGTTCGGTCCTGAGCCGCGCAGGGGAGGGCCAGGAGTGCGAGAACGATGACTATGAAGAGGCAACGCTCAGTCATTCGGCGCACCTCTTCGAATCCAGTCTCGAATCAGAGTCCGCTGCGCCTGACTGAGTGCAGGCGCGTTCTGCGGCATCCGGTCTCCTGTAATCCCCGGCGCCCCGATTACTTTCATGTAGAGATAGCTTCTGTCGGGATCGAGAGGACGTACTCGCAGAGTTTGCGGTACCTGAGCGCTCGGTTTTCCGACCAGCTCCGCAAATGACCGACCCGGGCTGAGCACGAGCGATCCCTGTTGGACTGCGGGGTCGTGACAGCCAATGGTGGCGCAGGTGGGGGTAAAGATTTCGCTCTGCACGCGTGTGAGTGTCGCGCTCGGATCGATCGGTTCACTCCCTGGATCTATCGGCTCAGTAGGAAGCTCCCGAAGCTGCCCGCAGCCCGTGAGCATGATCAGCATGATGGCGGCGAGCAGAGTCCGAGTCGAGAGCAGCATGCCCCGCAAGATAGCAGGAACAGGTGAATCAGCAATCAGTCGGAGCTACCCCGCCTTCGAGCGGCCGCCGTTACACCGACGACTCGAGGAATCACTATCCGCGCTAGCCCGCATTTCTCACAGAACGTCGTCGTGAGGCGGTGGACGGTCTGTGAGAAATGCGGGCCGGACCTTACCAGCCTGCCAAGCCCGCGGCAGGACGCTCGCGACCGAGCAAGCCCTCCGTATATTTACGGAAATCCTCACCCTTCACGTAGTACGCCGGGAGCACGGACTCGAGATAGCTTATATATTGTTCACCCGCGATCGGCGCGCCATTCTCGGTGAGCATTTCGCCTCGCACGTCGTACGGAAGAAAGATGATTTCTTCCATCCCGCGCTGGCGGAAGAACTTCGAGTCGGGCATATAAAGGAGGTATTCAGGCTTGATTCCCTGCTGCTCTTCTCCGGTGTCGGCGATCTCCCGAACCAGACTCCTTGCATCCGGCGCGGTAATCCCCTTCGATAGAGCCTGAGCCAGCGCGATGTTCGTCAGCTCGATGAGCTCACGAACTTCCTGAAGATATTCCGACTGCGCGGTCAGATTGTTTCGGTCTTTGAACCCGAAGGCGATATTGGTCTCGCCTCCGCGCTCGTTCCCGAACATCTCGGCTCCCTTCGGGAGCCATACGTTGAGCGTTCTCTGAATATCGTTGAGTGAGTACGTTCCGCTCCCTTCGACAGCGCGGACCGCCAGATCCTTGAGGAATCCGCGCCCCGACCCGATGTGGTAACCCTCTTCGGAAAGCATCGGTCCCATCGAGCGCGCCATTGGCGCGTAGGAGAAGACGCGCTGCATGTCGAGTTGATACTTGCCGACGAGGTCAATGACGGTGGCAAAGACGACATTGTCGAGAAAGTTGATGAATGGGATGTTGAACGCATCGAGGACATGATTCCCCAGCCGCATGGACAGGAGCTCGTCGAGAGTTTCGGTAGCGATGTCTGGATGGCCTGGCTTTTTCCAGCTCGGATCGTGATCGAAGACCCAGAACATCTGATAGGCGTGACGGAGCTCCTCAGCCATGATGCGCAGAACCGACACCTTCATCGCATCGGTCGGCGCTTCCTCGAGAGTGAGGCGGTGCTGTTGAATCGAGCCGAGCTCAGTCGAGGCCTGTGCCCGGATGATGTCGCGGGCTGTGTAGAACATGTTTCCGACCATGTCGCCGGCCTTCTCGAGCTTGGTCTTCCCGGTGAACCGTCCGTACTGTATGGACTCGGACTGCAACTTTCCGATCTTGGCAAGGAGCCTGTAGGGAGTCTGCGTCGGATAGTACCTGGTCCAGTTCTCCTCGAGAAATCTCAGCTCGGGAAAGTTCTGCTTCTGCCATCCGAGGAGGGCCTCGTGATACTTCGGCGTGATGGTCTCTGTCGTGTACGCGGCCAAAACATCCTCCTGGGGATAGGGGTTCGGCGGTCGACGCAACGTGGCGATCCGTCGGCTGTTGGGTGAAACATGAGCAGTCCCGAATCCATTCTCGATCCAGACACGTGCATAATCGTACGGCGCAATCCCTGAGAGAAGTGCCATGGAGGGACCGGAGGGTTTCTGTGCTGATGACTCGAGCCATTCGTAGACGTCTCGTCCACTCGCCTGGATTTCCGATCGAATCTTTCGAGAGCTTACTGCGCCGAGAGGAGATTGAGCCGACGGCGTTCGACGGGAAGACCGGGAAGGCGTTCGATCGCCGGCTTGCGCACGTCATCCTGCTCGACCCCCAGGTCGCTGCACACGAAAAACCTCACGGACTGGACGAGCAGCGCTTCGTGGTCGTGAGGTGGGGAGCCTCGATCCTTCCGGAATGGCTGACGCTCGATAAGGTCGTGGCAGAGCTTGCAGAAGACGTAGACCCTGACGAGTTCCTGTCGGGAATCACCAGGGCCTTCGAAGACCTCGACCAGACGCTGCGCACCGATCACCTCGAGCGTCAGCTCAATGAGCGGAGTCTCCAGCTCGAGGAGCTCAATAAGGTCGGCATGTCCCTGTCAACCATCCGCGACCACTCAGTCCTCATGAAGATGATTCTCAGCAAGAGTCGCGAGCTGAGCCGATCCGACGCCGGCTCGCTCTATCTGCTCGACGAGATTCCAGGAGTCGGAAAGGTTCTCCGGTGGAAGCTTGCGCAGAACGATTCGATCGCGGTGAATTTCGAAGAGAAGGTTCTGCCGATCACGAAAAAGAGTCTGGCTGGGTTTGTTGCGCTGACCGGTCAGACGCTGGTGATCGATGATGCGTACGACCTTCCGCCCGACGTCGAATACTCGATCAATCGTTCCTTCGATACAGAGAACGGCTATTTGACCAGGTCGATGTTACTTTTTCCAATGAAGAACCATTCGGGCGACACGATCGGCGTGCTGCAGCTCATCAACCGGAAAAGGAGAGGGAAGGAAAAGAAACTGACGGCTGCGAGTGTGCCTCACGAAGTCATCCCGTTCGACCAGCCCACCATCGACCTGATGAGATCGCTTGCTGGTCAGGCAACGATTGCGGTTGAGAACAACTACCTCTACGACTCGATTGAACGGCTCTTCGAGGGCTTCGTAACCGCCGCGGTCACAGCCATTGAGCAACGCGACCCCACGACCTCAGGGCACTCCTTCCGCGTCGCGGAGCTCACTGTTGCCCTTGCCAAAATCGTCGACCAGATCCCTACCGGTCTGTTCAGCGAAGTCCGTTTCTCCACCGACCAGTTGCGAGAGATTCGCTATGCCTCCCTCCTTCACGACTTCGGAAAAGTCGGAGTGCGGGAACAGGTCCTCGTGAAACAGAAGAAGCTCTACCCGTTGCAACTCGACGTGATCAGGTTCCGCTTCGAGTATGTGGTCAAGGAAGTGGAGACCCGGTTCACGAAAATGAAACTCGACCACCTTTTGAAGCACGGTCCTGAAGGGTTCCAGGCAGTCAGCGAGCAGCTCGACCATGCAATGAATGATGAGATTGCGGCTTTGAAGAACGATTTTCAATTCATCACGCAGTCCAACGAGCCGACCGTTCTCCCAGAGGGCGACTTTCAGTATCTGCAGGCTCTGGGCACGCGCGAGTTCGAGGATGGATCAGGGCAGCGGCGCCCACTCCTCGGTCCCGAGGAGGCTCGCATCCTCTCAATCCGAAAAGGCAATCTGGATCAGATGGAAAGATCGGAGATCGAGAGTCACGTGACTCATACATTTCATTTTCTGTCGAAGATCCCGTGGACCAAAGACCTGATGGGAGTTCCCAACATCGCGTACGCACACCATGAAAAGCTCAATGGTCGCGGTTATCCGCTGGGTCTGCCTGCCGAAAAAATCCCGCTTCAGTCGAGGATGATGACGGTTTCCGATATCTACGACGCTCTAACCGCGAACGACCGCCCCTATAAACGAGCGGTGCCAACCGATCGAGCGCTGGACATTTTGAAAATGGAAGTGAAAGACGGCCTCATTGATCCGGCGGTGGTCGACGTGTTCATCGAAGCGAAGGTCTTCGAGGTCACTCAACCGCATGGGTGAGTGCCGGTAGTCTGTGTCGACGCGTCAGGGAGCAGGCTGACGGACTGTCTACAGCGCCCGGGCCCGCCCGCGTGTCGAATGTCTCGGCGCTAGCCCGCATTTCTCACGGACCTTCGCCGCGAGACGACGGATAGCGGCCTGTCTGCTTCGTTGCACGGCAATTTCGCTCCTTGACATAGTGTCGACTATGCCTTCGTCGCAAAATCGCCGTGCGCCTCGCATCCAAGCCACTCTCCGCCGTCTCACGACAAAGGTC
>DATLXH010000092.1:0-4796 GCA_035576005.1 Thermoanaerobaculia bacterium | reverse complement strand
ATAGCGGTTTGTCTGCTTCGTTGCACGGCAATTTCGCTCCTTGACATAGTGTCGACTATGCCTTCGTCGCAAAATCGCCGTGCGCCTCGCATCCAAGCCACTCTCCGCCGTCTCACGACAAAGGTCTGTGAGAAATGCGGGAAACGGCATTCAGAACGATGCTTTCGCAAATCGTCCACGCGTAACCGCGCGAGATCAGCAATCAAAGTATCGCCGGTGGGCGAATGCCAAACTCCGTGACTTCAGCAATCTGACGGGTAGGTACTTGAGCCCTCACCCGGCGCTGGCGCGCCACCCTCTCCCTCGGGAGAGGGATTCGGCCCTTCGGGCCGAGTTGTCTCGCGCATTGATGACGGCTCCGGGTCACATGCGGCGAAAGAGATCCATTGCCAGCGCCATGCAGATCTTCGCGGCTGCAGGCTGGTATCTGGGGTCCTCGTCGCGCATGAACGCGTGACTGGCGTTGAACTCGTGCCAGCTGAAACGACGGTCAGTCGCTGAAAGCTGGTCGTAGATCGCGCGCCGGCCTGCTGGAGGGACATGCGGGTCCTGACGGCCGAAGATCATCAGAAGTTCCCCATTGATCTCACCAGCCCGGGCCAGCGTGTCAGCGTTTTCTCCGGCGCCGAGGGTCCCACTGTGAAGGTCGGTCGCGTAGAACGCCGCGGCTGCCCGAATCCTGGGATGGAGAGCAGCGCGAAAGGCCAGATGACCTCCGATGCAGAACCCCACCGCCCCCACGATCCCATTGCAGAGAGGATGCTGCAGGAGACTCTCTACGACCGTCGCGGCGTCGTTATCAAAGGTGGAGATGGGCGTGATCTTTTTGTAGCGGTTCCCGCGCGCTTTTCCTTCTTCGTCATATGGAATGATCGAACCCGCGGGTTCATGCTCGTGGTAAATCTCGGGAGCAAGAACGACGAATCCGTGACTCGCGAACTGCGTCGCGAGCCGGCGGATGGGCGGAGTCAGCTGGAAGATCTCTGAATAGAGAAGCAGTCCTGGATACCTGGAACGACTCTCCCCTTCCGGAGCGACGCACTTCGCATCGATCCTGAAGGAGTTTGAAGGTCGATGTCTGACGTCTTCACGATCATAATCAGGGTCTCCCGGTTGCATTCTCGCACTACGACGACAAACTCACCGCTCAGCGAGAAACAATGCAAGCTTGTGAAGCGTTTCGGTGTCGAGGTGTCACATTTAACGGTGCACATCACGGTGCCGTCACGGTGCCCACGGCAGCATGGCAACGGTCAGAGCCCGCGGAATTGTTCGAACTGCGGATCACGCGGAAAGATCCAGCTGCGATGACACCACGGCCGGATGGCGTCTTGGGTGAGCCATCGCCACAGCGTCGTTTCGCCGACGGAAGCGACCAGACCGCGCTCGATCACGGCGCGCTTGATATCGGGGATCTGGAAACGCGAGATCGGTAGACCCGTCTGATGGGGAAGCTCACACGCGAGCGCCTTAATCGCGACGACCACGCCGGGGGGAAAAGCGGACTGGACGTCCGCGCCTTGGTTGCTCCTCGAGGCCGGCCAGACGCTGTTTGAAAAACCGCTTGCGCCACTTGCTGACGACTTGTCGAGGCGTGTCGAGCCGCGCTGCAATCACATCATTGCCCAGTCCCTCGGCCGCATAGAGGATGATCCTAGCGCGGACAACCTCCCGATACGGTGACGTATATCGATGCGCTACCGTCTTGAGCTGAGCTCTCTCCGAGGAACGCGGTATGGGAGACGCGGGTCCTGTCGTTCGAGCAGATGCTTGAACAGAAGACAATCGACTTCTCGCGGGAAGCGGTCGTGGAACAGCAGTCGGCCGCTGCAGTGTCGATGCTCGCCACCGTGCCGGCAGCCCGTCGCAGCGTCTCTCTGTCGACACAGCATTACGATGGCGCAAATCAGCTGATCCGAAGTCGGGCACGAGCTCCCTATCTGCTGGTGAGCTCAGAGAAATTGACGCCCGAGCTTCAGGTCACCGTAGATGGTTGCAGAGTGAAACCGCACGCAGTCAATGGTCTCTTCTTCGCTATTGAAGTTCCTGCCGGAGAGCACGCGATCGCGGTGAAGCGTCGGCTCGGAGGCGGCTGGTGGAGCGTGTCGCTTCTTTCTGCCACGATCCTCGGAATCATCGCGTGGCGGCAGCGTCGACAGCTCTGACGCGCGCAACCAGCACGATCTGATACGCGAAGAAAGCCTTCCACGTTCGCGTGATCTGAACCAGCAGTTTCTCTCCGAAACGGAGAATCCCTTCCGGGATGGCGTCACGCAGAATCAGTCGGATCGGTACTGACGTGCCGTGAAGCGACACGATCTCGAACCCGGCGTTCTCGAGCTCCTCTCGGATGGTTGCTACGGTGTAGAAGCGAACGTGGGTCTCGTCGAGAATGCCGCGCTCACGATAGCGGAACACGCCGCAGAGAAGTCCGAGCCTCACAGTCGCATTCGCAATGTTGGGCACGGAGATGAAGGCCAGACCGTTCGGTGCGAGCGAGGCGCGGACCATCTCGAGCAGTCGTTTCTGGCTTCTGATGTGTTCGAGAACATCGGCCAGAACGATGACGTTCATCTGATCAGGCAGCTTCGTCACGCGCTCCAGATCGGCGATGACGACATGATCGAGTCGCTGCCGCAGCTGGCCGATTCGATCTACGTCGAGCTCGAAGCCGATGATCCGCCGGAAGAGCGGTCGAAGCTCCGCCGCGAGCTCTCCGCCTGCTGCTCCGAGATCGAGCATCGATGTTCCGTTGTGATACCGGCGGACGAGAGCTGCGAGAATCCGGTGAGAGCTTCCCTCGAAATCCTTGTACTGGTAGACGTTCGGCACGCGTTCAATCCCTACAGCACAACCAACGCCTGCAACGTCGCGGGAAAGCGCTGATGAAAAATACTCAGGTGATACCCACTTCGCTGTTGTCGCCAAGCATGAAGCGATAGGCGATCGGTTTCCGTCTCGTCTTGGCGATTCGAACATTCTTTCCGATGAGGCTCGCCTCGATGCGCCCTTCAACATGGGAGATCGTCGAGTTCTCGAGCACGATCGAATTCTCGATTTCCGAGTACTCGACCGAGCAGTTGTCGCCGATCGACGTATAAGGACCGACGAATGCGTGAGAGATCCGGGAGTTGCGCCCGATGATCACCGGGCCGCGGATCACCGAGTCGGTGATCTCAACTCCCTCCTCCACCACTACTTTTCCCTCGATTCTGCTGTGCTCATCGTGGATGCCGCGCACGTCGTACTCCTTCATGTCGAGGACGGTGCGGTTCGCTTCGAGCATGTCGTCGATTTTCCCTGTGTCCTTCCACCACCCTTTGACGATGTGCGGATGAACGATGAGCCCCTGATCGACGAGCCACTGTATGGCGTCTGTGATCTCGAGCTCGTTACGCCACGACGGACGGATTGCTTTCACCGCATGCGCGTCCCTTTTAGGGATAGGAATTTTCATTTTTTGCTCGCCACCCCGAGTTGGTCTCCCCGAGCGATTCAGGCGATTCTACTCCTCTTCGAGCCGTTCGAGACAGGATCCGGGAATGGATCCGGGAATGGCTGCAGGCCGGCTGAAGCCATCGATCGCGGAGCTTTACTGCTGCCGGCGGGCGGAAGTCTGAGACGAGGGACAGGAATTTCACGTGCGCGCGCGAGGCCCGATACGCGCCGCCTCGCGCCGGCCCCCATTTCGTCTTCTGCTTGTCTCTGTCCCCGCGCTCAGTGCACCCCGGCCTCGGCCGGGCGAGCGGCGGGCGGGGGGTGGAGCAAGCCGGCCGAGACCGGGGTGCCGGTTCGCCGCACCGAATCGAGAATGGCGCGAATGGCCCGCCGCTCGGTGATGAAGGAGATGATCTTCATCAATCCCCCGCAGCGGGGACAGACAAGAGGATCGACCTCGTAGATGTGGCGGATCAGGTTTGCCCAGCGCTTTCGTGCGGCCTTGCGCTCCGCGGTGTCGGGCTCTTTCGCGACCGATCCCGTCGCGAGAGCCGCGGTCCCCCCGTCGCCGCCGGCTTCGGTCCGCAATCCGCCCACGGCCGCCACGTCCCGCTGCCGCTTCGCCCGCGCCGCATTGGCGTACCTTCCATAGTTGCGGATGAGGTGTCTCTTCGGATCGGGGATCTGCACGATCACCCGCGCCACGAACTCGTCCGGATCGATCCTTTCGACCTGCTCTCCCCCCGCTCCGTCATCCGCGCCGGCTTTCGGTTGAAGGCTCACTTCTCCACTCTCAGGATCGAAGACCACCCGCTCGAGACTCACTGGTGGCCGCATCAAGTACCGCACGAGCCGCTCGGCCGCGAGGGCATCCTCCGGCTTCACCGTCACGGCATTGTGAACTGAAAAACCACGGTGTTTCCACGAAAGCAGCAACGCAATCCGATCCTGCTCGATCACTCCTGCCTTACGAAGCAGCGAGAGCACCTTGTGCCGGAACAGGAGCTCGGCCGGCTTCGGATCCACATAGGCCAGCGGAATCCACACGCCCTCCTCGTCCACCCGCCGCTGCTCACGATGGCGTGAATGTGGGGGTGGAAATTGATCTTCGATCCGAAAGTCTGCACGACGGCCACCATTCCCGGCCGGATCTGCTCGCCCGCCGCGGCGACCATCATCTCCCGCACGGTCTGCCAGGCCGCTCGACACAGATCGCCTAACCCGCATTTCTCACAGACCTTTGTCGTGAGACGGCGGAGAGTGGCTTGGATGCGAGGCGCACGGCGATTTTGCGACGAAGGCATAGTCGACACTATGTCAAGGAGCGAAATTGCCGTGCAACGAAGCAGACAGGCCGC